>JBBSXN010000007.1:0-8116 GCA_038045765.1 Nanobdellota archaeon | reverse complement strand
AAAACCCAGCCACACAAAAAGAACTTAAATTCTCCGAAGAGGAAATTGAATTTGTGAATCGATAATCTTAAATCTTACCATACAACTCATTAACTTTCTTCCAATTAACAACATTCCAAAAGCTTTCAACATAAGCTTTTCTATTTGACTGATGTCGGAGATAGTACGCATGTTCCCATACATCTAATCCGAGTAAGGGTATTTTTCCTTCACTTATAGGACAATCCTGATTTGCAGTTGAGCAAATCTCAAGTTTTCCCTTATGAGAAACCAACCAAGCCCATCCACTTCCAAATCTATTTAGACCTGCATTGTTAAAAGCTTCCTTAAATTTATCAAAACTTCCAAACTCTTTATTTATAGCCTCAACAACTTTCCCTTTAGCTTCTCTATCTTTTATGTTTGGAGTCATTAGTTCCCAGAACAAACTATGATTATAATGTCCTCCACCATGATTTCTTACAGCATTTCTAGCTTCTTCAGGAATCTTACTCAAATCTTTCAAAAGTTCCTCAACTTTCTTTTTTTGTAATTCAGGATACTTTTCAAGAGCAAGATTCAATTTATCCACATAAGTCTGATGATGCTTTGTATGGTGAATCTCCATTGTCTTCGTATCTATCACTGGCTCAAGGGCATTATATGCGTAAGGTAATTTAGGTAAAGTAAATGTCATACCATCAAACACAGACAATAGATTATAAACATTTCGTAGTCTTTTAAGATACGTCAAACTTATCTCAAAGCAAGAGATAAAGAAAGCTTTTCTAAAAGAGGATTAGAAATATTATTATGCCTATACACTGATTCAATAAATGTATTTGCAACAAGAGAAAAAGCAGCCAAATCATCATTAAATTGTTTCTCATCACCATATTTTCTAGGAATGGCTCCAGAATCTCCTAAGGTTATATATCTATAATGTGGTTCTCCTCTTTCATCACCATTATAAGCATTAAGACTTATCAAGTTTTTCTGACCATTACCACTAATATATCCTACACCATTTTTATTCAATCCCAACCAGTTTTTCCCCCAATTTTTAGCCAATAATTTAGATAACCCTTTAAAAATATCAGCATTTCTAGCAACTAATTCTATTTCAGCACAATAATAGCCGCGATCATTTCTAAGAGTAAAATCGAGGGCATTTAGAGGAGCAGGTAATGGAGCATAAGAACTTTGTAAACGTGAATTGTCATGAACCTTCCATCCTTCGCCTTCTTCACCAGCAAACTCACTTTGTGAAAGACGCCCATATAACAAGTTCTCATCTAAAAGACTAACTAACATAAAAATATTAAAAAAGACTCATTTAAAAATATTTAGGTATTAAAATTCCATTTCTTCAGATTCAACAGGTTTCTTCTTATGTGCTTTCTTCTCACTCTTTTCTTCAGAAGAACTTTCACTTCCATTAACAACTTCTAACTTACCAAACTTTCCAGAAGACAATTGCTTCTGACCATTAAATTCAGAAACATAACCATTTGTAACTTTAACCCTGTCTCCTACCTTAACTTTATCAGCATCATCGTTCCACAAACTTAATGTCATCTCTCCAGAATCATCAGAAATTATAGCAGAAGCAACTTTCATATCTTTTCCAAATTTATTGAAAGTTCTAGGAGGATTCACACTCTTAACAGCGACTTCAACATCAACTTTTCCCTGTCCTGCTTTTAAGTCAATTAATTTCATTATGCGTTTAACTCCTGTTCTATTAATGCTTTAATTTGTGAATAAGGCACAGCACCAGAAACTAATCTTCCATTTACAAAGAATGCAGGTGTTCCTTGAACTCCAGCAGCATTTCCTTCATTTTGTTCTTTATCAAATTGTGAATCATATTTCTTTGAATCAAGGCAAGTCTGTAATTTACTCATATCAGCTCCAACACCTTTAGCAAGAGCCTTCATCTTATCTAAGTCTTCAACATCATCTTGATTCTCAAATGCTTTAGGATAGAACTTCCAATACAATTTCTGCTCATTCAAACACCAACCAACTAACTGTGCTGGATGCCCGCCAGAATGTCCCATACTATATTTAGCAACAAATCTAACTTTGCCAGTATCAACATACTCTTTCATTAAATTAGTGACAATTGGTTCCCAACTAGGACTATTTTGTTTCATGTAAGCATTCATTTTTTCATTATCTCCTGAAGCAGCGGCACAGAAAGGACAAGAAAAGTCAGAAAACTCAAAAACCACAACTTTAGCTTTCTCATTTCCTATTGAAGGAGAATTTCCAATTTCAATATCTGCAATAGTATTTGTATCTGTTCCAGCACCATCAGTATTTTCAGTAGCACTTCCATCTAAAGGAACAACATTAGAAACTAAATTCTTTCCATCTAAGGTTACCAATACAGGTATATTCTGACCATTAAAGCTAACTGTAACTTCATACATTCCATCTTTCTCTACAACAGAAACTAATTCTGCCTGGCCAGTTCCTTGAGCATTTATAAAATCAATTAAATTACTAGCCGCTTTATCACCAGAAACGCCTCCTGCAGAACCTCCATTAAAAACAAAGAACAAACTAACAATCAAAGCAATAGCAAGAACTATACTGACACTCATCCATTTGTTATGTTTAACAGCGTATAACCACTTACCAATAGGAATCTCGATAGTCTCTTCCTTCATCTCTTTATGATTTTTATCAACCTGCATAGTTTCTTGAATAATTAGCTATTTAAAAATGTTTTGTAAATCCATAACTATATTCAAATCTTAGCATAATAAAATACAATAGATTAATAAAAACCTTATTCTAATTTAATATATGTCATATGATATCATTCTTGGACGCGATTCCTCAGATAAAGAAAAGTTTGGTAAACTTGGATTGATAAAAATAGGAAAAGGATTTGTAAAAATGGGATTGAACTCTTCTCTATCAAACAATATTTTAATGGATGTAGCAAGATCTCATGTAGTATTAGTAGCTGGCAAAAGAGGCTCTGGTAAGTCTTATTCTTTAGGAGTCATTGCAGAGGAAATAGCTAACCTTCCAAAAGAGAACACTCCTAATATTGCTTCTTTAATATTTGACACTATGGGTATTTTCTGGACAATGAAATACAAAAATGAGAAAGATGTAGAATTATTAAAAGCCTGGGGATTAGAAACTAAACCTCTTCCAGTAAAAGTCTTTGTACCATTTGGAAAAGCGGAAGAATATAGACTAAATAAAATTCCATTTGACCATTCATTCTCCCTTAAATGTTCAGAATTAGAAGCTGAAGATTGGCTTTCTCTATTTAATTTACAATTAACAAGCCTTCCAGGAGTATTAATAGAAAATGTAATAAATAACCTAAAAGAAAAATCAAGCAATTATACAATAAAAAATATAATAGAACATGTAAAAGAAGATAAAAATTCTTCAAGTGAAAACAAGCAAATTGTTTCAGGTCTATTCAATGCAGCAGATTCATGGGGAATATTCTCAAAATCTTTAGAAGGAACAGAAATAAGAGATTTAGTAACTGCAGGTTCAACTTCCATTTTAGACGTTTCAGTATACAGTTCAATAGCTTCTTTCAACATAAGAGCATTAGTTCTATCTTTAATCTCTAGAAAACTTTTCAAACAACGTATGGATTCTAGAAAAAAAGAAGAAATGGAATCATTACAGCACGGACAAGACTATCTTTCATACAAATCAGCAAAAGCAGATCCTTTAGTCTGGTTATTTGTTGATGAAGCTCATGAATTCCTTCCAAAAGATGGTAAAACCCCTGCAACAGATGCATTAGTACAATTACTAAGAGAAGGAAGACAACCGGGAATTTCTCTAGTTCTTGCAACCCAGCAGCCTGGACAGATACATCATGATGTAATGTCTCAATCAGACATAGTAATTTCACATAGAGTGACCTCGAAATTAGACTTAGAAGCATTAAACTCTATAATGCAATCATACATTTTATCAGGAATAAAACAGCAAATGGATGACCTTCCATCGCTAAAAGGTTCAGCAATTATCTTAGACGACAATTCAGAAAGAATCTATCCAATGCGTGTACGTCCAAGATTCACCTGGCACGGCGGTGAAGCCCCAACTTCAATAAAAACAGAATTGAAATTCTAATAAACTAAATCTTTAAAAGCTCTTTATTTGGAATCTTTGGATGACTGACTTATATATAGTATTAGGATGTGGAGTATTAGAAAGTAAAAGACGAGCTAAATATGCTGCAGAAATAGTTTCTAAAATGCCTACAATTCCATTAATTCTAACTGGTGGAATGCCGGTAACTATTCCACTATTTCAAAATCCAAAAATGACTGAAGCTAGATATATGGAAAAAGTATTCAGAAAAAGAGGTCTAGAAAATCCAATTTACTTATAAGAAGAAGCAAAAACAACTGCTCAAAATTTATTACATTCAAGAAGATTAATAGAAGAGACTTCAAATCTTTCAACTGTAAAAGAAATAACTATTATTAATGGAAAGGCTCATCTTCCAAGAACACGATGGTTATCAAGACTTCTACTTAGAGATTATCAAGTAACAGAAATTCCAGTCCCAATATTAGGTAATGGAAGTAGTGTACCTGAAGTATGGCATGGACTCACTCTAGAAACACTTAGCTACTTATTTGAAATTGGTGCTAGACGAAAAAATAAAAGTGCACTACTAGAATGGATTGCAGATGGAAAAAGAGAAGAAGAATTCCCCGGAGCATCAATGGTCTACAATAGAAAAATTTAATTCACCACTTTCACATCAACCCTATACCTATACTTCCTAATCCCAATATCTCCTGCTTTCTTAATATTCAAAATTTTTATTTTCTTTCCAGCTTCCTTTGCTCTCTTTTCAATCAAATCTTCTAAAACATGTGCAAGCATTTCAGTTTCATCATAAAATCCATAGTAATGTATAATTCCATTCTTCTTTATTCTCTTAAATGTAACATCTAAGAAATCATCTTTCAAATTAGGCCTAGCCATTACGATCCGATCATAATTCTCTTTCATTCTTGGTAAAATTCTCTTAACATCTCCCTGCACAATTTCAACTCTTCCAATTAATTTATTTCTTTTAACATTTTCTAAAGCATATTTACTGCACTCTCTCCCAAGTTCCACACTCACAACTTTCTCAACTTTAGAGTTCTTAGCAATAACAATAGCAAAGGGAGCTACACCACCAAACAAAACTAATACCTTTTCTCCTTTTGTACACAAATCAGCAATCTCTTTCCTTTCGCTCCCAAGCCTTGGAGAAAAATAACAAGTATCAATATTAAATCTAAATTCGCACCCATTTTCTCTATACAATGCCTCTTTACTCTTCTCTCCAGCAACAAATTTAGTCTTATTAGTCCTTAATCTTCCTGAAAATTTACTAACCTTCTCCAACACAGTCTTAATATGATTATGACTCTTTAGCAATTTATCAGCAAATTGCTTTTTACTCTTCGCATTCTGATTTCTATCAAACTTGACAACTGCTAAATTACCTATTATATCATATCCATGAACTTCAGATTTTGATTTATTCCTCATATAAATTAAATAAGGACTACCCATTTAAAAATGCCTTGATTTTCACTAGGATAAGATTTATATATCAAAAGTATTACTATACTTTGGATGCTCAAGATTCATAAAAATCTTGACATAATCTTAAATTCAACACATACAAAGAGAGACCATGATAAACAATAAAATTTTAGGCTATTCTATAACTGCTTTAGGAGTCATCATTATTATACTAAGCTTCACACAAATCCAAAAGGCTCTAAAGATTACATTCCCAACATTTCTAACAACAAACATACTCACAATAATAGGCGTTGTAGTATTAGCACTAGGTAGCTTCATATTAATAAAAGCAACATCAAAACCAAAATTAACAGAAGTTCCAATTTATCACGGGGAAAAGGTAGTCGGTTATAGACGAATACATGCTAATTGAAGATTAATAATACTTTAACTATGTGTGAAAAATTATAGAGTACATTAAACCACGTTAACTTATAGAATTATATCAATGTCACATTATAAATAACAATTTCTCCACAGATAATCACATGTTCTTAAGGAACATGTGAACCAAGTCTCTTCAAATGTGCTTCAATATCTTTTCTTCTCTTATCTCCTTCAGGTGTGTCTAAGCTCAATATATCTAAATACTCAGATTGTAAACCAGCAATAGTTCTTGCCTGTGCACTCTGATAAAACATACTTAATTCATGAGCTCTAAAGTATTCATGTATTCCTTTATCAAATATCAAAGCAAGCAATATCGCTCCAAATATGATATAATATATCGTCTTTCCTAATTCATTTATATGTGGATATCTAGAAACAAACAACGCAAGGAAAACTCCTAGATATATCAACCAGCCAAGTCTTCTAATCGCTCCACTCGCTTTACCTGCATGTAATATATAGATGAAAGCAATAAAAGGAAGCATCGTAACTAATACAATTCCAAGAGTTCCATAAGGTAATAGTATTCCTGCAAATAGTCCTTCTTCCTTCATGAACCTTATAGCTAATATAGAAATGACTGCAGCAATTATTGTAACAACTCCTCCTAAATCCTTAAACCTTGGAATAACTCTCAATGACACTTTAACCAATACAAATATTAAAATCATAACGAGAACTTTAGTAAAAAAGAATTCATCAGTACTATACTCTCCTACAAAAATACCGAATACCGGTTTGGCAATCTCAGTAGCCTTAGTTAAAACATTACTAATCTCTCCAGGAATATTAACCTGCGCACTTACAAAACTAACAAATAACAAACCAACAAATAAAAATAAAAATATCATCCTCATCTTTTTAATCATAACATATTCAATAGAACGTTATTTAAAAACATTCTTAATTCATTTAGATAAAGAATACTACTCTAAATTATAAGAATTAAGAATACATTTCAAAAAAAAATTATTATCTTACACAATAAACCTGCTTGAATATTATCGATAACAATCTATTCTCGCAATGTAAAAACTAATTATCATCAAAAGAAAGTAATACTAAAACAAAACATCAGAAAGTAATAACATTTATAAATAACTAATATTTATACAAACCATGAACAAAAAGAGTTTATTGGGATTTTTCTTTATCTCATTACTTCTAGCATCCTTTATCTTCTCATCTAATTTAGTATTAGCGCAACCTACAGTGCCTACCACAGAGCAAGAAGCACAGGATATGGGTTTTGCAAGTTTAGAAGAATATGAGAATACGGTATCTGTTCCAGCAATAGTTCCAACAAATCCATCTACATCTTCAAGTTCTTTCTCTATGGAAAGATTAAGAAATCTTGCTCTAGTCGATCTTTGGTTAAAGGGATACAATTCAGCAAACTTCAGCCTTGCTGGAGAACTTGTTAAAGTTCTTTTACTTATCCTTATTGTTCTTCTAGTACATTCAGCATTATCTTATGCAGAATTCTTACATGGTGGAGTTAGATTTGTAGTATCTATAATAATTGGTCTATTAGCAACATTTTTAGTATCAACTGAAGCTCTTCTAAGTTCATTAACATCATTCACAGCATTAGGAACAGCAATTTGGATTTTCCTTCCAATTTTAGTATTAACATTCTTCACAATAATGGTAGCTTCTTCAGCTGCTCCTTTTGGAATGCTAATTCAAAGAATACTTTGGTTAGTTTATTCAGTTTACACATTCTTAAGTGGAATAGTTATATTCTCTCTTGCACAATCAAAAGCTGGAAGCGGAATAGCTATATTCCTAAACACATACATCGTTAATCCATTGTATGGTGGCGCAAATTCAGCAGTACTTACTGGAATGAGAACAAATGCAGATGCACCAACAGCAATTCTACTTATGGTAGTTTCAATAATGGTCTTCTTCATAGCAGTAGTAAAAGCTCCTTTTGCAGAAGCTTGGCTTGCAAAGTTAGCAAGAGATGAAAAGATAATGAAATATCAAGACGAAATAGAAAAAGCAGCAGCTAAGAGAAGAACAGATGCTAAAGATGTTGACGGCAAGTAATAATCTATTATTTTTATCTCATCTAATAAATACATAATTCAACCACGAAAAGCTATTTAAACAAAGATTATCTAATGATACAATGAATAATAAAAGAGGC
>JBBSXN010000006.1:0-3424 GCA_038045765.1 Nanobdellota archaeon | reverse complement strand
TTTTCCTTGACTTTTCTGTCTACCTATAGTATAATATAGATACTATGTATATCCAAACTCGTTATTCTATCATAGATATTCAATACTATTTTATTTGTCTACCTGTTATAGCATTATCACAGGAACAGCAAGAGTTTTTGGTTAGCTGCTTCGGAAAAATCCTCAACAAGCATAACTGCTATATGATTGATATATCTACCAAAAAAGACCAAATACATGTTGTTTTTACTCTCCCATTGGACCAAACACTAAAAGGAATAATCAATGTCCTAAAAAGCCATTCATCATTCCTTTTTCGCAAGCAATACCCTGAAACCAAAGAGGATAGCTGCCTATGGTTCAAGAATTACATTATCTCTACTATAGGTGAAAAAAACGAAAAAGCAGTAAATAGAATAATGAACAAGATGAAGAAAAAGATTTCTACTATTAGCTAAAAGCTCCTCACGAAACTTCATCTCTATAATTTCACAGCCAAACACCTATACAGCTTTTTTATCTCTATTCTTCCCAATGAAAAACAAAAACAATAACATAAAGCCTAAGCCAATAGCGTTAGATGACTTAGATACCGCCTCTGTATCTTCAATAGGTGAAGCCTTCATTATCGAAGGAGACACAACTATCTCAACAGCTTTCTTCGATACTTGCCCATCTTCATTATAGGCAGAAAGATTTACATTGTATACTCCTGCATTTTTATATGTATGATAAACAATTCTATCCATCTTATCACCAACCATCCATCTACTTCTTCTGTTCATTAACCCAATTTATTGTATTTTGCTTTTCGCAAGACTGAATCATGTCTGCCTGTTTCTCTGTAAAGCCTGCACACATTAGAGATCTTGCTATTAGCGCATTACAAATTTTTCCTCCAGTAAGAGATAACATACTATCCAACATGTTATCATCAGTTACCCTTTTCTTACAATCAAGTTCACTAATCATTTCAATCACCTCCTTTTTTTAATCTCCAAATCTCCACTCAAACCTTACACCATTAACTGACTTATTCGTAAACTTTACTGTCAATGGAGATGTTCCAGTTAAAGGAATAGCCTCAAAATCAGCCATAGCAAGTGGATAACGCACAGTTATTGGTTTGCTTAATGTATACTCTTTTGCAACACCATCAGCATTATATGCTGTAACTTTTACAGTATATGTCCCTGGCTTTTGATATACATACACTGGACTCTGAATGGTGCTTGATCCACCATTCCCAAAGTCCCACACATACCTTACTGCATTTGTTGGTGTGCTCGTGAACTCAACTTTCAGGGGGGCAATCCCATCAAATGTTGATACTACAACATCTACCAGTGGTAGCGGATATTTTACATCAATCACCTGTGGTGATGATAATATCGCTTGCCCATCTTGATTATACGCTGTAAGCGTTACAGAATATTTACCTGGTTGGCTATACACATGAACTGGATTTGCTTCTATACTTGTGCTCATTTTCATAACCTCTCTTTTTATTTAGATTAATCTCCGAAATTCCAGAGATACTTAGTTGCATTTACCGACTGATTAATAAATTCCACAGTTAATGGTGCCACCCCAGAGGTTGTTGATACTGTAAACGCTGATTCTGTAGGAATAATATTAATCTCCTTAAATAAAGCAGCAAAAGCATCAACGACCTCTTGCAAAACAATATTCTTTGTTTTCGCAGTATACTCATTAATAAACGATCGAAAATATTGACGATAGCCATCATTATCTTTAGGGAATACCAATTTACCTATCTCTGCTTGCATCAAAATAGTAGATGAATAGTTCAACTGAACATATTTACTCCAAAACCATTTGTATGTAGAAGTATTCAAAATACTTCCCATAAATCGTTTCCATACATCATGATGATATTCAATTAACTTTGCATTATCATCAATAAATTTTTGTTTCATGCTATTAAATAAAGCAACTGAGAACTGAATGTGCATTTCCTGCTGTTCTTGATAATACGAATACATTTCACGTGTTAAACCAGCTCTATCTAATGCCGTTAGCTGCTCTACTGACCAGACCTCTATCTCCGTAACCATAGCAACATCGGCAGAGTTACCTTTCAATGCACTAAAAAGTATCCTTATAAATTTTACATTTACTGGAGGAAAAGATGTCTCATTCTTCGCAACATTTATTGATCCATTCGTATGAGCTAAAGCACTCTGAAAATAATTTATTCCATCAATAGACCCCTGAACCTGATAGACATATTCATCTACAATACTACTTGGTCTCTGATATATAGTAACCCTATCTACATATGTCTCTACAGGCAAAGTAATTGTAACCTTTTTTGTTACCTTGCCGAAGCCTACAAATTTAGATGCCTGAGATGGAGCAACATCTCCATCAATTAGGGCACCAATTCTCCAATCTGCAAAATCAATGCCAACCATTCCTCCATTACTTGCTAACGCAACATTCTTCCGTGGCATTGTCATAACATTACTCCCCAAAAAGATACCATTAAGACATTTTCATCTATTCGCCACATACAAAACCACTCAAAAAGTTTTTTAGCCGAGCTTTGACCTATTTACGGCGATATTCACCTTTTTTTACTGGTTTTTGCTGTATTTCCCAATATATTTAACAATTGCAATTACTACTAAGCTAACAATTACTCCAACCCCAACCTTTTTAGCTAAATTTTTCGTTGGCTCAACCATAGGATTAATTACAGCACCTGTTGCCTCTGCCACTGGCTTCAATACAGGTGCAACAAATCTACCTACTGGTTTTGTAATAGGTGCAACAAACTCTCCGACAGGAGTAGCTATGGATTGCACAGCCTTAGAAATAACCCCTTGCTCTTTTTCCTCTTTACTTAATCGAATAATATCACCTTTAGGGCAAATATGTATATCATCAAGAATATCCTTATCATCAGGATTAGTCTTAACCAGTATTTCTTTCAAGCCGTTTGACATACAATACACAGTAGCCATAATAAACACCTATCCCTTTTGTCTCATCCTCATTTCCCCTTTTTCCACTTCCCCGCACAATCCTTCATACCATTGCCCTCTTTCATGCAAACACCCACGAACTTGTTATATTCCGAAGGCTCTCTCTTCTTTTTACCATTTTTACCTTTCTTCTCAAACTCAATCAAGCTATCATCACCACAGACATCAATGTCCTCGATAGTCTTAATAAACTCACTCGGACTATCAGACAATAATAACTCTCTTAGCTCACTTGAAATACATTTAATACATGGCATATCGTCCCTCCATTGACCTATTCAATCTCTTTATTTTAAGCTATCCATACACTATGCCCACAACCTGCATTCAAAATGGGCTTTCCAGATTCTTTCTTTAATTCCCTCGCTTTCTCAAATGTATTAATCAATTTAGCCCTATTGCAAATACCTTGTATACCCCAAATGCCACAAAAA
>JBBSXN010000005.1:331122-362486 GCA_038045765.1 Nanobdellota archaeon | reverse complement strand
CGAAAAGCTATTTAAACAAAGATTATCTAATGATACAATGAATAATAAAAGAGGCATGAAATTATTTGCGTTATTCGCATTTCTATCTATTCTATTAATATTATCGACAGTTATTGTAAGTGCACAAACCGGTGGAGAATATCAAGATTTCTCAGAGACAAATATAGTTGATGATGAAGAACCTCAGAATTTTGCAACTCCTGCATTTAATTATAAAAATCAATGGTATTTATACAATGAATCAAGTAATAATTATAAAACTAATGATGGAAAAAAGAGCTTTAGTGATGTGCCTTATGGTGCATCGGATTTTATAGGATTCAAAGAGGGATTCAAAGTAGAACCAGGTTTTTTTGATAATTTTGGAGATAAATTTGCATCATCTTCATTTATCAAATATGTTTTTGGGACAAGAGGAAGTGATAATATATTTCAAAGAGGATTTGCTTTCATAGGTTATGGAGACGAACTAAAAGAATACACAAGTGCGAGATATTGTCTAATATATTTAGATACATCCACAAAAAAGACAACTTTAGAGATAATTAGTTTTATAGTAGTGTGGATTTTCTTTCTTATACTTGTTGGTTTTCTAATAACTCATTTCATAAAAAAGAAAGAAGGAAACACAATAACAATCATCATTGGGTTAGTTTTTCTTATCTCTTCCCTAATGTTTTGCGCAGGAATAGGACCAATAGCAAGAGGATTAGGAGCGATATACTTAGCAGGAATACTTTGTTGGACTTTATTAGAATTACTTAAAAAAATAATAGGAGATGTGGATATAGAAGCTATTAAAGAGGTATCTGAAAGTATAATATTTAAGTTCAAATCTGCGATAGCTTTCGCAAATGCATTTACACTTATATTTGGATCAATATACATTCTATTAAATATTCCCGGAATAAGCATATTAAAACCATTATTCTGGCCACTATTTACTGATTATGGTATAAGTATAAGCTTTCCATTCGCTTTAGAAGTTTCAAACAGCGTTGCAACAATAGCTAATCTTTCCTATTGGACAGACTACATTACAATATTAGCACCACTTATAGGTCTCATGGCTTTAAGAGCATTAGTTTTTAGTCTTATGAGCTTTTTAATACTAGTAGTTATAGCTATATTAATCAAGGGACGTAAATTAATTACAGATATGATAATTCATTACCAAAGTGAAAAAAGAAGAATAAAAATGCAACAAAGAGTAGATAATCTTTCATATTTAGCACAAGCAGCAGATATATTTGCAAATGCTGGAAAAAAACCTAGAAATTAAACATTTAAGCTCTACTAACTACTTCAGATTGAATATCATAAGATCCGCTTCTAAAAGCATTAGTATAACTCCTAACTTGTTCATCAACTCTACCTGCATATGCATCTAAAGGATCTGATTCATCTGTATCAGGGTTAGCTCTTTGATAAGCACCTATACCTGCCATTACTGTAGGAATTAAATTAAGAGCAGTATTAGCAACAACTCCAAATAACCCTACTCCAACACTTCCAGCCAAAGAAGCAATACTATAAACTGCTCTAGCAGGTGCCTTTAATCCAATTTCATAAGCTGCTCCAGCCACTGCTTTTACAACTTCTCCTGCTTTACCCATCATAAACTCATTTCTCTGATTAGCAATTAATTTTGCTTGCAAGCCTTGCTGTCTTAAAGCTAACAATGTGGTTACATCCACATCACCAGGCTGTGTTCTTTCTGTTGAGTTCATCTTTTTCATAATTTCTATAAGAAGAAGTAGTATTTAAATCTTTCTATTTAGTGTAACTAAGTAGTAGTAAATTATAGTTTCTTTTCCAATCCGCCAGCGTTCTTATCATGATGTTCTTTAAACAAAATATATTCTTTACGAGGTATCTTAATAGTATGCCCTTCTCCTTTTAGCGCGTAACTCTCTGTTGCTCGCTTAGCCTTTCCAGAAGCCCTTTTAACAGTAGAAGTTTTTCCAACATTAGTTTTTGAAGCTCCTTTAACTTTTTTAGTTCCTACATCTTCTTTGGCAGCACTAGCAACTCTCTGAGAATCAAGGTAAACATGAATAACTGGAGAATAATTATTATTAAATACAGGATTAAAAATTGGGCTAATAGTATTAGTAGGATTATAAGTGGGACTAAAAGTATTTGTAGAGTTTCCTATATTCTTGGCAGTTACATTACCATAATCTTTCGGATTACCAAAATTAGTTGGGCTTACAGTATTAGTATTTACTGGGTTAATTGTGGGGTTTACATTATTAGTATTAGTTGGACTAGCCGTATTTGTAGGACTAGCTGTAATCGTTGGATCGACACTATTACTAGGACTATTAGTTCTATTCATTCCTCCACCGCCCATTCCTTGAGGATAACCATATCCATAACCCTGTTCATGCATTCCTGGTCCGAAATGCCCTGGCCCATAAGGTCCACCTTGGGGCATTGGTCCACCAGCATCAGGGGGAACTGGAGGCATTCCAGGAGGATAACCATGTCCGTAATAAGGATTAAATCCGTGTGGCTGTTCTCTTTTCTTATATTTTGCTATGAGAATACTTGCTATAGAAGGAGCTAATCCAACTGCAAGTTTTCCAAAACCTTCAGCTAATTTATATCCTCCTCTTAATAAAAATCCTGCTCCACTAGGGAAAAATTCAGCAACATAAGCTCCTGCTTGTCCAGTTCCAACAGCGCTTCTAGCAACATAATCTAAAAAGAGCTTATTTGCTCCAGCTTTTGCTGTAAACATTTTCAATTCACTTTCAGCTCTCGCTCTCTGCATATCTAAATATACACCTACATCTACCGGGCCTGCTTGGTTTTCTCTACTCATAATTAATCCCATTTTATCTCATTTATAAATCTTTCTATATGTAACCACCCTATAATGACAATAATATAGCTATAAGTATACTCTAAAACTTTAAAATGCTCATTGTATTAGAAATAAAATGAATAAAAGAGGAAGGATATTACCATTATTTCTAATCTTCTTACTAGTATTACTTCCATTCGCAAGTGCAGACTTGCAAGATACACTACAACAAAAAGCAGACAATTTACAAGATAAAGCTGATAAAGCAGAAGACTTAGCCAACACACTATCCGATAAAGACTCTAGAACTGAATATCTCTCTAAAAAATGGGGCGAGTTCATTAATAAAACACCAATAGGAAAAGCAATAATTTTAACAACTGCAACAGTAAAAACAGCAGACCCTTTAATAGAACTAGTATTTGGAGAAAAATTCAATTTTAATCTTAATTTTCTTCTTATATTCTCAATCTGGCTATTCATATTTGCAATTACAAGAAAGATCATTATGCCTTCAATAAGCAGTAAAATAAAAATATACTCTCCACTTTATCATGGAGTAATAGCATTCGTAATAGCTTCTCTATTTGGAGGAACTAAACTTATTCCTTTGCTAGCCAAATATATAATACTCTCTCCAGTAAACATGATACCAAGCCTATTTGCACAAATATTTATCCTTCTTTTAATATCCTGCCTATTAATATATTACACAATAAAGATAAAATATCCATACTATGAAGAAAGGCAAAGACAACTGAACGATGCTCAGAATAAAATCATAAAGAATCAGCAGGAACAGCTGGAAAAAGAAGAAAAGAAGATAGCTGAAGGAAAAGGAGAATTAAAAGAAATAGAAAGACAGACAGGTATTGCGGAAACAAAGCACCTTTCTCCAGAAGAAAGAGAAAAGAGAAAAGCAGATACACTATCTGGACTAGAGATTGCAAGAAAACTAGGAGAGTCACTAGATGAAGAAACAGAAGATAAAGTAAAGAAAACAGTTGAAAGAACTAAGTTAGATAAAACAGAAAAATTAAATAAAACTAAGAAGTTAAATAGATAATTATAAATTTATTAAATCATCAAAAAAAACTAAAACAATTTCCCCTGTGCATTACTCTTCTTAACTTCACTCAATTTAGATATCTGTTTATCAACTCTTTCTTCTGAGAATTCATGTTCTTCAACAAGAATCTTTTTTATTTTATCAACATTGAATTTAGGAAAGGTTATCTTCATCTTTTTTACATTAGGTTTTTTGAAAATCTCGAAAATCTGTTTCCAATCAAAATTCAATCTTCCAGATTCTTCCAATTCTTTAAAGATTTGAACAGGATACTTCTTCTCCCTTACGAGTGCAATCGCCTTCTTAGGACCAATTCCCCTAACTCCTCCTGGATTAAAATCAGTTCCTACCAAAACTGCTAAGCTAATAAACTGATCAGCATCAATATTTAAGGAATTCAAAACTTTTTCATATTCAAGCATTTCAGGAGAAATATAAATCGTACCTGAAACTGTCTTTCTAGTTCTTGCTAAAGTTAAATTTTGAATTAATCTTGTCCCACCAACTGCAAGGGCATCATAATCTTGTGAAGCAACAGCATATGCTTCTCCAGATTTTACAAGTTCAGAACATTGCATTTCTCCCTCTCCAGGAGCCTGAACAACAGCAATACCCATTGCCTCAAGTAAAACTTTACTTTCTTCAATCATTTCTTTAGTCAATTTCATATATCCTCTAGAATATTTATACATAGAATCTAAATCTTCTTCCTCTTTTGCCTTATCATATTTATCTCTCATCTCTTGTTTTGCATCATCTCTAATCTCATGAGTCTTACCTTTCAACTCATGATACTCTCCATCAAATACATAAATTAGTTTAATACCTTCACTCATCAAACTAATATTTCTATAAAACAATCCAGATAAATGTGAAGTGACTCTTTTCTTAGAATCCATTAAAGGTACTCCATCAGGCTGCCTTATAGAAGCTAAAAATTGATACAATGCATTAAATGCATCAACTGCAATTATTTTTCCCTTTAACTCCTCCAATTTAACTTCATGCCTAGGAACAATATCGCCAATCTGTAAACCCATAAATCAGTAAGAAAAATTGAATTAATAAATATAATTGTTACAAAATCATCTTAGTTGTCTGGCCCTTAACTTATCAAATATATGATTTACATACATTACTTTTGATTTACCATCTTGGTTAGGGTCGACATAATCGAAACCAATATCTCTTTGGGAACTAGAATATCTATAAGGGCTCATAAAAGAACTCATAAATTCATCTCTTACCCTTCCTGGTAAAGATTCTAATCTTCTAAGTTGCATGCCTGGTTCAGCAGAAAAATTTCTACCTTTTGCTCTTTCAACCAAAGGAAGGATAATAGGATAACCAATTCTATCCATCTCCTTAATAACTGCAAAGAAACCATCATTTCTACCCATATGTTTATTCTTCGCTTTTAAAGAACTAGCAACGACATATTTAGCCATCAATTCATCAGGATTCATGACGTCAGCCATAGCATTAGGAACTCTTAAGTTATTCACTCCTCTGAATATTCTAGCTAAAGTTTTATAATTTAAAACATTCAAATCTGATTTAAACAAACCCCAAACAGGTTTAACACTAGATAATCCTTCATCAGGTAATTTTTGTTGTGTAAATTTCAACTCGGCTAGTCCTCTTTGCAATAAAAATGAATCTTCTGGACTTCTTACATTTACTAGTCCTGCTTCTAAACATAAACTAGCATAAAGACCTGCATCTTGTCTAGCTAAAGCCTCAACCACTCTAGAATAATCTAAAGCAGTTTGTCTGTTCATTTTCTTTCCCCGAGAATTCTAACCATACCTTTCACTACATCTCTAGGACTAGCAACACCTACACAATAAGATTGTGCATTATGTAATCTAGCAAGATGTTCAGCAGTAATATCATCGCTAGAATAAAATATTAACTTGGAGTCAGGATGAATCCTTCTCAAATCAGAAACAACCTCTCCAGCAGGTTTAGGTGCTCCATTATAGTTTACAACAGTATTCATAACCACTACTTTAGGTGTTGCAGCCAATACAGCTGGAACGAACTCTTCCAAACTACTAACTCCGTGATAATTGAGTCCAGATTTTTTCGCTTCTCTCTCTAAGAAGAATCTAGTATTTTCTTCAGGTTCAAGATGCAATACATCTAATGGTTGTTTTCCCATGCTAAAATATACAAAAAAACCATATTTAAATCTTTCTATATGTAACCACTAAATAGTTACATTATAAGCTTGGAAGATATTAGATAACTTCTAAAAGATTAAAATTCTATAAAATCTAATGAAAGGATTTATTGTTTACCAAGATTATACTGAAATAGATAATCAAATGTATATTCAGCTTTTTGGAAGACTTGAAAATGGCCAATCATTCGTAACATTAAACAAACAAGATCCATATTTCTTCATTAAAACTGACAAATTAAGTAAAGCTAAAAAACTCCTTAGTAAATTCAAAGTAGAAAATACTGAATTTAAGACCTTTCAAGGAGAGCCAGTCACAAAGATATCTTCTGGAAATTTAGTAGAGATAAACAAGTTAGGTTCTGCAATAAGAGGTCTAGAGATAGATACTTATGAATCTGATATAAAACCTTACTACCGATTCATAATAGACATGGATCTACTAGGAAGCATAGAAATAACTGGAGAATATGAGCCATCAGAAAGAATTGATAGAGTTTATAAAAATCCAATAGTAAAACCTTCTTCATTCACTCCAACATTAAAGGTAATTTCAATAGATTTGGAATCAAGTGAAAAAGGAGATCTTTTCTGTATAGGTCTACTAGGAGAAAATTACAAAAAGAACTTCTTAATTTCAGACCAAAAACTTAATCACACAATAAATTGTAAAGATGAAGAAGAATGTCTAGAAAAATTCAAAGCAGAAATATTAAAACTAGACCCTGATATAATAACTGGCTGGAACATAGCTGACTTTGACTTCAAATACTTGCAAGAGCTATTTAGAAAACACAAAATACCCTTTGACATAGGGAGAACAAATGCAAATATAAGGGTAAAATCCTCAGACAACTTTTTTAGGCCTTCTAGCGTAGACATCCCTGGAAGACAAGTCCTTGATGGCTTATCACTAATAAAAGACCCGTTCATACAGGAAGCTCCTTCAATAAAAAATGCTGATTTTGATACATACACTCTAGAAGATGTCGCACAGGCAATTTTAGGAGAAGGAAAACACCTCAAAGGTAAAGGTAGACATGCAGAAATAGAACAGTTATACAAAAACAAGAAAGACCAACAAAAATTAGTAGATTACAACCTGCAAGACTGTAAATTAGCTTATGACATTTTAATGAAAACAAAAATGCTTGATTTAGCAATAGAACGTTCTCAATTAACAGGAATGCCTTTTGATAAGTTAACTGCCTCAATTGTAGCATTTGATTCATTATATATAAGAGAAGCAAGAAAGAGAGGATTAGTCTCACCTTCAACAGAATACGGAAAGAAAGAATCAAAAATACTTGGAGGATACGTAAAAGAGCCTAAAGCTGGAATATACCAGAATGTTCTTGTTTTAGACTTTAAGTCACTATATCCTTCTATAATTACTACGTTCAACATAGATCCAGCATCATTCTTAAAAAAGAAAGAAAAAGATTCTATTGAATCACCAAATGGTGCCTTTTTTAAAAACACAGAAGGAATAATGCCTGAAATAATAAAGAAACTTCATGAAGCTAGAGAAAAAGCAAAGAAAGAAAAGAGAGAACTATCAAGCTATGCGATAAAAATAATAATGAACTCCTTCTACGGTTGTCTCGCTTCACAAAATTCAAGATACTTTGATTTTGACATGGCTTCTTCAATAACAAATTTTGCACAATTCATAATAAAGCTAACAGCTAAAGAAATAGAAAAACTAGGATATGAAACAATTTATTCTGATACAGATTCAGTATTCATCTCAACTGGTCTCAACAAAGAAAAATCCATCGCACTAGGAAAGCAAATTGAAGAAAAGATAAACTCTTTCTATAAAAGATATGTAAGGGATAATTACAACAGAGAATCTTTCCTAGAATTGCAATTTGAAAAACTCTATCTCTCAATTATGTTCCCAAGTGTAAGAGTGAAGGGTGACAAAGAAGAAAGCAAAGGAGCAAGAAAACGTTATGCAGGTCTTAAGATAAAAGATGGAAAAGAAGAACTTGAAATTGTAGGTTTAGAAGCCATAAGAGGAGACTGGACAGAAGTTGCGAAGGAATTCCAGAGAGAACTTCTAATGAAAGTATTCCATCAGGAAGAAATTGATAAATTCATTAAGGCATATATAAAAAAGATATTAGATGGAAAAGTAGACAAGCAATTAATATATAAGAAATCTATAAGGAAGAACCTAAATGAATACACTAAAACAACTCCTCCACACGTAAAAGCAGCTAGAAAGCTACCCGTTCTAGAATCAAATGTAATTCAATATTATATAACTACTGACGGTCCAGAACCAATTCAAAAGCACACCAATCCGATAGACTATGAACACTACATAAAAAAACAAATTGAACCAATTGCAAATCAAATTCTCAATCTTTTCGGAAAAAACCTTGAAGATTTGATGAAGTCAAACAAGCAGACAAAATTATTCTAGAATTAAATAGCGGCTCCGGGATTTCTAGCCAAAGCGATTTCTCCAGCGTTCTTGAATCTTGCTGAGTAAGAAGATATTTGACTATTAAGAGATTCTATTCTAGAATGTAATGTCGCATTATAGGGTGTTCTTCTATGAAATTCAGTCTCAACGGCAGGTAGTCTAGCCAATGGTGACAAAATATCAATACATCTAACTAAAATATCTACATCTTTCTGTTGCATATCTCTTCTAAGTAACCTATCAGATAATGAATAATTTCCCTTAACTTCAGCAAAAGCTCTCTCAACTTCATCATATTTCTTTCTAGCGTCTTGAAGAGTTAAATTATCTCCATTAACTAAAGGTTCAATCATCCAAAAAACTCAATATTTGCATATAAAAATCTTCCTAAGGCATTGCCTTTTCATATTCTGCCAAGCCGAAATGTATTGAACCACCCATCTTTGAAGCCAAGTTATAAATTAAAGTAATAAGTAAACTAGCAATAACACTAAAAACAATATAAGCAACAAACACAATAAATGCTAAAACAAAAGCATCACTTGTACTAGAAACTTTCAAAGCTCCTGGCAATTTCCCCATCAATGCAGGATTTGCAAAGTGAACAATAAGTATTATCAAAGCCAAAAGCAAACCAACTATAATTCCTTTATACAATCCAAACATAACCATATTCTTCAAATGAAGTCTCTTTACAACTATTCTTTCAACACTCTCTTCCATGTTATATAGAGTAAAATTTAATATTTAAATCTATTCCAAAGCATATTTTGGAGTATATATGTATGGATTCTGTTAAGTGCCCTTAAGCGAAGCTTTACTCTCTAAGTTTTGGAAATATCGTAGAAAAACCTTTTTCTAAAAGGTTGTTGTACAGCGCGTTCGGCGCTTCGCGCCTCACATAACTATTGTGGCTATTTTTTCAAGGAGAAAAAAGCAGAAATCATTATTTAGAGTAGTGAAAATACAATTCAAACTATAACATACATTTATTTAAAAATGCCGAGCAATAAGAAATTTTATGCCTATTTATGCACCAAAAAAGACTGTCTCAATACCAATAATCGGTTCTGTAAATATTTCAGACCATATACCTTTAATAAACACGAGAGAATTTCAGAGATTGGATTATTCTTCACAGCTTAGTCTAGTAAGAAAGACTTCTCCATTCGCAAACCATACTAGATTAGGACACACTTATGCAGTTCTGGGAGTAACTCAACAAGGCCTAAGAAATCTTTTTGAAAGAGATTTCTTTCCACCCATAGAAAGAGCCCAGATAAAAAGAGACCTAGAATCAGCAGCACTAGTACATGACATAGGGCACCCACCATATGGTCACGTAACGGAAGCTTTTCTAAAAGCATATGATCCTAAAGGAAAAGGACACAAAGAAAGGGGAATAGAATTGGTAAAAACAGTTTTAGCTGGAGCCATATCTGAATGCGGAGCAAACCCCGAAACAGTAGCGAAATATCTTGATAAGAATATTATTACTCCTGGACAACTGATAACAAGTAGAGCGATGGGATTCGATAAAATCGCCTATCTTTTTATAGATAGACTACTAACTGCCAGACCTGCGAAAGGTCCGGAAAGATGGGACGATATACTAAATTACCTTGTTTATGATCAGGATGGTGTTGCAATTGAAGAAAAAGGAGCGGACGTAACAAAAGCAATTCAAGAAATGTATTTTGATATGTGGAGTAGAGCATATTATAGAAAAAGAAGCGTAGGTGATGGAAGACAGTTGCAGAAAGCTATGCAGATATGGATGGAAACTGAATCAGTTGACCCTGAAAAAATTTGGACTGCAAAAGAATCTTGGTTAGACACAAAGTTAGAAGAAGCAAAGAGTCCAGTAGTGAGAAAGATACATGATAGAATATCTTACAGAGCTCCTCTAAAAACCGCGCTATCATTCAGATATGATACTCAACTGCTGATGGAGAGAAAATGTGGAAAAGATCTTACTGTACATGCATTAAATCCAGAACAACTAGACAAGTATGTAAGAAATTATGAAAATCCGTTAAAATTAACAAAACTTGAAAACAGATTAGGGCAGTTATTAGGAATAGATACTGAAGATATGGTAATCGCTCTTCCACCTGAACCAGAAAAGCTAGTTCCTGAAGATGTAAGAATAGTCAATAGAAATGGGGCATTTGTAGATAAACTATTTGTTTTATGGCCTACAGGTAGATCTAAATTAATGGAAGAAGCAAAGTCAAGTGTAGCTATAAGAGTAATGGTTCCTGATAGACTAAGATATAGAGTATCATCAAAAGGAACGGAAGTATTGGCTGCGATAGAAGAAGACTATAGGAGTCAGCAAAGTTAATGGAAACAGAAAGAAAATTCTTAATATGTGAAAATGGTGGAGAATTTGCAACACATCTATTCTACAAAACATTTGGGAATCTATCTAGATTTCATCAAAGAGTTAAAAGTGATGGTAATCCTATAAGACAAGGATACTTGAATGTGGAAGGCCTTGAAGGAGAATTGCTTGAACTAACAAAAGGTCTAGAATTTGAACCAAAAGAAGCAAGATTAAGAGCTACGGGGGTCAGACTTGATGGAAGAACTGAATACACATTCACATTAAAAGGAGAAGGAGATTTAACAAGATCAGAAAAAGAATTTACTATTAAACAAAGTTTATTTGACGCTTACTGGAATGAGACTCAAAGACGAAGAATAATAAAAAGCAGATTAAAACTTCCATTTGAAGACCAAGTGGTGGAATTTGATGCATACACTGACAGAAATCTATTAGTCGCAGAGATAGAATTTCCTTCAGAAGATAGAGCTAGACAAATTCCAGATTTAGGATTGGATGTTACAGATAAAAGAGCTTATAAAAATATAAATCTAGCTAGATAGGAACCATTACCCTTAATTTTAAAGATGAAAGAATTACTTCCAATTGATAAATATTCAATATACAATAGTAACTTAGAAGTGGTAACAAATACATAGGTTTATATAGAACCTCTATCTAGAGATAATATGGATAATAACATCAGATATTTAGAACCTGAAATAAGGGAATTCGACTCATTCAGAGGCAAAAACATAGTAATTGCTATAATCTTAGGCTGTTTAGCAATATCTGGATTCATATTGATTTCATTACTATTCCCATTCACACTCATACAATCGATTTTAGTTGCCTCAAGTATCCTATTAGTCTTTCTATTAGTCTTACTTGAACCTCAATCTTACAGGGAAATAACTCAAAAGATAGTTGAGACTATTGAAACTCCAGTATATAGAGAAGTATATGTTGATAGACCTGTAGTTACAGAAGTTCCAGTATATAGAAAAATATATTTTGATAAACCAATAATTAAGGAAGTGCCAGTAATCAAAGAAGTTATTAGAAAAGTGATGGTTCCTGAATATAAAGAAGTCATAAAGAAAGTTTATATTGAAAGAAAAAAGAAAAAGCTTAACATTCCAAAATACAAGTTCTTAGGCTCAACAGAGACAAAAGTTTACCACTTAAGATCATGTAGATTTAGCAGATTAATAAAAAGAAAATACAAAGTAAGTAATAATGGTAAGAAATTCTTTACTAGTAAGAAATTCAAAGCTTGTAAAATCTGCCTTTCTAAATAGTAAAAAGATACCCTTAAAACCCCTATTTTTCTCTAATAATCATGCGCCCAGAAATGAAACCGTTATTTGAAGAAAGAATGAAAGCTCTGCTTACAGATAGTGAGGATTTTAAAAAATACTCTGAAATTATACATACTGGTCCAAAAAACTTCATTAGATGTAACACATTAAAGATATCTCCACATGATTTAATGGAAAGACTAAAGAAAAAATGGAATGTTATACAACCCTATTCTGATTATCCTGAAATTATCTTAATAGAACAAAACTTAAAACCAGGAGAGCTAGGAAACTCAATAGAACACCTTCTTGGCTATTATTACGTCCAAGAAATATCTTCAATGCTTTCAGTTTTAGCACTTGATCCAAAACCAAATGAATTCATTTTAGACATGTGTGCTTCTCCAGGAAGTAAAACAACTCAAATAGCTTCAAGAATGGAAAACACAGGTACATTAATTGCAAACGATATAAAGATGGATAGAATAAGAATTTTAGCTTCAAACCTTGAAAAATGTGGGGCAACAAACACAATAATAACTAGAAAAGATGGTGTAGCTTTGTGTGCAGGTTTAGCAAAGTTAAATTACAAATTTGATAAAATCTTGTTAGACGCTCCTTGTTCTGGTGAAGGAACTCTTCGTTCTTCCCCGAAAACATTCCTTATGTGGAATATTAAAGTAGTTGAAAACTTATCAAGAATGCAGAAAAAACTTCTTGCATTTGCACTAAAGGCATTAAAGAAAGATGGAGTTTTAGTTTACAGCACCTGTACTCATTCCCCAGAAGAAAACGAAGACATTATAGACTTCGCACTAAAGAACTTTCCAGTTAGAGTTGAATCAATCCATCTACCACTTAAATCTCGCCCAGGAGTAACTAGCTGGAAGAACCAAGAATACAACCCAGAAGTAAAGAAAACATGCAGAATCTACCCTCAAGACAATGACAGTGAAGGTTTCTTCGTATCTAAAATAACTCTCCTGGAGGAAGTAAAATGACAATTAATAAGTACAAATACAAAAAATACAGTAAGACCTATCCGACTCTATTTAAAAAAGAAAAATCTAAATTAACAAAAGTTATTCCCAATCTAGAAATAGAACATGTTGGAAGTACATCTATTCCAGGATTAGGTGGTAAAGGAATAATTGACATTGCTATAAAAACTCCAGTAAAAGAAGTTAATAAGATTATAAAAAAGTTAGAGATATTAAGTTATAAAACTACTCCAAACCATCCAAAAACAAGCACAAGTATATTTCTTCAAAAAATAGTAAGATCTCAAGGAAAAGAAAGAAGAATACATATTCATCTTACTCTAACTAACACCTTTTGGAATTCATTTATACTATTTAGAGATTATCTTAGAATTCATAATAAAGAAAAAGAGGCATATGCAAAAATAAAAAAGCAAGCATCATTATATGCTAAAGGTGAAGCTGAAAAATATAGAGTATACAAAAAGTCCCTTTTAGAAAAAATAATGAAAAAAGCATTAAAGGAGAATAAAAAATGAACATTCATTTCATAAAATCACCTGAAAAGAAAAAAATAGTCGAGCAATTAAATGAGCAATTTGGAATAGAAGAGCTTCCCTATTTGCTTGTTGAATCTGGAAAGGAGAAAATACGCGCTTTCTCTGGAAGCATGAGTAAAGACGAAATAGAAGAACTATCAACAATAGCTCCAATAGAATCAATCGGTCTTTATCTTATAAGGGTAGAACATGACATGCGGTTAAGCTTTGATGGAGCACAAATTCTTAACAAGCAAGTTAAAAAGAATGTAGTTGAAATAACTGACATAGATTACGAAGAATGGATTAGAGGATACGATTTACCAATCCAAGTACCAAATGGAACTTACCTAATAAAATACAATGACGATTTTCTAGGCTGTGCAAAATCAAATGGTGAAAAGCTCATAAACCATGTTCCAAAAGAAAGAAGACTAAAGACAAGACTTCCAGAAGATCAATAATCAAGATAATCATCATAAAATTATTAACTTATACAACAACATTAATATCGTATTAGAGATAAAAATCTCCTCTTACTTAAAATTATTATATCAATAATCTCATTCAGCCAAAGACCTTATAGGATTATCTCTATCATCTAAAAACCTTGCAAGCCCTTTCTGTTCTCCAGGACTTAACTGACATTCATTATTAGCTCTATTCAAAGCATCTTCTCTACAATTAAACAAAATATCTAGATGATATAACCTACCACCTGCTAAATTAACAACACTTACGCTATAACTCTCAAAACTATAAGGACTAGGACTTATCCTCATATATTATACAATGCGAGCTAGTTATAATACCTTTCTATTTAGCTGAGATGTTAAGTTAACGATGACTATTTAAGGGATATTTAGCTTATTCTTATATAGACAGAATAGCCCAAAAAGCTAATCAATTTAGGTCTGTTAAAGGTAGTGCCTTAGAAGACAGAATTAAATAATGAGATATTATGCTAATATTAAAATGAAAATTAAAAAAGAGTTGTTAGTATTAATATTTGTAGGAATTATTTTGCTTGTAGGATATACTGTAGAAAAAATAATAGGAGATGATATAGGGATACCACCAGCTGAAACAATTGAAAACATAACTGCGGGACAAAATGTTTTAAGCATAGATGTTGTTAAAACTAATAAATCAGAATCAAAAGAAATACAAACTGATGAAGAATCAGTGAATATCTCTTGGTGGAAGCCAAAACCAAATACCTCTTGGCAATGGCAATTGAAGGGAACAATAAATCAAAACTATGATGTTGATATGTATGATCTTGATTTATTTGATAATTCAAAAGAAGTAATAAATGCATTGAAAAACAAAGGTATAAAGGTTATTTGCTATTTTAGTGCTGGAAGTTATGAAAACTGGAGAATTGACAAGGATGATTTTCCAAATGAAGTTCAGGGAAAAATTCTTGAAGGATGGGAAGATGAGAAATGGCTTGACATTTCCAAAATTGACTTGCTTGCACCAATTATGAAAAAAAGATTAGATCTGGCAGTAGAAAAAGGATGTGATGGTGTTGAGCCAGATAATGTGGACGGTTATCTAAACGATAATGGATTTGATTTATCCTATCAAAACCAATTGGATTATAACAAATGGCTTGCAGAAGAAGCTCATAAAAGAGGATTAACAGTTGGTTTGAAAAATGATCTAGAGCAAATTCCTGAATTGGTTAATTATTTTGATTTTGCTTTAAATGAACAATGTTTTGAATATGATGAGTGCGAATCTCTTTTACTCTTCATTGAACAAGATAAGGCTGTTTTTGGCGTAGAATATGAATTACAACCAATAGAATTCTGCAACAAGGCAATCAAGTTAAACTTTGATTGGTTGAAGATGGAATATGATTTGGATGGTAGAAGAATCTCTTGTAGATAGTTAAAAAATTCTAGCGTTGCATAGGTGTCATTTACTTTACAACTCATATTTAGCCAAGTTATTTAAACCCCTATTCAATAAATTTACAATGACAGAAAAAGATTACAATTCAACAAACTCCTACACTGCAAGCGACAATTCCAGAAAGAATAGTACTTCAAAGGCAATCTCAATTAAGAAGCCTACAATTAAAGACGCTAAGTCAGATGAATCAGATTCATCAAACCTATCAAAAGATGAAATAGCTCATTTAACAAAAGCAGGTCAAATAGCTCAAGAAACTATAAAATTCGCTCGTTCTTTCATAAAAAAGGATATGCTTCTAGTTGAAATAGCAGATAAGATAGAAAATAAAATTCTAGAATTAAAAGGAAAACCTGCATTTCCAGTAAACTTATCAATAAATGAAGTTGCCGCACATGCCACTCCTCTTCCTAATTCAGAAGAAAGAGCATTTGGTTTATTAAAAGTAGATATAGGAGTTCATATTGGAGGATATGTAGCCGACACTGCTTTCTCACTAGATTTAGAAAATTCAAAAGAAAATCAATCTTTAATTGAATCAGCAGAAAACGCAGTAAAAAAAGCATGTGAAATTGCAGGCACAAAAACTAAGATAAGAGAAATCGGAGCAATCATAGAAAAAACAATAAAATCTACAGGTTTCCAACCAATTCAAAACTTATCGGGCCACTCAATAGAGAAATATGATTTACATGCAGGAGTAACCATCCCTAATTATGATAATCATCAAGAAATGCTTCTTGAACCAGGAATATATGCTATAGAACCATTCGTAACAACTGGTCTAGGTCAAGTAAGAGATGGAAAGCCTTCAAGCATTTATGCAATAGTAAAAGAAGGAAATGTAAGAGATTCATTTTCAAGAGAAGTATTAGCTTACATAAAAGAAAATTATTCAACTCTTCCTTTCTGCACTCGCTGGATTCATAAGAAATTCGGTTCACGTTCAGTAATTGCATTAAAAAACATTGAACAAGCAGGTCTCTTACACCAATATCCTCAATTAATAGAATCAGGAAAAGGGAAAGTCGCACAAGCAGAAAACACAGTTATAATCCTAAAAGATAAAACAATAATTACGACGAGGTAATAAAAAATAAAATTTAGAGGAGTCTTAGAACCTTAGGTTCTAAATCTGTCAACAAGCTTTAATCCTTTTTCTCTAGGACTATGTCTATCTCCAAGAAATATTTCACGGCTTTCATTATTCAAATATAAGTCATAACCATATGGAACTCTCGTTTCAGTTACTAACTTATGACAATACTCTCTAAGGGCTATATCTGTAGATATTTTATCAAAAGACCTTACTACTTTTGGAGCAAAAGCAGATCTATATCCTCCTCCATCTGGATCAAGATAAAGATAATTTAAAGTAAAGAGACCATCTATGACTCTCTTTGCATCTGGAAAAGGAGCAAAAACAAAATGTGCTAATCTAAAAGGTAAAATTGCTTGAGGTTGAGATAGTTCTGGTGCTACCATTTTAGTCACTTCGATAATATCAGATTGAGCTTGAGAGGCATTTGCTTGCAGACGTTTTTTACGAGCATAATCACTTAAACCATCAATAGGTCCTTTCTTTAATTTCTCTCGATAATGTCCTTCTTCTAATCTTCTCTGAACTTCAGCCATATCTTCCTGCATTCTTTCACCAACATTTACAATATTCTTCGAACTTTTAGTGCGATTATTTCCCTTACCCATAAAATAATATGAAAAATAGATATTTATAAACAATTCTATTCCGACCAAAAACCTTTGAAAGCAAAGATTTAAAATGCAATTTCAAGCCAAATTTATATGAAGTTAACAAGAAGACATGCAATAGCAGGTTTAGCGGCACTCTTAACAGCTGGAGCTTTTTTAATACCTACAGGTGAAAAAACAGAACCTTACACAATTTTCTATAATAGAGAAATAAAAGAAAACAAAAGACCATTCATACATAAAGATACAAGAAAGCCCTGGGATCCTTCAAAAGAGGAAAGAGCAGAATTAGAGTCTTTAGTTAAATCTAAATATCCAACAGCAACAAACTTAGTTTTTGAAGAGACAATAACTACAACTTCATTTGATATACCTGAAAAAACAGCAGATGACTTCTACGAACATCAATTCAGAATAATACAAGCAGGATTCAAATATTTAGGGGCAAAAGAATCAAGAACATGGGGTCAGAGAATAATTCATCCAGATTTGCCTATAAACGTACCTGCTCAAGGAAAGATTCCATTTTACCAAGCTTTTTTTGCTGGAGTTGAAGATAAGACTTTAACTTTTACCTTGCCTGAATCAAATCAGACGGTTCACATAAAAAAGCCTACAGGTATAGGAAGCAGTTTTGAAAGACATATGACCTTTGATGAAGAGAATAATCAAATAAAAGCCAGTTCGAGTTTTAATAGAGGAATAATAATTAACAATGATAAAGCCATTCACTCATATCAATCCGCGTTTGGAGAGCTTTTGCACGTTAATTTATCGGAAGATACAATAAGGTGGATAGAAGCAAAGATAAGAAAAGAAATGAATGTTCAAAACTTCAATTTAGAAAGAGCTTATCAAATAACTGATGAAGCTACATTAAGAGAAGAAGGAATTGTGCATGCAGGTGTACAGAAATTTATGGAAAAAACTGGAGAAAGAGAAGGATTTACAAAAAGAGAAATCGCTGACTTCTGGGAAGCAATGACTTCCTTACCCACTTATAGATATGGAAAAAGAGCATATGAATTACTAGGTAAAGATGTCAAAGCAGATTTTACTAGATTAAGGAACAACTACGATTTATTAGATACAAAATAATTAACCTGTATAAAGTGGCCCGGCTTCCATTCCTGCTTTAACCTGTTTAAGATACAATTCTTCTAATTTCTTATACCTCTTCGCAGTTTCTATTGAAACACTTGGTTTAACCTTCATCATAGCATCATCAAAATCAGCTCTAGTTACTTCTTTAGCACCCATATCTTTTCTAAGAGCATTCATAGCTGCCTCTCTAACAAGTGATTCAATATCTGCACCAACAAATCCTTCAGTCAATTTAACCATCTCAACCATATCAACATCTTTAGACATTGGCGTATTCTTCAAATGAACTTCAAATATTTTCTTCCTGCTTTCACTATCTGGAACATCAACTAATATTACTCTATCAAATCTTCCAGGTCTTAATAAAGCTGGATCTAACATATCAGGCCTATTAGTAGCTCCGATTATCGTAACATCTTTCAAACCTTCAAGCCCATCTACTTCAGCAAGCAATTGATTCAATACTCTTTCAGTAACTTTATTTCCTGCATCTAATCCTCTCCTACCTGCAAGTGCATCAATCTCATCAAAGAATATAACACACGGACTAACCTGTCTTGCTCTTTCAAATATTTTTCTAACTCCTTCTTCAGATTTCCCAACCCACATGCTCAACAAACTAGGTCCTTTCACATTTATGAAATTACTTTCGCTTTCTTTAGCAACTGCTTTTGCAAGCAATGTCTTTCCAGTTCCTGGAGGACCATAAAGTAAAATTCCTCTAGGAGCTCTTATTCCTAATCTCTTAAATGCTTCAGGACTTTTAATAGGCCACTCAACAGCTTCCTTCAGTTCACTCTTAGTCTTATCCAAACCTCCAATATCGTTCCATCCGACATTCGGAGTTTCAACAAGAACCTCTCTCATCGCACTAGGTCTAACAACTTTTAAAGCAGATTCAAAGTCTTCGCTTTCAATTATAATTTTATCTAATACTTCTTTAGGAATAGCTTCATCTCCATCAATCTTCAATTCAGGTAATATTTTTCTTAAAACATTCATAGCAGCTTCTTTAGCCAAAGCACTTAAATCAGCACCTACAAATCCATGAGTCTTCCCAGCTAAAGCAATAAGATCAACATTTCTTTTTGGATCTTTTTTATCAACATGTAACGGCATGTTTCTTGTATGAATCTTTAAAATATTCAATCTTGCATTTTTATCCGGAACTGAAATTTCAACTTCTCTATCAAATCTTCCCGGTCTTCTTAGAGCTGGATCTATACTATTTATTCTATTAGTAGCTCCAATTACAATTATTCTTCCTCTTGATTTCAAACCATCCATCATGGTTAATAATTGACTAACAACTCTTCTTTCAACTTCTCCCTGTACTTCTTCTCTCTTAGGAGCTATCGCATCAACTTCATCTATAAATATAATTGAAGGAGCATTCTTATCAGCATCATCAAATATATCCCTTATCTTCTTCTCGCTTTCACCATAAAACTTACTCATAATTTCAGGTCCATTCAAAAGAATGAAATGTGCTTCACTTTCATTTGCAACTGCTTTTGCAAGCAATGTCTTTCCAGTTCCTGGAGGACCATGTAATAAAACTCCTTTAGGAGGTTCAACTCCTAATCTATCAAAAACTTCTGGATGTTTCAATGGCAACTCAACCATCTCCCTTATTTTTTTAACTTCATCTGTTAATCCACCAATATCTTCATAAGTAACATCTGGAACGCTCTCCTCACTTACTTCTACTGACTTTGCATTTACAATTAATTCAGTTTCTTCAGTTATAACACAAGCATTGGCTGGAGAAGTTGAAACAACAACAAATTTTATCTGTTGAAATCCTGAGAATCCTAAATTAGCTCCAAACAATTCATTTAAATCTCCAAGAAAATCTGGAAATCCTTCTTGCATATTATTTCCTCTTCTATGCATTCCTCCAAGTGAAATAATATCTCCTTTCAAAACTGCTCTTCCAAGTAATCCATTTTTAAATAATTCAGGATCTCCTTGAACCATAACTCCTGCTTGAGCAGGAGCAATAGAAACTTTAACTGCGGGCTTTGCATTTGATTTAGCCACAACTACAAACTCTCCAACTCCAGTCTTTGCATTTCTTCTAATCAATCCATCTATTCTTATTATCTGCTCCCCTACATCTGCAGGATAAGCTCTATCGACCAAAGCAATGGTCTCTCTCTCTCCTTTAATAGCAATAACATCTCCCCTATTTAATCCAAGCATCTTCATAAGCTGAGGATCAATTCTTGCAATTCCTTTATATGCATCATCCTGTAAAGCTTCAACTACCTTTAATCTAACCTCATTATTTTTCATTTTCACTTCCATGTTTCATCTCCTGCATCTTCATCATGAAAACTAACTTTCAAAGTATCAAAATCTTCAAAACATAACCTTACCATGTCGTCCATCTGCTTTCTCATGTTTTTATGTCTTTCGTTCATAAAATCAACTATCTCTTTCGGGATACTTATCGCATGACTATTTCCAACCATTCTCAATTTAACATGAAAGTTCTTACCACGTAAATGCTGGAAATTCTGCATTCCATTTAAATCTCCTGGGTGAATTATAGTATCTTTACATTTATCACATTTAACAGCACGTAGTTCAAATCCCTCTCTGCTAACGACTCCTGGCTTCATCTTAAGATGACAATTCTTACATAGAATAGTTGTATCAAATATATCCGTCATGTATACACAACAGGTATATACTAGTATTTAAAGATTTCTGTCATCAAAAGCGCATAACCTAAAAGAAAAATAGCAAATTTTCTTACACAAAGTTTAAAAGTTTAACATTACTCTATAAATCAATGTTCTTCAAGAAAAAATCAAAGAAAGAAGTGAAATGTGATGCATGTAGTTCATACATAAATGAAAATTACAGCTTTTGCCCTCACTGCGGTATTTCATATATAGATCCAGTAGAAGAAATGAGAAACTTTGGAATGCTTGGTAGAACTGATGAAAACACACAATCAAATCCAAACGAAATGCCAATGAATCAAGGTATAACTGATAAGATAATAAGTTCTGTAATGCAGAGTATAATTAAAAGTATGACTTCTCAATTAGGTAATAAAGATAAATCTAATACTCCTGAAATACAAAGTTTTCCAAATGGAATAAAAATCAAAATAGGTCTTCCAATGGCTCAAAAAAAAGTAGTTAAAAAAACCGTAAAACAAGCACAAACTCTCACCGAAGAACAAATAGATAAAATGTCAAAATTCCCAAGAACAGAAGCAAAAACAAATATTAGAAGACTTCCAGATAAAGTAATATATGAAATATCGGCACCTGGAATTCAATCTCCACAAGACATATTCGTATCAAAAACAGAATCGGGATATGAAGTAAAGGCAATTGGAAAAACAAAGATCTACACAAACAACCTACCTATTAACCTCCCATTGAAAGGTTATTCAATTCAAGAAAAAAGCCTTTTGTTTGAATTCTCCCTAGGATAAAATTATTTCATAATAATTTCTATATCAAAAGCACGATGTGCCACCACATCCTAAAGTATGTGGTTTGACATAAGCACTCGTGCTTTGGATGCTCAAGATTCATCACACACTAAAGTATGTGATTTTCTGTCAAAAATCTTGACATAAATAAAATATGATCCCGCCAAGATTTGAACTTGGGATCTCTGCCGTCCTGACTTAAAAATGGATATCAGAGCAGCGTTCTAACCGGGCTGAACTACGGGATCACAATTAATAGCCACAAAGAGCTTTTAAAAACATTACCTTATTCATTTTTAACATGCGCCGTTAGTTTATCGGTAGAATTCAAGCTTCCCAAGTTTGAGAGGTGGGTTCAATTCCCGCACGGCGCATAATTAATAAAGTTGATGCAAGTCATTAAGAGTATAATGATCCCAGTAGGTAATATTGATTATTCTTTTAATAGCTTCATGTTAGCTAGAAATTTAGGAGAATCTGCTAAAGTTAATCTGGATTGGGTTCAAGATTACACTAGAAAAGGAGTCGACAAACTTCTAGAGAGATCAAGTGATGCAGACTTTAGATGGAAAGCATTAACAGATTCTGTTTTAGTTCTGCATTTACATAAAAATCCAATAGTAAGACATGAAGCAGCATTTGTACTTGGACAATTTGATTATCAGCAAGACCTTGAAAGAGCAGTTGCTGTAAGAAATCTAAGATTTTGCATGAGGGAGGATCCAGCAATTGTACCTAGACATGAAGCAATTGAAGCTCTAGGTGAAAGTAAAACTTTCTGTTCCTATTCAGTTGGCGCAGCCGCAGACTTGCTTAAAATTAATAGATTCTGGCCAGATTATTTAGATGTACAAGCTACTGTAGATGAAGCATATTCAAATATTAAAGAATGGCTAAAAAGTCAAGCAAAATTTCAAAGAGTCGTAGAAGAACTAACTGTCTGGGAAGCCATATCTAAGATAAAAGGTACAGAAAATCTTAATACTGAAAAAGACAATTTAAATCTCGTTTATAAAACTAAAATAACATAATTCACAACACTTAAAAGCATTCTTCTCTTGAATAATAAATGAGTGTAAAAGAGCAAGCAAAGAGATTCTACAAATTCCTAAAAGAGGATACCTGGCAATCTTGGATAATTTCTCTAATTCTTATAGTAATTTTAATTAAATTCATAATCTTCCCTTCCCTATCATTCATAACAGGAGCTCCATTACCATTGGTTGTTGTTGAATCCTGTTCAATGTACCACTCCTCTGGATTTGAAAGCTGGTGGAATTCAAACGGTGTGAAATATGAACAATTCAATATAGATAAAGAAACTTTCTCAGAGTTCTCTTTTAAAAACGGAATAAATAAAGGAGATATAATTCTAGTATATGGTTATGCAGACTATAATTTAGGAGATGTAATAATATTCCTAGCTAATACAAAAAATCCAATTATACATAGAAAAATAAGTGAAAGACCGACACAAACAGAAGGAGACAACAATCCAAGTCAATTAGATATAGAAAAATCAATCCCAGACGATAGACTTCTTGGTAAAGCAGTAGCAAGAATACCTTATTTGGGCTGGATAAAACTTATCTTCTTCGAACTCTCAAGACCTGAAAGCCAGAGAGGGTTTTGTAAATAATTATCTAACAATTGCCCAAACCATATCATCCAAGTATTCTCCGTCTTTACACTTGTTTTTTCTCAATACTCCTTCAAGCTTAAAACCTAACTTCTTATTTAAACTTGAAACAACTTTATTAGATGTTCTAGTCCATGCTTCAAGCCTTTTCAATTTATATTTCTTAAAAGCATAATCTACAACCTCTTTAACAGCATTAGTCATAATCCCCTTACCTCTATAATCTGGATGAAGACAAAAATCGATTTTAGCTTTATGTTCAAAGAAAGACATATTTAATTGATTTATTTTAATCCATCCAGCACATTTTCCATCCACCTCAATAGTAAATTTTTCTGAAGAAGGCTTTTTATTTTTATACTGTAAAATGTCTTCTTTAATATCTTTTTCAACTTCTTTAATATTTTTAGGAGTTCTCATAAAATTTCTCTTAGCCTCTTTATCTTGTTCGGACTCAAAGAAAACCCTTGCATCAGAAAGACGCACATGACGAAGCCTAAAATTATACTTTTTAATCTCTCTCACAATCATAAATAGGGAGAAAGGATTTATAATAATTTCGTTATGTCAAGCTTCTTGACATAATAATTCAATAACCGCAACCTTAAAATACTCTAATATTCTATAAAAGAACTATGGAATTTTGTCATAAATGTAGGGGTATGATAATAGTAAAGGATGGTAAAGCAGTTTGTGCTGCCTGTGGAACTAAGACTGGAAAGAAACCTAAAATGGAAGTATCTGAAAAAATAAAGAAACATGATTCAATAGCTGTTGTAAAGGAAGGAGATGATAATATATATCCTATAATTGATATGGAATGCCCTGAGTGCAAACATAAAAAGTGTTATTTCTGGACTGTCCAAACCCGTTCAGGTGATGAATCAGAAACAAAATTCTACAAGTGTCTAAAATGCACTCACACTTGGAGAAAATACAGATAATTTTCTAATTCATAAGTAACCTAAAAGTAGTAACAAATACAAAGGTTTAAAAGACTAGTTCTAATGAAGAATAAACAATGGGAAAAGTATTTATCGAAGAAAGTGGACCAATGAGAAAAATTTATGATCCTGATAAAAAAATAAAACATCTTCAAATGTTGGATTGTATATGTGGAGAAACTCAGAAAATGATCGATTTCAAAGTTGTTGCAAGTGAAGAACCACTTCCAGTATCAATAACGCATGGACTTAGCTATTTTGGTCAAAGAAAAGTTTACAAAGATCCAATGTTCGCAGAGCCAGGAGAAAAAATTAGAAAAGACGGATTTGTAGGTTTAGAAATTATAATTGGGGAAAGACTAGGCTTTCATAATATGGAAGGCCCATTAAGTTATAGAGTTGGACACCAATATGACTTCAGCATTTAACACTATCTTTATAAATCTCATTTTAATCAAACCTATATGGCTCCGTAGCTCAGCCTGGTTAGAGCACTGGACTCTTAATCCAGGTGTCGTGGGTTCAAATCCCATCGGGGTCATTTAGAATTTAACATGGTAGTTACAATAGAAAGACCAGCCAGTGTAATTCAATCTCAAACTGGAGAAAAAAATACGGATAAAGTACCAACACCCGCAAAAAGAAATGCAGGTTCAAGATTATATATATCTACTAATAATGGTTCTGTTCTAGCGATTATATATTCGATTGATCAAGAAGAAAAATTAAGACAAATAAAAAGAGAATCAGTTGAAGGAAGAACATATGAATTTGAAAATGTCCCAGTTGAAAAGCTTGAAAAAGTTTTTGTATATAAAGGATTTAAAGAAGGTCCAATAAAATTTAAACCTAGAAAAGACAACACTTCTTCTTTAATATTTGATGGATTATATCGAGAAGATATTAATGATAAAACTCAAGGTAAATATAGTTTATACAGATTCAGTACAAATCATAAAGGTTTAGTTTATTCCTTAGCACAAAAAGTCTCAGATCAAAAAGATTTAATAAAAGGAATAGATAAACTAATATCTTAAATAAATAATAGCAAAGAAATGTTTCATTATGTGAAAAGATAATCAAGTAATCTTGTTGGTATATAGTAGATAATAAGTTCTTATTTTACTCTTAAAAAATATATAATGTATTAAAAACTAATCCTAACTCAAACTTCTCTTTATATTTTCTATATTATCTGCAATTTCCAGTCCCTTCTTTGTTAATTTGATAAGTTTTGTTCTTCCTTGCTTCTGGAACAAAACAAGTCCAAGTCTTTCCAAGCTCTGTAATATTTTAACAGCATGAGAATAAGTACAATCTACTTCTTTTGCAAGTATGCTTCCATACCTTGCTCTAGTCATTTTCTTCAATGCAACTAGCATCAAAGCAGGTTTCCGTCTGAAGAATATATCGAAGTTGTCTTTCATATTGGTGTTGTTCAGTTGTATACTATACAACCTATATATTTGAGTACAACAGACGCTTTTAAACTTTTCTGCAAATTTGTTATCTAATTCAGTAACAATTCTCTGTAGCCTTGCATAAATGGTAAATGTCTTTCACTGTAAAGATTTAATCTATCCAGAATAAATTCTAATTATATTTCCAGTCACACTTTTTCCAGTAAGTTTACTGTAAATTTTCAGATATCCTTTTGAAAATAAACTTGATTTATCAGCAACGAGTTCTATATTCGATTTACCTGAGTTAAATGACTCAATAATATAACTAGAATCTTTAAGCATCAGCACTCCTTCAAGCTTACTTGTTCTTATAATAACATCAGGATTACCTATTTTCTCGTTACTAACAATAATTTCTCCCTTATTTATCTCTGCAGAATAGAAATCTTCATCAGCATAAATTAAAATTCTTGGTTTATCTCCAGTTAAAGCATTCTCTCTTAAATTATAGAATCCTATCTGATATAACATATAATAAATGAAATCCTCATTAAAATTATCAACGGCCTCTTCAGTACTTAATTTAGAAACTGGGTTAACTAACTGCCCAGACTTTTCATAATCACTATATCTAGAAGAATAATCAACTCCAACTAAAGCAAAATAGAGAAAAGCACCTATAAAAAGAACTACAACTAGCACTATCCCCAAGATTAAATGCTTATGACTTCTTTTTTGATTAACCTCTTCTTCCATAATATAATAAAGAAACTTCTATATTTAAGACTTATTGAGAACCAAAAACTTATAACATAAGAAAATCTAACTAATATATGAGGAAGAAATTTAAGATTTTAGCTGCATCAGATATTCATGGAGAATCAAGAACAGCCAAGAAACTAGCTGATAGAGCAGAAAAAGAAAATGTAGATTTAGTTATTTTATGTGGAGATATACTTGGTTTTACTAAAACAAACAATATAATAAAACCCTTTAAAGACAAAAACAAAAAAGTCCTATTAATTCCAGGAAATTGGGATTCATTCGCCACAGTTGATTTTCTTGCTAATTTATACGGTGTAAAAAACATACACGGCTACGCAGTTAGATATGAAGATATCGGATTCTTTGGAGCAGGAGGTGCGGAAGGCCCTGGACCAGGAGCAATATCTAATGATAAAGAAATATTCAAAAATCTAAAGAAAGCACATGACTCTCTAAAGGGAATTGAAAAGAAGATAATGGTGACTCACATGCATCCAAGTAATTCACCTTCAGAATTCTCAGGTATTCCAGGAAGCAAAGCAATTAATTCAGCAATAAAACAATTCAAACCAGATTTTCTTCTTCACGGACATATTCACGAAGCATCAGGAATGGAAGGTAAAATGGGTAAAACGCGAGTGATTAATGTGGGAAGAGAAGGAAGGATAATTGAGATTTAATTAATTTTGCAAACCAAGTCTTCTCATGACTTCCTCGTGCGTATAAAATTTACCTTGCTTTATTCTTTTTCTCGCTTCTTTTATTTCACGTATTGTTTTCTTGCTAAGTTTGATATTCTCTTCTTTCATATAATAAACTAATATCTTCTATTTTTATAAACTTTACAGAATCAATACCCTATAAACAACATTTCAGCATTGCTCATCTTTTCATAAAAATCAAGATCTGGTTTTTTCTGCCTTACAGTATAATATATTTCATCTAGACCTGTCCAAGCAGTAAACCAACCAGCAGGCTCAAGAAGAACAATAGCAAAATGAGAAAGGAAAGTATCAAAATTTAAAGTAGAAATATAAGTTGCGATGGCAATAAATAAAACTCCTGCAAAAGTCATCAATATGCCTCTTTCCTTAGTCAATTTCATATCTCGCACAAGCATAAGATAATGTTTTCTAAAATGCTCTCTCAATCTCCTCTTTATCAGATTCTCATCACTTTCATTTCTTCCTTTGCTAGGAACCATAAGTTGTAAAATTAATCCTCCAGAAACTTTATCTCTACTAGCCATTTTGGCCTCTTCAAGAAAATCTCCTGACAACGCCCTCTCAGAATAAATTCTAGGATCAAAACTAGAGAAAATATCTCCATAATTATTTAGTCTTAAACTTATATTCGCATGACTAGCTGGCTTTTCAAATACCTCTTGAACATTCTCTTTAACACCCCTCATAAGCACTTTAAAATCAAAGGTATTTTTAAGTCTGTCTGTTTTATACTCAAAACATCTATATAATTTAAATATCTCGGTAATGAACAAATAAAATGGTAATAAAAGATTTTATTCCTCTTGGAGATGTAAAGCATACTGTAGAGAAAGCTGTAAAAGAAAAGCCTAAATTTTCAGACCTAGTAACTATTGAAAGCCCTGGAAAGCCAACTCCTGCATTAAATTTAGAAGAAAGCTATGAAGAAAAGCCAAAAAGAGCAAGAAAGAAAAAAGCAACCTCATTACCTAGTTCAATAAGTAAGTCAAATGCAATTTTAATAATAACTGAAAAACCTCAAGCAGCACAAAAGATAGCAGATGCAATAGGAGAGCCAAGAAAATACATGGAAGAAGGCGTTGCCTACTATGAATTAGAAAAAGATGGAAAGACAATCTATGTAGCTTCTGCAGTAGGACATTTATTCAACCTCACTTATGTAAAAGGACAAAAAGGCTGGCCAGTATTTGATTTAATCTGGGAACCTAGCTTCAAAAACAGTTCAGCAGCATTTACAAAAAGATACTATTCACTATTAAAAAAACTAGCAGTTAAATGTTCTGAATTCATTGTAGCAACGGACTATGATATAGAAGGAGAAGTAATAGGCTGGAATGTCCTTCGTTTTATATGCAATCAAAAAGATGCAAAAAGAATGAAATACTCTACTCTTACAAAAGATGAATTAATTGAATCATTTAACAACACTCAGCCTTCAGTAAACTGGGGGAATGCATATGCTGGAGAATCAAGACATATAATTGACTGGTTATATGGTATTAACTTATCGCGAGCTTTAATGTCTGCAATTAAAACTTCTGGTTCATTTAAGATATTATCAATAGGTCGTGTTCAAGGGCCAGCATTAAAAATAATTGTAGATAGAGAAAAAGAGATATCCTCATTCAAGTCAGAACCATACTGGCAAGCCTCTGCAATTACCAGCAATCCAAATAAAGAACCTTTAACACTTACATTAAAGCATCCAAAAGACATATTTAATAAATTAGAACTAGAAAAGTTTGATAATATTACTGAAGGAACTGCAAGCACTGAAAAGAAAGAAGAATTAACTCCTCCCCCACATCCCTTTGATTTAACAACACTACAAAGAGAGTCATATAGAATGTTGAAATTCTCTCCATCGCAGACTCTCCAACTAGCTCAAAAACTCTATTTAGATGGAATTATTTCCTATCCAAGAACTAGCTCTCAAAAAATCCCTGATGCAATAAAACCCTTAGAAATATTAAAAAAACTCTCAAAAAGATTCCCTGAAGTTAAATTAGCAACAAGAAAGAAACCAATTGAAGGAATGAAGTCAGACCCAGCACACCCTTCAATTTATCCAACTGGAGAATTCAAAAAGCTTCCAGAACAGGAAGAAAAATTATACAATTTAATAGCTAAAAGATTCATCTCCTGCTTCTCTGCTGATTTAAAAACAGCGAATAAAAGAATAATTTTAACTGCAATCTCTCCGAAAACAAAAGAAGAATTAAAATTCACACTTTCAGGTCTAAAAATAATAGATAAGGGCTGGGCAAACATATATCCTTCATTTATTGAAGAAACAAATCTTCCAGACTTATCTGGCAAAACTAAAATAAATAAAATAGAAATAGAAGAAAAGAAAACACAGCCTCCAAATAGATACACTCCCGCTTCATTAGTTACATTATTAGAAAAGAAAAATCTAGGTACTAAATCGACACGTTCTATGATTGTAGATACTTTATTCAATAGAGGGTATCTAGATGGAAAAAGCATTCAAGCGACTCCTCTTGGAATACAATTAATAGAAACTCTGGAAAAACACTCTTCAATCATAATAGATGAAAATCTTACTCGTTCTTTAGAAGAAGAAATGGAGAAAATACAAGAATCTGATAAAGACTTTAAGATAAAAGAAGATAATTTAATAGAAAAAGCAAAAAAGATAATCTTAGACATATCAAAGGAATTCAAATCAAAAGAAAAAGAGATTGGCTTAGATTTATCTCACGGTTTACAAGACTTAAGAAAAGAACAGAATGAGCAAAATGAACTAATCCTCTGCCCAACTTGTAAAAATGGAAAATTAAGAATTCTATTCAATAGAAAATCAAGACGCTATTTTATTGCCTGCTCAGCTTATCCTGCCTGCAAGCAAACTTTCTCACTACCACCAAACGCATTAATAAAAAAAGCAGACAATAAAATTTGCCCAGCAGATAACTTTCCAAAACTTCTAGCAATAAGAAAAGCAAAAAGACCTTGGGAATTCTGTTTTAATCCGACTTGCCCAATTGAGAAAGAAAAGAGAGATAAATATCAGTCTAAAAATCAAGAAGATTAATCAGTGATGAGAAGCTCTACAAGCCTCTACAAAATACTGTTGTCTTTGAGCTTCAATAGTTCTTATTTGACTTTGAAACTCTTCAATCTGAGATTTTACCACACCGTGATAATGTGGAGAATTTTCCATCAAATTCTTTATAGATAAATCATCACGTTTTTTATCAATATCTCTAAGCTGATCTGAGACACTTTCTACATGCTTAGGCTTTAAACCATCTCCTTGTGGTGAAGCTTTAACAAAGAAATTATAAGCGGTAACTAATGGAGCATCATCAGTTAATAAAACAAAGAATCTATCAGTCATATTAGGTAAGACTCCTAACAAGCCAGGAAGATTATTTTCATATTCCATTAATCTATTTTCAGCCTTCAAAGCATCAGGTCTATGCTTACCAGTTTCTAGTAAATCTTCAACTGCTCTTTGTTTTTGTCTTATCAATGGAGTATATGGATCAGATTGTAAATGCGCTACTGCATCAAACTTAAGACCTCTTTTTAATAACTGCTGGGCTTGATATCCATTTCTAGGCAAACCATCGTAAAGATGACCCTTAATCTTAGCACCGTCCCCTCTCAACTCAGCTTGAATTAACCCATACTCTTTATCAAAAAAACCTAAAACTACATCATCAGGTGCTAAAGTACTTTTTCCATTACCGCTCAAAGCAGCTTCAACTTCTCTTCTCTGATCTGCAGGTAAGCTACCTAAATGTCTTCTTATTAATCCAGAACCTTCCATAACTCCAAATCTTAAGATGGGAGTTACATTTTTAGCTAAAGTGCCTTTTCCTTCTCCAGGAGCGCCAAGAAGTTTTATCTTTCTATGTTCTCCTGGAACTGTCAGCTCATCGCTTAAAACTAAAGACTGTAAAAGACCTTTTCCAGCGTGATCCAAACGTTCTATTTCTTTCTGAATTTCTGTTTTCATGGAACAGAATGAAAAAATCACCCTATAAAAACCTTAGCATTTACTACTTTAAAT
>JBBSXN010000005.1:99262-331022 GCA_038045765.1 Nanobdellota archaeon | reverse complement strand
TGGAACAGAATGAAAAAATCACCCTATAAAAACCTTAGCATTTACTACTTTAAATCAGGAAAACGATGTGCAAAGCACTCGTTTTTCGGATGCTCAAGATTCTTCAGAATCTTGACATTAAGAAAAATCATTAAAAACTCATTAACTTATATAGAAATAACGCTCAATAACCTTTAAATACATACATTACAATAGTAATGTTATGGTAATGGACACTCTACAGATAAGAATGAACTCTGCTTTGATAAAAAGAATAGACTTACTAGTCAAATCAGGAATTTATGCGAACAGAGCCGATGTGATAAGGGATGCAGTAAGAAGATTTGTTTGGGAAAAAGAAGTAGGCACTATCAATTGGAATGGGGAAGATTCTGTTGAACAAATAAGAAAAGTAAGAAAAAAGCTATCTAAAGAAAAATTTAATTTAAATGAATTAAACAATTTCGGAGATTAAATTATAATAATTCCTCAGGTTTAGCCGCCTTAACATTATATCTCTCAGATATCTCAATTAATTTTCTATCTCTTGTAATTAATATCGAATCATTTTTTCTTGCTAAAAGCATATGAATTATATCAAAAAATCCCAATTCGTAATCTATTTTTACTTCTATTTTTCTGGCTAATTCATAATCTTCCAAAGACAAGGATATCTTCTTAAAATTAGAGGATTTCTTAAATAATAATATCTTTTTATTAATCTCTGAATCGTCCAACAAAAAACTCAACTCCTTCAACAAATAACCTGAATAATAAACTATTGCATTATTCCCATCTACAAATTTAAAGAAATCTTCTGCAATTTTCCAAAATTTAAAACCATCAAAAGCAACTTCTTTCCTCCACAAATTGAGATAAATACAAGAATCAACATAATAAGATTGCATCAAATCAAGAGAAAATATTATTTATTAAATATTTCTTTAAACTTTATAATTACAACTAATTACTTACCAGTTCTTCCCCAAGCTCTTGCACTTGGTCTTACCTTCAAGTTTCTTGTCTTAGTAGATAGACCTCTTGATTTCTTAGCAGAACTTGTCAATCCTCTCAAAGCTCTATTTCTATTAGCTTCATCACAAATCCAACTCATTTCTTTATCGCTCTTGATTTCAGGTTTACTAGGATCTACTAATATAACTTCAAAGAAATAATACTTTCCATCTTTACCAATATTATATGAATTTAAAACTTCAAGATTTTTATGATGATTCTGTGCTCTAATCTCTGCAACCCATTGATAACTCATCTTCAAAACTTTTCTTACATGTTGTTTTCTTGATTTTCTACCGTGCTTATGTCTAGGTCTCTGTCTTCCACCTCTCTTTACTCTAACTCTTACAACAACAAAGCCTTTCTTAGCCTTATATCCTAAAGCATGAGCTCTATCTAATCTCAAAGGCTTGTCAACAACCTGCACCGCTTCAGAAGCTCTCCATTCGATCAATCTAGTCTGAGTGCTTTCTCTATCTCTATGTTTCCAAGCTTCTCTTAAATAATGAGTTAATCCTTTAACCATAACTACTTCTAGAAAAAACGCTTTTTAAACCTTGTTACATGTAATGTAACAACCTTACTTTAGCTAAGTTTTTCCAAAAGTTATTTTTAAATCTTGTTAAAAGGACAAAACATGAAATACCAAACGTTTTTATACATTTCAGCCATATTCTCTTTATGAAAAACAAAAATACATTTTATGTAACTACTCCTATATATTACCCCTCAGCAGAACCACATATAGGAACAGCGTACACGACAATAGCTGGAGACATCTTATCTAGATGGAATACTCTTTTAGGCAAAGAAGTTTTCTTTCTTGCAGGGACAGATGAGCATGGTAAAAAGATGGAAGAAAGCGCAGAAAGAGCAAGACAATCTCCTAAAACATTTGCAGACCATCTTACTCTTAAATTCAAAGAAACATGGAAGCTATTAAATATAAATTACAATAGATTCATAAGAACAACTGACAAAGACCATGAACAAGTTGTTCAAACAATTCTTTCTGAAGTGCATAAAAAGGGAGATATATATGAAGGATATTACGAAGGTTTTTACTGCACAGCCTGTGAATCTTACTACACTGAAAAAGATCTAAAGGAAGGTTGTTGCCCAATACACGAAGTCAAGATAGAGAAACTAAAAGAAGAATCTTATTTTTTCAAGCTTTCAAAATATCAGAAAAAACTTCTTAAATTCTATAAAGACAATCCAGATTTTATCTCGCCAGAAAGCAGAAAAAAAGAAATAATAAATAGAGTCAAAGAAGGTTTACAAGACTTATCAATTTCAAGATCAAGCTTCTCTTGGGGAATACCTCTTCCCTTTGATAAAAAACATGTTAGCTGGGTTTGGTTTGACGCACTTCCAAATTATCTAACAGGAATAGGATACTTAGAAAATTCAAAACAATTTAAGAAATTCTGGCCTGCAGACATTCAAATATTAGGAAAAGATATTCTCTGGTTCCACGCAGTTATCTGGCCAGCTATTCTATTTTCTCTAGGCCTTGAAACACCAAAAAAACTATTTGCACACGGCTGGCTTACAATAAAAGGAGCAAAAATAGGAAAATCTGCTGGAAACGCAGTTGGAATAAATAATTTAGTAGAAAAAACCAGTGTTGACTCTCTTCGTTATGTTCTATTCAGAGAAACTCCTTTCGGACAAGATGGTGAATTCTCAGAATCAGTATTCATAGATAGACATAATAATGAATTAGCAGACAAATTAGGTAATTTAGTAAGCAGGGTTTCAACTCTAGCAGAAATGTATGGTTTGCAAAAAACAACACCAATAAAATCTGATAAAACTGTTAAAGCAGTAAATAATTATTTAGAAAATTTAGAATTTGACAAAGCATTAAATGAAATCTTTTCATTCATAGATCAATTAAATGAATACATACAGAATAAGAAGCCCTGGGAGACAAAAGACAAGAAAGTTCTTTACCAACTATCAAATGGAATAAAAGATGTTTCAATATTATTATCTCCATTTATACCTCGAACTGCAGAAAAGATATCAAAAACATTCAATTTCGATATTTCTTTAGAATCTTTAAAAAATCCATTAAAAGTCTCAAAGATAAAGAAATCTGAGATACTATTTAGAAAGATTGATAAATCTCCTTCTCCAATAGATGATATGCCTAAACAAAAAGCACAAAAGAGTGAAGTAAAGACTAAGCATCAAGAAACAAAACAAATAACTACAATTGCTCCTGAAAAGCCAACAAAAGAAAATTCTCCTAAAGTAAGCTATGATGATTTCTCAAAATTAGATTTAAAAATAGGTAAAATTCTTTCAGTAAAAAATCATCCAAATGCAGATAAATTATATGTTCTAGAAGTAGACCTAGGCAATAACGATAAAAGAACAATTGTGGCAGGTCTAAGAAATCATTACCAACCAGAACAACTACAAGGAAAGAAAGCAGTTTTCATAACTAATCTAGCACCTGCAACCCTGCGAGGAGTAGAAAGCAATGGAATGCTTTTAGCAGCAGTTAACGATGATGATTCTCATGTAACTATTCTAACACCAGATGAAGATATAAGTGAAGGTAGTAAGATTCGTTAAGAAGTTAACTCTCTAGCAAAATTAAGATATTGATCAACAATATTTGGCCAACTTAATGAATCTCTAATTGCGCTTTTAACGGTTCCACTTATTCTCTCCGTATTTACTTCTCTAATTTTAGCTATTACTTCTAAAACATTGTTAAAATCAACAACTAAGTTAGATAAACCTAAATTTTGAAAAACTTCTGAAACGCCCATATTCTTACTTACCAATGCAGGAGTTCCAGCAGAAACAGATTCAAGAGGAACATTCCCATAAGTCTCAAAATGTGAAGGACTTATAACAACTCCATTACTATGATAATAATCTCTCAGCTCCCTCAGACCCATAGAATCATGAATACTTACTCCTCTCTCAGTAAGTTGGGATCTAATAGGTTCGCCTTCCCTAATATTTGAAACTGCGCTAATACTAAAATTATTTTTGCTACCTTTTAAGTTATCTGCCAATTGTAAAAGAAATTCTAAATTTTTTATTTCATGATTACGACCAACAAACCCAATTCCCTCATTCTGACACCCTACTTTTCTTCTCTCAAAAAATTCTTGAGAAACTCCATTAGGTATGACTCTGGAAGAATCATTTAAAGATCTTCCAAATATTTTCTCAACTTCAGTCTTAGTTAATCTAGAAGGAAAAATATAGAAATTAGATGCCTCATTAAATTCTTGTTCCATAGCTTCGAAAATAGAAAGTAATGGTCTAGGTGCGTGTGCTTCTTCTTTAGTCAATATACCTGCATAAGCAACTACAGTTGGTATTTTCTTAGTTTTAGCAACGTGATGTAGCATCCATGGAGCATAAAAAGTGCCTTGAGTTAATACTATATCTGGTTTTTCTTGAGAGAGTATATAATTTAATGAATCTTTCAACTGGCTTAAATTACCATGCAGGTCGTTAAGATTTTGAGCTGAAGAATATACTTGTCTAGAATTTTCAATACCCTTTCCAACAGGTAAACGATAAGTAACTACGGAACCATTAACTGATCTGCTAAATTGAGCTTGGGGATCAGCACCAACTAATACTAATGGTAGATTATTTCTCCTGCAATAACGCGCAAGTTCATCAGCAGATTTAGCAATTCCTCCAGCAGAATGAAAGTTAGTATTTGTAAGTATTTTCATATAACCTTGCAAAAAACAGATTATATAAAATTAACGCTAAAATTTAAATTTTTTTTTAATTACCAGTCAAAAAGCCCTTCAAATATTCCAACTTTTTCTTTATAACTATTATTACCCATTATTCTTGCAGCAATCATCCTATAAGCTCTTGAAGCTTTGCTTTTTGGATGTGTATGTATGATAGCATCTTTCAAAACAAGAGCTGATTGCATATTCCTATCTTCAGGAATAACTCCAATTATGGGCAACTCAAGCATCTCCCTTATATTAGCAATAGGCATTTCAGTCTTCACTCCTCTTACTCTTGTAACAATAACTCCTCTTACAGTTTTACCAAGTTGCTCAATTAACTTACTAGCTTTCAAAGCATCAGTAACTGCGGGAATCTCAGGATTAGTAACGATAATGATATCATCAGCAGACTCAATAGAAGCAATAGCCTCCTCTCCTAAACCAGCAGCAGAGTCATAAATAACATAATCAGCCATCTTTCTTAATTTCTTTCCAACATCTTTCAATTTACTATGATTCAATCTTCTCAATTCTCTAACACTCAAAGAACTAGGGATAATTTTAGTCCCGGACTCATGCTCATATATTGCATCTGACACCTTTGCCTTTCCAAGAAGAACATGATTCAAGCTTACAGGGACAATTGGAGCTCCAAGATGTAAACCAACATTAGGTGTGGTAAGATTGCCATCAAGAATAATGACTTCCTTTCCAAAATAGTTTAAGGCTACTCCTAAATTTATAGCAGTAGTAGTCTTTCCAACCCCTCCTTTTCCAGATGTGACAGTAATTAATTTCGCCATTTCAACTAATTATGTATAAACATAACAGTATTCAAACTTATTTAAGAGCACTTATAAATCTTTCTAGCAAATTCGAATATTCTTTAAGTTTATCGAGGTTAATATTAACTATCTCTCCCCTATAAGTAACTTTCAAATTAACGCCCTTCCTGAATTCACTTTCTCTAACTTTTTCCAGACTTTCAATATCTCTAAACAGCTCATAAAGTTCAAGTGTATCTTTTATATCTGGACTATCAGCATAAAGCTTCTTCAGCTGAACCTGTTTAGCCCTCGGAGCATCTAGAACTGGCTTCCATTTCTTCTGTTTCTTAGCTTTCTCTACAAGTAAGTCCATTCCCTGTTCAATCATATGCTTCCATCTAAGTAATAAATTAATGATAACATCACAAGTCTTAGTGTATTTCAAGCTTACATATAACAGATGATCTGCACTAATTTTTTCTTTTATTATTCTTTCCATAATTTGCAAGTAGCCTTATAACCAAGATACTTAAAATGGAAAACCAGTTTATATACCTTTCTGAGAATCCCTCGTAAATTTAACCAAAATAGGCACTACAAAATTAAGTTTAGATTACCTTTAAATAATATGATAACAAAGAAAAGTTATGCAATCTGCAAAGCTATCAAAAGAGGTTATGCCGGAAAACTACAATTTACTAATAGAACCTAGCCATGATAATCTAACATTTAAAGGAAAAGTTGAAATAAATCTTTTAATAGACACACCAACAAACAACATAACTCTCCATTCAAGCGATTTAAAAATCAGCAAAGCAAGTTTAAAATCAAATCCAAAAGACTCTCCAAAGATAGAACTAAGTCAAAAAGAAGAAACTCTAAAATTAACATTCAAAAACAAAATATCCCATGCAGACACATTAATTATTGAATTTTCAGGCACTATCTCTGACAAGTTAAAAGGTTTTTACAAAGCAAAGTACTTCATTGATAAGAAAGAAAAAACATTTTTAACAACACAATTTGAAGCACCATACGCGAGAAGAGCTTTTCCTTGCTTTGATGAACCATCAAAAAAAGCAACTTTTGATTTCTCAGTTAAAATAAATTCTAATTTAACAGCAGTGTCTAACATGCCTATTGAGAAAGAAGAAAAATCAGAAAATAAAAAGATAGTAACTTTCCAGCAATCACCTATAATGTCTACTTACCTATTATATTTTGGAATAGGTGAACTTGAATTTCTAGAAGACACCTACAAAAATATCAGATTAAGAATAGTTACAACACCTGGAAAAAGCAAAGACGGGAAATTCGCACTTGACTTAACTAAAAAATTCCTTAAATACTTTGAAGACTATTCTGGAATAGATTATCCTCTTCCAAAACTAGACTTGATAGCTGTTCCAGATTTTGAAGCAGGAGCTATGGAAAACTGGGGAGCAATAACCTTCAGAGAAATTCTTCTACTTCAAAACGAGAAAACATCAACTTCAGTGAAGAAAAGAATTGCAGAAGTAATAGCGCACGAACTCTGGCATCAATGGTCTGGAAATTTAGTAACTATGGATTGGTGGGAAGACCTCTGGTTAAACGAAAGCTTTGCAACATATATGGCCTTCAAAGCGATGAACAATTATTTCCCAGAATGGAATTCACTTGAAGATTTCGTAATAGAAGAAACTTCAGGTGCATTCTCTAAAGATTCTTTAAAAACAACACACTCAATAGCTGTAAAAGTTAACAATCCTAATGAAATATCTGAGATCTTTGATGCAATAAGCTATGGGAAGGGAGGAAGTGTATTAAAAATGATTGAATCATTCTTAGGAGAAGAAAATTTCAAGAAAGGTGTGCAAAAATACTTATTAAAATACAAATACAAAAATGCAATTGCTTCAGACCTCTGGGACAGTCTAGCAGACTTTTCAAAAGAACCAATAAAAAAAATAATGATAGACTGGTTAACAAAACCAGGGTATCCTTTGATAGAAGTTTCAAAGAAAGAAAATTTATACACTTTCAAACAAAAGAAATTCAATTCAAAAAACGATAAAACAACTTGGAAAATACCTCTTACAATTAAGAATAAAGATAAAACTCTAAAACAATTATTTGATAATGAAAGCCAATCAACAAATATTAATTCACATTATATTAAGCTTAACGAAGGCCAAAATGGATTTTACAGAACAAAATACGATTCATATTTATTAAAAGAACTCTCCCAATTAATACTAAATAAACAGCTTTCAGCAATAGATAGATATGGTATTCAAAATGATTTATTCTATCTTTGCCTTTTTGGAGAAGTCTCATTAGACACTTACCTTAATTTCATCTCTTGTTATAAAAATGAAGACAATTATACTGTGCTATTAGACCTCTGCTCCAATTTAAGAGAAATTTACAACGCTTTCTCACAAGAAAATCTATCTAAAGAAAACTGGAAGAAATTCAAACAAATATCAATCTCACCTTTCAAAAATAAAATAAAATCTCTTGGTTTACAGCCAAAACTTAACGAACCTCAACAAGACACTTTAACAAGAGCAATTTCAATTAATTATCTTCAATTTGCAGAAGATAAAGAAACATTAGATTTCTGCAAACAGCAATTCAATAAATTCCTAAAAGACACAAACTCAGTTCATCCGGACATTAAAGGCCCTATAATTGCTGCTTCAGCAGAAAATGGAAATAAAGAAACATACACCCAATTATTAGAAACATACAAAAAAACAGATAATGTAGAGGAAAAATTAAAGATTCTTGCATCACTATTCAGATTCAAAGATGAATCTATATTAAAGTCAGCATTAGACTTCTCCTTAACAAAAGAAGTTAGAATTCAAGACTTAAGAACTGTATTTTCAATGATAGAAGCAAATTCATCAGCAGAAAAGTTTTTCTTTAACTGGATAAAAAACAACTGGAATAAACTAAAAGACCTAGAAAAAAGCCCATACATATTCATGGGTTTGATAAGGAGTATAATCCTTCTTTCAAAGAAAGAAGATAAACCAGCAATAAAACAATTCCTAATAAAAGAAAAAGTTGAATATGAAAGCACAAAAGCAAATGCCTTTGAAACTTCAGACATTTACAACAACTGGATTGAAAAGAATAAAGATATTCTTAAGAATTATTTAGATAAAATAAATTAATATTTTCTATCTTCTGACTTATCAGCATCAGGGAAAAAATAATCTCCATTAGTCTTCACAAACTCTCTAGCAGCTCTAGCAAGTCCATCTCTTGTACTTGTATGAGGAGGCAATCTATTTTCAGGCCAGTCACTAGGCCTATAAGCATTTCTTAAAACAACATCGACAACATGCTGATCTAAATTAACATCATATATTCTTTCAGTACCTAAAGTATCCTCATCTTGCCATTCATCAAAGTCATGTCCCATAAAATCCTGATAAAAAATAAGGTTATAAATCTATTTATTCACTCAACATAACAATAGCTTCAGCAACATCCTTAGTTTCATTTAATGCCTGCCTAGCTTCTTCTTCGCTTTTTCCTGTCTTTTCCATAACTAGTTCCACATCCTCATCAGAAAATTGAACTTCCTTGCTTTCTTCTCGCATAGTACCAGTAACCTGCCAGCTACCCTGTCCTTGCATAGTTATCTTCTGCACAGACGCTGGTTCAATAATTATCTTTTTATCCTTGCATTCAATAATAACTCTCTCTGCATCTATCTCTTCTTGCTTGATTCCCATCTGCTTCATCATAGATTTCATCTGCCCAGGATTTATTCCGCCAAACATTATTTATTGCCTCCTAAAAATCTATGACCTAAATAATAAAAAGGAGTAGCAAGATTATGGAAGGTAGTCTTAACACCATATTCTACATTATTTCTAGCAGTAATTCCAGCAAATCTACTCGCTCTAACTTCATCAAAGCTCAAACTTTTATGATCTAATTCAAAGAAACCAGCTCCAGACAAAGTTTTAATTCTATCTGCTAATTCAGCCTGCTTTCTAAAATGTTCTACTTCTTGTCTTCTGAGATAAACTTGTGCAGCCTCAACAAGTGCTGGATTGAAATAAGCAATTTTCATATTAAAAAGTCACAAGAGCCCTATAAATAACTTTCTAAAATCAATCAGATTCAGACAAAGAACAATATTTCCAACAATGATAAGGTCTAGCAAGTAACAAACCAAACTGTTTAGCTCTAAATTCAAGTTTACTTCCAGCAGTTAAACCTAATTCACGAGTAAGTAAAAAATCATTATAAGAAACATCCCTCAAATCACCAAATTTTAAGCTAGAGGTAGGTTTCTGAGCAAGGTCGAATAATCTATCCTGATACTTTTCCATTCTTTTTGTTGCATGAGCAACAGCTTTCTCATTCCAACGAGCATGAAATTCAGATACAAAAAAAGCATGTGTAGCATCCATAAAAAACTCAATAACTAAGTGTATTTAATTATTTCTATACAGCAACTGGCCAGAACATCTTAAGTGCTAAAACAAATATAACTACTAACACTATAAACACAATAACTTGAACTGGGCTAATAGTCAATCTACTCTTATATTCAGAATCATATCTTACAATACCTCCAAAAGCGCTAGGTACTCCTCCACTAGATTGTTCAGCCATACTAACAAACAGAAAAAAGGATATAAAAATCTATCTCTTAGCAGCGTGAACTGGTTCTAAGTTTATATGAGTGCCTTCAAGAACACCATTTCTATCTCTACCCCTATATTGAAACGAAGACATTTCTAATAAAGTAAATAATTCATTAGCTAAAGATAACCTTCTTCCATCCTTAGATTCAGCCATATCAATTTCAACACCATTCCAACTAACTGAAACGAGGTCATTACCATTAGTATAAAAAGGAACAAGTGGATTTTTATCAACTGGTTTAAATCCGTATCCTTTCAGAACTCCAACTAGTCTTTTTCTCTCAGATATTTTAAGAGGTATTTCTCTCTTCAAGTATAAAGTCATTAAAATCCTCTCAAAATAATGTATTTAAAGCTATTCTTTCAACATAGCTAATATATTTTTCTTATCATAACCTCTTACACTTTTACCCCACAGTACAAAAATACGATTAATACGAGACCAAAGATTTTTAGGAGCAATTTTCTGTAATGCTAATTCAGTTTCTGTTGGATTTTTTGTCTTCACTAAGCCTATCGCATTACTAATACGATGAACATGCACATCAACACAAATAGCATCTTTACTATGTAGTTCTCCTAAAACCAAATTAGCCGTCTTCCTCCCTACGCCAGGCAATTTAACCAACTCATCAATATTATCAGGGACTTTCCCATTAAAATCAGTAACAAGCATTTTAGCACAGGCAATAATATTTTTAGACTTCGTTCTATTGTAATTTAAACTTCTTAATAGCTGTAAAACATCTTCATAATTAGCATTAGCCAATTTATCCAAACTAGCATACTTTCTAAATAAACCCTCGGCAATAGGAATAGTAGTCTCATCCCTACTCTGAGCAGACATTATCGTAGTAACAATCAATTGCCAGTCATATTCCCATCCCTCACCAGCAAGTCTCTTCTCGCTCTTTCCATATTTCTTCTCAGCTTTATGAAATATATCCAAAAAGTATTCTTTTTTATTCATTTTATCTTAACCTGACTCTTATCAAAATCTATCTCAACAACATCATTATTTTTAATCAATTTAGTACCTAACTTAGTACCAATAATTGCAGGAATCTTAGCCTCTCTACAAAGTATAGCTACATGAGCTAGAACTCCTCCTTCATCAGCAATAATTGCTTTTGCCTTTTTATAAAGTGAATTATATTTAGGCAAAGTTGAAGGTAATACTAAAATATCTTCAGAACTAATATTGTTAATATCATTAATATCTTTAAACAACTTGACCTTTCCAGACATAATACCTTTACCATAAATCGTCTTACCTTGAATAATCTGATTTAACTGTTCTTTTTTAGAATTAAGATTTATATCTATTTCACTAAGAATTTCTTTAGCATTACTACCACTTATTATTTCTTGTTTTGGCAAGAGAGAAACAATGCATAACTTTTCTCTTGATTCAATATCTTTAGGTAAATTTCGGTTATTAAAGAATTCCATAAACTCATCAACAGTTAGAAGTTTAACAAGATTAATTGAGGATTCATCAAATAGCTTATTACATAAAACATCAAAATTAGTCTGAAAAAAACCAAAAACAGACTCATATTTCTTTCTAGATTCTTCCAATATCTTTAAGATATTATTATTTTTAGGAGATTCAGCTAAATAATCTGGCACCCTATGTACTATTAATTGATAAGCTACTATATTTTTTACATTATCAGCTAAGTCCTGAATAAAGGATAAACTAAAATCATTTTTATTTTTAATATCTTCAAATTGCTTTAAGATTTTATCTCCATAAAAAGAATATTTTAATATTATCTCATTTACCAGATTAGTGTCTTTCTTCAATTTCTCACCAATTAATTTTAAAAATAAATCATTATCTTTCTTCAATCTAATATATGAACAAATACCTTCTTTATGTACCAACAGCATTAAAGTCAAAGCGCCTTCAGCATATTTATCTGAATTTATGATTTTATAAGATAAAGCAGTTGCAGAATTAAAAAAAACACAATAATCCCTATCCCAATGCTTTACTAAGTTACCTTTCTTGATTTTATTAATAATGCTTTTAACAGACATAAATAAAATAAGAAAGTCGGATTAATAAAACTTATTAATGAAATTCAATTTCCTTAAAAGAATTAGTAACTTTAAATCCATCAACTGGTCCATTCCCAGGCCTATTTACAAAACTTACATAAAATCCAGCCTTATTAGCTGCCTCTAATTCTTTTCTTGAATCAGAAAAGAAGAATATTTCAGTAGGTCTCAAACCTAGATAACCTGCTAATCTTGAAAAACTTTTAGAATCTATTTTAGAAGCAGGTCCTTCATTATCAAATCCACCAGCAGTACTAAAATAACCATCAACTTGTCTATGTAAATTCAATCTTTCTTTATTACCTTCTAGAGTAGCATTTCTAAACATCTCTTCCTGTAAAATTCTACTTCCATTTGAAAAGGTATATACTCCTCTTCCACCTTGATTCTCATTAGAAGCATTAGCAAGAGAAAAATATCTCTTAAATCTCAATAAAGCATCTGGAATGTCAGGAAATACGCAAACATTATACCTCCCTTTAGCAAGACCCTCTGCATTGACAGCACCCATTAAAGACATAAAAGAATGATCAAGATTCTTATTATCTACTTCCTCATTAACTCTATTAACTAACTGAGAATTATTGCTAGCTAAAACTTTTCTTCTAACTTGTTCTAAAACTCCCAAGGGTACCGTTTTACTTTTCCCTTTTTCAACTACATCAACAATATACTGCTCACCATTTGCAAGAAAGTCCTGACTAAACTTGTTCAACTCAGGTAATCCGTGAGTCACACCAGCTATGTCAAAAACAGCAGCCTTTATTATACCCATATAAAAATATCTTAAAAGGTCTTATTTAAATCTTTCTGATGTTACCCTTATTAAGTTACATAAATAACATATAAAACTAAACTAAAACATTTTTAATCTTCTTTTCCATTAAAAGGTTATGTCATACCCTAAACTATCAGATATAAAGAACTGGTCTTCTGAAATAGAATCAAAGATAACTAAAAACTGGAAAGAAGCTGAAAAGCATATTTTCAATGAGAAAACAAAGAAGAAAATATATTCAATAGATACTCCTCCTCCATACATAAACACACCAATTCATATGGGACATGCCTGCACTTATTGTTTCATGGATTTCTTTGCAAGATATAAAAGAATGAAAGGTTTTGAAGTTCTCTTTCCACTTGGTCTAGACAAAAACGGCCTTCCAATTGAAATGGCTGCTGAAAAGAAGTATGATGTATCTGCTTTCAAAATAGGGAAAGATAAATTTATTGAATTATGTAAAAAGATGCTTTCAGAGACAGAAGCAACTTCAATAGATTCTTTTGCAAAGCTAGGAATCTCATTCTCCTCATATAAAAATACAGGTAAAATAGGGAGCATATACGAAACAGACTCTCCAGAATACCGTTCATTAACTCAATCAACATTCATAACTTTATTCAAATCTGGATTAATTTACGAAGATTCAAGAATAAATAACTGGGATCCAAAACTTCAAACAACAGTAGCAGATGCAGAAATAGAATATAAAGACTTACCAAGTAATTTCAATTACATAAAATGGAAAGTAAAAGAAACTGGAGAGGAAATAACTATAGGAACAACTAGACCTGAATTAATCAGTACCTGTGGTATGGTTATTTATAATCCAAATGATAAAAGATATCAACACTTATTAGGAAAAACAGCAATCTCTCCTATTTTTGGAAAAGAAGTTCCTATTACTGAACATCCTCTAGCACAAATAGACAAAGGTTCTGGACTTGTAATGATGTGTTCTGTTGGAGATTTAACAGATATACAATTTTTCAGAGAAATGGGATTAAAACCAGTAATAGCAATTGACAAAACTGGTAAAATGAATGAGAATGCTGGTCTATTAGCGGGATTAAAAGTAAAAGAAGCAAGATTAAAAATTATAGAAGAAATAAAAAAAGAAGGACTTTTGGTTAAGCAAGAATCAATTTTACATAGAACACCAATCTCAGAACGTTCAGGAGCAGAGATAGAATTCATAGAAATGCCTGAATACTATCTCAAACAACTTGACTACAAAGATAAAATAGAGGAAATAGCGAATAAAATAAACTTTTACTCTCCTGAATCAAAAAAAATACTTGAAGCCTGGCTGGACTCTATTTCAATTGACTGGCCAATTTCAAGAAGAAGATTCTATGCAACTCCAGTTCCTTTATGGCATGCAAGAGATAAATCTGGAGAGCTGTTAACAGCCCTTCCTGTAGAAGGAAAATACTACGAGCCTTGGAAAATAACTCCAGATAAAAACTTTGAAGTTTTCAAATTAGGAGAATACATAGGAAAAGTAAAAGACTTCTCAAAAACAACCTGGACAGCAGACGAAAGAGTATTAGACACTTGGTTTGATTCTTCAATATCTGAATTATTTATGTTAAAGTATAAATCAAATCCTGCATTTTTCAAAAAAACTTATCCTGCTAGTTTAAGACCGCAAGGAAAAGAAATTGTTCGTACTTGGCTCTACTACACTTTGCTTAGAGGTTATTTAGAAACAGAAAAACCTGCTTTCAAAGATGTCTGGATAAATAATCACATTTTAGACGAAAAAGGAAAAAAAATGTCAAAATCTCTAGGAAATATAATAGATCCTCAGGAAATAATAAAAGAATTCGGTGCTGAGGCAATGCGTCTCTGGACTTCACTTGAAGGAGACTTGACAAAACAGGACTTCACCTGCTCAAAAGAAAAAATAAGAGGAGAGTTAAAAACAATAAACAAACTTCTAAATGTTTCAAAGTTCATAATGCAGTTTGATAAGCCGAAGAAGGCAAAATTAACAGAAATAGATAAAGTTTTCATTGAATATTTAGATAATATCACTTTAAGCACGGAGCTATCTTTTGACAAATATGATTTCCACCAACCCGCTATAAAAATAAGAGCATTCATCTGGGATATTCTAGCCTCAAACTATATAGAAATTGTAAAAAATAGAGCTTACAACGAAGAAAAGAACTTCTCAAAGGAAGAACAAAATGCGGCAAAATACACATTACACCTATTGTTGGAAAGAATTCTATCGCTATTATATCCAATCATTCCTCAAGTAACTTCAACAATAGCAAAAGAAAAAGGAATTGACTTAGAAGAAATTGAATTTCCTTCGATTTCAAATAAGACTAAGTTCAACAACCTAAAATTAGTAGATTCAATAACCTCATTCAACAGTGAAGTCTGGAAAGCCAAGCGTGAAAAGAACATCTCTCTTAAAGAACCAATTTCAGGAATAACTATTCCAAAGGAACTTCTCCCTTTCAAGAAAGACCTAACTGCTTGTCATAATTTAAAGTAAATTAAAACTTAAATCCTAAAAACCCGCCAAGCATATAATCATTTTTTATTTTTCCTTTTGAATTAACTTCTGTAATATTTGCACCAACACCAAATTCATAGTTTCCTCTAACTAAACCTACTCTCGCTCTTTGAACTGCAAAGTTTAAACCTTCTCCATTAAAGTTAGCTAAATTCTCTAGTTGAAATAAACCATTAAACTTATCATTTATTCTAGGAGTATATCTCAATTTAGCAACTCCTTCAAAATTAGGTTCTCCATTAATATTAATAGTCCCTATTGAATAAAAAGATAAATCGTCCTTCTTCTTAAAAAATTGTAGGCCTAATCTAGGATCTGGAGCCATTCCTTTTACAAATTGTGTCTCAAACACTCCACCCAATCCATTAGAAAGATTATAACTAACATCTACTAAACTAAAAGGATTCTTCTTTCCAGATTCATAATCAAAAGAAGTTATATTTCTCCCAAAGACATTTACCTTCTTTCCTAAATCAAGAGATAACTTTGTATCAGTCAAAGTCGTCTTCTCTCCACTTAATACTTCTAATGCACCATTCATTTGGGCAGAGGTCTGACTAGGAAAAGCTAAAGATCCAGCAAGGGCTAATCCTGCTATTCCTTTCTTTACCGAGTTTTTTATTTTGTTTGTTATGTGTTTCATAAAAGTTCACCAAAATCGGCATATTTAAATAATTGTGGTATCTTAAGATACCATATAAAATGATATTAAAACTTGAAAATCTAAAAGATATAGGTTTAAGCGATGGACAAATAGCAGTCTATTCAGCAGTTTTAGAGTTGGGAATATCTACTTTGAACAAAATACAGGAAAAGACAGGAATAGAAAGAAGAAATATCTATGATATCTTGAATAAATTGATAGAAAAGGGATTTATCACTTATACGCTTGAAAAAGGAAAGAGAACTTATCAATGCACACACCCTAACAAAATTTTAGAAGAAATAAAAAGAAAAGAATCAAACTTAAAAGAATTAGAAAGTAAAATTCCAGAAATGCAAAGTCTATTTGATATTTCAAAACCTGATGTAAGAGCTGAAGTGTATAGAGGTTTTGAATCTATGAAATCTCTTTTAAATGAAACATTAGATTATCCAGCCACATACTGGATGGGTGGAAACAGTAGAGTTGAAAAGACAAATCTCAAAGACTGGTTCAAATCCTGGATGAAAAAGAGAGCAGAGATGAAAAGGAAGATGTATGACTTAGTTTCATATGGTACTTTTTTAGAAGATTTAGAGCCAAAAGATAAAAACAAACATAAAAAGATGTATTACGAATATCGTTCTCTACCTAAAGATTTCTATACTCCTTTGATAATTATCATATTCGGAGATAAGGTAGCTCAAATCTTATGGAACAAGCAACCATTCGCATTCGTTATGGAATCAAAAGAAGTTAAAGAGAGTTTTATGAAATACTTTAATCATTTCTGGAAATAATTCAAATACTAACTTTTATTATCTGAAACTTCTTCAGAAGTGAAGATTAAAGATTTGCACAGCAAATCTTTATTAACCTCTCGAATTTTATGAAAGTATGCATAGTTTTGAAGTGTCTGAAGTAAGCGATAAGCAAAAACAAGAGCTTGAAGAGCTTGTAAACCTGCTTGGAAGCATTCGTGGAAGCCATACTGAACTCGTAACAGTTCTAATGCCTGGTGGAACAAACATTCACCAAGTATCTTCTCAATTAGCTGGGGAAGCAGGCACAGCAGAAAACATAAAATCAAAAGCAACTAGAAATGCAGTAGTTACTGCTCTTGAAGCAATAATAAGAAAACTAAAAGATTACAAACAAACACCTAAAAATGGCTTAGCTCTTTTCGCAGGAAATGTTTCAGAAAAAGAAGGAGGCCAAGATATTCAAATCTGGGCTTATGAACCTCCTAAACCATTAAATGTTAGATTATATAGGTGCGATAAAGTTTTTGTAATAGATCCATTAAAAGAAATGTTGAATGTAACTGAAGTATATGGGTTATTGGTAATGGACAGAAGAGAAGCAACAATAGGAGTATTAGAAGGTAAAAAAATAAATGTTGTAAGAACTATGACTTCAAACGTCCCAGGTAAAATAAGGGCTGGTGGTCAGAGCGCAGCTCGTTTTGAACGTATTACTGAAAGCTTAGCTAAAGAATTTTTCAAAAAAGTAGCAGAAGGAATGAAAGAAATTTTCTTTGAAATGCCAAAATTAAAAGGAATTTTAGTAGGTGGACCAATACCTACAAAAGAAGAATTCCTTGAACAAGGAGAACTTGTAACCAGATTAAAAGAAAAAGTTATAGCTATAAAAGATATAGGTTACACTGATGAACACGGCTTGCAATTACTTGTTGAAGCTTCAGATGAAGACATAGCACAACAAGAAATGATAAAAGAACAAAAATTAATTACTAAATTCTTTGAAACATTAGGTAAAAAGCCACATCTAGCAGCATATGGAGAAGAAAGAGTGCAACTAGCGCTAGACCGAGGAGCAGTAGACCTTCTTCTTATCTCAAAGAAATTTGATAGGTCTAAAACAATGGATTTTGAATCAAGAGCTGAGTCAATTGGCTCTGCAGTTCATATAATAACAACAGACAACGCAGATGGAGAACAATTTCTCAACCTAACGAAAGGCGTAGGTGCAGTTCTAAGATTCGCACTGGAATGAAAATCTAGTTTTTAATATCTTTCATTAAACATTAAAACAAATCTATAAACTTATTTGAAAATCTGCCAGTATCTTCACAATGATAAACTTTATGAAATAACTGATTAATCTTACCATAAACAACTAAACCCTTTCCTTCAATCAATTTCATATTATCGCTAGAAAGCTCGAGTTGTGGTGCTTTGAAGATTGTTGGTTTCTCTCCAAAGCATTTTTCAAAGTCATCTATGCCTAATTTTAGATAGTTTGAATATCTTTCATAACTAAACTCATTATAAGTATGATAAACTCCATGCAATCCTAATGTTTTATTATAACTTTTTACTCTATTGCACCATTCCAAATTATCTGATATAGATTTATTATCAAAATTAGGAATAATCCATAAAATATCGCTCTTTTCAAGTAAATTCTTCTCACATTCTATTCCAGGGCTAACATCATCCAGCTCTTTATCTAAGAAAAGCCTAAATAAGAACAAAATAAAAATTAACAATATCAAGACAAAAATAGCCATTATCAATATATACTGAAAACTCTTCTTTTTCATAACTACTTTCCAGAGTATAATAAACAATATAAATGTCTCTGTTCCAAATTTAACATGGATGAAGAGTCAATACCACAAGCTTTACCTCAAATTAAAAAAAAGAAGTTTGAAGAACTCTCTTTAGAATCAAAAAACTTCTTTGACTATTATAAGAAAGAAATAGGTAAATCAATGAGACAAGGAGATAAAGTTATCTCACTTAGCTTTGACCATATAGCGGAATTCTCTCCAGTCCTTTCAGAAAGCCTTAGTGAAATGCCTGAACAAACCATAGAAATAATGGAAAGTGCATTTGAAGAGCTTGGAATGGGATCTATGAAAGGCTCGAGGATACGTCTAACAGATCTTCCAAATACTTTTAATGTAAAAATAAGAGAAATAAGAGCTAAAAACCTTGACCAGCTTTTAGCAGTTGAAGGTATAGTTCGTCAAGCATCAGATGTAAGACCTCAAGTAGTAAATGCTAAATTTGAATGTCCTACTTGTGGAGCAATTCTATCAGTCCTACAAATAGACAGAAAATTCAGAGAGCCTAGTAGATGTTCATGTGGTTTCAAAGGATCATTCCGTCTTTTATCCAAAGAAATGGTAGACACTCAGCGTTTAGTCATAGAAGAATCTCCAGATTCCTTAGAGGGTGGAGAACAACCAAGAAGAATAAACGTTTTCCTAAAAGAAGACCTAGTAGATCCAAAAATGGAAGACAAAACTACTCCTGGAAGTAAAGTTAGAATTCTAGGAGTATTGAAAGAAGTACCAGTCCCACTTCAAACTGGTGCCATTTCTACAAGATTCGATATAGCTATTGAAGCAAATAATACAATTCCTTTGGAAGAATCTTTTGAAAGCCTAGATATTAGTGAAGAAGAAATAAAAGAAATACTAGAAATAGCTGCAGACCCATACCTACGTAAAAGACTTACACAAAGTATCGCTCCAAGTATTTACGGTTTTGAACAGATAAAAGAAGCAGTTCTTCTACAATTATTTGGTGGAGTAAAAAAGAAAAAATCTGACGGAGGTTCAACTCGTGGAGATATACACCTTCTTCTTGTAGGAGACCCAGGAGTTGCAAAATCTGTCTTATTAAAATTCGCATCGACAATAGCTCCAAAAGGAAGATACGTTTCCGGAAAAGCAGCATCTGCTGCAGGTTTAACAGCAGCAGTTGTAAAAGATGAATTCCTAAAAGGATGGTCTTTAGAAGCTGGAGCAATGGTGTTATCAAATAAAGGAGCAGTATGTATAGATGAAATTGAAAAAATGACTGAGCAGGATAGAAGCGCGATGCATGAGGCGATGGAACAGCAAACTGTCACAATTTCTAAAGCAAATATTCACGCCACATTAAGAGCTGAAACAACAGTTTTAGCGGCAGGAAACCCTAAGCTTGGAAGATTCGACCCATACACTCCAATTCCACAGCAAATAGATATCTCTCCAGCCTTACTTTCAAGATTTGATGTAATATTCGTAATAAGAGACTTACCAAATAAGATACAAGATGAAGCAATAGCTACACACGTTTTACAAGAACACAAGCAGGAAGTAGTAAGAGAAATAATTGAGCCAAAACTTCTAAGAAAATACATCTCTTACGCAAGACAAAAGATAAAACCTAAACTTACAAATGCAGCAATAGAAGAAATAAAAGATTTCTATGTAAATCTTAGAAACCAATCAGTACGTTCAGACTCAGAAATAAAACCTATACCGATAACTGCAAGACAATTAGAAGGAATAATTCGTCTATCAGAAGCAAATGCCAAATTACGTCTAAGCCCTGAAGTCTTAATAGAAGACGCAAGAAAAGCAATAGAATTATTGAAGATATCACTAAGGCAAGTAGGTTATGATGAAGAGACAAAAACATTTGACATTGATAAGATAACTTCAGGTATTTCTTCTTCAAAGAGAAGTAAGATTCTAGTAGTGAGGGAAACTATTGCTATGCTAGAAGCAAAGATAGGTAAGCTAATACCTATGGATGAATTAGAAAAAGCATTAGATGGAAAAGTATCGCAACTAGAGTTAGAAGAGTCTCTAAATCAATTATCTAAGTCAGGAGACATATTCAGGCCTAAAAAAGGATTTATTCAAAGAATATAATGCACTCCACAAACATTTAAAACATTATAATAACAAAACAAAATATGGAATCAACTTATAAAAGAAATGTAGCATACAAACTTAGAATAGGACAGATTATTTCTGGCAAACCAGTTATGGAAAGTGAGAAATTAAAATCTCTTGACTTAAATGGCAAGCAGATCGTAAGAGCAAATATAATAGCAAATATAACTGATAAATATCTTCAAGAAGGAGAGAAGAAATTTGGCTCAATAACATTAGATGATGGTTCAGGACAGATAAAAGCAAAGGCATTTGGAGATGATGTTGAAAGATTTACAAATCTACAGCAAGGAGACACCGTTTTAGTAATAGGCCTTTTAAGATCTTGGAATAATGAAGTGTATTTAACTCCTGAAATAATAAAAAATAAAGAGCCATCCTATTTATTATTAAGAAAACTTGAAGTTGAAGCTGAACTTCCAAAAACAATAGATAAATCTCAATTAACTCAAATGAAAGATAAAATCTTATCAATGGTCAAAGAAGCGGAAAGCCTTGGAGGTATAGATATTGATAAAATAATTCTAGAACTAAAAGAACACCCAGATGTAATCAACCAGGAAATCAAACGTCTTCTAGAAGACGGTATAGCATATGAACCACGCCCAGGAAAGTTGAGATATCTCGGATAAATCCATTTCTTAGTAAGGTTTATTAATCCAAACTTTGAAGAATTCTCCCATGTCAGCACAAGATGATAGAAACTATAATGATGAACCTAGAATATATGTTCCTAAAATAGCTAACCCTTGGAGAATAACTGTAGTAAAAGTTGAAAGAAGACTTTTCGGAATAGGATTTTACTCTCCTTCTGAAGACTTACATATAGCGGAAGACCTTGATGAAGTTAGGCAAGAAATTGGAAGATTAGAATTTCCTGGTAGAGTTCTTGCTCTAGCAAGAAAACCCTATTTTCTAGGACTCAATAGAAGAGAAGAAAAATATATCTCAGATGCAAGAACAAGATTATTAAGAGAGATTCAACAAAGAAGAGCAGAATTCTCTTAAATTACTTTTTCCTATTATTTTTAACAGGAGTCTTATTAATTCTCATAGCAATCCAGATAAGAAATACTAGTGCGATAAGTAAAAGCAAGAATCTCCATACATCACTCAAATTCTGCCAATTCCTTATGCTCCCATAAAATATAGACCCAACACCTGATGCCATTAAAGCGCTTCCAACAGGTTCAACACTTAGATATCTATAACCTACAAACAAAGCTATCAAACCAACAATTAAAGAAATAATAAAGACTATTTTTGAATAAGCATCGTTAGCTTCATCATAATTCTTCTGACAATAATCACACTCTTTAATTGAAACAGTGCAACCATTATCATCATAATCATAAACAGGCATTCCAGAATTCTGGAGACACTGATCAGCACTATTTTGCAACTCTCTATTGAATGTACAATTTGCTCCTGAAGAACCTGAATAATCATAAGCCTTCACAGGATAAACTCCATTTAAACCAGACTTACAGAAATTCTCATATTTTGGACTAGGATAAAATGCCTCAATTCCATACCCTAACATCAACAAAAAAACTACGAATATTCCTATACCTAAAACAAGATTTTTAACATTCATAACCAAGTTAACCTTCTCTTATATTTAAAGCATGCGTTAACCTTTTAAAACCTCCAAATCATACTTTAACATGGAATCCTATGAACAATTGCTAGAAGAAGCTTACGAGAAAGTCAAAGTTGTAGAAGGAAATAAAGAAAGATTTGACATCCCTAAGGTGATTGGACAGGTAGCTGGAAAGAACACAATCATCTCTAACATAGCTGAAATTTCCTCGTACCTTAGAAGACCCATAGAACATATATCAAAATTCCTTCAAAAAGAGCTTGCAGCTTCTGGAAAAGTTGAAAACGATAGATTAATCCTAAACACCAAACTAAACTCTCAAAAAGTAAATGATAAAATACAGGAATATTCAAAAGAATTCGTAATTTGCCCAGAATGTAAAAAGCCAGATACTGAAATAATAACTGAAAAAGGAATAAAGTTAAAACACTGTCTAGCATGTGGTGCCAAATCTCATATAAAACATAAAGTTTAATTAAAATGCACATCAAAATACATAAATCTTACCGCCCAGTAGTTGCTCTATGTGACTCAAATATCTTAGGAAAGAAGTTTGAATCAGGAGTCTATCAATTACATATAACTGAAAATTTCTATAAAGGGGAAGAAATGTCTAAAGAAGAAGTCATAAAGACCTTAATAAAATGGGCCATTGAAGATTCCACATTTAATATAGCTGGTCAAGAATCAATAAAAACAGCTATCGAAGCAGGAATAATTCAGGAAAAGAACATAGCTAAAATACAGGACATTCCTTATGCATTATCATTCTAAAGCAAAAACTTATAACATTGCTTAAATAACACTTAACATGGATACAATTTTAACTAATAGAACAAGAGAAATAAGGAAAAACCTAAAAGAACTAGAAGAAAAACTGAAAGTTTCAATCACAATTACTGGTAAGAAAGTAACTATTTCAGGAGAGCCATTAGATGAATATGAATCTATGAATGTTCTTGATGCTATAGCCTCCGGATTTTCAGCAAAAAAAGCCCTTTTAATTTTAGATGAAGATAATATATTTAGAAAACTTCACATCAAGGACTTTACAAGAAGAAAAGACTTAAAGGAAGTAAGGGGAAGAATAATTGGAAAAGAAGGTAAGACAAAGCACACCTTGGAAAATATAGCTGACTGTATGATCGCTATTCAAGAAAACACAATAAGTGTAATTGGAACAGCAGAATCAATTGACAACATCACAACTGCTATAAAAAATATAGTTCGTGGAACAAAACAAGCAAACGCGTATAACTTCCTAGAGAGAATAAATGCCCAGAAGAGAGGAAAAGTATTCAAATAAAAAAATAAAAATAAAAATTTGCAGTATTATCTGCGTTTCTTTTTTGTTGCTGCTTTCTTTTTTGCCATTATTTAGTTCACCTTTTGTAAAATTAATAGTACTCTTTTCTTTATATACTTATACCTAAAATAAAATATTTTTCAAAAAGTAAAAAAAGAGAAATATTTTTCTCGACGAGGAAAAATATTGGTAAAAATTTATTTAATTCCAATAATTAAAAATAAACGTTCCCTGCTGGACTCGAACCAGCGACCCCATGATTTCTACAACCTCTTTCGAGATTAATTCTAACAGTCATGTGCTCTAACCAGCTGAGCTAAGGGAACACTTTTATGAAACATAAAATCGTTATTTAAAGATTACTATATTATTGTAAGTGCCTATTATTGATATAACCATACTAGAAAGATATAAAAGCACATAGCACTGAGTTATGTGCATGAATAAAATATTAAAAGGAGATATATCTAAAGCGTATGTTTCAGCCAGATTATTGAAAGCAGGTTATATCTTGCTAGAACCCATATCTGAAAATTCTAGATATGATTTAGTTATAGACTTAAAAGGTAAATTTATAAGAATACAAGTTAAAACAATTTATTATAAAAATGATAAAAAAGTTTATGAGATGGTATGCTATTCAACGACAAGAAGAAATAAAAATCACATAAGAACACAATATACTAAAGATGAAATTGATTTCATAATAGGTTATAATCCTGACAATGATGAAATCTACACGTTTCCAATTAAAGATATTAATGGAAGGAACCAAATAATATTCAGAAACGAAAGGAGAGCTAATCAACATTCTCCACTAAATATTTCAAAATATAAAGAATTTATGAAATTAAATTAATAAATTTCTCAATTATTAAAGTAAATTAAAAGTCCAATTATCAAAATAAATAAGACAATTCCAACTACCCACCAGATAATCATCTTTTTTGTCTCTTCTGCCTTCCTTATCTCAGCTTTTTCATATGCTTCTCTTATCTCTCTCTTAACTCTATCACTAGCCTGTTGCTTATCCAACTTACTATAATTAAACTTCATCAAACCCCCAGTCTCAACATTTTCAGTCATTTAAAAAACAAGCTTTTAAAAGTTATAAACATTACTATGTGAAATGAATAAAGAAGAAGAAACTGCTAAAAAAACGTACAACCATATAGCAAATTTCTATCACGATAAAAGAACAAAAATGCATCCAGGGGGATGGTTTTTTAATGAATATTTGGAGATGCCTTCAACTTTAGAATTATTAGGTGATATTAAAGATAAAAAGATATTAGATTACGGTTGTGGTTCAGGAATTTATACAGCCATATTAACAAAAAAAGGTGCAAAAGTAAAAGGTTTCGATATAAGTGAGGAAATGTTAAAAATAGCCAGAAAAGATAATCCTAGTATTCAATTTAAGCAAGGTTCTGGTTATAACATTCCATTCAAGGAGAAATTTGATATTATTCTAGCTTCTCTAGTAGTACATTATATGAAAGACTGGAATAGAATGTTTAAGGAAATGAGTAGGGTTTTACAGAAAGGAGGAACAGTCATCTTCTCAACAGGAAATCCAGTTTATGAAGTTAATAAGAACATTATTGTTAAAGGTAAGAAATACAAGTGCTTAGGAATTAAAAACTATTTTAAAGAAAGTTTATTTTATGGTACCTGGACAAATCCTTACACTAATAAAAAAGTTAATGTCTCAGCTCATCATAAAACATATGAAACAATTATAAATACTATAATAAATAATGGATTTGAGATAATCGGCTATAAAGATTGTTTTCCAGATATAAAATCAAAAAAAATATTTCCAGAGGAATATTCAAAATATAGTATGATGCCTATATTCATGGTCTTTAAAATTAAGAAAAAGTAACTATGAAACAAAAATCAGTTCTTTTAGGTATTTCAGGAGGAGTAGATTCATCTGTTGCAGCATATCTCCTGAAAAAACAAGGATATGAAGTAAAAGCTGTTTTCTTGAAGCTCTTCTCAGATTCAAAAAACAAATTAACAAATGAATGTAATTGGATAGAAGACTATAAATCAGCACAGAAAATATGTGCAATTCTTAATATTCCTCTAATAAAATTAGACTATGAAGATTACTATAAAAATAAGGTTCTAAAGCCTATGTTTGAATCATACAAAAAAGGACTAACACCAAACCAAGACATACTATGTAACTCTCTAGTAAAATTTCCATTCCTATTAAAAGAAGCAAAAAATTTAAAATGTGACTTTATAGCGACAGGTCATCATGCCCAAATTAAGAAAAATAAAGAGGGTTTTTCACTTATTCAAGGAATAGATAAAGAAAAAGACCAATCCTATTTCTTAGCAGATTTAAACCGATACACATTAAGTAAAACATTATTTCCAATAGGGAAATTAACAAAAAAAGAGGTCAGAGAAATAGCTAAGAAAATAAGTCTCCCTAACTGGAATAGAGATAGCACAGAAGGTATATGTTTTGTAGGTAAAATGAATATGCAATCCTTCCTAAAACAAAAGATAAATGAAAAGCCAGGTCCGATTATTTTAGAAAATAAACAAATTATAGGTATCCATAAGGGAATACCTTTCTACACAATAGGTCAAAAACTTACAGACTCAAACACAATAAATTTAGAGAAAGGCATTTTATCAAAAACTAGACTATATGTAGCAAAAAAGCAAGGTAATACTATAATCTCTACAGAAATAGATAGTCCTCTCTTAAAAACACAATCAGTTAAAATAAAAAGTATTCATTTAATCAATCCAAAAAATAAACTTCCGAGTAACTTAAAGGCAAGAATAAGGAGCCTTGGAATAATGCATTCAGGAAAGCTAATTAAAAATAAATCTCACTACGCATTTAAATTCAACAAGCCAATTCATGCACTAGCCCCGGGACAATACATAGTTCTCTACAAAAACCAAGAGTTAATTGCTTCTGGAATAATGTCTTAATTAAGATAACTTCTAGATCTTCCTGATTGAAAGTAATTAGTGCTGTTTTCTGATTTAGAATAACTTCTAGATGAATTATATAAATCAAATTGCCTAGGTAAATAACTGAAAAAAGGTTTCAGTGAAAACTTATATTTTTTATCACTTCTATCCAATTTAGAAGAATCAAAATCATATTCTTTATCCCTAAAGTCATAACTCTTTAATTCATAAGACTCGGCAGATGTGCCTTTACTAGCAAAATAACTTAAATTTTTAGCTTTTGGTTTCATTATATCAATTACTTATTAATTTAGAAATATCTTACAGAGCCATACTTATCAAAAAGATGTTTTTTCAAGAGATCTTTAGATATATTCTCAAGACCCCTATCAATAATAATTGATCGAGATTTTAAAATACTCTCTTCATTGGATAGAGTTATAATGCCCTGATCAGAAAGCCTAAAGAGGCTATTAGGTTTAGCGATACCCTTCTTCTCAGCGGAATTCAAAAAATAATGCTCCAAATCACGGTAATCAGTATAGGATTCTCCAACTAAAAAAGCTGAGAACAGATAATTCTTACCCATTCCATTCATCAGAACATAATTACCCCTAAATCTAGGATATTTACGAAGATTCCACTCTCTATTAATATTATCTGGACCTTTTATCTGTACTCGGGGTAAATCTTCAAGACTCATTTTTTCACGCTCCTAGGCAATTCATCTGCATCACGATAGGCCCTTACTGAATTCGCTATTTTAGGACTTGAAAAATCGCAACCTATACAGTCAAGTGATAATAATTTTTTTATATTCTTTTCAACTATTGTTTCAGAAGCTTTTTCTTCTAAAGCTCTCAAAGCTTCGTTTCTTGCACCATGTAAATCATCAGATTGGTAAAAAAAATCTTCAGGAACTACCTTATAATTTTTATTTTCCTTTTTAATACAATCAGCAAAATAAAAACATCTTTTACAATTAACATACGCTCTTTCCAAAGACATATTACTTCTTGCCTCCCTTAAGCTTATCAGCAACTTTTCTCATAGCATACTGCATTGATGCTCTAGTTACTCTTCTAACTAAAGGATTATTTCCTAAAGAGCCAGTAGAAGCATAATCTATACCTATAGAAGCTAAAGATTTATCCTGATTAAAGTGGTAAACCACATTATGAGGTATATCAATAGGATTATTGTCATTCACTGGGTGATTAGTCATGCCCCATATCTTTTTTTCTTTGTCATGATAAAAGATTCTACCGGCATAATCGTTTGTACCTAAAAACATAAAGTGCTTTTCTGTTACAGGTGCTCCTTCATACATGCCCTGACAAGTAAATTCCTCCAAACCAGGAATAACTGCTGAAACTAAGGTAGGAGAACGCATAATATTCCAAACATTTCTATCCGTATGAACTCCAATTATATCTCTATAAACTTCTCCATAAGAACGTTTTATTAATTTAGAGGTGTCCTTACCTTGCAGAGTAGCCTCTACCAAATCTCTAAGCGTCTCTTCGGATGTATGCCTTCTGAAATCTTTTGTTTTCATAATAATTCTGCAAAAACTACCCTTTTAAAGAATTGTGTTCCATTTTGGAGGACAAAGTTTATATAATTGAAAGCAGTTAAAATCATAATATGGCAGTACAAACAGCTCTCAAAGAGTATGGATTAAATGATAAGGAAATAGATGTATATGTTAATTTGTTAAAATCGGGAGAATCTAGTCTACAGGAAATAAGCAAAAGATGTAATTGCCCTAGAACAACAGTCTATAACAATCTTAATTATCTTATAGCAAAAGGTCTTGTCTCAAAGACTGATAAAGACCATATCGCCTCATACGCTGCTACCGACCCTGAAAAAATGATAGACATCTTAGATAGAAAGAAAATCCTTCTTGAACAAACTCTTCCAGAACTTGAATCTTTGAAAAATACCTTAGATAAAAAAAGCAGGATAGAAGTATATGAAGGCCCAGCAGGAATATTTGCAATGTATATGGAAATATTCAAGGAAAAAGAGATGAAATACTGGTTTGGAAACTATGAAAACTTAAAACCAGCAATGGAACATCTCATGCCATTAGCAAGAGAAATAAGACTAAAAAAGAAAATATCTGCTAAGATAATAATAGAAAATAATGATGACTCTATTTTCCATACTCCTAAATACAAAGCAATAACTGAAATGCGTCAAACTTCCAGCTTAAAGGATTTTCCAGCCATGATTTTCATTTATAGCAATTTAAAGAAAGCAGCGATATTTGTAAATAAAAAAGAGATGATAGGTTTCATAGTTGAAAATGAACAAGTCGCACAGGCAATGAAACTCATATTTGATTTATACTGGAATCAAGCCAAACCTTTCAAGCTATAGACAAGCTTTTTATATACCTCTTCATTAAGTAAACAATGGAATTAGACAAAGCCATTTACGGCAGGCATTCAACCCGTTCCTTTAAAGATAAAAAGGTGAGCTGGAAAGATGTCCTTGATTGTGTAGATGCTGCACTTCAAGCTCCGTGTGCAGGAAATAATTATAATTTAAATTTTACAATAGTTGAAGACCCTAAAAAAATAAAACAATTAGCAGAAGACTCTGATCAGCTCTGGGTTCAGGAAGCGCAAACAGTTGTGGTAGTTAATTCTAATAATAGAAATCTAAAAAGCATGTATGGAGAACGCGGTTTAAGATATGGGCACCAACAAGCAGGAGCGGCTATTCAAAACTTTCTTCTAAAAGCAACTGAACTAGGTCTTTCTACTTGTTGGATAGGTGCATATGATGATGATTTAATCTGTTCAAGAATGAATGTACCTTCAGATATGAAAATAGAAGCAATAATTCCTATAGGCTATTCAAAAGTTCAAACAAAAGGCAAAGCAGTAGTTGCAAGAAAGCCAAAACTAGACAACAATGTCTGGTGGAACACCTGGCAACAAAAAAGAAGAGATTATGTATTCAGAGAACCTCCAAGACACGCATCACCAGTAGTATTCGGAGAAAAATAAGAACAAAGATTTATAGACTTCTAAATACTCACTTTAAAAAGATGGAAAAGCCATATTCAAAATTTATTGGTTTTAAGGATCATAAAGTTGGATTGTATGATATTAAAACTTTTGTTGAAGATTGGGGTTCTGAACCTAGAAAAGGAATAAAAGAGAAGAGATGCAGCATAGTAAATCTCAAAGGAGAAAGAGTTTTGCAGATTACAATTCCAAAAGGTACAGAAAGCAATGGAGGTTCTTTCTGGAGATTACCCTTTCCAAAAGATTTAATGAAGGCAACATTTGAATATGATATTATGTTCGGGCATAATTTTGATTTTGTTCGTGGTGGAAAACTTCCTGGACTTGGAGGTGGAACATCTAAAGGTTTTGGAGGAACGCCTGAAGAATATAAAAATGGATTTTCTGCAAGATTAATGTGGAGGGAAATGGATTTTAATAAAGGAGGAGCATTAAAGAAACCTTTAACAAGAGAAATGAATAAATTAAAAGAGTTAATTAACCTTAAAGCACCTAAGGAAAAAATATTAGATCAACTAAATATAGTAAGAAATGAACTTATAAAGTTTGAATGGTATTGTAGAGATTTAGTTAAGGAACCACATAAAGCCTTTCTTGTACAATATATGTATTATCCAGATAGGAAATCAGATAGATTTGGGGACAATTTTACATATAAATATAAAAACAAAAAAGTGATTGTTGAGCCGGATAAATGGTATACTATAAAGATGCATATTGAACTCTCTAAACATCCTCAAAAGAAAGATACTCTTTTGGCTTGGGTTAATGGTAAAAAAGTATTAAGTGAAAAATTAAATCTAAGGAAAAAGAAAAGTTATGGTATTAATCAAGTTATGTTTAGTTTATTCTTCGGGGGCAATGATGAAACTTGGCATACAAAAAAGGATGAAAAAGTTTATTTCAGAAAATTTGTAATTAATGGAAAATAAACATAACTTAAATACTAACAATTTTAATAAAAACTAATTTGAAATATAATCTCTAACTTTCTTGTTAATGAAAAGATACACAATAATGATTAAACTGATAATTATAATTATGAGTAGAATATGAAATGATTCAAAACTCATTATATCATATATAGAACTAATAGTTAAAATAATCCAAGCCATAATTGATATAATTTTTCCCCATTTCTTTCCAAGCGAAAGACCAATACCTCCAACAATAAATAAAATTGAATTTATACTTAAAATTATGATTAAAAACCAGCCATATCCTCCGAAATTCGCTGAAGAATTATTAGAAAACTCATTAGCCAGCATTATAACAAAAATAACACTCACAATCATCAAAAGAGCAAAAAGAAAATTCAAAACAGACACAAAAATAATTCCACCAGGTCTAGTTTTATCAGCCATACAAATAACAGTTTTACAAGTTTAAAAACTTTTACAATATATTAAAGAAATATAATAAAACTCAGGGGCTTATTCAGCCCCCTCGTTTAAGAATAAAAAAAATAAATTTATTTTAGAATATAAGTTCAGATATTTCTATCTATAAACTTCTATTCCTAAGTCGGACATTTCAGAACGCATTCCTACTTCTTCGCGTTGAGTACGTCTTCCAGTTACGTATGGTGATTTAACACCAGTCATAATTGTAATAACTCTTACTCTATTAGCGAAATCCTTGTTAATTCTAGCTCCAATAATTACCTGAGCATCTGGGCTAATGTTCTCTGTTACGAGTTCACCAACACCAGCGAATTCCTCAAGTTTGAAGTCAGGACCACAAGTGATGTGGATCAAAGCGCCTGTTGCGCCTCTGTAATCTACATCAAGTAATGGATGAGTCAAAGCTTGTCTTACAGCTTCATCAACTCTAGCAGTTGTATCTGATTCACCAACACCAATAACAGCGACATCACCACCCTTCATAATAGACGAAACGTCTGCATAGTCTAAGTTAATCAAGGACGGCAAGGTAATAGTTTCCACTATGCCTTTAATCATTGTACTGACCAGCTCGTTTGCTACTGCGAAAGCTTGCTCCATAGGGAGATTTCCAGCGATATCTACTAATCTATTGTTGTCTATGATAATTGCAGTATCAACAACTTCAGTTAATTCTTGTAATCCGAATTCAGCTTTATCCTGTCTTGCCTTTTCACATTCAAAGGGCATTGTAACGACAGCAATAACTACTGCTCCAGATTCCTTAGCAAGCTGAGCGACAACTGGTGCACATCCTGTGCCAGTTCCTCCACCCATTCCTGCCAAAATAAAGACCATGTCTGCTGCAGTTACAGCTTTCTTCAAATCAGATAGAGATTCTTTTGCAGCTTCTCTTCCTTTTTGAGGATAACCTCCGCAACCAAGCCCTCTTGTTAATTCCTTACCGATAAGAATCTTCTCATCAGCTTTGGTAATACTTAAGTGCAAAGCGTCAGTGTTAACACCGTAAATTGTAGCACCATTAATGCCTTTATTGAACAACCAAGTTATTGTATTACATCCTGAACCACCGCAACCAACAACTTTTATGCTAGCTTTTCCTGCTCTCAACTCATCAAAATTAATACTATGAGTAGAAGCGTTCTGTATTGCCTCTTTTGCAAAATCTAGTACCATCTTTTGTAACCTCCTTTCACTTTATTTTTAAACAAACATTATGTTTGTTCAATTAGAGAATAAGTTCTAGTTTAAATATTTGACTGTACTGAAAAAGATGTAAATAATTTCAAATTTCTCAATCTTTTCTTGAATTCTTCATAATATTCACTAGGAAAGTTAGCTCCAGCAGCAGGAATATGTCCTCCAGCACTTGAATTCTTAAATCCTTGCGTCAAATATTTCATTAATTTAGGTAAATCAACATTTTTATTTTGTCTTCTAGCAGAAATCTTGTAATACTCTCCTCTTTTTTCAGCGACGATAAAAGTAGTATTTGGCTGTTCCATACTTAAAATATTTACAACAATTTCCTTCACAGGATATTTTGAACTTATTTCCCAAAAATAAACTCCTCCGATAATTAAACTTTCTTTTGAAAATCTCTCCAGTGCTTTCTTAGCTTCTTTTTTAACTTCATCTGCATATTTTTTCAAATCTCCAATCTGTCCAATATTTTTTCCAATCTGGTCAGAAACTCTTTTTAAGTTTGGTCTAAAATATAATATGGAAAAAGATAAATCTTCCTGTATCTCCCAAATTCTGCTGTTTTTAAAAGTGTTATTTTCAATTTTAAAATCAAATCCATACTTTCTATAAACTACTTTTATCCATTCTTCATTTTTCACAAAAAGCCAATCAGATAAACATGAACAAACAACAAGCCAATCAAATACCTCCAAATTCTGTATTTTAGAAAACAAGTAGTAGCATAAATATCCTGCACAAAATCCTTGCGCATTCAAAAAGACAATCCTCTCATAATTTATATCCTCAATAAACCTATGATGATCAATAATCAAAACTTCTGCAAATTCAGATATATCTTTAATTATCTGACTATTTTCTATATTCAAGTCTGTAAAGACCACAAAATCTACCTTCAACTCTCTAAGTTCATTAACTAGATACTGATTCAAATCGATATAATCTATGAATTTAACAAAATCAGCACGTAATACCTCATTGGCAACCCTACCAGACACCAACCCATCTAGATCGCTATGAGTTACAAGTGCAACTCTTCCTTTCTTAGCTCTAACTCTACTCATATAATCAATAAAAGCTAGTTCATTTCCAGCTATAAATTCAGGTTTTTGCATATTATCACACCCCTACAGACTATATAAAAATATATTCACTAAATTTTCTCCAAGATTATTCCCTTAACACTTAGTCTTTCGCATGCTTCCACAAACCTCTTAGCATCATCTATAGTTCCTACAACTCCAGCACCATAATGCATAGGGATAGCAATATCAGGATTTATCATACTAGCAGCCTCTGCAGCCTCCTCGGCGTTCATAACATACTCTCCAGAAACAGGAAGCAAAGCAATAAAATTATTTCCATGCTTTCCATAACCGCTCAAGTTCTTCATCTCAGGAATCTTATCTGTATCTCCAGCATGATAAATTATAACATTTCCATACTTAACCAAATAACCTAGCCATCCCTCAGCTTTAGAATGAAAATCCTTCCCAACATTATAAGCGGCTAGAGCCTGAACTTTTATCTTTCCAAGTTCAATCTCATCACCCACTTCCATAACTTCCATATGTACTCCTTCTATTCTAGTTATTTTACTCTGAGAATCTGGAGGAACAATAACTACAGTTCCGATTTTAGCCAATTTTGTTATATCTTTGATACTACAATGATCGTAATGACTATGGGTAATCAAAATATAATCTACTTTGCCAATACTATCGCTAACATTGTATGGATCTATAACCAGCTTCTTACCATTTCCATTTTCAATTAGAAATCCATCATGCCCTAAAAAATGGATCTTGACACCCTCAACTTCCATAAAAAACCTAAAACTTCCATCCTTTTAAGCTTAATTGTATAAAATAACAGCAACAAGATTACCTTTATCAATTTTTAAGATACATTTACTATTCTCATTCACACTATACTTCATAACTATTTCTAGAGGTATTGACAATATATAATCTTCTCCGTCTTTCACAATTTTACTTTTAAAATATTCCATAAAGATTTATGCCTGACAAGATATATTAATATTTCTTTAAACTAAATAATGACAAATTAATTACTCTCAAACATCTTAGCAATTGAAAGCATCTTACTTTCCTGTCCCTTACCACACATAATCTGCATTCCAACAGGGATTTTATCCAGTTTACCAGCAGGAATACTAATAGCACAAATCTCTGCAAGATTAGCAGGAATAGTCAAAGAATCGTAAGCGTACACTTCTTCAATTTTCATTTTCTTTCCCTCTCCAATTTTCCAAGGTAATCCTGGGCAAGTAGGAGAAATTATACAATCAACATTCTCAAAAGCTTTTTCAAACTCTTTCTTAATCAATTCCTTAACCTTCAAAGCCTTTTCATAATACTGTCCAGCAAACTCTGCTTTGGTTATTTCAGCACCTCCAAGAATTCTTCTTAGCACTTCTTCTCCGCAAGCATCCTCTATCTTTTTACCATATCTCCTTCCATCAAATCTCCTAGTTCCAGAATAAAACTCGCTATATTGAATTGGGTAATATGTCTCAACGGCTAAATCAATATGTTTTATTTCAATAGGAACAAATTCCCAACCCAATTTATCAAGAATAGAAATATTTTTACAATATCTGAGAGATTCTTCAACAAATGTTTCTACACCTGGATTAACACATTTTACCTTTAATATACCTACTTTGATTTTTCCAAGCTCTTTAGGCTTCTTAAGATCTATTTTATTAGATTCGAATGTAGTTGTATCTCTCTCATCTTTTCCTTTTATAACATCTAAAACCAAAGCAATATCATCAACATTTTTAGCAATTGGACCAATCTGATCAAAACTCATAGCAGAATCTATTAAACCGTATCTTGAAACTAATCCATAACTTGGCTTAACTCCAACCACTCCGCAATGTGAAGCAGGATTTCTACAACTTCCACCAGTATCACTTCCTAAAGCAACATCGCAGAAACCAGCAGCAACAGCAGCTGCACTTCCACTACTCGTCCCTCCAGTTACATAACCCATAGCAGCAGGATTATTAGTTACTCCAAATGCGCTATTCTCTCCAGAACTTCCAAGAGCAAACTCATCCATATTAGCCATTCCAATTATCAATCCATCTTCCTTCCTTATCTTTTCAATAACTGTTGCATCATAAGGAGCAGTATAATTTTCCAAAACACGAGAAGCACAATTAGTTATCATGCCCTTAACATTTATATTACTTTTAACAGCAAACACATATCCATATAGCCTTCCTTTCTCTTTCTTCTCATCTAGTTTCTTAGCTTCCAAAAGAACATTCTCATTTACATGTAAAATAGCATTTATCTTCGCATTTTCCTTTTTTATCTTATCTAGATACTTCTTAGCCTTATCATAAACTTTCATATCTATAAATCCAAAGCATAATTATTAAACCTTGCTAAAAAAGAATCATTCAAATTCAAGTTTCATAAAGTTTAAATAAACAATATTCTAATAAAATGTATGATACTTTGGATTATACTTGGAATATTACTATTGATTGTAGTAGTATTTGCATTATACTATAACCGATTTACAATTCTAGAGAATAGAATCGATAATTCTCTCTCTCAAATTGATGTGCAGTTAAAGAAAAGAGCAGATTTAGTCCCAAATCTTATGGAAACTGTAAAAGGTTATGCAAAGCATGAAAAGTCAATAATGGCTGATGTAACAAGTGCAAGAAAAGCCATGCTTGGTGCAAAAGACCTTCCAGCAAGAGTAAAGGCAGGAGATGCATTACAGAATGCACTTAAATCAATATTTGCAATAGCTGAGAACTATCCTCAATTAAGAGCGAATGAAAACTTCTTACACTTACAACAGGAATTATCTGCAATAGAAGAGAAAGTCGCATACTCAAGACAATACTACAATGATTCAATACTAAGCTACAATAACAGCGTTGAAACATTCCCAGGAGTATTCTTCGCTAAACTTTACAGTAAACAAGAAAAAACAATGCTTAAGATTGCTCCTGCAGAAAGAGAATTGCCTAAAGTCAGCTTTTAGTTCCTGCTAAACTTTAAATAACGAATCACTCTAAAATTAATATGGTAGAAAGATTAAATTTCGAAGATCAAATATCTAGCAATAAAATAAAATCAGTTTTCTTAATGGGGTTTATATTATTAGTTTTTGTCCTATTAGGATATCTAATTTCTATTTTCACAGACCCAAGCCTATTCTTTATTATAATGATATTCTCAATTATAATCTCACTTGTTTATATCCTGGCAGGCTATTATTATTCAGCACAATTAGCATTAGCATCAGTTAGAGCAAAACCTGCATCACAAAAAGAACATAGAATGCTTTTGCACACAGTAGAAAATATGGCTCTAGCATCTGGCCTTCCAACACCTAAAGTGTATGTAATGCAATCAGAACAAATTAACGCATTCGCCTCAGGTAGAGATCCGCAACACGCAGTAATATGCGTAACAACGGATGCACTAGATAAATTAAACAAGCAAGAACTAGAAGGAGTAATTGCACATGAAATGGCTCACATAGCTAATTATGATATTAGATTCATGACTCTTACAACAATTTTAGTAGGTATGGTTTCAATAGCGGCAGAATTATTTCTAAGAAGTCTCTGGTTTTCAGGAAATGATAGGGAAGGTGGAAAAGGAAACGTAATTCTATTAGTCATAGGTCTCGCACTAGCAATCCTAGCACCTATTGCGGTTCAGTTAGTACAGTTAGCAATTTCAAGAAAAAGAGAATTCACAGCAGACGCAACAGGGGCGAAATTTACACGTTATCCGCAAGGTCTAGCAAATGCACTAAAGAAGATTAGAGACGATCATGACGCAATAACAAGCAAAGATCAACACCATTATGCAAAAGCCTTAGCACCATTATTCATAGGTAATCCTTATAAAAAAATATCTGGTCTTTTCTCAAGTCATCCAGATGTTAATGAAAGAATAAAGATCCTAGAAAGCATGTAAAATTAAAAACTATTTAGGCTGACCACCAATAGGAACAGAAACAAAACGGGCATAGGGAGTTCTTCCAGCAACAACTTTTAATTTCTTTCTGAAACCTTCCATTTCAAAGTTAAAATATCCAGCTTCAAATGCCTTAACTTGAAAATCTGAAGAAAATCCACCTAAGGCTTGTCTAAATTCATCTTGACCATCGCTAAACCTAATAGGTTGAACTTTATATGCTAGTTCTCCAACATCATCTTTTATTACTCCTACCAACTCTGCAATTCTATCTCTTGTCCAAAGCCTATTCAAATTTGCTCTAGGGATTCTTAAAACTGGGCTTTCATCACTTTCACAATCATAAAAACCGCAATGAGGAAAACCAGAAAAATCATCACCAATAGGAAATAGATTATCCTTATCTATGGGGCCATTATCAAGATGCTTTGCCGGATCATAATTTACAAGACTCGTATTTTGTGCCCTTGAATTAAAAGCCAAAATTTCTTCGGATCCTCTAAAAAAAGCAGCTTCCTGATCAAACTCTAAATGTTGATTACTTTTGACTGAAACTGGAAAATTCAAGCCAAAATATCTGCCGTGTCCAGGTCCAGCAGTCAGGTAAGCATCAACACGTAAATATCCTTTAGATATTATTTGTCCAGGCTCAGACTCATTAAATGTGGCCAACCGTAATTGAATATCTCTCTGTTGCTTAGCATACCTTTTAACAGCCATAAAAAACATGAATAAAAAGGGTATATAAATTTACTTATTAGTTTTTAAAAACTAACTTTAGTAAATGCTCTCTTCAAATAAAGAATTTCCTGCAGTTCATAAAAGTCTAAAGTTTCTTTAACTTGATCATCAAAATATCTCAATTGATAATCTTTATCATCTTTAGGATCAAATAATTCAATAGCCATCTCTTTTGTTGAACCATGATCAATTAAGCAATAATGAGCATCAACTTCAAGTTGTTTACCATCAACACTAACCTTATCTCCTTTTTTAACTTTTGAAATTGGCTTACTTGCATTCATAACTATCTCTCCTCTTTCTTCTCCTCCACCACTATTACTTACTTCTTCAGCTTCATCTAATTCTTCTTCAAGCTCTTCTTTACTTATTTTACTAGGTTTCTTTGGCTTGCTTTCAGCATATTCCACATTATCATCATCTGCAAAAGCATCATCCAAATCACTTCCAGAATTCTTCTCTTCCTCAATAGCCTTAATATCTTTCTTCAACTTTTTACTATTGACTTTAACTTCCTTCTTCTTTGTCTTTTTAGCTACCATATAATCATCAGAATAAATTAGGGTTTTTAAGCATTTTGTATAGAATATACAAACCTTACTTTGTTAAAATTTCCCAAATTTTATTTTTAAGCATTACCACTCTTTCTTTTCTGCAATTATACACCTATCATTTTTGTTAGGTGCATTAGAAAACATTCCATTTCTAAAATCATCATCGCATTTTTCTCCAGCACCTTCCTTTCTAAAGCCTCCAACGCCTTCATGATTTTTCTTCTTCTCACTCAATTTAACCTTCGCAAGGCCCTTACTAAAATTCTTAAGTATCTCTCTAGCTCCTTTTTCAATTTCACTTTTCTTATCTTCACTAATCATATTTACCCAATTCAAACCAAATTTATAAAGTTATGTCAATCTATTTTTTTGAACTAAATTTTCTTATGGCAATTTTAGTATAGGTAACAAGTTTTTCAGGTTCTTCAACAATATAAAATTGATTCTTTCCTCCCGTCTCAGAACCAACTTGAACACCTTGATCAGTTTCCTGTAAAACCATAATCTTATTTAATTTGTATACTTTAGTTTTAAACTGCCCTCTAAAAAATAAACGTTGATTGGTTAAAAAAATATAACCTTCATCTGTTTTCTTTATTTCTTGTTTTGAATCAAAAGAAGAATTACCCATAGAAACTCCTCTAGTAGACATGCCTGTTCTTAGATAGGTTCTAGAAGTAGTTTTTGATTCCATAAGTGTAGCTTGAGTAGCGTAATGCATTTTTTCACCATCTTCTAAAATAAGATCCAAATTCATAATTTTATAACTAGGTAAAAGATCTTTTTTAACTACATAATCTAAATCGGATATTCCTTTTTTCCACTCACTTATTTTTAATGCTTGATTTTCATATTTATTCTTTTCTTTTGATTCACTAAGATCTAATTTTAAAAGTTTCTGCCCTTCTCTTTCCCCAGATTGTATAAACTTAGCCTTGCAAACATTACAAATTAGAGAAGAGCTAGAGATTAGTCCAAACCATTTACTTATAGTCTGATTTTCCACCTTACCTTTTTTGCATATAGGACAACTTTCTAAAAAATGATTATTTACTTTATCCATAAAATATACATAATTAACTTCATTATAAATTTATCTCATTCAAAAACAAACATTTTTAATAATGCTTAAGCCAATTAACTATAAGTATGTTAAATAAAAAACCTAAAAATAAGGAAAAAAAAGATAATTTTAATAAACAAGAAGCTGAGCAATATTATCATAATTTAATATACTCAGTTTTAGCAGTAGGTGGATTAACTTTACCCTTAATAATAATTACAGAATACAATGATAGCGATTATCTCTTGATTTATGGTTATTTAGTTCTATTTATCAGTACACTCTTAATAGAATCATTTTCTCAGAAAATGTTAATTTGTAGAAATTCAGATTTTGGAAAAGAAATCAAAGAGAGACTAAATTATGCTTCATGTCGATGGCTAATCGAAATATTTATACTTTCACCAATTTTTATATATTATATCGTTTTATCTTTTAATAATATCTTAATTCTAAAGCTTTTCTTGATACTGTATGTATTAGCGATATTAAATTGGCGGATGAGACCTGAAGAGCTTAAATATCTCTAGATAACTAACCCATCTTAACTTTAACTTTCCGATTATCAATTTCAACAATAGAATAATGTTTATCATGTAACGCTCCCGGATTCAAGCATAAAGTCTTTCTCAATTTCTGCACACCCCTACTTTCATGTATGTGTCCTCCAATGTGTAAAACTGGTTGAAATTTATCTATTATCTTCCTAACAAGCTTAGAACCATAATGTTTTCCTCTAACTAATTTATTGGCTTTCATACCTATCTTATCTAATTTAGTCTTATAAGGAACATTATGACTAAGGAAAATAACCTCCCCAGACTTATTCTCCTTACTGAATTTCTTAAATAACATCGATAATATCTTCAAACTTCTACTAAATGCGTTGCTCTCTTCAATTCCAGGATAAGAATGCCCTCTTGCACCAATAAAAACCAAATTTCTATAGCTAAAACTTTTATAATCTATTCGATGAATATTTTTATATTTTTTAATTAAATTAGCGAAATAATCTTTTCTATTCTTCTCAAAATTCCAACTACTTTTTTCTATCTGTCCAGGTAAAATTCCATAATCGGCCACATCATCAGGATCTGAATAATCTGCATTACCTAAAACAGTAATAACTGGGACTGATAATTTATTCAACTTTTTTAAAACATTCTCTCCTTCTCTCAACTCTCTATCAATTAATCTCTGATAATTCTTCTTCCCAATAACTTCCCATAGCTCGAGTCCTGTTCCATAACAATACTTAAACCATATTTTTCTATAATGGAAAGGCAAGTAATCTCCATTTGAAACAACTAAATCTATCTTCTCTTTTTTCATAATTCTCTCAATAAAACTAGGTAATTCTCCATGAAAATCTCCGACAACGAGTAACTTCATAATACAAAAAATGTAAAGAACTTTAAAAATCTTCTTGGGAGAAGATATCACCTCTTTTCCCAAGAGAAAACTTCTAATATTATAATTTATTGAAGATACGCCCATATATAAATATTCTCACGAAGTAAAATTATTAAAAAAGCAATTAAGGAGTTAATCTATCTCTATCTCTAGGAAATAAAGTAGCCTCTCGGATATTATCCAATCCGCAAACCAACATAGTCAATCTTTCAAGTCCGATGCTCCAGCCAGAATGGAAAGGTGCTCCATATCTAAAAGAATCAATATAATCTTTCATTGTTTTTGGATCAATTCCTTTTGCTTTAATACGATTCGTCAATAATTCAGGTAAATGGATTCTCTGTCCTCCAGAAGTTATTTCTAAACCTTTGTAGATACAATCGAATCCCTCTGACAATTCAGCTTTTGGATCTTCATTTCTAGGCATCAAATAAAAAGATCTAAGTGAAAGAGGCCAGCTATGCACAAAAACTAAATCATCGGAATATAATTCTCCTAATTTCTTCTCCGCCTCAGGAGATAAATCATCTCCATAGGATATCTTAACTTTATTTTTGTTCAATAATTTGATGGTATCATCATAAGAAATATAATGTGCTTTAGGAACTTTTAATTGAACATCTAACAATTTCAACTCATCAGCACATTCTTCAATTAAAGTTTTAACCAAATATTGTATTACTTCTTCTTCCAATTTCATAATTCCAAACATGTCATAAAAAGCTGCTTCTATATCCATCTGACGCATTTCATTTATGTGGCGAACAGTATTATGTTTTTCAGCTCTCCAAGCAGGACTAATCATGGCCACTTTTTCCATGCTACAAGCCATCATTTGTTTATACAACTGAGGACTCTGCGCTAAAAGAGCTTTCTTCTCAAAATATTTAACTTCAAACAAATCAGCTCCACCTTCAGAAGAAGCTCCAAGAACACTTGGAGGTTGCATAACAATAAAACCTTTTTCTGCAAAGTGATTTATGAAAGATCTAGCAAGAAAGCTTTGAATCTTAAATATAGCTTGCGTTTTTCTTCTATGAAAATCTAAGAATCTATAATCTAATCTTTTAGGTAATTCAGTCTTGGAAAAATCAGTTGTATCTATAGGTAAAGTTTCTTCAGCTTTAGATATAACTTCAACAAAATCAGGGTTTATCTCTCTTCCACCAGTAGCCTTAGCACTTTTCTTAACTTTACCTTTTACAACAATTACACTCTCTCTGTTAATTCCTTTCATATTTGCAAATACTTTCTCATCAGTTTCACCCTTAAATCCAGTAATCTGAATCTCTCCAGTAATATCTCTAACAACTAAGAAAATCAATTTACCAAGCTCTCTCTTATCATAAAGCCATCCAGCGATTGATACTTCTTCACCATCATCTTTAACAGTTACGTCTTTAATCTGCTTTCTATCAACAAGAACTTTCTTCATATCCATAAAATACCTAGAAAAAGGGTATTTTTAATTGTTATTATTCACAATAATCTATCTTTCCAGATCTAGTATCTTCCCATCCTTCAGAAAATTCAACAAAGTCAGACATAGGTTTTAAGCTTTTAACGCTACCATTTTCACACTCAATCAAAACATCTAGACACTTATTATTATCACATATTGCACTTGTCCAAGTATAATTCTTATCTAATTGATTACTAACAACATTTCCAGTAATTGCCCAATTACTGATGCCCTTACCTGTTATTCCGCCGTCAACTAAGACATTACCTATTAAAAGTCCTATAAAGAAAGCAACTGCTACAAACGCAATTACCGATAACATTCTACTCAGTACAGTCAATTCATACTTAGTCATATAAATCAGCCAGAAAGATGCTTTTTAAAGGTTTTTAAGAAATAATCTTTTGCAGAATTTCCATCACCCTTCTCTTATCAATATCTTTACCAAGTTTTCCAATTATCAATCCCATATAAGCACCTTCTCTTAATCCTGGCTTTTCATCAATAATCTTCTTAATTTCAATCTCAAGAACATTATCATCAATCTTTTCAACTTTCAAAGCACTCTCTAAATTCTCTCCATTAACAACCTTACCTAAAATACTCTTAACATCTCCCTCTCCAATTAACTTATTCTCAACAGCTTCCAAAACGTTCCCAATAACGACTTCATTCAATATCTCTTTTATTTCATCAAAGCTCTTCTTCATCTTTGAAGAAAATTCAGCTCTCCATAAGGTAATAGACTTAGCAACTAATTCTGGATTCTTATGTACTTTCAGCAATTCTTCAAATTCTTCAACATTTCCATCTAAAACTAAATTAAGCAGTTCTCCATTCAATCCTTTCTTCTCCAATTCTTTCTTTATATCTTGCTTTAGTTTAGGAAGATTCTTCTTCAAACTATTTATTCGCTCTCTGCTAATTTTTAATAGAGGTAAATCTGTCTCCGGATACATTCTAGCGCTTCCAGGCATAGGTCTATTGAATTTACTTTCACCATTTGATAAAGCCCCTCTTACTTCTCCTTTTATCTTTCCCTCTTCAACATCTTTTAACTGCCTAGCAATCTCAATATCAATTGTCTTCACCATCATACTAGGATCTTGAAAACCTTTTATCTCGACTCTCTCATGTCCTCTAACTGAAACATTAACATCCTGTCGAATAGTTCCAATTCCTCTTTTAACTCTACACGCTCTAAGCACTTCTCCAATTTTAAGTGCTGCTTCTTTAATCTGTTCAGGTACCACTTCCACAACACCCGTAGCAATTTCAATTAAAGGAATACCTAACCTATCTAATTTCCAGGTCCTAACATTCTCATCTTTCTCCCCTTCCTCACCAGGCCTTGCAGAATCTTCTTCAAGCGCAACACTCGCAATAGGAACTCTTCCAAAACTTGTCTCTACAAATCCAGAATGTGCAAATAAAACAGTTCTCTGAAATCCAGACGTATTACTTCCATCAATTACCATTTTTCTCATTATTTGTGTATTCTGATAAATCTCACAATTCAGAAGTAAAGAAATCTGTAAAGCAATATCAAGTGCTTCCATATTTATCATTTCGGGAGGACTTTCATCCAACTCAATAAGACAATTATTATCGGAATAATACTGATAAGCAAAAGTCTTATTCAATCCATGTTCATACTCAACAGCACTATCAACTTTCCCACCTTCGCCTGCAACTTTATGTAACTTCCTCTTTACAACTAAATCACACTCATCATTCCTCAACACGCTCGCACATTTACAAAATAATTTACGTGTATCAATTTGTTGATGTATCTCTAGCCCAGCACGAAAACCAACTTTACTATATTCCTGTCTATCCATTAAAAACAAAAAGAAAAGGGATTATTAAAGTTTTAGCTCGTTCTTACAATTGGACTTGAAGTAATTTTATCTATCAATTTACATCTTTCTCTTACCTCGGCTGAATCAAATCCAATTTCCTTTAAACCTTTATGAGAATATGCACTTTGGGATTGATGATATTTATGTAAAAAGAATTTATAAGAATCAGCTAAATCTCTAGCAGATTCAGTTGATAATGAACTTAGACCTCCTACTTCGAGATCATGTAATTTACTAACGGTATTCGATGGTAAATCTACCACAGCATTAGGAGATAAATATCCTGAACGTAAACCTCTTATAATTTCTGAAACTAATGCAAACTGAACAGCTCTAAGTGGGCCCTGTTTAAATGAATGTTGATTATTAGAAGGATCGTAAGTCGCTATTCCTGCATCAATGTCATAATGCATTAAATCCTGGCCCTTATATCTTTGCTTACCAGTTAAAGTGACTTTTCTATGTTCTTTAACTTTATCTCTCATTTTATCAACAACAGAACGAAAATCTTCTGAAACTAATTCACTAATAAGTTTTCTCTTACCTGACCTAAGAACTTCTTCATCTCCTGCAAGAAATCCAGCATCAAAAATCCTATTAGGAGAAATCAATTTCACCCTATCTCCAGATTTAGCATATAAATCGCATTGATGCATCAAATCTGTTTCAACATTCTTCGTTTCAACACCTTCAAAGAAAGCTGCATCAGAACTTTTAAAAGCGTAATCTCTAACAATTGGATGAACTTCTTGAACTTTACTAGGTTCTCTAAAGAATAACATTAGCTCTATTAGAGAAACAGGACCTTTTTCTAAACGAGCATCACTTCCCGTTGTAGCAACAGCAACAGTAGGCACATCTTTAAGTAAAATTCCTAACTCTCCAGAGACTTTCCTTTGAATTCTATCATTAAAAGCCTTCAAATGATCAAAATAAGAAACATAATCTTGAGCATTTGGATCAACATACTTCGCAGTATTTCCTACATTTGCTTGAGTGATATCATCAGCCATACAAAATTCATTAAAATTCAGCTTTTAAATCTTTCTATTTGTAACTTCTAGATAGTTATAACAATACTACTTAATCGAGTAATCTATCAAGTGAAGCAGAAACCATGCTTCCAATATAATCATAAAAGTCTCTCTCACCTCTAGAAATTTTTGAATAGTCCAAAGAAGTAGGTCTTGATTGTAATCCTTCAATCCCTCTCTGCAGATGACCATAATAATCAAATCTTTCTCCTGAATAAATAACTGGTGGTGGTAAGTTTTTAGAACGTAAGATTACATTCTGAACAGTTCGGCAAGTTCTTCCATTACAATCAATAAAAGGATGAATACGATCTAAATTTAAATGAGCAAAAGCAGCAGCTTCAACTGTAGCACCGACTGAATCATCTTTCAATATCTCGCAGATATCATAAAAGAAACTAGCTAGCTGATCTGGAATTTTATCGGGATAAGGAGGTTTCCATGAAGCACCCGCGATACTAACTGATTTTTTACGATATGGAGCTTCATTAGAATTAAAAGTATTATGTCCGATTCTACCGGCAATACCTTGAATTAAAGAATCATTAAAAGTTTCAGGTTTATCTCTCTTAAAATGATTAGAGCCATAAGTAAATGCTCTTTCTAAAGCTTTAATTCCCTCTTTCTTATTTCTACCACTTGCATGAGTATCATACTGTGTTGAACCATGCTTAAATTTATCAGGATATTCTATTTTAAAAGAATGAAGAACAGCCTCATTTTCTAAAGAACGCATATGAAAACTTCCTATAATGAAACCGAGAGGATGATTCATTTGACGTTCTAACTCTCTTTGTTTATCTTCAATTTCTCTAAGTATCTGTTTTCCGATATATTTTCCCATAGAAAATTATTGAGCCTGGTGTTCAAGCTGGCCTATCTGGGCTCTACCCAAAACTGCCTGAGGGGTTTTATTAAACTTATTCCAGTGTTTAGTTAAACTATATCTGGGATGTGTAATTTGATCGTCTCTTTGAGCAAACCACAGATCAACCCAATCTCTTTTCTCCCCATCATGAAGTAATTTATCTAATACTTCTTTCTTGTAAATTTGAGCGTACATAGAAGTCAAACCAGGTATATGAAATTTAAAATCAACATCACTTGTATCATCATGCCAGTTATCTTTAGTAGCGTGAGAACCTATTAAAAAAACCGATTTTATATCTTTAAATTTAGGCAAATCCTCTTGAATAGAATATTTATCTGCAAACCAGCCTAAATTAGCATGATAAACTTGGTGCGCCCAAGCTAATTTATCTAAAAGTAATTTAGATGGACTATTCCTAGTTGTAATATATCTTGGATTCATATTATTATTCTCAAATTTTAACCTTTTAAATCTTTCTATTTGTAACTATCCTCAAGTTACAACATAAAAATACTATTTCTTGCTGGAAAACCATTCAACAGTCTCCTTCAAGCCTTTTTCAAGAGTATATTCATTCTTCCATCCTTTTCCAGACAATTTCCCAGCATTTAATGCATTCCTCAAAAGCTCACCAGCAATCGCAGGACCATGCACAACTTTACTCTTTTTATTAGTAAGCTTCAAAAGAATCTTAGCCAATTCATTAACACTTATCTCTTTTCCAGTTCCAACATTATAAACACTTTCTAGGTTATTTTTAAAAGCTAATAAATTAGCCTTGACAACATCTTTAACAAAAACAAAATCTCTTGTCTGCTCTCCATCTCCAAAAACAACTAAATCTCCATTCTTAATCAATTTATCAATAAATATAGATACTACTCCAGCTTCTCCTTTAGCATCCTGTCTTGGCCCATATACATTGCTATATCTTAAAATGCAATAATTCAATTTCTTTGTATCTTTCATAATTCTAAGATAATTTTCAACTGTCCATTTAGCCAAACCATAAGGAGATTCAGGTTTTATCTCACTCTCTTCATTACAAGGAACTCTAGCAGTTTTAGAATAAATAGCTCCACCAGTAGATGAAAATATGAATTTCTTCACATTATATTTAACACAATTATCTATCAAGTTCAAACTTCCAATTATATTTATTTTAGCATCTTCTACTGGATTTTCCAGTGATTTTCTCACATTAGCTTGAGCAGCTAAGTGGTAAACATAATCAAATTTTCCTTCAGAAAATAAATTATTCAAATCATCTCTTATGTCTTTAACAATTAACTTTGCTTTAGAATTAACATTCTTCTTATTTCCAGTCATAAAATTATCTATTACACTAACTTCATGCCCTCCAGCTATAAGTGCATCAACTAAATTACTTCCTATAAAACCAGCTCCGCCAGTTACTAATATCTTAGCCATTATTCAGTTAACCTCTCACTCAATTCCCCAGCCATATTCTCTAACATTTTTTCCTTAACATTTTTCTTCCATCCATGATGTCCAAGCACATATCCTAATTTAACAAAAGCAGTTTCAGCAAGCATATCTTCTAGAAATATAACTCCAGCATCCATTAATTCTCTTCCAGTACTATAAACTAATGGGTCTACTCTTCCATTAATAGTTTGAGAAGTACAACAAACAACAAAACCTTCTCTTATATGCTTCTTAATTTTAGTCAACCAGCTGTTTCTACTCTCTCCAATAGGCAAATGTCCAAGCCCAGTAGCTTCAATTACCATTCCATTACATTTTAGAGCATAAAAATCAATTATAGCTGAATCTTGTCCTGGAAAATATTTAACAAGAGCAACTTTATCACTAAAATCGGTATCTAGTTCACACTTCTTCTCGCTTCTTTTCTTATAATTAGATAAAAATTCTATCTTATCAGTATAAACTTTAGCAATTGGTTCACAATTTATTGGTTTAAATGCGTCTCTTCTAGAACTATGCATCTTCCTTACCTTAGTACCGAGCAAAGCATAACAATAATCGTCATTAGTTGTAGCATGTCCTACGATCATAACCTCAGCACAATCGCTTAAAGCCATTTGAGCAGCACATTGTAAATTTAAATTTGCATCACTACTCGCTCTATCAATACTTTTCTGACTGTAAGTCAAAACAACTGGCTTATTCAGATTCTTCAGCATAAAAGAAAGTGCAGCCGCAGTGTAATGTAAAGTATCAGTACCATGCGTAACTACGACTCCTTCAATCTCTTCATCATCTAACAGCTGTTTAACGGACTCAGCAATCTTTATCCAATGACTAGAATCCATATTCTCACTAAGAATCATAAAAGGAGATAATATCTTCTTAACATTAACCTTTTCAAACAATTCAGGATAAAACTTCCTAAATTCATTTACATCTGTCAAAGGAGAAACTCCTCCAGTACGAGAATCCACTTTACTAGCAATAGTGCCGCCAGTAACAATTAACCCAATTTTCTTCATTTTATTATCTTTTATTTCAACATTCTTCTCTTCTGCACTATCTTTCTCATATTTCTTAAGAATCCTTCCAGCAAGCACATTCTCCTTTGCAATTCCAATATTATACCCTGATTTTAACTTCAATAATATAATACTTGCATCAGGATTCTCTAAATAAACTCCATCTATCTCTTCATGAGCAAGTCTCAATCTAACAGAATCTCCAGCTTCAAACCTTTCAAAATCCATATAACTATGTAAAATAATTGACTATAAAAAATTACCTAAAGCGGGTAGCGTCGCATGACAGGACTTTTGTCAATTATATGCCTGCTTCAGCCTGGAGGAGTAATATTGTTCTGTCAATTCCCACATCTCTAAAGAGTGCGTCGTAATGTTCTCGTCTTTTCAATGCATAGCTATGAACAGCTTCGTAATCTTTTTGCATTCCCAATCGCACACCTTCATCAAAAGATGTCCAATTTGGAGTGGTTCTGTCTTCAACTGTGTTACTGATCATAAGAATTAGATTTTGAAGCTATATTTAAACCTTACTTTTGGTGTTTTGCAAAGTCCTGCAAGCGACAGGACAGGAGATTTTAAGGATAAGTCCTGATAGTTAGACAATCTCTCTAAAGCGATAGGTCTGTAGTAAAAAATATTATAGAAATTATTATCTTCAATAAGAATATTAATATCACATTATAAATAACAAGATTATTCTATTTCTTAAACAACTAATAACTCTTCCCAATATAAGCCCAATAACTAGCCTCTTTCTTAGAGATAATACATTTACCTTTCTTATCTGGTTGTTTATCTGGAATATTCAAAACCTTACTGCCTGCAATAATTGCTTTTAACTCTTCCTCAACTTTATCACTATCTGAAATAGGAGAAAAAGCAATCTTCTTATTTTCAAGTGCCTTCTTAACTTCTTCAATTGTCTTACACTCAACAATACTTTCGTGTAAAAACTTGTAAGCTTTCTTGAACATATCGTCCTGAATCTCTTCAAGAATTTCTCCAATTCTTTCTTTCAAATCTTTCAATTTCACACCTTCCTTCTTACCATTATCCCTTCTAACTAAAACAACTTCTTTTTTATCTAAATCTTTAGGACCTATCTCAATTCTAACTGGAATTCCTTTTAATTCCCACTCATTGAATTTATATCCTGGTTTGTACTCTTCCCTATCATCAACAATTAAGCCATACTCATCTAAATCTTTCTCAATTTCCTTAACTGCTTTCAAAACCTTATCCCTACTATCTTCAAATAATATGGGTACAATAACTGCTTTATTACTAGCAATTTTAGGAGGCAATATCAAACCTTTCTCATCAGAATGTATTGCAAACATAACTCCTAACATTCTAGTAGTAATTGCCCAAGTATTCTGATAAGCATATTCTTCTTTGCCTTCTTTATTCAAAAACTTTATTCCGTACGCTTTAGCAAAATTCTGTCCATCATGATGCCAATCAGGACCCTGGATAGCTTTTCCATGAGGCATGAAAAACTCCATAGAATAAGTATATTCTGCTCCTGGGAAAGTTTCCTTCCTGCTCTTTCTCCCAATCAATGAAGGTAAAGCCAAATATTTCTCGCAAATTTCTCTGTAAATTCCTAATATCTTATCTTTCTCTGCTTCTGCTTCTTTTTTACTCGCATAAGCAGTGTGCCCCTCATTCCAAAGAAATTCTCTTGTTCTTAAAAATGGAACTGGATGTTTAAACTCCCATCTTACAACATTGTTCCACTGATTATAAAGTAAAGGCAAATCTCTCCAACTTCTAATCCATTTTGAATAACTTTCATACATTAAAGTTTCACTTGTAGGTCTTATTGCTAATCTTTCACTTAACTTGCTTTCTCCTACATGAGTTACCCACGCTACTTCTGGAGTAAATCCCTTAAAATGCTCTGCTTCTTTCATCAAAGTCTTTTCAGGTATAAAAATAGGAAAATAAACATTCTGAATTCCTATTTTCTTAAATCTCTTATCAGTTTCTTCTTTTATCTTCTCCCAAATAGAATAAGCTCTTGGCTTAAATACAATACATCCAGAAACGCTAGTATAATCAGCCAGTTCAGCTTTAAGCATTATCTGTGTAAACCATTCAGAAAACTCATCTTTCTCAGCAGTAATTCCCTTCAAATCCTTCTCAATAATTTTATCCTTTTTCATCCATCTACTTAGAAAACTCATTTATTAAATCTTATTATTGAACTAAAAAATTACTCAAAAAGTATTTAAACAACATTAAGTTAAAATGACTATGAAAGCATGGGTGATTGGTATAATAATTTTGGTTATTCTTATAGCTGGAGTTGTAATATATAATCAATCAAATAAAGAGGTTATACCTAAAGGAACATCATTAAATATAGTAGAAGATACATCATCTGAAAAAAGCATAGAAATAACTGGATTTGAATTCTCTCAAGAAACTCTAACTATAAAGAAAGGAGAAAAAGTTACCTGGACAAATAAAGATTCAGCTCCACACACAGTAACTTCAGTTTCAGGTTCTGAATTAAATTCAGAAACTTTAAACAAAGATCAAACATATTCACACACTTTCACTACTGCGGGAACTTTCCAATATAGATGTAATTTTCATACATCTATGAAAGGTACAATTATTGTAACTGAATAAATCATTTCTTCTTATCTAATAACTCTGAAATAACTATTCCTAAATAAAAAGCTCCTGCATGAAAGAACCACCAAAGAATAGGGGATAGGTAAATTCCTCCAATTACAAATGGAGGGGGAGTATATCTAGCAGGTATTCCAAAATACTGAACAAAACCGGAATACGAAGCCAACAGATAATACGAAGAAATCCATGTTCCAAATATAAATGAATAAACTATCTTTTTCCAATGTTCCTTATATTGAAAAGCCAAAAACCACAAAACTGAAAAAATAACTGCATTGCCAAACTTACTTAGATAATAAAAATTACTCTCTCCTACACCGAAATAATGAAAAACAAAATCTAATATCCAAAAAACAGCAAAGGCAATTACTATCTGTAAAATATATTTAAAAGACATTTTCTCTTTCATAGATTACCTAGTTAATGTTTATTATTAAATCTTACCAAAACAGGCCCACGAGGAATTGAACCCCGATTCCAAGATCCGAAGTCTTGTGTTCTATCCGTTGAACTATGGGCCTATAATTAACTATAAATATCCAGCTTTTTTAATCTTCTTAGTTTGTAAAAAGAGAAAAGATGGTTGATAAAATATATCTCGCAATGGCTGAATTGATAGGTACAATAATTGGTGCTGGTTTTCTAGCTATTCCTTTTGTTATGATGAAATCAGGAGCTCCGATAGGCCTTCTTCATCTTTTAATAATTGGTATTATAATTTCAATAACTATGCTCTATTTAGGTGAGATAGCATTAAGAACAAAAGCTAATCACCAATTAACTGGATATGCCTCAAAATATCTAGGAAAATTAGGAAAGAAAATAATGTTTATCAGCGTAGCTTTTGGAGTTTACTCTTCAATACTAGCCTATTTAATAGCGGAAGGAATATCAATTAGCTATCTCATTTTCAACTCGGCAGAATATGCATTCCCAATAAGTTTAATCTTCTGGGCATTTCTTTCATTCCTAACTTACAAAGGAATTAAAGCACTTAAAAAGGGAGAATCTTTTAGTGTATTTCTAATCTTAATAATTATCTCTCTAATAACTATCATTTACACTCCAGAAGTTAATATTGATAATCTAACTTACATAAATCTAGTAAATGCATTCTTACCATTCGGAGTCATATTATTTGCATATCAATCATTTACAGCAATTACTGAAGTAAAATTAATTCTAGGAAAAGAAAGAGATAAAATGAAAAATACTATTGTTTACGCACATATAATTGCATTTGTAGTATATGCTATATTTGGGTTGGTAGTTTTAGGTGTAAAAGGACTTGCAACACCTGAAATTGCAACTCTTTCTTTAGGCAAACCATTCATATTCCTAGGCATATTAACAATGTTAACTTCATATCTCTCACTATCAATTTCTTTAATGGATAATCTACGTTTTGACTATGAAATGCATAAAATGAAAGCCGGGCTATACACAATATTAGTTCCATTAATACTTTTCATAATTCTTACATTTATAGAAAAGACCTCATTCATTTTAGTTCTCGGGATAGGGGGAGTAATCTCCGGTGGCCTCACAGCTATTCTAATATTATTAATGCATAACAAAGCTCAAAAGCTAGGAGATAGAAAACCAGAATATTCCTTACCAAATTCAAAGATAATTTCAATTATTCTAGCATTAATATTCATCGTAGGAGCAATAATAGAAATAATGCATTCTATAAATTAGTTATTTTAAACTATCTAGTTTATCCCAAACTTGATCTTCTTCATTATTCCAGAGTTTATCAGCCACTTTTTCACTATATTTCAACAAATCACTAAAGTCATCTTTTATATTATTCATCAAAATCACAATAAGATATAAATTATAAAACTTTCTATTTCAACATCTTTTCTAAAACTTTTCTAGCAACAACAAAGTCAGCCATCTTATCAGTAGCCTTCATCACTTCACCCATTAGAAAGTTAAGGGCGTGTTTCTGTCCGCTCTTATAATCTTCAACAGCTTTGCTATTTATGCTAATAACTTTAACAATTATCTTCTCAAGTTCCTTCTCATCAGTTATTCTACTCCCTTCAGCCTTAGGCATAAAACTCTTAGGATAGAATTTATTCAGTATCTCCTTTCCTTTAAGAGGAGTAATCTTTCCGCTTTTAACCAGTCCAAGCAATTCAGCAAAATGCTCGAAATCAATTTCAACTTCATGTAATTTCTTTTTATTATAATTCAAAAATCTCAATAGCTCGATACTCACCCATGAAAGAGCGAACTCAGCACCTACTTTTTCAGCAACTTTTTCAAAGAATTCAACAATATCTATATTTTTAGAAAGAATCTCTGCGTTCTTCTTATCTATCTTATATTTTTTAATCAACTTACTAAGTTTTTCATCTGGGCTCTCAGGCATACTTTCTTCCAATTGAGAAACAAAATTCTTATCAATATACAAATTAACTAAATCAGGATCTGAAATAAACCTATAATCTTCAGCATCTTCCTTACTCCTCATAACAAATGTCTTTCCTTTGGCATCATCATATCTTCTAGTTTCTTTCTTATCTCCTCCTTCTTCACCTTGCCTAATAAGCTCATATTCAATAGCTTTCCCTATACTTTCTACACTGCTTAAGTTCTTTATCTCTACTCTCTCGCTCTTCTTAGGAATACTTACATTAACATCAACCTTAATTCCCGCATTAGAATCAACAGCTTTCAAATAAGACAATGCATGTGTCAGCTTTCTCACCCAATCCATAACCTCTTCCGCTGTTGAAAAATCTGGATCTGTAACAATCTCGACTAAAGGCAATCCAGACCTATTATAATCTATCTCTCCAGTTTTAGGATTCCATGAAGCAGGATCTTCTTCAAGGTGCATACTTCCAATATTTATTCCCAAAAATTTTCCTTTCTCACCAATAGGTATAGCACCAGCTCCAGAAAAGGTATTCTGATATCCTTTAGGCAAATCGGGCCAACTATAATGTTTTCTCTTCCATATGAATTCATTATTTATCTTACATCCAAGCATCAATCCAATTCTTACAGCCTGTTTTACCGCTTCCTCATTAGGCATCATAGGCTTAGCGCCAGGCATTCCAGTGCATATTGGACAAATATAGATATTCTCTTTCTGTCCTTTCTCTCTGCTTGCCTTACACTTACAAAATAACTTTTCTTTACAAACTAAATAGGCGTGTATTTCTAATCCAATCATTCCCTCTAAAATCTGCTGCTTACTCATACCTAATTATCAGCAAAACACTATAAAAAACTAACCAATTTAGTATTTTAATAAACTGATTCTAAAAGTATTAACTCTACCAAACATAAATAATATAAATTATCCACAAACAACATAAATATCATATTTAGATAATGATAAATCTTTTAACTAAGTATATTAAAATTAAAGAAAAATAAAAAATAAAAACTCTCTAATTATTATACATATTTGCTTCCAATCATTACGCTTCTTTCTTCATCTCTTGCCTTAGATATCTTTCTACTCGCTTCAATTAAAGCAGGATACATATTTCTAGCCATCCCTTCAGAAAAGCCCATCTTTACAAGAACTCCTGAATAATCGTCCTCAGTAAGTCTTTTTCCTTCATTCATTCCGAAGTAAAGATGTGTCTCACTTACTTTTCTCTGTTCAGCAATATATCCAGATAAGATTTTACCTTCAGTTGGAAACTTATCACAAAATTTTTCTATTCCTTCAGCCATTCCACGAGCTTTCTGTTCATTGCTAGTTTCAACTCTTGCATATGCTCTTTCCCCATTATATTTTCCTTCTAAACCTAAGTCTTTTCCAATTTTTGGCTTTCCTCTCTTCAATTTTCCACTTAAACTAGATATAGGAATATCTATTCTATCCCAGGCAATCAATTCAACAATTCCACGTTCCATTTTTTCATCCATTTCAATTCACCTCCTTTCATCTGTGTTTTTTTGTTTTTCATAATCAACAAACAGAAAAAGTCAATATGAATTTATGAGGTGATAATTCTCACCCCATAAAGAAAAGAATTAAAAACCCCTTATGCTTAATTTCAAGATGTTCCAACAACTAAAAGATTCAGGTTTAACAGATAATGAAGTTAAAGTATACTTAGCATTAGTAAATAACGGCGCTAATTTAGCCGGAAGAATATCGAGACTAACTGGCCTTCATAGAAGAACAGTATATGACATTACAGAAATGCTCATTCAAAAAGGTCTTATAGGCTATATGTTAAAAAACAACCGGAGAATATTTTCAGCCACAAATCCAAACAAACTATTAGAAAACCTTCAAGAAAAGGAAGCTCTCTTGCTTCCAATAGTTCATGAATTAAAACAAAAGCTAGACGAAAAGAAAGAAAAAGAAGAAACGCTATTTTACAAAGGAAAACAAGCTCTAAAAAATATATTTGAAGACCAATTAAACTCAAAAGAAATTCTTATTCTTGGAGCCAATAGCCAAGCATACAACACATTACAATTCTACTTTAAATGGTATGATCAAAAAAGAAAGAAAAATAAGATAAAAACAAGAATAATCACACACGATAAAAAGATAAAACGTATTCCCTTAGCAGAAATAAGATATATAGAAGAAAAATACGCCAATCCCTTAGCAATAAACATCTACAAAGATAAAGTAGCTATTATCCTCTGGGCAAAAGAACCAATAGCAATTCTTATAAAAAACAAAGACATCGCAGACTCATATAAGCTATACTTTGAATTAATGTGGAAAACAGCTAATAATTAAAAAAGCAATTTAGTATATATAATACCATATTAATGGTATTAAAAGAGAAGAATATACTTAAAAGTACTCTTTTTATGGTAAATAGAAAGATATAAAAACACCCATAATCCTAGAAAGATATGATTATAGAGAATTATCTAAAAGAAGGAATTATAAATAAAATAGTTGAAACTGAGCTTGAGAGATATACAAATTTCTTCTCAGAGGCATATAAAGAGAATCTAGAACACTGTAAATATAATTTTATTAAATTCCCACGTTGGAGTATTATCTCTGGTTACTATGCAATGCATGATATAACTAAGCTCTTTCTTGCTAAAAAATTTAATATAAAGGTAGATGCAAAAGTCCATAAAAGTGTAATAAAAATAATGGAAGAAATAACAAAAGATAAAGATATTTTAGAACTATTAAAAATAGGTTTTAAAGAATTTGAAGAGATGGCTGCAGATCTTTTTGAGGCAAGAGAAGAAAGACAAAAAGCTCAATATTATACTGGTACAAAATTCATGAAAGAAAAATATAAGGAAAGATCTTCATCTTTTCTTAAAAATACAGTTGAACCTTATATAGAAAAAGTTAATAAATATATACAAAATGATATCTAATTTATTTGAACAAAGCTTAGTGAAGGTATTATCTTTATTTTTAATTAGTCCTGGCTCAAGATACAAAAGAAAAGAGATACAAAATAAGACTTTAATGTATAACTCTCCATTAGATAATACTCTGCAAAAATTAAATTCTTTAAAGTTAATAAGCGAAAAGAAAGGTTTGTTCAGTTTAAACTTTGAAATAGAAAAAAATAAAGAGATATTCGATATTATATCAAAAGAATATAAATATTTTAATCTACCCCATAATATATTCAATATTTTGAATCAAATTTCACATAACTTATCAAAAATTGATGGAATTGACTCAGTTCTATTATTTGGGAGCTATGCCAAACTTATATACCTAGAAAAATCAGACATAGATATCGCAATAATCTTAAAAGATAAAGTTAAAAATATAGAAAAAACAAAGAAAGGTATAATGAATCTAATAAAAAAAATATCAAAAAATAACGAGAAAGATATTCAATTACACTTCTTCTCTTTTAAAGATATAAACGAAAACAAATCAGATCCATTTATAAAAGATATTCTAATAAATGGTAAAAGTTTACTTTGAATTAATGTGGAAAACAGCTAATAACTAGATATTAATGAACGATAACTAGCTAAGATTATCAAAGAAATTCTGTAAATCTCCAAGTGCTTTTTCAATTGGTTGAAAGATATCTATAACTTCTGAGTCATCACCCTTTATAATCTCAAGCACATCATTAATTGAAGCTAAAGTTGGACTTGGTATGATTTCATTAGAACTGCTGGAGCTAATGAAGCTATTGAAATTAAAATTATTATTTGAATTTGAAGTATCACTATCTTGAGAATTAGTCTGAGTATTATCAGAATTAAGTGAATCACTCGCACTATTTGCATCATCATCACTCACGTCATCATTAGAATTAAATAAATTACTAAATAACTTTTCAACAACATTCTGGCTATCATCGCCATTATCAACAACATCTAATTCTTGAGAATCATCTAAATTATTTTGTGCAGGTAATTGACCTGAACTTTGAGAAGGATTACTATCTGAAACAAAATCAGGATTAGAACTATCAATTATAACTTGAGCTTCAGTATCAGGATTAACATTATTAGATATATCATTTAGTCTATCATAATCTGTATCAGTCTCAACTTCTCCTTGCGAACTAAGTGCAGTACAAGGATCTCTTAAAGATAAAATCTTCTGACAATAATATAATATCGAATTATGATCTCTCTCTAATTGATTAATAAATTGATAAGCTGTATCCTTTTCATTTTTAGCACTTTCAAAATTAATATCGCTCTGACTTAATTGATTAAAATAATTATTTAGATTAGACCAATATTCAGATGTTCGTTCTAGAAGATGAGTATATTGTCCTTCAAGTTGGTTACAATTAGAAGATAATGCATTTGCCTCATTGTATAAATCCTGACAACGTTCATTCTCGGTAGATATTGCCTGTTGATGAGCAGGATCCTCTCTAGCATCAGTATCTGCATATAATCCTATTAAATTAGTAATACAAGCCTGATAATTGCCTTTCTTATCATCATATTGAGTCTTAAGACTATCAAAACTAGATTGTAAAGTAGTTCTAGAAGTAATAATGTCACTTAAACTATCTGAACTCAATGAGGCATTACCAGTTATAAAACCATCATTCAACTTAAAAAATAAAAACACCACCAAAACAGCAATTAAAACATACAAAGCCCAATACTTACCAAAACTCTTTTTAACACTCATTATTAATTTAAATAATCAAACTATATAAATATTCAGTCAATATAAACTATTTAAACCAAAACAATTTAACATATTCATGAACATAAACTTCTGGATAGTTCTAGGCCTATTAGCACAATTATGTTTCTTCTCCAGATTTTTAGTTCAATGGATAGTAACTGAAAAAAACAAAAAAGTAACGATACCGTTAGCATTCTGGTATCTTAGTCTAGCAGGAGGATTAGGCCTTTTAGCTTATGCAATTCACATCAAAGATCCAATATTTATTCTAGGCCAGTCAACAGGCCTATTTATTTACTTAAGAAATCTTATTATAGCCAATAAAGAAAAAGATGGAAAAAGAAAATAAACTATTAAACTATATAAAAAACAATAAAGAATATATCATACTATCAGTAATTATCCTATTAGCTTTTATACTAAGAATCTATAAAATTTCATCTCCAAGTCTCTGGCATGATGAATTAATGACTTTCTATAGATTACAAGGCTCATTCTCAGACACTCTCACCACACTATTAATCTCTCCATTCCCACCACTATATTATATATTAACGAAATTCTGGACAAATATATTTGGTTTCTCAGAATTTGCATTAAGATTCCCCTCAGCAATATTTTCCACACTCACTATACCTTATTTATACTTGTTAACAAAAAAGCTATTTAACAAACAAACAGCATTAATCTCTTCATTTATATTAGCCATTTTCCCATATGCAATTAACTATGCTCAAGAAGCAAAAATGTATTCAATGGTCTGGTTTTTATCTATAGCTTCATTCTACCATTTTCTTAATTTTATAGAAAATCCAGATAAAAGAAATATTATCTTATATACGCTATTTACCGCATTAATGATATACACACTATATTTCGGTTTTCTCATCCTCATAACTCAATTAACCTGCTTCTTACTCTATTCAAAAAGAAAACCAATAAAAGAAATGATTATTGTTCTTTTATCAATAATTTTATTATACATACCCTGGATAAGAATAGCTTCTCAAAACATATCTCACAAGTCAGGAATTGAATGGGTATTACAAACTAATAACTATCTCCAAGCCTTAAAAGAGATATTTTCAGATATTTTCAGAACAAATACTTCTCTAGAATTAACTATTTACACAATACTAATCTTATCAGGCATAACAACACTATTTCTAATAAAAGAAAATAAAGATAAAATTAATTCTTGGAAAAAAACATATATATTATTACTGACTTTCCTACCATTACTTCTCATAATACTAATAGACTTTTTATCAACCCCTATCTTAGTAACAAGATACATAGGCTTTATCCACATTCCATTAATAATTTTAATAGCTTTATCAATAAACTACACAAATAAATGGAGTAAGTATCTCTCAATGATAATTTTAATCATCTTGACAATATCCATTTTCACTATACACTTATCACCATACTATCAAAACCAGTTAAAAATAGAAGGAGAAGACTGGCGCTCCTTCTTCAATGAAACATGTAACGAAATAAATAATAAAACGCTTATAATCAATGGAATTTCAAGCCCTGAAAAAATACTGCATTACTATGGGGCTTGCCTTCCAAAAGTAATAATCCCTGCTCTTTTCATAACAGACATACCTTCAGATAAACTAACTGCAAACTATTCTTATGAAAAACTAATTTTCCTCTCTCGTCTAGCACCTCAAGCAACTTTACAATTAAGAGATCTCAAAAACAATACAAAAGACAGGTATTATCTAAACAAAACAATCCAAGAAGGATCATTAAAAGCAAATATATTAAAAAGAATTAATTAAGGATTTTGAGATCTTCCATTATATTCTGTATTTCCAAGAGCAGTACAAGGATCTGGAAAACCCCTTAAAGTTTGACAAAATTCATTCATATTAAGCTCTAACAAAGCAACATTGTCACGTAAATCTACAATTTGTTCAAGAGTCTGAGGATCAGCATTCTCATCTTCACTTTCTACTAATGCGTCTTCTTCATTAAATCGTTCTTGAATTTCAGAATACAATTCATTAGCAAGAGCTGGTAACCTATCGCATGGAGCAAGTAAAACAGATGAAGCAATATTATTAGCTATATCCTCATAAATTGCCTGACACTCCTCATTCTTAGCAGCAATTTCTGCTCTTCTTTCTGTAATTTCTTCTTCATCTAAAGTATCTAAATTAGTGTTCAAATTAGACATCTTATCAGATAAATCAGTAATACATGCGACATAATCTGCTTTCTTTTCATTAAATTGTATTTGAAGATTATCAAATTCCGTATGAAGAGCTAAACTTCTATCTTCAAACTGTTGCACAGTTGGAGAGAAAAATACTTGATTTTGCCCAAAAGAAGTATAAAAAAGAGTGAAAGCCAACAAACCTACTAAAGTATACAAAGACCAAGTCTTCCAAGCATTTTTATGCAAAGCCCTCCTTTTAAAACTCATATTAATATAAAACTATCAAGCTATATAAATATTCATTAAGTATTCATTTATATCACTATAGAGAAGTAACAAATACAAACATTTAAATATCCATATTTATGATAAAATACATGGAAAGAAGCAAACTAAATAGAATTCTAGCCCCAATTGCTTTAGCAGGTGCTTTATACGCAACAGGATGTGCAAACGCTCGCCTGCTTGGAATACCTCTTGTCTTAGACCCAGTAAAAAGAGAGCAAATACTAAAGAGAGAAGATGATATATTCGTAAAAGAACAAGAAAGACTAATGAGAGAAACAAGCTCATTAAGACCTATGTTCTACGGGAATAAAACATATTATTTCAAATACTCTCCTAATAAATAATTATCTAAAAAGAAAAGCCTACAGAGAAACCTTTGAATGATTGCCCAGTTTCTTTACCTTGATTATCTAAGATAGGCTCAGAAAAATAACTAAGATCAACATTTTTTGCAAGAGTACATACTTTGATAAAATTAGATTTAGCAACTTCACCAGCTTTCTCAGCATCTGCTTGAGTAAGATAACCTGATCCAGTAGGAGCTTTACATTTATCTATAACACAACCTGGAGCAATAGATATAAATTTACAAGATCTATCGGAAGCACACACATTCCCACAAAATCCGCAATTATTATTATCGGATCGATGATCTACCTGTGTTCCAGAACAGCACATACCTACTTCTCTCTTAGGAGGGGCAAACATAGAACCAGGTATAGCAAATCCTTCTTCCGTAACTATATAACCATTGCAAGCACTATCTGCACAATCAACTAATTCATTGCAATTATTATCTAGATTATCTTGACACATTTCACTAGCACCTGGTTTTACATCTTTATTATTATCATCACAATCACCATCACAAGTAGTCTTTCCATCTGAATCGGCATCCGCCTTAGTAATTTGCACATCTTCACTATTATCATCACAATCTAAATCACAAGTAGATATTCCATCTTCATCAGCATCTGCAGTTACTATCTTATTTGTACTATCATTATCGTCACAATCGTCACATGAGTTTACTCCGTCGCCATCGTTATCTATATCCTTACAAGTATCACTTGGTTCCTCATCATCCGTCTCTTCTTCATCTTCATCTTCCGTTTCATCATCATTAGCTTCTTCATCACCCACGCCATCATTATTATCATCGGGATCTTCTTCGTCAGATACTCCATCATTGTCATCGTCACCATCTTCTTCATCTTCAATTCCATCGTTATCTAAATCACCATCATCAGTAATCTCATCTTCACATTCACCATTTTCATTAACAGATGTTCCATCTGGACAATCATCAATAATTTCATCATCACAATCATCTAAGATAACACAATCAAGAACATCATCTAAAAGGCTATCATCATCACAATAACCATCTTCATTAACAGATGTTCCATCTGGACAATTATCAACTTCTTCATCACCTACAATAATCTCCTCTAGACCACCATCACAAAAAGAATCTGATAATATATCATTACATATGTCTTCCAATACTTCATCAATAACGCTAACACATTCACCATCTTCATTTAGTGATTGTCCATCTTCACAATCACTAGTTGTATCTGAATTATCAACTTCTTCATCATCTACTCCGTCATTATCATCATCTGTGTCTTCATCATCACTCACGCCATCATTATCATCATCAACGTCTTCAGAATCATCTACTCCATCTTCATCCGTATCCTCATCCTCATTGGTAACTTCCTCAGAGCTGTCTTCTACTCCATCTCCATCATTATCTAAATCTTGTTCATCAGTAATTCCATCATTGTCGTCGTCATTATCAAAGCTATCGTCCACACCATCATTATCATCATCTGGATCTATAGCATCTGTTTCTCCGTCTCCATCTAAATCACTATTATCAGGTTCTTCACCATCAGGTACTCCATCGTTATCATCGTCTGTATCGACAACATCATCTACTCCATCATCATCTGTATCCTCATTATTTACAGAATTATCAACTTCGTCATCAATGATAGTATAAGTATCATCATCGTTAGGATTATCATCAACTCCGTCATCACCACTATTTTCATTTACATTATTATCTCCGTCACTTGTATCTTCGTTATCACCTATTCCATCTCCATCATCATCGTTGTCTTGTGAATCATCAGTTCCATCATTATCATCATCAGTATCTACTTCATCTTCAGTTCCGTCTCCATCAGAATCAGTTGTTGGTTCATCAACATCAAGTATTCCATCATTATCGTCATCGTCGTCATCATTGTCTGGTATACCATCGCCGTCTGAATCTAAATCTCCAGGATTACTATAACAAGGGTCTCCAAATATTTCCCATGGCCAAAGAACAGCTCCAGTGGTAGACTTAGAATAAATATTATCCTGATAAAAAACAAAGTAAGAAGATACTACGATTGCAACAATCAACACAACAATTAACCAATTCTTCCAAGAAGAATTTACTGTAATATTATTAGACCTCTTCATAATTAAAAATAAGCCACATTATTTATATATCTTCTGCTATTTGTATCGATATTAAGATGGAAAAAGAAAATAAATTATTAAATTACATAAAAACCAATAAAGAATATATCCTACTATCAGTAATTATCCTATTAGCTTTTCTCCTTAGAATATACAAAATCTCTGCACCAAGTCTCTGGCATGATGAACTTATGACTATTGGAAGAATATCTGGTTCTTGGTTAGACACACTTACAAATTTAGCAGATTCACCTTTCCCTCCACTGTATTACTTAATTCTAAAAGCTTGGACATCTCTAATAGGAATATCGGAGTGGTCTCTTAGATTTCCTTCTGCACTATTTGGAGCTATTTTACTAATTTATTTATACAAATTAACAAAATTAATTACAAATAATAAACAAACTGCATATCTAGCAGCTTTGCTAGGAGCATTCTGGCCGTACCTAATCAATTATAGCCAAGAAGCAAAGATGTACACATTAGTCTGGCTTTTAGGACTAGCAAGTTGGTATTACTTCTTAATATTCCTAAAAGACCAAAAATCAAATAATAAATGGAAATATATATTGAGCACAATAGCCTTGATTTATACTCTCTATCTCGGTTTTCTACTACTTTTAACCCAAATAATAATCTGGTTTATTTATAATAAAAATAAAGACTATCTAAAATCTCTATTCATCATAATTTTATCATATCTTCCATGGGTAAGTATTGCTTTTACAAACATATCTCACAAAAAAGGTATTCTGTGGATAGGTAAGACAGAAAACTACCTAATCAATTTGGGAAGCATATTTCTATCATTCATAAACAGCTATAAAATTGAAGAAATCAATATTCTAACAATAGCGATAACTATCCTAGTAATTTATGGAATATATCATTTAATTAAAGAAAAACAAGAAAGTCTAGAAAAGAACAGTGCACTGTTCTACCTTATCACACCCATAATACTATTATCCCTGATAGATTATTTCTACACACCAATACTTGTAACCAGATATCTTTCTTTTGCCATCTTCCCATTAATAATTATTCTTTCTTATTCAATCAATAAAACTAGAGACTGGAATAAATATATACCTCATATCTTAATTCTATTAATAATTTCTCTGTTCATAACTTCAAACTTATCAACATATTATGAAAATAGTCTAAAAATAGATAGAGAAAATTGGAAACCTATGTTAAAAGAAATCTGCGATAAATGGCCAAATTCAACATTTCTAACTAGCACAGACATTCCTGAAGCTAGTCTAAGTTTTTACGCTCCATGCGTAAAAGATAAATTATTCTATCTATCTCTCATCAAGGAGCAGAATTTTAATGATTCTTCAATAGTTTTTTTTGACAGATACAATTCATACGCTTTAATGAATCAGTATATATTTGAAAAAGAAAATGATCAATATATAAAAATAGATGAAATACAAGAAACTAATATTTATGTTATATTCTATAAAAAAGATGATAACTAACTTCCCTCAAAAAACTCTTGCAAATCTTCAAGTGCCTTTTCAACTGGTTGAAAGATACCTATAACTTCCGTATCTTCACCCTTGATAATTTCAAGTATATAGTTAATTGAAGCTAACGTTGGACTTAATATCTCTTCATCAGAATTACTAACACTAGTAAGGCTATTGAAATTAATAGCACTATTTGACTTTGAAGTATCGCTATTCTGGGAATTGGTCTGGCTATTATCGCTCACCAACTCACCTTCATCTTTACTATCTCCGCTAAGGCCTTGGAGTGCATTTTTAATTGCAGAAAAGAAAGGAGATAATTCACCAGAATTTGCATCATTACTCTCACTTAAACTGTTTGAATTATCATTACTACTATCTTGATTTGCACTATTAGAATTATCATTACTACTATCTTGATTTGCACTATTAGAATTATCTGTTAATGGACTAACATCACCAGAAGCTAGAGAACTATCACTACCTGGATTAGCAGAATTACTATTTGCGTCTGAACTATCTGAAGAATCACTACTAGGAGATTTTATTCCAGGACTAGTTTCAGGAGCAGAACCACCCCCACCAGATGTGCCTCCACTCGAACCTCCTCCGCTACTGCCACCACTTCCAGATCCTGAACCAGATCCACTACCAGAACTACCATCAATAGTAGCCTCTTTGTCATAAATTGGTTTACAAGAATGAGTGAATGTACCTTTCAGATAAATTCTAACTTTTCCTGAAATTCCTTCTACAAGTGGACCATCACCACAAGAAATAGTAAAAGATGCTTTTCCAGTACATGTTCCTGCTTCCAAACTTCCAGGAGATAAAACAAAAACTCCATCGAGATCAAAGGTAGCATATATAGGTTTACACTCACCATAATTAGTCCCACCATTACCAAAGAAATTAGCTCCTATTTTTCCAGTCTTACAAGTATAACTAAGACCTTGAACCCACTCCTTAGCTTTATCTCCAAGTTTATTTATACAATCTGCTTCATTGCTACCTGATGCCGATAAAGAATCAGTTTTATCCGTCTTAGCTGGAGATTGATCACCAGAACCGCTAGGAATTTTACATTCACCGCTTTTCTTAAGTGGTTCAACTTTCATAGAATAAGAAACTCTTCCATTTTCTTTTTCACATCTAGTAAATTTAGTAGACGCCTTACATTTCATACCATTAGCTATCGCTTCTTGTTCATTTACATTCTCCTGTCTAAGCTCTCCTGCTTTCTGTAAAAGAGTAGACTTAACCGCTTCATCAGAAGGCGCTCCAGTAATTCCTCCTGTAAAAGTAACTGTAACTAAATCTCTTATAACCTTAGGATAAGGATTACTACTAGGACTACAACTAGCAGATCCGCCAGCAGCAGCTGCAATTTCACCACACTCATTTTGCTTAGCAGGATCTCCATCAGCATCAGCCACACATTCTTTAACATCTTCTTGAGCTTCTTTAGCAGCATCGGCTGCTTCTTTATCTAGTGCTTCAGAATCACCACCAAACTTAAATCCCTCTATAACATCTTCAGTCTCAGGATCATCATTCATACTCTCTTCTATGTCTTGAACACCTTCATAAGCATCTCCAGGAATTTCCCAAGAAATATAATCTTCATCTCCCTCATGAACACAACTATCATCATTATCCTCGCAATCAGGACTTAAAAAAACACCTTGTTGTGAAAAGAGAAACGCAACAATAAATAATCCTGCTAATAAATATAAAGACCAAGTCTTCCAAGCATTTTTATGCAATGCCCTCCTTTTAAAACTCATAACATTCTAAACTGAAACGAGTTTATAAATATTTAGCCAAAAAATAAAATTAAGCCGTTCTAAGACATTGATTTGCAAAAGAAAGATGAAAATTAATTTTACTCAGTTCTTCGGCAATCATGTGTAAAGAAAGCAAAGAGATCTATTTTAACTTTACCGCTAAATCTTCCCCCTCTTGGACCGCAGTAAACATCATTAGTAGCATAACCAGTACAACCATCAGCATTTTGCGTAACATCTAAAGCATATGAACCTGCTGGATCACAACCGCTAGGACAGCTAAACGTACTAGGAGGCCCTGTCTCTACCCAATTATTTCCAAGTCCTTCCAACGCTACCTGACAGGCACCATCATCTGCAATACTTGAAGAAAAAGTAGTTTCGTAATGCATAGGATTACTTGCAGTCGATGGTCCAGGATTTGTACAAGTATTACTCTGAGGTGTGGATGTCTCTAAACCAACTCTATAGTTTATTCTACCATCAAAAACTTCACAAGTAATATCAGATTCAGCAGGACTACCCTCGCAATCAAAATCAGTTATCATATTAGTTCTATCTCTATTAGCCTCTCCTTGCAAGTCAGCAACAGCGGCTGCAATAGTTGCTCGTTTACGGGAATCTGGAAAAGCATTCCCTCCATTTAAAGTTATTTCTTTAGAATAAATTTTAGCAACTGGAACTGCTGGAGAAGGATTGCATTGAGGAATTATCTCAATTGGGGCAATATCTCCACATCTCTCTTCCATATCGGGAACATCACCAGCAACACAAGCATTATAAAAATCCTCTTGGTAATCCCATTCTACGGGAAATTCAGGAAAATCAAAATCTTTAGATTCAGAACCAAAGTTAAAAGCATCTGGGTCCCTAGGATCTGTAAAACTCTCAAATTCTTCAGGTATATCGATAACTAGATTTCCATCTTCATCATATAAAAAAGCATCACCAGACATCCATTCATCTTCACAAACACCTGCATCATTCAAAACTTGGCCTTCAGCACAATCTGGACTCAATAATGCTCCTGGTTGATAAAATAAAACAACAAGAACCAAAGCACCTAACAATAAATATAATCCTAAATTATCTCCGACCCTCTTTTTAACAGCCATCACCAATCAAGATAAAACGAGTATATAAATATTTAGCCAAATATCTCTCTTCTTCCAAATCTGACTTTAAACAAACTAATCAAATTACCAAAAATCCTATTATGTACGCCATAATGCGATTTTCCATACTTTCTAGGTAAATGTTTAATTTTAATCTCTTCAATCTTGCCATTTTGCAAAGAAATTAAAGCACATATAAACCTATGAAAATGATTAAAGAATTTAACATTTACAAGTAATTTTCTATTAATTATCTTCAAAGGACAATTAGCATCATTTATTTTTAATCCAAAAAATAAATTATTAAAACTATTCCCAACAAAAGAAGAAACTTTCTTCACAAAACCATCTTTCCTATCAAAACGCCAGCCAACAACACAATCCAATTGGTTTTTTTTAAAGACCATCCACAAATTAACAACATCTTTAACATCAATTTGCAAATCACCATCCATTAATACAATATTTTGAGATTTAGCTTTTTGAATTCCAGCATAAACAGCATAATCTTTGCCTTTATGCTCCAAATCTAAAACTTTCCACTTTTTATCTTTAATTTTATTCAATTCTAATAAAGTTCCATCATTAGAACCATCATTCACAACTATAACTTCATAAGAAAATTCTTTCAAACTATCATTTATCTGTTTATACAAATATTTAATATTTTCTTCTTCATTATGAACTGGTACTACTAAGGAAAAATGCATGAATATAAATTAACTAAACACTATAAATAACTATTTCTTAGCAAAGCTCTCTGCAACTAATAATGGAAATAATATTGTAGCATCACCATAAACTTTCACACTCTCTGCACCAGCAGTTATCTTTCCCCAGCTAACTGCTTCCTCCGGCATTGCTCCTGCATCACTTCCATCAAATTCCTGAGAAGTATTAATGTAAACTGCATAATCTAATCCATTTCTAAGCATATTTGCATTCAATATACTATGCTTAACAACACCTGCTCCCAAAATTACTGCACCACTTTTCTTCAGTCCAATAGTACTATCATTCAATCTTTTTGTATCTTCAACTATATCTATCTTAAAATTAGGATGTTTGAAAGAAGAAAAATAAATATTATCTCCAATAGCTCCATCTTGCAAAGCAGGACAATAGATTCTTATTTTATTTTTCCAAGCCCAATAACAAATACTTTCTTTATTATCTATCTTTTCACCCATTTTCCAAATAATTTCGCTAGGACTAACAATTTTACCAGTTTTAACCTGCATTTCATACAATTCGTCCAACACAGCACTCATAAACTTTTCAAATTTAACATACAATTCATTACTTACAAATATATTTCCAATCCTATTAACTCCTTTCTCTCTTAACAACTTTCCATTAGCTCTAAAATCTCCCAATTTAAAATCACCAAGGCATTTTATGATATCTTCTTCAATTCCTCCAGCAGTTGTAACACAAATATCTACTCTTTTATTCTGAACTAAATATCTTATCACGTCTCGTAAGCCAGAACTCACCATATTTGAAGTGTATCCTAAAAATATAGTTGATTTAGCATCAATCATATGATTAGTAATATTAACTGCCTTAGAAAAATCACTTGCTTGAAATCCAGTACTAGAAAAACTCTCAATTAACTTACCATAATCCACACCATTATCAAAATTATATCCATTAATACTAATTCCATCTACTTTCTCTCCATTTCTAAGTAAATTCTTACGAGCTATTTTCTCATTACCATTTTCCATATAAAACAAAAGAAAAGACCATTTTTAAAGCTAGAGGTTATGATTAATCATCTGTCTTTTATTTAACAGAACAAATAAATGAAGGACAATTATCTTTAAACCATTTAACAATATTCTGAATTATATTCGCTTCGGAACATTTTCCAGAAATACATGAATTAGTTGAACATTCAAAACTATTATCGCAACTTACACCAATATCCTTAAAGTCAACCATGCCTGACAAAGCACAATACTTTGCACTCGATCTATGTCCAAAATCTACACAATTATTATCTAACTCACATCCACTAGAACAAGTACCTGTCGGAGAAACTACTGGAGCAATTCCAGTACCGGTCGGAGGAGTTATAACTGTAGGAACAGGAACAGCTACAGGAACGACACCAGGGCTAGGAGCAGGATTTCCAGCAGGACAAGGACACTCACCCTGACAAGAGACAGTCGCACCAGCAGCTACAGCATTGCATGAATTTGAATATGTAATCTCATCATTTGAACAAACAGGAGAATCACCATAAGAACAACTAGTATCAGTAACAGTCTGAGTATTTTCAGGACAAATTCTTGAAATGGCTGCAGGATTTCCTCCAATGCACTGTGCATAATAAACTCCTCCTAAACCTCCTCCATAAGACCCTAATGCTGTTCTAGTTTGTTGACTTCCAACAGCACAATTAGCAGGAGTCCACTCACCATATGTATATGAAGAACAAGGAAGAGGACCATAAGGATAACTGCAAGGTAAATATTCAGAGGTATCATGAGTTATTCCTCCTTCACAATTTCCAGTTTTACTCCATCTTCTTTCTTTTGAATAACCAGCAGAACAAGTAGATGGAGCAACAACAACATAAGTCCAATCTGCATCAGTACAAGTTGGAATACTAGGCTCTGAACAAGCTTGAGAACTAGCCGGAGGCGTTACTCCTCCAACACACCCTGCAGGAACTCCAGTAACACTTCTAGTCTGCTGACCACCACTACAAGCATTATATGAACCAACATTAAATGATGTACAAGCTACTGGAGTAGGTGAAACTACTGCACTTCCAACTGAACAAGCACCATTGGTACAAACAGTTCCAGTAGGACAATTATAATAAGCGGTAGTGACTGAATTATCAGAAGCTCTACAATAAGATTCATAGACTGTATTTGAATAATATCCTGCACCGCAATAATCACTAGAACCTATCCCACTAGAACCGCTAGCAGAACCAGTAAGATAATAATTCAATCCATCAGGATAAGTAGCATTAACATCAGTATCTATACATGCTCCAGAAGCCAGAGATTGAAAAGCATAAGTGAATGTAGCAGTACCTGCTCCAAAATTACCTGCACTTCTTCCAAACTGTAAATAATAATTACCAGGTTGAGCAACATTTAAACTAACCGTCTGACCATGATTAACCATTGAATTCTCTCTCAATAAAATAAGAGAAGACAAGCTACTTCCAGAATATAATCTCAAATTAGAATCTAAAGTCATTCCACCAGCAGTAGGAGAATTATAATTAATATTTAAATTACCTGCCCCAGGAGCATTAAATCTATACCAAACAGTGTTTCCTGCTAAGTTATTTTCACCACTCTCAGTTCCCGCACCATTCAAATTTACATTAACAGTACCAGTACTTGAAGCATAATTATTTATCAAAATAGCATTAACAAAATTATCATTAGCAGGTAAAACAAAAGGAGTGCAACCCCTATATAATAATGGACTTCCACCAGTGCATCCAGCCGGACTGCTTGCAGTCACAGTTCTGGCTTGTTGATTATTAGATTGACATACACCCCAATCTGAATATGTAAATGAAGTACATGTGGGAACATTACAACCTTGAGTTAATACTGGACTTACTCCAGTCGTACATCCTGCTGGACTTCTTGAAGTTACAGTTCTAGTCTGCTGACTTCCAAGTGAACATATTGCAGGAGTCCAAGCACTATAAGTAAATGAAGTACATACATGTGAATCATATGAACCATATGTAATTATCTGTCCAACTCCTGCCGGAACATTAATAGTTATTGGGGTAACCTCATTCTGTAAATGAATTGTTAAAGTTCCTCCTACAAAATTCGGACTTCCTGGTTCAAAATAAAAAGTATAATTTTGCAAGCCAGAAGGGACAATTAAAGCTGGCTCAACCATAGCATTGTTTATTCTATGATTATTAGAATCAAAAATTACAATTGGGTAAACATTAATAGGGTCATTAGATCCGTAAGTTCTCCAATACTCGCCACTACTAGTGCGAGTAAAACTCATTCGTTGTATTTTAAGACCGGAAGGACTATCAAATTGTAAAGAAAAACTAAAATCATTCCCAGCACCAGGAGAAAAAGAATAAGGAGCAGCCTTATTATCTATCTTCCCTAAATAAGCTACTTTAACAAAAATTTGACTAGGAGATACAACATTCCCAGTTATTCCTCTTCCTTCAAACCAAGTATTTGGATTCCACCAAACTGCAGAAACAACTGAAACTAAAAGTAAAACAGCAACGAAACTAAAAAATAAATAATTAAGAAATCTCTTTTGCATTAAAGAAACATTTCTTGCAGATATATAAATATTTTCCATAAGTTAAGATGCTGAAGATGTTGCAAATAGGTTACTAAACCAATCACTAATCTTCTGCAAAAATCCTGCCTCAATACATTTATTTGAGACGCAAACATTACTTCCACATTCAAAATTATTTTCACAATCAGCTGAATCGGCTTTATAAGTTACCAAACTCTTGCTCACATCACAATATTTTCCACCAATTCTATATCCAAGAGGAACGCACTGTCCACTTTCTAATGAACATCCATCTGCACAAACAACTCCTCCAGTAGTTGCTTCAGTCGTACCTGATCCGCCAGTTCCAGTTGTAGTTGTAGTTGTAGTTCCACCACCAGTTCCAGTAGTTGTTCCTTCTCCACCAGTTCCGGAACCGATACATCTTCCCTCAGAACATCCACCAGGACAATCTACTTCAACACCATTATAATCAAAACCAGCAGGTGCAGGATCGCATGAATATTCAGCTAATCTCATAGCACTAACACAATAATCAGTCCTCTGAGCAACAGTCCAACTACTCTCTGCAGGAGCAGTAAATGTTCCTCGTTCATTATAATCAACTCCACCAAGATTAGCAGCATCAGCATCTGTATCACTGCATCCAGCAACATTCGCGCCAATTGTAGAAGTGGTAGTTCCAGTACTAGCACCAGACAAAGTAATAATATTATTTGGATAATTAGGACCTCTATAATTCTGAGTTAAAGATAAAGACAAGACTTGTGAAAAGTAATTAGAAGCGGAAACATTCAACAAATAATTACCTGCGAATAAATTAACACACATCAATCCTGATGAAACATCAAATATACAATTATCATCAAACACTCCGCCAGTTGAATTCTTCAAATTATATTGTACTCCTGGAATTGACGCACCACTTTGATTCTTGATATAATAAAGGAAGGTACTATTAGCAATAGGAGTAGAAACTGGAGGAACATAAGTACAAGTAACAACTTCACTCGCAGGATGATTTACACTTCCAGCCAAAGTTGAATCACAATAAGCAGGAGATTTTGTCCATTCTATAGTTTTATTTCCACTAGGAGTGCAAGGACTAACAGTTCCAATCCAATCTCCTCCAGTGCAAACAATAGCTACTAGTCTAGCTTGAGGAGAATTTGCAGTTGAACCTGTAACTCCTCTATATTCTACATTATAGAACTTACCATTTATTCCGCCTTCAAAATAAGGAAGATGATTAGAATCAGGACCATTATGAGTAGAAGCTATCCCTTTAGAAATAGCATTAAAAGTTTTTCCAGTTATAGGTCCACCAGAAGTTGTTTGATGAAAGACTACATTATCATTATCAAAAAAGCTTGCACTTGATGAACTAGAAATACTTTGAACTTTAGCTAAAGTAGCACCAGCAAGTTGTATAGAATCTCCAACATTAGCCCACTCACCAATCTGCACTGTTTTAAAAGGAGAACTCACTGAAATTGTTTTATCAATAAAAGGAGCAGGATTATAATTATTATTTCCTGCTTGACTAGCACGAACAGTAACAACTCCTGCTTCAGTAGCAGTAAGGACATTATTTATAATTGTTCCAGAACCTGAAACAAGATCTGCTTGAATATTAAAACTTACAGGTAATCCTGAACTAGAGGTAGCACTCAAACCGAAAGGAACAGCTGTAACTTGTGGAGAAATAGTGGGAAATACAATAGTTTGATCTGCTTTATTGATAACTAATGCTGCCATTGTATTCATTGTAAAAATAGGAGCAGTTGCTAAAGTTGGAGGGCTAGCAGTTACTGTGACAGCGTAAGAACCTGCCGCAGTTGGAGGAGTAGTTACACCATTATAAGTCACTATTGTAGATATACCTGGAGGGTTAGTTGTTACACTAATAGATTTTGGTGTTCCATCATATATAGCAGTCAATCCACTTAAGCTAGCAGTAGCAATACCTCCGTCTGGATGACAACTCCGTGTCAAAGCTTCAGGTGTTCCACCAGAACACCCAGATGGGTTGCTAGTAAGAATTGTCTTTGTCTGAGAACCTGCTGATGTACATGTACTCCAGTCTGAATATGTAAATGATGTACAAGTTGGAGGTAATGGATTCAAAATAATTGAAGCAGTATATTCTCCAGCATTAAAAGAATTTCCTAAAGAAGCAATATCTTGAGCATAACCTGGAGCAGAAGAAGATAATGTATAATAAATTCCTGTTTGACCAAGTCTTGGAACATTACACCTATAAATACCATAATTAGGAAATGAACTAGTAGGTTTTGAGATAAAATTACATGGATAACTTGCTCCAGCATAAGATAAATTAACAACTGCATTAGTTAAATAATAAGGTGAAATCATACTAGAAACAGTATAATTAACATAAATTCTATTAGGATCATAATAAGTACAACTCCTTGTCAAAGCTTCAGGACTTCCTCCAGTACATCCATCTGGAGTTCTAGTAAGAATTGTTTTTGCTTGCTGTCCTAAAGTAGAACAAACACTCCATTCCGAATATGTAAATGAAGTACATGCTTGAGCACTACTAGCAGGCTTAGCAAAATCATACACTTGATTGATTTGAGTACTAGTTAAAGCAGTATTGTAAACTCTAAGCTCATCAATAAGCCCAGTAAATATTTCAGAATTTCCGCCAAGATATTGGCTTATGGAAATGCCTCCAGCACCCATAGCATAGCTAGAAGAACCAGTAATAGAGCTATTTTTAACATTTACCCCATCAATATATAATAAGAATTTATTAATACCAGTATTTCTTACACAAGATACATGATGCCATTGATTATTATTTAGAACAGCAGTCGAAGGGCTATTGTATTGTGTAACTCCGAAGTCTAAAGAGGAGAAACACTCAAGATTATTACCATTTAAAGCAATACCATAATAATCACTATTTTGCTGACTAAATATTCTCCTTCTACCAGTTCCAGCGTCACTTGTCTTAACCCATGCAGATAGAGTAAAACTACCTAAATTAAATTTAGTAGGAGTAGTGGAAATTAATATTTTTTGACCACCAGCACCAGTAAATCTAACAGCATTACCTTTCAATCCTGGTACAATAGTTGGAGAACTAACTGGAGTGCCATTACTAAATCCAAGATAATCTTTTACCTGACCAGAGCCACCAGAATAAGAAGCCTCATCAAACTTCCAGTAAGCTACTAAATTAGAAGTATAATCTGTTGCACTAGCTACTGGATTTCCAGTTATTCCTCTTCCATTAAACCAAGTACTAGGATTCCACCAAACAGCAGAAACAACTGAAACTAAAAGTAAAACAGCAACAAAACTAAAAAATAAATAATTCACTAGCCTCTTTTGCATCTGATAAGTATCAGTATATAATATATAAACATTTGTCTAATAAACTATTTAAGTCAGTTTATTCTAAAGAATCAATGGAAAACAAGTCAATTATAATTTCTTCAATTATAGGTCTATTAATTATAATAGGGTTAGCAATTTACTTTTTTTATCCAACAAATCTGAGCCCAGAAACTAAAGAAACCTGTAATCAACTCTACAGCAATCCATCCGCATCAATAAACCTATTATTTTTCGCATCAGAAAATCAAACTAAGGAATATATAGATTACTTATTATCAACTTCTCCGCTGAATAAATTAAAAGAATCATTTAATGTCTTTTACATAGATGAGAAAATAGAATGTGAATACTATAAAGAAATAGCATTATACTGCTACTCAAGAGATTTAATAAGAAAGGCGAGTGCCTGTCCAAATGATTATATTTTTGTTTTAAATGAAGACCAAGAAAGAATAAGAAGCTCTTCTTATCTTAATGTGATGAGTATAAACACAAAAAATCCAAAATCAGTTATTACACATGAATTCAGTCATTCGTTTGCAAACCTTGCTGAAGAATATACTCCTGCAAACTTACCTAGAAATGTAAAAAATTGTGTAAAAGACTGCTCAGAGTTCAATGAATTAAATGAGGGCTGTTTTCAAGGCTGTTCAGAAAGCAATTATTACCGTTCAATAGACTCTGGATTAATGAAAACTCTCTATTCAACAAGTCTTGGAAAATTCAATGAATTTTTAATAGAAAGTAAAATAAAAACAAGCTCAGGAAAAACAATAACTGGAAATGCAATTCAATCAGAAACAAATTGTGAAAATCAATTTTACTATCTAATATCAGCAAATTATTCTTCTGGTTCTTTAACAATTAACGATAGACATATAGAGCAAGGATGTACTGGTAAAAATGGTGAAGGTTCTTTCTCATTTAATATTTTAAATGAAAATTTTGAAACACTAGCGGAAGATTCTTTCAATCCTGAATTAATATTCACCGATTCACAACAATCAGGAGAAGAAGAAATTTCTGGAGAGACATACAATTACGAAGGAGAGTTATATATCAGAATACCTACTCTAGAATCAGCAAAGACGCTTGAAATATATGATAAAACACTAGACAAGAAGATAGCCACTTTACAAATTGATAATATAGATGGGAGGCCTTGTAAAATAGAATGATGAATAAAAAAGCGCTATCAAGTGTAATTGCAACCACACTAATTATACTCGTAAGCATTATAGCTGTGACTATAATATCTACTTATGTAATTAAATCAGTAAAATCAGTCCAGCTTTCTCCTGAAAGCTCCTGCTTAGATTTAAAAATAAATCAGGCTCTTAAAATTGAAAGTGCCTGCTACAATTCAGTAAACAATGAAATTAAAACAACAATAAAAAGAAATATCAACACTGAGCAAATATCAAGTATAGATTTCACACATGTAATTGAAAACAAAAAAGAGCGCTGGCAGGTCGGAGGTTCATGTGCAAATTGCAAGTTACCAGAACAAGGAGAATCTAAATTATATAATCTAGCACCCTCAACCTTTGAGGCAGGAGAATTAATTATTTCAGTATCGAGCTGTGAATTAGATAGAAAAGAAATAAAGCCTTGCACTTAATTTATTGGATAAAATCAGAAATATTAATTATTACAATACGCGATTAAATATAGGATAATGAACTCAATATCATATTATAGATAACAATTATCTTCTTTATTATTTCTCAATTTAAGAACTACTTGCTATTCCCACCAAATCTTCTATCTCTTCCATTATACCACTCAACAGCTTTTCTTAAATCATCAGCAGTAAAATCAGGAAAATCATTTTGAATAAAGCACAATTCAGCATAAACTGCTTGAAAAGGCATAAATCCTGAAGTTCTACACTCTCCACTTGTTCTTATTATCAAATCTACATCAGGAACTCCAGCAGTATCAAGATAGTTATTCAAATCATTTTCACTAATCTTTTTCTTTCCATCTTTAATCATCTTATTTACCGCTCTAACAATCTCATCTCTTCCACCATAATCAAGACAAAGAAGAAAAGTCAGTTCTGAATTATTTTGTGTTTCTTCTTCCAATTTATTTAACTCTAAAATTAGTTTACTAGGCAACCTGTCTTTCCTTCCAATATGTTTGAATCTTACTTTATCAGCTAAATCACTATTTCTAAACAAATCAGCAAATTCAAAAAACAATTTGAAGAGCATTTTAACTTCAATTTTATTTCTCTTCCAATTTTCTGTTGAAAATCCCCAAAAACTTAAGTACTTAATTCCAATATTCTGCGCTTCATGAAATATATCTAACATATGTTGAACATTTATTGCTTTATAATGTCCAAATTCAGAATGCATTCCTTGTCTTTTAGCCCATCTTCTATTCCCATCAGGAATTATAGATACATGTTTAGGAACTTTTACTATCTTCTTTCCTAAAATGTATTTTCCCAAATTATAAAAATTTCTAGCTTGTTCAGATATTAAATTACCCTTTCTAATTATTCTGAAATCATCATAAACTTTAATATTCGCCCTCCAACCATACTGCAGACTATCGATTCTAGAAAAACCAGGATTTGTCTGCAACCAAACAAGAAAATCTTCTATTTTTTTCTTTTCACCCTGAACTAATATAATTACACTCCCTATATCTCTATTGAAAATAAAACCAGTTAGTCCTTTTTTCTTAGCATGGGCCTCAACAGTAAGTCTAAAACCTACTCCTTGAACTCTTCCAAAAGCCTCAATCTCTAATTCATTTTTCTTCATTATTTCTTTCCTATCTCCTCTCTAAAAGTTTCCTCAAATCTTTTTAAATCTTCAGTTTTAACTCTTGCTCCAACAGCATCTTCATGCCCTCCACCAGAAGCCCCTTCAAATCCATTTAATATATTGCTTAGTATTTTTTTTACATTCTTTCCCCTAATAGAAATATTTACAACTCCTCCATTTCTGTAAGCTACGACAACATAAGCATTCTTATGTCTATAAGAAAGTTCATTTGAAAGCTGAGCACTCATACTAGATTCACCACCGTAATCAAAGAAAAGTATTTTACCATCTAATTTTTCCTCTGCTTCTTCTAGCAAAGAATCATATTTCTTCTTCAACTCAGAATATTTCTTTCTAAAAAGAGTATTTTCTTTTACTTCTTCCAACACCTCACTAGGAGAATTACATTTTAAAAGAAAGTTTTGCATCTTTACAACGTTAGTTATGCTATCTTTTAGTCCAAAATTCAAAGCCTGAGCAATCTTTCCTATTTCAGTTCCAAAATAAGCATCAAATGGCTCTTTAACTTTCCCCCATAATTCAGAATTTTTCTTTCCAAAATCATCAGCAAAATCGGGCATGTAATGGTCTGCAATACACCCCATAACAGCTATCCACATATCCTCTTTCCTCTCACTTATCTTATAAGATAAATAAGTTACTGGTTCGCTACTTTTATCCTTACCATTATTCTTAGCAGGATTATAAACAAAGAAATTTTCATGTATTTTAGAATAATCCTTATTATCTACATCATGATGATCTATCCACACCATGGGTAAATTCATCTCAGCAATAGCTCCTACGAATTCTTCACTTAATACTGGCTTATCCAAAACAAAAACATAATCTGCCCCTAACTCTTGAGCTTTCCTAGCATATCCTTTATCTAGATTAGGATAACTTCTTACAGCTACTCCTTTTCCTCTTCCAATAAACCTACTCAAAAGGAGAAAACTACACAACCCATCAGCATCATTATCAAAGTAAAAAACAGGATTTCCTGCCTTATTCAAATGCTCCCTAACTTCTTCCATCTGTTTGCTTGTTAGCATGTAATTAACATCAGAAAAGCAGTTTTAATCCTTTCTATTAAGAATAAATTAAACATTCTTAAGAAACCTAAAAATAGCTAAAAAAAATCAAAAAAATAATTAATTATCTAAGTTTATACCTTGCATTGATATATGCACTTATTTCCATTTCACTTGGATTAACGGACTGCGCTACTCTAACTGCTTCAGAGTTGTCAATAGCTAAATCACTACTAACTCCTCCAACAGCCTTTTCATAATAAGCTATTGGTCCTCCATAATTAAATTCCTGAGAACTAACAGATACTAATCTTCCAACTTTCTTGTTCAATCCAGAAGCAATAGCATTAGCCTTATTTTCAGCATCCATTCCAGCTTGCTTCAAAGCCTCTGCCTTCATTTCATTCTGTTTTTCTTGAGAAAGTTCAAAATTAATGCTCTGCACTAGAGTATTAGATTCTATAGCTCTATCTACTATATCTCCCGCTCTATCAAAGTCTTCAGTTTTAACAATTACTTGTTCACTTACAACATATCCTTTAGATACTGGTGTTCTAGTAGAATAATCATAGTCTTGATAAACATTGTAATTCAAAGTCTGTATTTCTGAATCTTTAAATCCAGAACTTCTAAGTTTAGACTTTAATTCTACAACTATTTTATCATGCTCTGCTTTAGCATCCTGCATTGTTTTTCCTTTACCCATCACATTCATATAAACTCCAAGTGTATCAGGTTGAACTTTTACATTTGCAACTCCTTGTGTAGATATTTCAGGTCCAGAACCATAAAACAAATATCCTCCTACAAGTAATGCGAGTACGGCTATTCCAATAAGAAAATATTTTCCTTCCATTATTCATTACCTCCTTTCATTTCAAAATATAAATTAACTAAAGTTACCATACTTTCCTCCAATTAAATAAAAGCAAAATAATTAATGCGACTAATGCTCCAAAAAAGAACCACAAAGCAGGATCTGCAAAGCTCATTGCACTTATGCCGCTAGTAGCATCGCCCAAATTTCCAGCACATTTGGCTAAACCAGAACCACCTACACACTTCGTAATAGCCTGATCACTTGCAAGCATTGCCGTTGCACTTTCTTGTGCAAAATCGCCAGAATAATTGACTGTATTAACTGAATTATCATACCAAATCTTTATTCCTCCAGCAATTAAACCAGAAATTAAAACAGAAGGAACAATTCCTTTAAAGCTAGACTTAGGACTAATAACTATTTTTTTATTTGCAACTTTATACTTAACAATTCTCTTTCCCTTCTCACTCCATAAAAACCCTGAGCTTTTTTCAACTAATCCAGCTTCAAGAAGAATATCTAAATTATATGTAGCTGTATTAAGAGGAATGCCTAGTCTCTCAGATACCTCGCTCCCACTCATCTCTCCATCAGCAAGTATTTCCAATATTTTCTTACAAGTCTTATTACTTATAGCATCAGCTATCTTTCCAATTCGCTCATCATCTAAATCTATATTGATGTATTTATCTGACATACTCTACTCAATTAAAACTTATTTATAAACCCACTTTTAACTTCAATAGAGTTTGAAGTTATTGATAAAGATTATAAAAAGTTAAGATATTTAAACCATAAAATCTTATAAATTATATGAAAGAGAGGAAATTTTCATCATATCATTTATTTCTATTCTTAATTTTCGCAGCAGTTTGGATTTGGGCAGCAATAGAACCAAAGTTTCCACATGATTGGCTATTGGAAAATTACCTTGTTTTCTTATTCGTCCCTATTATTTTAATCACAGGATATTATTTCAGACTATCAAAAGTATCATATACACTTATAACTCTTTTCATGATCTTACATGTAATCGGCAGCCACTATACCTATGCCGAAGTACCCTTTGGATACACATTACAAGAATGGTTTGGCTCTGATAGAAACATGTATGATCGACTTGTTCACTTCCTATTTGGTTTTCTAATAGCTTATCCAATGAGGGAAATATTTATGCGTCTCTCTAAATCCAAAGGCTTCTGGGGATTCTGGTTCCCAGTAGAATTAACTCTAGCACTTGGATGTATGTATGAATTAATAGAATGGGGAGCAGCAGTAGTAGTAGATCCTGAAGCAGGTCTAGCATTCCTTGGCAGTCAAGGCGATGTTTGGGATGCACAAAAAGACATGGCTTTGGCAGGAGTCGGTGCTTTATTAGCGATGATAATCACTGGACTTATTAGAGCACCATATGATAAAAACTTCTGGAAAGAATTCAGAGAAAGTTTCCACATTTCAAAATATGACTCTCCTTTAGGTGAAGAAAAGCTTGAAAAGCTGATGAAAAAATCCAGATAATTCATTACTCTCAATTGACACAAAAATCGCCAAAATATTTATATACTCATTTAAGCTAAAATTAATATGAACAAATGGGCTGAACTTTTCCTTGGATTGATTCTAGTTATAGTAGGCATATTAGTCTGGGCATATTATTGGGGTCCAGCAGCACTAGTCTTTTTACAAGGTGCAATAGTATGGTTTGTTCTAGGATTAGGTGCATTATTCATTCTTCTTGGTATCTCTGACTTAAAAGGCTAAACCTTTCAAATTTTTTCAGATAATTGTAACAATAATTATATACTCTATTAACAAATATTTTTATGCCCTCTAATAAAATATCTCTTGAGAAAGCGAAACAGGATAAACTATTCTATGTTGTAGCTAATGTAATAGTTTACAGAGAATCAGACAAACGCTGTTTAATTCTAAAACGTTCTGAGAGAGAGAAAGCTCATCCAAATAAATACGCAGTTACTGGTGGTAAATTAGAATGGAAAGACCTACCAATAAACAATCCAACAAGAATAAACGGAGACATCTTAGACTATGAAAATGCAATAGAACAATTATTGATAAGAGAAACTAAAGAAGAAGCAGGAATAGAAATCCACTCCGATTTTGTATACATAAATTCAGTAGCTTTCATCAGGCCAGATGGAATTCCAGTAATTCTTGTCAAATTTGCAGCAAAATACAAATCAGGTGAAGTCAAGCTAGAAAAAGATTCATTCTCAAATTATAAATGGGTAAACCAACACGAAGTAAAAGCTTACGACTGCATCCAAGGTATAAAAGAAGAAATAGAAAAGACTATTAAGTTGTTTTCAAAATAAATTAAGATGGAATATTTAGACATAGTAAATGATAAGGATGAAGTAATAGGAAAAGAAGAATATTCGGAGATTTACAAAAAAAAATTGCCTCATAGAATAGCACATGTTTTAATTTTTAATAAAAAAGGAGAAATTGCCTTACAGATAAGAAGCAAAAATAAGTCTTTCTGCCCAGGATTCTTTTCAACTTCTGCAGGAGGCCATGTTCAAGCAGGAGAATCTCACCAGCAAGGCGCTTTAAGAGAACTCGAAGAAGAATTAGGCATAAAATTGCCTCTTTCTTTAATAGCTAAATCTGAATATCTAGGGAAAGAACAAATACATAAATTCCTTTCAATATATCAAGCAGAAAGTGAAGGACCTTTCAAATTCAACAAAGACGAAGTAGAAAATATGGAATTCATATCTCTAGACAAAATAAAGATTCTCCTAAAAACTTCTGACAAATTCCACCCAGAGTTGAGGTTTATTTTAGATAAATACTATTAATAGTAATTACCGATCCCACACCATACTAAGCAGATGGAATATACTGACAACTTCCACTTATACATCTCATCCCATTTGCACATCTCTTTACAAAATTCCTTAACTTGTCATCAACGCAGAAATACTGTTTTACACTTAATCCAGATTCAACACATGAATCTTTGTATTCATCTCCTTTGAACAAAACAGCCCCATATACATCCAATTTATTACTAACATCATTATCAGAACATACTCTCTGCACATTCTTATCCTGATCGACACACTTTCCTCCACTACATGAATACTGACACTCTCTATTATTTGCTTTAACTTCCTTCTCACTGCTAAACCAACCAGAACTAGCACAAGTGTATTCCAATATTTCTTTCTCGCTTAAACACTCATCATTATAAACAGCACCATCATAATTCACATTTCCAAGTGCAGTAATATCAAATCCATCACTATCAGTGCAAGTCTTTCCAGATCCACCTTCATTTCTGCAATAACTTTCAACAGTGCCAGGATTAATACATGTATCAACAGTATCATCATTCAAATCATCACAATCTTTATCATCATTACAGATAATTATATCAGTTCCACATCCTCTTCCTTCAGAACAAGATATTATTTCCCCAGTTCCTTTAAGGATGCCATATCCTGCAACATCCTCACCAGACACACCTTCCTCACCATCATCTACATTACTAGGAAGAATCTGTATATCTCTAGCGATATTCTGCCCAAATGAAGGACTTCCTTGATGAGTCAAAGTTCCAGAAGTATAAACTTCACCATATGAATCAACCATTACAATGCCCTTTTCTTGATCAAGTGCAAAAGCAACAGCAGTCCTATCTTCAGTTCCCAAATCAGCAGGTAATGGCTGATTAAAGTGAGTATAAGATATATTCACATCTCCGCATCCATAAACTGTGCCATCTTTACTTAAGACATAGTATCCTATAGTCTCAAGAGAATAAATGCCTCCATCAGGTTTATTAAAATCATTCCAAGGTAATAGGGCTATGGCATGACTTTCATCCTCTCTTTCTAAATCTCTTCTTCCATCCCAAGTTATACAACTATCTCTATCTATTATATCAGAACTAGCAAATACATACCCATCATCAAGTAAAATTAAAAGATTTCTAATACTATTATAATTATCATATATTGATTCATAAATATCTATATCTTGAACATTATGATAAGAATAAGGTAAATCATTATCAATTTGCATCTTGTCAAATTTATTTATTCTAGAAATGATATTCCTACCGCCTTCATAAAATTTATTGTCTGAATCTAAAATAACAATACTTTCTCCTCCATCAATAAAGGCCGTTTTTATATTATTTCCAAATGGAAATTCTTTAACATTATCTGTTGTAAACCTTGTTGACCCTCTTCTATAAACCTTACCATCTTCATCTATCAAGTAATAACCATTACCAAAGAAATTACTAACGTAAAAGAATTTTCTTGCTTTATCTTCTCCTGCAAAACTGACTGGTTCACTATTAGCAGGAATAACATGATATTCTAAATTTTGAGAGGCATACATACTTCCAGACTCAGCATTCAATATATCTATGCTTAATTCGCCACCATTACTAAAGTAATTAGGATAAAGCATAATTACGCCTTCTATCTTTTCTCCAGATGCTATTAAAGCAGGGTAATCTGGACTAGAAGATATATACGAAGGATATGACTCCATATAAAATGAGACTTCTCGATTAGAATTATTAAGGTATATTTCTTTAGCAGGGCATATACTTTCATCATTGTTTATTAGTTCAAAAGAATAATAAAAAGTCTCATGCAAAGTACCTGAAATACTATGAGGATAAATATTAAATGTAGGTGCTCTTCTAATACAAGTCTTATTGCTTACTTTAACTTGAACAGTAGCATTTTTAGAATTAACCTCTAGAGTTCTAATTTCAACATTGCTTGCAGAATCAAAGAATACATTCCCAACACTAATTCCGACATTTCTAGGATATATTCCTGGATTCATATCAAGAAGCTGAGAATCTCCTCCGCCACCCCAGCCTGAATAATATTTATCTATTCTAACTTGAGGACCGTTTTGAGTTTGAGTATTGCTAATAAAAGAATCCTGACCAACAGGAGTTCTATATTCTAAATAATAAAAACGTTCACCATTTCTAAATTCATCAAATATACGAGGAATCTTTAAAGAGGTTCTATCGCTTAAGTTTTCAAAAGCATTTAAAGTATAAATTCCATCCGAGCTTACTTCAACAATCTCATTGCTTCCAAGCCAAGTTATAGTTTCTTTATATAAAGAGTTAATATGGCCTGTCTCGAAGCTATAAATATTTGAACCCATTATATCAAAATGATCTCCATATTCATAGCTTATACATTTATCAAAATCATCTATATATTTATCTCCACATCTTAAATTATTAGCATGTAACACTCCAAAATTATGGCCTAGTTCATGTCCGATTACACTATAATAATTAGAAGACTGAAAAATTACTGGTTTAACCCAAGTCTCAGATATATTCAATTCTCCTTCATTAGTGGAATGAGACCAGATACCTATACCTGCACAACCCCAACAATTTCTTTCATCAATTGAAATAATTCTAGAATACTTACTGAAATTTATATCTAAATCTATCTCAGGAGTAATGGAAACATATCCACTACCTTCAACATCATATTGCCCATAAACATCCCATTCCAAACTAGCCCTCCCATAACTTACTTCATTATAATAATCATTTATTTTTTGCATATGACTTTCTATAAAAGGTAGATCATAATCTTCATCTCCAGGAGCTTTTGTAATAATTATAGCTATCTTCTGGACACCATAATTTTCAGCCCTTATAGGGGGAGAACTTTCAACAACTTCAAAACCGCTTGCTTCAGCACTTGAAGTAGCAAGATAATCTCCAAGCTCTACTCCACTAACTTTAACTCTAGATCCTGAAAAAGCACCGGGAGCAGAACCATCAGCGAATTTCAAATTATACCTCTCATCTTTAGTATCTAAGAAGTAATTGAAATTATCCATGCCTTCATGATTCACATTTACAGGATCATGAAAATGAGGATTCTCCATAATCAATAATGTACCTTCTTGACTTGTTTCCTTTTCTAAATTTTCTTTAACATCTTCAAATTTTTCATTCTGTTCTTCCTCTGGAATTGCTTGGGATAGAAATAAGCCAGGATTTTCTTCAGCTAAGTCAATCATAGCCTCTTTTCTTTCCAAAGATTCAGCAACTAATCTATTTCTCTTCTCAACTGCTTTTCCAACACCAAAAATAGAAGCAACTCTACTAGTCAAAGATATCTCTTCAGAAGATATTTTATATAAATCTCTATTTAAGTCAATAAAATTAGAATGATTTATATTATTTTTTAAATCATTATCAAAAGAATTAAAATCATTTTGATAAACTGCACTAACAAAAAAACTCAAACTAACAAAAGCAAATAAAGCAATAAGAGAAAATAAAATATAATAACTACTCTTCATGAAACTTTAAGCGGAAGATCCACCGCTTCCCCCACCATTAGAACCACCTGAACTTGTTCCTCCGTCGCTTCCTCCAGCATACTCTAACAAGCATTGATTGTAACTATCCTCATCTCCAAATGGAGGAATATTAACAATTCTACATATTATCTTTACAAGTATATTCGTATTCTGTGAAACACCAACATAAGTATTTACACATTGTCCTGTCCTACACTCATTACTTGAACATTCATAGTTATTCTGACACTCAGCATCATCACCCTTCTGCTCATACAAATCACCATCATACTTACAGTAAGCATCAAAGCTCTCAACGATACTTATTTCAATATATCCTTCCGCATCATTATCTCCTTCTTCTTCAGAAGTAAATATTTCCTTAACTGTAAATATTATTTCGCCAGCATCGACTATAGCTGATTCATATATCTCTCCCTTAAACACAGCACCATCAATATCTAAATCCAAATAACCTGAACTTGTATCAAATATAGTCAAATTAAGGTATTCCTTATCTCCTTCAGTATAATACCCTTCATAAATTCTCTCAGAACCTGAATCTTGAGAATTAGCTAATCTTGTTCCATAAGGAATACAAACGCTTTCAGTCTTGCTTCCAGCAAAATCATATCCCATCCATCTAGGAACCATACATCCCGAACATACTCCAGGAGAACAATAAAGTTGTTTCTCATTAACAACTTCTTTACCATTTACATAACGATAACACTTTTCAACCTGTCTTCCATATTCAGGACACACAACCGGTTCTATCTTGCAATAAGCTCCAAAGGTAAATCCACCATCATTAGAAACATCTGATGAACACAATTGCAAATCATCTCCAACAATTGAATTAAACACACTATCTAACTCAAAATTCTCACTAATATCTTTATACTGATTATTTTGTATATCTCTTACCAATGAATTCAAGTTCTTGTCATTAATCTCATTAATATCGGAGTTACTTACTGCCTTAGCCCAAATAGCCACATCAACAACAACCATTACATTATCATTAAACCAAATTATAGAATTATAATCATTAGATCCTGTTAAGCCATTATAAGCACAAATATAAGCAGATTCACCATTAAACTCTCTTTCTACACATAAACCAGATTCAATAATCTCATCAAATATTTTCTTAACATCAAAAGAAACATCATCAAACACTTTCACAGTCTTGCCAAAGTAATAAGATTTACCATCATGGTTATTTCTCCAGTTAGCATAATTAGCATCATAAGAATATTCCTTATATCCGCTTCCACCTTTAACCCACTCAGAACCAGTATAACTTCCATTTCCATCCAATTCAAATGCCAAACCACTCTTGATGAAGTCAGAAGGATTCTTTATATCTGCTATATATTCCTTACAAACTTGCTCTAAGGATAAAACTACGACTGCACTTATACTATTAAGTGCAGTATTTTCATCAACACTGACAAGATAAACATTAACTCCTCCAATGACTTTGGAAGTTCCTTCAGTTATTTCTGCACCAACACCTTCTTGACCATCAATAATCTCAATAGTTGCAGAAACATCTGTAGCAGCAAGTAACTTAACCTTCATTAAATCATTACCAAGATTAAAATTAGCAATATTATTTACATTAGTCAAACTAATTTCTTGATTAGCCCCATAAACGCAAGCCCCATCATAACATCCATTCGGACAAGTTGTTCTTCTTTCACTCGCAAGAGAGTTATCACAATAAACTTCAACTAAATCAGGACCTGCCATCACAACAGAACCTGCAGGAGAAGAATCAACACATGTATCTGTAGCAATACCTTTGTTCCCATTAGCATCTGTTCCATTAGTATATCCTTTAACATTATAATTCAATCCACCATCGCTATCAGTACAAGTCGGCGCTGTATAAATACTACAAGAAGAATAATCTTTCATAGAATTAAACTTAACTTGTCTAGATCTCTCTGGGATAATTTGTGTTCCTCTATAATTATACTGATAACTTGCTCCTAGCAGAGTTATATTTCCAGCACCTTCAGTGATAGCTTTAGCAGTTGTTGAAGCCCCAGTTGACATATCCTTCAAAGTTATTTCATCATCACTCGGAATAGTAGTAGAAGAACTATTTGTAAGTTGTGTAATTTCATAAATGCCTTGTCTTCCATTGTCAGCAACTAGGATTACATATTGGCTCTTATTCACCCAATCATTGCTATTCAAATGAAGCAAATCTCCATCGCTATCAGCCCATTTTCCAGTAGCAGAATTATAAACAAATCTACTATTAATCAAAGCCTTCGTGGTGACATTCAAATCAGTACAAGAAGCAACAACAGGAGCATCTAAACATCTTCCACTTGCACATCCATACTCACAAGAATAATATTCAGTAGATGGAGTTCCATCGCTTGGTCTGCAATAAGACTCAAATAATATATTTGCATGTCCAGCTGAAGGGCTACCACAATAATCACTCTGACTTATTCCAGCGTAATAGGTTGCTGTACCAAAAACACCAAAGTTCAAACCAGTAAGATGTGTCGAGTCTGCATCACTATCTGTGCAGGTTGGACAAGTTCTTGAACTTCCTTCAGGACTTCCACCAGTGCATCCAGCCGGAGAACCAGTCACAGTTCTAGTTTGTTGACTTCCATATGAACATGTTGCTGGAGTCCAATCACCATATGTAAATGAGGTACATGCATTTGGATTTCCTCCTCCGCCTTGACCATATGTTCCATAACTAACTGTCTGTCCAACACCTGCAGGAATATTAAGAGTTACTGCATCTCCATTACTCAAAATAATAGTTAAAGCACCACCCATAAATATATTGTATCCTGGTTGAATATAGAATCTATAATTTTGTACGCCGGAACTCACTGTCAAAACTGGCTCTACCATAACGTTATTTATTTTATTTCCAGAAGAATCAAATATTACTAATGGATAAACACTCGCAAGGTTTCCATAAGTTCTCCAATACTCATCATTGGTATAACCTGTATGAGAAAAACTCATACGCTGTATAGTGACGCCAGAAGCACTATTAAATTGTAAAGAAAAAGTAAAATCATTTCCATCTCCAGGAGAAAAAGAATACGGGGCAGTGGTATCATTTAATTGTCCAAGGTAACCAGCATTAACAAAAATACTATTTTCAGCAGGAGGACTTAATCTAACGTTATTTTTACTTTCAAACCAAGTATTAGGATTATACCATACAGCAGACACAACTGAAACTAAAAGTAAAACAGCGACGAAGCTAAAAAATAAATAACTCAATGCCCTCTTTTGCATCATCTAACTATAAAACGCTCATATATAAATGTTTTTTTTTGATTTTCTGAAAATCCAGTTTAAGAAAAAGCCATTTATCATAAATTAACTACTTTTTTCCAAGTAAAATGTTAGATTTAGAAAGCGACACACAAATGCATTAAGAATCAAAAAAACGATGTGCACCATGGCTTAAAAGCCATGGTTTGATAGCACTCGTTTTTTGGATGCTCAAGATTCACCACACACTAAAGTGTGTGGTTTTCTGTCAATAATCTTGACATAATAAATCAAAGAACTTACTCGATAAAGTATGAAATAAAAGAAAAATAATCAAACTTTATTATCTTATACAACAACATTAATAGTGCATTAGAGATAATGATCTTACTCTATTTTTTATAGAGGATTTATTTCCTGACAAGACTGAAAAGTTATTAATGAGAATAAAATCTATTCATTAACTAAATAAATCTTCTTAACATCTATGTCAAGATTAATCTTCTTAATATCATCCAAAAATACCTTTTCATGTTCTGGATTTATATTTATAATTCCGGGAGCTATTAAAGAACCACCATATTTTCTAAGCAAACCATATTTGCCTCCTCTTCCACTCAATAAATAATTAAATCTTATTTTATCTTTCTTTGAAAACTTTTTAAGTGAATACTGTATTTGGACTAATGGCCTTAATCCTAATTTCTCCGGAAATTTTTTCCCATCTATTAGACTGATTCCATAAAACAAAATTCCTTCTCTAGCAAAATTTGATTCTTCAAATAAAGAATGAAAATCCAAAGAAGTAATATGAATATCCTTCTCAGTAAATTTCTTTAATTGATTTTTTATCAACTGCGACTCATTAAGCTGTTCCTTTACAGATATTTTATTGAAAATAACAGCTATATCGATATCTCTAAATTCTTTTCCTTCAACCACTGAAGAGCCAAATTGAACAACATCAATTACATTCTTAGAATAGTTTAATTTCACATTTTTTAGCCATGTATTCTGCATCTTCTTTAATAACCTCCGCCAATTCTTTGCTCATTAACTGAAAATAGCTTTCTTGATAAAAAGGAAAATCCTTATCTAGCAAATTATAGACATCGGAAAAACTTTGCTGAGTTATTCTAAATCTCTCGCTATGGGATGATGGTGTTTTACTTGTCTTTTTAAGAATATACAAATCTGTAAAAGAAACAAGGGCTTTAAAAAATAAAACAACGCAAGAATTATATCTCTCTTTCTTTAACTCATCTAATCCAGAGGAATAATACTCTCTAGCTGTTTTTATCAAAATTTCTTCTTTCATACTTGGTAAGAATATCAAATCAACTTTATAAATGTTTTCATACCTAGTAAGAAAAAGATACAAAATCTATTACTTTTTCTTACCTGATAAGAATAAGAAATTAAATTTATTTTTTGCAAAGCAAACCACAACAATTCCTAAATACTCATTAATTCTATAAATTTTATGGATAAGAAAATACCTCTAGCACATAAAATGCGTCCTCAAAGTCTAGAAGAATTTTTAGGTCAAATTCATCTAGTAGGAGAAAATAAACCACTTAGAGCTATAATAGAATCTAAAGACCTTCCTTCATCAATAATTCTCTGGGGTCCTCCAGGATGTGGTAAGACCACTATCGCAAAAATAATAGCAAAATCAACTAATTCAGAATTTGTTGAGTTATCAGCAGTATCAGCTTCAAAAGATGACATCAAAGCAGCAATGAATAGAACAAGGCTAATGAATAAAAGGGTGATTCTTTTCCTAGATGAAATACATCGTTTTAACAAAGCTCAACAAGACTTCCTACTTCCATTTGTAGAAAACGGAACAATAACTCTAATAGGGGCAACAACAGAAAACCCTTCGTTTGAAGTTATCTCTCCTCTTCTTTCACGCTCAAGGGTTTTTGTACTAAATCAATTATCAGAAGAAGAACTAAAATCTATAATCTACAACACATCAAAAAAGAGTTCTATCAATATAAATCAAGAAGAAATATCTCTGATCGCTCAATTAGCAAACGGAGATGCTCGTTCAGCTTTAAACATATTGGAATTATCTTCATACCTCTCCCCAAACAATATTTCAAAAGAATCAATTCTAACAGCAATTAATAAACCTACATTAAGATATGATAAATCAGGTGAAGAACATTACAATATAATTTCCGCATTACATAAATCGATGCGCGACTCAGATCCTGATGCATCAGTATACTGGACAATGAGGATGATAGAAGCAGGAGAAGATCCTAAATACATAATAAGAAGAATGATTAGATTCGCATCAGAAGATATAGGAAATGCAGATCCTCAAGCACTTATTCTCGCAATAGCAGCGAAAGAAACAGTTCAATTTCTAGGCTATCCAGAATGCAATACAGCATTAGTCCAAACAGCAATATACCTATCAAAAGCTCCAAAAAATAATTCAGTTTATCAAGCAGTAAATTTAGCTAAAGCAGAAATAGAAAATTCAGGAAACTTACCAGTTCCCTTGCATCTAAGAAATGCTCCAACACAATTGATGAAAGAACTAGAATACGGCAAAGGATACAAATATGCCCATGATTACCAAGATGCAAAAGTAGATCAGCAGCATCTACCAGATAGAATCAAAGATAAAAAGTTTTATTATCAAAAAGATAAATAAAAATAAAGTTTCTTTTTAGGAGAAAGCTTTTTTAACATCCTTATTGAAAAGAAGGTAATATCCAATCAAGCCATATATAATCAAAGCTATAATGCTTGAGAAATTTCCGCCAATTAAGCTCATCAAATCTCCAAGAAATGCAAGTGCCAAAAATATAACTGTAGTTATTCTAGCCCAATTATGACCTTTCCATAATCCTCTTGCTATAAAGAAATCTAATACAGCGAATAGGATAAGAACTATACCTATAAAGACAGCTCCAGCTTTGACAATACCTGCCTCTGCAAGATCAGGAAGCAGAGTCTCAGCAAAGCTTCCTCCAACAATGAAAGCAATGCCGGCAAGTAAAAGCAAAGCACAACCTAGGTAAGTAAGAATAGAAATGACTTTAACTCCTGTAGGAATACCCTTCTCAACTTTTTTAACCATAAACAATACCTCCTTTCATGAAAATAATTTATTTAGTACTCAATTTAACAGCGGCTCTTATATTCTTGTTAAGCTTTTCCATACTTTCCTCTAGCTGTTGTTTATTCTTAGTTCCAGTACATACAAGCTTACCATTTGAGAAAAGAAGGAAAGTTGCAGTTGGTTCATCCAATTTGTAAACCAATCCCGGGAATTGCTCAGGTTCATATTCTGTATTCTCAAGTTGCAATGCTAAAACATTAAGATTGAGCTTCAAATCAATACTTCCAGAAGCTACAATATTCTGCACCGTAATTTTAGGAACCTGAGTAACCTTAACTCCAATCTTAGCAATTTGCTTAATTACTGCCTTTATAACTTCCTTAACTTGTGCAACGCTTTTAGTTCCAGTACATACCAAATTTCCAGAAGAAAATACTAATACTGCAGACTTAGGCTTATCTATTCTTAATACAAGTCCTGGGAATTGCTCAGGATTATATTCAGTATTGCTCTGACTTCTAGCCAATTTAGTCAAAGAGACTTCTTTACCTAGGGAAGTGGTAGCGACAATATTTTGAACTTTCAAATCAGACTTAGCCATCTTCATTTATAAAGGGTTTTCATTTATAAAGCTTTGCGTTTATAAACGAATTCTGAATTAGAAAGATTACCAATCAATTCAAACTTGTTAGAATTATTCAGCAAAATCTTTTCTGCATTTAAAAAACTCGGAATTCTTGAAGATGCTTTTTTGTTAATAGATTTATAGATAGTAAAATCATAATTCAAAGGATTACAACCCTCGCCCAACATATAATCAAAATTATAATTATAATAAATTGCGTAAAAAGGTAAATTAATATCATTAAGCTGGGTGGAATGAGCAATTATGCATATTCTTGAAGAATCAATTACAGATGAATTAATAATATTTAAAATTTTAGGTATATCAATTCTATCTTTTCCTTTTTCAGAAGAAGAAAAATAAACTCCAGATAAATCTTTTTTTAATATTGCAAAGCTATCGGATCCTATTTTAAAGAATTTTTGATGCATATCGATTTCATAGGAAATAGCTGAGAATTGGAGAAGAGAAATTAAGATGATGATTATGATCAGAAGTCTTCTAAGGAAATTATTTTTAATTGAAAAAAATCCTTTAGATATAATAAGTGCAAAAACGTAAAAATAGGGTAATGAATACCTAGATTCAAACCACACCCCCAACAAATAAAAGATTAATATTGGTAAGCTCATAAATAAAATCATCTTGCACCTAACCTGATTTTTTAAGCATAAAATGCAAGCGACCAATAGAATGACAAAAATAAATAATGATAATTCAGATATAAGTAAATTAAAATAAAGAAGATTATTTTCTAAACTAAAATTATATAATCTATTTAATGCTTCAAGAAGGTTCCAAAAATTATAATTTATAATAAATATAAAAGTTAAGATAGACAAGACTATAAATTTTTTATTAGGCTTGTTATTATTATTCTTAAAGTATTTTACTAGATAATATAATAATATTGGTAAAATAAATATTAAAAATGACCTTTTGAATATTATCCCTATAATGAAAAATAAAAGAAAAAGTAAAGAGTATTTCTTATCTGAAAAATAAACAGATTTTAACAATAAATATATATCCAGAACTAATATTGAGGCTAGTGGTAAATCTAATAAATAATTTCTAGATAGACCTAAAGTTAAAGGGAATACTGATATTAGAAAAGCTGCAAATAAACCTACATCCTTATCAAACAGGTAGAAACCTATACCGTAAACCCCTAAAATTAAAAGTATTAAGAAGATAATATTAACATAAAGAATATCGGGATATTCTAAATTAAATAGTGATGATATAAAATAAAATAAATTTGGATGATTATAATAGTTAAAGGCATATCCGAATATTGGATAGTGACTTGCCAACTCAGAAGAAGGTATATGCGAATCTGAAAAAAGTCTCTGATAATATAATGCATTTGAAAGATGCCAAGCCTCATCAAAAGCAGGATTTATGTCATGGGTATTTATCCAATAAGAAAGTTGTAAAAATTGAAGTAGGATAATTAAAAAAAGAAATATTTTTACATAATGTTTTAAAAAGAATTCTCTAAACTCCATCTCATTTACCCTTAACAATCTTCTCAATATCCTTCAAACTAGCGATATCTTCTATCCCTCGATCAGGTCTATAATGAGTTATTCTAGGGAATCTCAAAGCATATCCTGAAGTATATTCAGGAGATTTCTGCATATTCTGATATGTGACCGACACTACAATCTTAGGTTTAACATAAACTACATTTCCTTCTTCTCTCAATTTAACACTCTTCAAAAGTTTAGTCATTTCTTCATAGCTTGTTCCTTCGCTTTCTTTTTCTTTTAATCCGCTACTTACTTTTCCAATCTCAAGAAATTCTCCTCCGCTCTTACAAGCAACGATATAACTTGTTAACCAACCAGCCCTTTTACCATTTCCATACTCAGCAGCAACTATAACTAAATCTAAATCATTCACTTCTGGTTTCAACTTAGCCATATAACCTACTTTCCTTCCAGACTGATAAACTGCATCCAATCTTTTAATCATTATACCTTCCTCTCCATCTTCCAGAGATTTTTCATAAAACTTTTCAGCGTCTTTATCTTTATCAGTAATTATGAGCTCTGAAGTATTTACAATATTCTCTTTCTTCCTAACAATTTTTTCTATAAGTTCTCTTCTTTCTTTAAAAGAAAGATGTACTATACTTTTACCCTCATAATAAAGAATATCGAAAACATTCAAAACAACAGGTAACTCTTTTACAAGCTTTTCAATATCATACTTTCTTTTAATTCTCTGACTCACCGCTTCAAAAGGCTTATATTTACCAGTTTTAGGATCATACCCTACAGCTTCAGAATCAATAATAAAACTCTCTCCTTTAATGTATTTTTCAACAGCTTCAACAACATCTGGGAATTGCTTAGTTACCTCTTCTAGTCTTCTTGTAAACAAATAGATTCTTCCATTGACTTTGTGTATCATCAATCTAAAACCATCATACTTATATTCAAAAGCGCAAGGCCTCCCACATGTTTCAAAAGCTTCTTCTATGCTTTCACATTTAACTGCAAGCATGGGATTTATAGGTCTTCCTGGAAACATTTTAATCTCTCCTAAAGCTTTCTCTCCCTTAACTGCTGCTTCAAAAACCACTAGAAAGTCATTAGCAAAGTCATAAGTTTCTTGAATCTTCTTTTTACTATCTTCGCCATAAGAGAAAGCCTTAGCCAGAGCATCAACCAATATCGCTCCAGCCACCCCTATCCTTAGATCAGATAAAATGGTTCTCATAATATATTTAGCTTCTAAACCGGATGCATGAGAAAGCAACTCTGCAATCAAAAGCATTTTTTTATCAACGGCACCCTTCCCTTCAATTTCAAATATTTTATGTAAATTATCAAAAACCTTTCCAGTTTCAAGTTTGCTATTGAACAAACCTTCCTGCCTTCTTTTATTTGCAAATTCTTCAGCAAGTAAACCTACATCTCCTACTTTATTCAGCTTTGACAAAACATCTTTATTACTTATACAATAAGCTTTCTCAAGGGCCTTAATTGCAAGTTGTTTAGAAACTCCAAATTCTCTCTGATCATATTCTGGAATAACTCTTCCTCTTAGAAGATATATCCATTCATTTTTACCATCTACATTCAATTTCTTTAAAAAATCTGCAATTATATCTGCTTTCTCCAATTTCCCACTAACATTTGACAATTTCTCATACAATTCGGCAAATTCAATATATTTCATAATAAATAATATGAAAAGGCGTATTTAATTCTTCTCCAATTAAACACATAACTTTAAATAAAAACTTAAAATCAAAATCTAAGATAAAAAATGCCAAAAGAAAGTATAAGAATAATCTACCATAAAGGACCTCCAAAATATCTGCACGCATTGATGTTACCAGAAAGCGAAAAACCATTTCGTTCAACATATCTTGGAAGAAGAGTAATAGAACTATTAGACGAAAAAGGAAGCAGGTATAAGGAATTTCCATTTGATGATTCTCCCGCTCATATGGTACAAAGCTATAATATTATATTAGAGGAAGCGCATCAATTAAATAAGGAAAGGGAAGGAAAAATCATAGATGAAACAGGTTCTACAAGAAAAGACATTACTTCAAAGCTTTGAAAAGTAATCTTTAATAATCTTCAAAGCAGTTAATAAACATGGATAAAAAGAGAGGACTATTACTAATATCTCTACTAGTTTTGATGGCTATTTCCACATATCTTCCTCATTTTTCATACAAGCTACCATACCATTTAGACGAATGGGACCACATAGCTAAATCAATAAGAATTCAAGAACAAGGAATCTCTTATTTTACAAATAATACTCCTATTGAAATTGGATTTGACTTGATTTTATTAATAATATCTAAAATAATTTCAATCTTCGGATTAGACATGGTAAATATATATCAATTTCTACCAGCAATTAACATTATAATTATTTCACTAATACTATTTTTTCAATTAAAAAAGGAATATAACTACTGGCTAGCTATTTCTTCATTTTTATTTATAATTTTACTTCCGAGCAATGTCAATATATTAGGTATTTGGTTCTATATTCCAATAATGGCTGGAATTCCATTAATATATCTAATTCTCTTCAACATAGATTCCGCAGTAAAAGAGGATAATCCTAAAAAATTATATCCGATTATAGTTTATCTATTTTTATTAGCATTCATACATCAATCAAGCTTCATACTAATATTACTTATAATCTGCATTTATCTAGTAATTAACAAAGAATTCCTAATGGAAAATAAAAAGTATTTCTATTCATTTTCACTATTAATTATTCCGGCTTTAATCACAATTATTCACCTTACAGATAGCTTTCAAGATATATCTAATTTCTTTTCTTCATTTATTTGGGGGCCTATCTCTCCTCAGATAAATTATAATATTATATACCTTTATGGAACAATAGGTTTCATTTTATCTCTTATAGGATTCTACAAATCTTTTAAAAATAAGAAATTATTAGCATTCAGAATATACTATTCTATCTGTTTGATATCTATACTCATATTCCCTCTGATAGAAAAGAGTATTTTCTCAGCATATCAGAGATATATCTACCATTTTATGTTTGCAGCAATACCTCTAAGCGCAATAGGATTATACCATTCATTCAAATGGTTAAAAAACAAAACAAATAATATGAATAAACTATTAAAATATACTATAACCACTCTATTTATATTATTTATAGCTATATCTTCCATTTACCAATACTCAGACTTTAAATCAAAAACAATATTATATGAAGTTATAGATAGTGATGAGATCGATACTTTAAATTATCTTTCAGATTATCCTTATGGGGTCGTTCTTGCACCAATAGATATGGGTATAGCTGTAAAACCAATTACTAAAAAACATGAGCCAGCTTTAACTTTCTTTGATTGGAAAAAAACAGAAAACTTAACCTATTTTTACAATACAAACTGCGATGAAAAAGAAGAATACCTCTATAATGAAAATCTCTTGCCAGATATATCAGAACATCATTTTAATTCCAAGTATAATAGGGACAATATCGATTATATTATCTCTGAAAATCAAATTGATTGCAATTTCACACAACTACTTGAAAAAACTGAAAGTTACTATATATATAAGACTAAACTTGATAAAAATATATTATTAAAAATAAATAAATTTGAAGAAAAAGATAATATTATAATCATACCTTCATCAAAATTATCCGATAATTTTACACTATATGCTTGGGTAAAACCAAACTTGCCAACAAGTGGAATAATAAAATCGATATATGGAGACGGTTACAATAATGGTTGGATGATTTACACAGATAAAGAATATATAAGGTTGAATTGGGGAGATGGTGAGAATAAGTACTATCTACTTAGCAAAGAAAAAGTTAAAGATAATTCTTTCATATTTGTGGCACTGACTTATAATGGTGACTTTAACCTTTATATCGATGGAAAAATACAGCAAACACAGCCTGCAAAATTTGAATATGAAAAGATAAACTTAGGTTTAGCAAAAGCAAGAGTGGGAAGAATATTTGACAAACCTGCTCCACATGAGATAATAAACTTAAATATGATAAATCGACCTTTAAATGAAGAGGAGATAAAAAAGATTTATGAAAAGGGGAAAATTAATCAGTAATTAATTTTCTTAAAGTTCATTAATTCTCTTAAAGGTAAATAATACTGTTTTTTGAAAAATCCCATATAATAAAGTAAGAGGATATAGATCATAGAATAAATTATTAAGTAAACTAATAGCATTTTAGTTGAATACACTCCGACTATCTTAGTCATAAGGTAAACACCAAACATGCTAATTAAAGAAGAAATAATTATATTATAAGCATCTTTATCAATAATTGTGAATCTCTCCAGTTTTTTAACTGAATAAATTATAGATAAACTTAAAATAAAAAGTGAAACTAGCTTGGATAAAGCCGCTCCATACGCACCATTGCCAAATTGTTCAATACTATATGGAATCAATAAAAAGTTTAATAAAATATTAATAAATAATACTCCCAGGGTTAGATATAAGAGTATCTTCTGTTTTTTCCTCAAAATCAAAACATTATGTGCTGGCAAAGATAGACCATATAAAGAATAAGCGATAGTTAAAATAATGAATGAACTAGCAGCACTAACATAGGGTTCTCCAAATAAGCTTATAAGAATCTGCTCACTAAATAAGATAGAGAATATTAAAAATGGAGCCGTAGCAAAAAGTATTCCTCTAAAAACAAATACATATTCTTCTATTATGTTCTTACCTTTTGAGTTCTTTTTAGATATTAATGGGAGAAAAATTGTCAATAAAGCTGTTGAAAAAATTAGCACAATTTGAGAAGTAGGTAGTCCTGCATTATAAATAGCTACATCAGTTGCACTCGATAGATAGCCTAAAATTATTGTATCGATTAAGGAAAGATAAGAGGCTACTAAAGCGATAGGCATTAAGGGTAGTGAATAATAAAAGAGAGATTTATCAAAATACGTAAAGTTAAAAGAAAAATCTTTCTTTGAATAATAAACGAGAAGCATTAAAGATAAAATATTCGGAAGCAATACTGAAATTATTAAAGCAGTACTTTGATAACCTAAACTGAATAAAAAGTATAGACATACTAATTCTAGTATACTCTGAATTATACTGGTGACCAAGACCAAGGAAACAATACGATTATGTGACTTCAAAACACTTGATAATAGACTTATCAATGATAGAAAGGGTATCGCGAAAGCGAAATATCTTAGAAAACCAGCCAAGCCAGGCTTATCGAAAAGATACTCTATATTTTGAGAGAAAAAGAAGAAAAAGAAGAAAAAGACTATGGAAAGTACTAAAACAACAGATATTGATGAAGTAATAGCTATATCTTTCTTTTTTATTTGCTTTTTACCATCGTAGTGTCCAAGGTAGCGCATTAGACCCGTACCTAAACCAAGCAAAATCAAAGGTATAACAAACTGCACCATGAATAAAGCAAGATTATAAATGCCATAAATTTCCAAACCTTCTCTAGCAATAATGACTCTAGAAAAATAACCTAAAATTCTTGAAAACATAATACCTAGAAAAACAATCAGAGCAGACTTATATATCAAATTAGCACTCTTCATAATTTTAACTACTGAAACAGCCTAATAAACATTATCTAGGTGAGAAAGGCTACACCGGAGAAATTAAATATCTCTCGGTTTAAGTTTTAAGATGCTAAAGCTATTTGAAAAATTATTTTCTGTTTTAAGCTTGATAATTTTATCTGGAGCAGTAATCTCCCTAATACCTATAGACAATAATTTGAACTATAATCTTCCTATAAAAATGATTTATATTCTAATTTATTTATTTTCATTCACTCTACTCATATTTAAAAAAGACCTTATAAAAAGAGCAATTAAAATAACTTTAGACAATAAATTGCTGATATTCTTATCAATTCTAATAGCAATTTCTTTCACTTGGTCTCATAATCCAATTATAACAATTCAAAGAATCTTTGCTTTCTTTGGAACATTAATATTTTGCATATACTTTAGCCTCAGATATGATAAAAAAGAACAGATAAGTCTTTTAACATATGCTCTTTCAGCAATATTACTAGTCAGTATATTAATTGCTTTAATTTTACCATCATATGGCATTAGTGAAGAGAATAATGGTGCCTGGCAGGGAGCTTTCAACCAAAAAAACATATTAGGTAAGATAATGACTCTGGCAACTATAACTTTTCTGTTCTATCTATCTGAAAGGAAAAAATTAATGGCCAAGATATTAGTAATTATTTTAATGCTTTTTAGTATATCTCTTACCTACCTTTCACAGTCAAAAACAGCCATATTAACTACATGGATCATAGTATTTATAATGATATTTACAAGAATACTTCAAAAAAGCAATAAAATAACGAGTGCTTTCTTTATCATATTGATAGGTATAATGATTATATTGTCTGGAATCACTATTATAAATTATGGGAAAGATATCTTAAATGAAATAGGAAAAGAGACTACTCTTACGGGCAGAACTGAATTATGGAGCTATTCTCTTGATAACATCATGAAACATCCTATAATCGGGTATGGATATGCAAGTTTTTGGATAAAGGATAAGAACAGCCCCTCAGAAAAAGCCGAATATATACTTGGATGGGATCCACCACATGCACATAATGGATTTATAGATCTAACACTCGAATTAGGTATAATTGGACTAATAATAATCACAATTCAATTGATTGTTATCGGTGTTAAATCGTCAAAATTAGTCTTAAAAAGTAAAGAGTTTGTTAACCTCTGGCCTTTGACTTTAACTGCTTTTCTTTTACTTTATAACTTAACGGAAAGTTCACTTATAAGGTCCAACAGTATATTTTTAGTAATATACATATCTTTATTATATAACTTGAATGAATATAAATCGCAATGAAAATCCTTGCTTGGCCTGCTTTAAAAAATAAAAAAGACAACCCATATAATTGGTTGCTTTATTCAAATATAAAGAAACTAAAAAATATAGAAATTGAAGAATTTAATATATCTCGTGCGCTACTAAGAAGATATAATCTAATACATATGCACTGGCCCGAGTATTTTCTAAATAGAAAAAATAATTTAGAAGTCTCTTTCAAACTGATAGCTTTTTGTACATTAATCTCTCTCCTAAAGTTAAAAGGAACTAAAATAATCTGGACAGCACATAATTCTAGTTCACATGAAAAGAACCATCTTCTTTTAGAAAGTCTTTTCTGGAAATATTTGATAAAAAATTTAGACGGGTATATCACTCTGACACAATCAGGTAAAGAAGAATTGATAGAAAGATACCCTTTAATAAAAAGGATAAAGCAATTCACCATCCCTCATGGAGATTATAGGGATGAATATAAAGACACTATCTCTAAAGAAAAGGCTAGACTTCTTTTAAAAATAAAAAATGATGAATTAATGATCTTGAATTTTGGTAAAGTAAGAGGCTATAAGGGCATACTCTCGCTTATAAGAGAATTTAGAAAAATAAATATAAAAAATGCTCTATTATATATAGTTGGTAACTGTCAAGATCTAAGATTAGCTAATGAAATTCAAAATAATGCTGATTATAATATAAGATTTGTAAATAATTTTATAACTTCAGATAAAGTTCAAATCTACTTTAAATCTGCAGATTTGATAATTTTACCATACATAGAAATATCTAATTCAGGGGCATTATTTCTAGCATTATCATTCAATAAACCTGTTTTAGTTCCTGAAACACCGACATTTAAAGAAATACAGAAGCAAGTAGGTGAAAAATGGATAAAAACATATAAAGGTCAAATTAATTCTAAAATAATAAAAGATAATTTAATATGGATAAATAGAGAAAGAAAAGGTAAGGTAAATTTAGAAAAATTCAATTGGGATAATATATCTAGACAAACTAAACAAGCATATTTGGAGGTTATTTCAAATAATGAATAATGAAGATAAATTTAACACCCCCATTCTTTTCTTAATATATAATCGACCAGAGCTAACAAAAAAGACATTTGCAAAAATAAAGGATATAAAGCCAAGACATTTATTCATAGCTGCGGAAGGTCCTAATAAAGAAAAGAAAGGAGACTTAGAAAAATGCAACGAAACAAGAAAAATACTAGAGAATATAGATTGGCCTTGTAAAGTAGAAAGAAGATTTCTAAATTATAACTATGGCTGTGCATCAGGGGTAAGTTCAGCCATAACTTGGTTCTTTTCCAAAGTAGATAAAGGCATAATCTTAGAAGATGACTGTTTACCAAGTACTTCTTTTTTCTATTTCTGCGAAGCACTGCTAAAAAGATATGGAGAAAATAAAGACATAATGATGATAAGTGGAACAAACTTCTTAGGTGAATGGAAATCTAATAAACAAGATTATCATTTTTCAAGGCAAATACCTATTTGGGGTTGGGCCACATGGAAAAGAGCCTGGAAGCAATATTCTCACAATTTACTAGAACTTAAAAGTAAAAAAAATATAGAAGATGTAAAGAAATGGATAGGTAATGAAAGGTATTATAATTATATTATGAAGAAAACTGAAGACACTTTGAATAACAAAATTGATAGTTGGGGTTATAGGTGGATAATGTCTTGTTACATAAATAGGGGAAAGATAATAATACCTTCAAAGAACTTAGTAAGTAATATTGGATTTTCATCCGATGCTATGCATACTAAAAATCCCTTCTCCTGGATGGCTAACATAAAAACTCATCAAATTGAATTTCCACTCAGAGTCCAGAAAGATGAGGGAATAGATTCTGAATTTTATAATAAAGTTATAAAAAAAGTTAATAACCCTTTCCATCGCATTTTAAATAAAATATTTTACATAATATTAAAATGAAAAATTCTAAAATACTTGGATTTAATATTACTTTTCTGGAAAAAGGTGAAGATGAAGATTTATTGACTGAGAAAAATAAAGGATACTATATTTTTGCAAATTCAAACACATTAGTAGAGGGAAAATATAATGCTCTTCTTAATCAAAGTTTAAAAAATGCCAATTTAGTTCTACCAGATGGATTTCCTCTAGCTTTAATTGCAAGATTCAAGGGCGTAAAAAGAGCTAAAAGACTACCAGGTCCAGATTTCACATTAAAAACGATAAATTATCTGAGAGAGAATAGATTAAGCTGCTGTTTTTACGGTGGAAGCAAAGATGAATCAGAAATAAGGAAAAAAATATTAATATCGAAGTTTCCAAATCTAAGATTTTTATCATTTTCTGAAATAGAAGAAAAAGAGATGATCAAAGCAATAAAGAAATATAAGGTAAATTATCTTTTTGTTAGTTTAGGTTCTCCTAAGCAGGAAATTTGGGCTCATAATAATAAAAATATAAATTGTAAGATATTTTGCGTAGGAATAGCTACTCCGTATATTTTAGGAGAGAGAACAAGAGCTCCAGTCTCTATGCGAAAGTATCACTTGGAATGGGTATATAGGTTAATAACTGAGCCTAAAAACTGCTGGAGAAGATACCTAATCAACGGTCCAAAATTTATTCTTTTATCTTTGAAGGAAATAATTAAAAAATAACTTTGCTGTTTTGACCAATATTAGGGCATCACTTAGACAACCTCTTTTTTTTCCATAATTTATATCTGATTTTATCCAATCATCAAAACTAAATATTTTATGGCCTCCATTAACTGCCCAAATAGAAGTTATACCTGGATATTCCTTAAACCTATTCATATTTTCAGAGCTATACATCTTAACTTCTTCTGCTATTGGTGGTCTAAAACCTACTAGCAACATATTTCCTTTTATCACGTTAAATAATTGAGGTATTTCGTCTAAATGTGAGTCGCTTAGTAATTTACCAATACTTGTAAATCTAGGGTCATTCTCAATTTTGAATGTTGGACCACTAGAATAATTCATATGTTTATATTTATCTTTCATAACATCAGCATTCTCAACCATTGTTCTAAATTTATAAATAAAAAACTTTCTCTTATTGTGGCCTAATCTCTCTTGTTTAAATATAACTGGTCCTTTCGAAGTTATCTTAATAAATAAAGTAATCATCATTATAAATGGAGTTAAAAAAAATAGAAAGAGCATGGATAAAAGCTTATTAAAAAAAATATAAGGCCAACTAAGATTAATAATTTTACTCATCCATAAAATTAACTGAAATAGTTTAAAAAACTAATGTCTTAAAGGTAAATTACGTTTATACTGCTCTTTTATAAAAGCTAGAGATGCTGAGAATAAAAAGCTAATAACGGTAAAAGCAAGTGTCATCAAAAACACTGGTGGTGAGGAAAACTTGCTTTCTAATTGAGGATAGCTAATGACTTTAAATCTTCGGCTATTAGCCAAAGCATTCTCAATTTTTATCTGCCTGTCAAATAGTCCGATTATCTGACCTCTATAACTAGCCTGGACCTGAGTTAAAAGCAATATATCTGAAGCACCTCCAGATTGAACTGAACTTGAAGAAAGCCTTGAAAGAAGGCTCTTAGCAGACTCAAGTTCTTTTTCAAGATCGCTCTTAAGCTTCTTTGTACCATTCAAATCTTCATTATAAACTTGTAATGTTCTATCATAAAAAGGTTGAACATAATCTAAAAAATTAGTCAATATCTCATCATTAACCTCCTTAGAAACTTCAGGACTAGAAGAACTTACTCTAATAGTTAAATAATCTACTGCAAGTTCATCTCTTCCAATACGTTCCTTATAGATCTCAGCACTTAGCTTTTTATCTTTAAACTGTGAGATGGTCAAATTTTTTTCAAGCAAATCATTGTATTTGAGAACTGCAGACTCCAAAACAGCACCGCTTTCAATAATAGATTTAGCTTCAACAGGGCTGAACAAACTGCTAGTTTTTGGATCTACTCCTATAGAAGCTAATTGAACTCTAGATTCAGAAGTATAGGATTTAGGCCAAATCAATATAACAAAGGAGAATATAATCATAAGTATCATAAAAGTTGAAATGATAAAAATAACATTCTTCCTCAAAATATCAATGAGTTCAGCAACATTAATCTCCTCAGAATGCTTACCAACCATGAAAAATAAAAGAAACTCTTTATTTATAATCATTCGTATTCTAAAAATGGATAAACTTAATAAGATTGAACAAGAAAAAACAAGATGGTATCTAAAAATAAGATTGCTCTTTTTGATCCTAGTATAAATACTGGTAATCTTGGAGACAAGATAATAATAGAAAGTGTAAATAAAACATTAAAGGAAATATTCAGAAATACATTAAAAGTCAGATTTTCAACAAGAGCAAGATTGAATGAAATAAAATTAAAGCAACTTAAAAATTCAGACATTCAGATCGTAGGAGGAACAAACCTTCTTTCATCCCATATGCTTCTCTATAAGCAATGGAAAATAGGGTTAAAAGAGTCTAAAAGCCTTTCAAATTGCGTTTTACTAGGTGTTGGTTGGTGGCAATACCAATCAAATCCAGACCTATACACCAAGTTTATTCTAAAAAATGCGCTAAGTAAAAATTATTTGCATGCAGTAAGAGACATATACACCCAAAGAAAACTAGAAAGTATTGGTATAACTAACACTCTTATTACTGGATGCCCAACCATCTGGAGTTTAACAAAAGAAAAATGTAGAAAAATACATACTAAAAAGAGCAAGGTAGTTGTTTTTACTCTAACTGATTATAAAAAAGATGAGCAAAAAGATAAGAAAATTATAGATATACTTTCAAAAAGTTATAATAAGTTATATTTCTGGCCCCAAGGGAGCAAAGACATAAAATACCTAAAAAAGATAAATAGAGATAATAATATAATTGTTCTTAAAAGAACAGTAGCCGCACTTGATAGTATATTGAAAAAAGATATAGACTATGTAGGAACAAGGCTTCATGCAGGAATAAGAGCACTACAAAATAAGAAAAGAACAATAATCATAAGCATTGATAACCGTACTGAAGAAATGGGTAAAGATTTTAATATTCCTTTTTTAAGAAGAAGTGAATTAGAAAACTTGCCCAAGTTAATCCATCATCCTCTAAAAATAAATATAAAATTGCCTTTAAAAAACATAATAAAATGGAAAAGTCAATTTAAAAAATTAAAATGAATATACTAATAGTCCATAATAAATACAAGTTAAGAGGAGGAGAAGAAAGAGTAGTTGAAAATGAAGAAAAATTGCTTTCTTCACATGGAAATACGGTGCATATATACACTAGAGACAATAGAGAATTGGAAACCTATTCAATTATCAAAAAGATTAAGTTATCTCTAGAAATAATATATTCATTTAAAACAATAAAAGACATAAATCATATTTTAAAACATAATAAGATTGATATTATTCATATACATAATCTGTTTCCTATTATAAGTCCTTCAATTTTATACCTAGCAAAAAAGCATAAAATTCCAGTATTATTGACCTTACATAATTTCAGACTGGTAGGAGGAAATCCTTTTTTAATGCGTAAAGGCAAAATAAATGAAGATTCTCTAAGAAATAGAAACCCTTTTCTTGAAGTCAGGTATAAATCATATAATAACTCCTATATAGCTACATTTTTCCTAGCTCTTTCTCTCTGGATAAATAAAAAAGCTTTTCTTAATTACATTGATAAATATATTGCACTTACTGAATTTGCAAAGAAAAAGTTCATCGAAGGAGGATTCCCAGAAAATAAAATTGAAGTAAGGCCTTCTTCACTAGGAGAATTCAAGAATATGAATGTTAAAAGAAAACTAAAAGCAATTTATGTTGGAAGAATTGCTAAGGAAAAAGGAATTAAAACACTAATAAATGCCTGGAAAGGTTTGAATTATCCTTTAGAAATATATGGAGAAGGTAAAACCAAGGTAAAATCTGAAAGAAACATAAAGATTATGGGTTTAAAACCAATAAATGAAATAAAAAAAGCCATGAGTGAGTCTGCATTTGTAATAATCCCTTCTGAATGGTATGAAAATCTTCCAAATGTATTATTAGAATCATATAGTGCAGGTACTCCTGTACTAACAAGCGACAGTGAAAATTTAAAAAATTTAGTAGAAAAACCAAAAGCAGGTTTAACTTTTAAGATGGGTAATTCGCTAGATTTAACAGAAAAAGCAGTATATCTATTCAAAAACAATAAACCTAGAGAAAAACTAGGTAAAAATGCCTTTAAAGAATATCTTAGGGAATATAAGCCTCAAAGAGGGTATGAAAGCTTAATAAAAATTTATAAGAAAGTTATAAATGAGAATAATCACAAAAAATAAACTAATAGATTTCAAAATATTATTATGTTATAAAAAGATATTGTTAGTATATTACAATTAACAATGTTTTATGATATCCTCTGCTATTTTCTTTTATTCCTAGAAAAAATAATAACTAAAGCCAACCTTTCTTCTTAACTCCAGAATTGACTATCTGAAATTCCATTTCCTTCTCAGCCAAACTTCTATGCTTTCTCAAATAAGCTGTTCTCTTCCCACCAGCATTATTTAACTCGATATGACACTTGCTCCAATACTTTAATATATCTCCTCCAACCATTCTTTTCTCCTTACCATTATCATCCTCCCAATTATAAACTTGATTTGTAACAATTATAGGTATGTTTCTTTTTCTTGCTATTTCTGCAAGGGTCTTTATCTGCCTAACTAACTCTGAATTTATTTTACCCATACTCCCATTATTCTTCTCCCTAGCTTCTGCAAAATCAAGTCTATAAAGAATAGTCATTCCATCAACAATAATTAAGCTTACTTCTTTCTTCAAAAATTCATTAATCTTCTCAAAAGCCTCTTGCTGTTCTTGAAAGTTAGTAGGATTTAAAAGAAATATATTTTTCAAAACAACGTCACTTTCTTCAAAAGCTAACTGTTTTACTCTATCAACACTAAATCCTCCTTCAGTATCAACATAAATAACTTTATTCCCTTTCTTTGCCTGAGAAACAGCAGCTAAAAGGCAAAAATTAGTCTTCCCACTCCCAGAACCTCCATAAATAACACTGACTATATCTGATTCATAGCCTCCATGTAACCATTTATTCAAGTCATAACTACCAGCAGATACCTTTACCATAACAAATACACAAAAACCGTACTATATAAAAATACTTATAAACAATTTACAAAAAATAAAAATAAATATTAAAGATTTATTAACGTCTCTTTTTCTTAGACATCATCTCGTCATGTTCTCCACACATCTTACAGCTTTTGCAAGCAAAAGAGTGTATAAGTAACACAGCGCCTGCAATTACTACAATCCATTGCGACCATGGAGTTACCCAAAGGGCAAATACCACTATCAATATTGCAAGAATAGACTCAGTCATTTTACAATTACAACCCATTATCAATACCTCCTTTCATAACAACTTAAAACAAAAATGCCTTAATAAATATAACGTCTTTACTTCTTCAATCCAGCAACTAAACCATCACATTCCTTCTTAGCAGCATTAACAGCATCTCCAACAATCTTTCTTATATTTCCAGAATTCTTAATTTTCATCAAAACAGGTCTACTAGGGTGTTCTCTTCTCCAAGCCGCAAATTCTACTCCCTGTTCATTCAAATAAACTCTTACTATCTCAGCAACAGTCACATTGTCTATCTTAAGCTCAATTTCATTCTTATCTTCTTTAACAATTTCAATATTCATATTTAAATGCATTAAAGTTCATTTATAAATCTTACTTTTAGTCAATTATCTCTATATCACTACTTGAAGCAGTTAAAGAATTATCAACTTTTTCCCTTGCAGGCCTTATAAAATCTCGACCATCTTTTCTAAGATTTATTCCTAAATAGCTCTGTATCTTATTAATGAGAACAAAGTCGTTTCTAGGAAGCCTTCCATTTTCAACAATCTTAACTTCTTCTTCACTAACTCCCAGATCAACAGCAAACTGCTTTCTATTTATCTCCTTTTCTTTTCTCCTCTTTAATATTTCCCAGTGAAAATTATCTATCAATTCATTACTAACATCGCTCTCACTTCTCTTTAAAGGTCGTCTATACTCTTCAAAAGCAAGAATTCCCTTATTATGAACTCTACTTGAATCAAATATTCCTCTTCCAGAAAACTCTCTTCTTTTAACTAAATCTGTCTCATTAACTGCCCTAGTTTCTTTATTTTCAACATTACTTCTTCTAAGAATAGGTAACCCTTCTCTCTTTGCATACTCTTCACTCACTCTTACAATCTTACCATCATCAATCGCCTCTACCATTTCCATACTATTATTAAAAAACAGCCTTTTATATTCATTATTGTTCTCAAACATTCATTAATATAATTCTATTAATCTTTTCAAAACTCATAAAATCAGTTATAACTCTCTCTTCATTTAATATAATTGCCGGAAATTCAGTTATATTATATTGACTTAAAGTCAAATCAACAGAAGACAAATTCATATTTGCAGCTATTGGTATTAAAAGAACTTCTTCTCTATTTTCACTCTTAAGTTGAGCAAGAATTCTTGAATAATATTTTTGTTTAGCCTGTTTTTCCACATCTTCGGTTTTATATTCATAAAGATAAGTCACTATATGAAAATCAGAATTACAATTCTTTTTTATCTTTATAGCTTCAAGCCATAAGGTTAATCTTAACAAGTCATATTTCTTATGTAAAACTATGAGTTGATTACTAAAAGTAGAAGCTCCATCATATCGCTCAAGCTCTAGGGCATCTTCATAAACTTTATCTGCGAAATTGAAGATATTTTCTACATTAGCATCACAGCTTATATTGAAGTCTTTTATAGAATTGACGGTAAGTTGCTCATCAAGAAGAGAAATCTCTGAATCTAAAAGGTTACTATTGACATACTTAGCCCTATGATCTTCTATAAAAAAGCCCATCATAATACCAAATCCGAAGACTATAACTGTAAATATTAATGCTTGCCAGAAAGCATTCCTATTTCCAAATTTCTCTACCATGAATATTTTCCAGTAATCAATTTAGTTAATGCAGTTATCATTATAATTGGGTATATCGAGAGATATATTAACATATAAAAGAGGATATTAAAAATGTTCCCTTTTCCAAGTCTTGGTTGATCCATTACTCCTAAACCTATTATTGTGAATATTGCTCCAGCAATAAATAAGATCCCTCCAAGATAATTCAATAAACTAGGAGTAAAAGTTAAATCTTGTAAATACAATAATGGGGCATTGCCCTGTAAAGAGTAATAAGTAGACAAATACCAAAAAGTTAATCTCTTAAATAATAAATAAATGAACAAACCTAAGCCAAATAAGCCCAAGAACATTGAAAGACAAAAGAATGGAATAATAAATGCTCCAAGCATACCTCTCTTAAGAACAAGAGACTTATATTTCCAAAGTGTCTGAGTACCTCCTATATTCCACCTTATTCTCTGTTTAAACCATTTAGTAAATGACAAAGGAGTAGCAGAATAAACTCTAGTTGAAAGAGACATTCTAGCACCATAACCGTAAGAAAGCATTCGCCATACAATTTCTATATCTTGAGTCATATTCTTAGTATCAAACAAACCAACTTCCAAAAGAATTTTCTTTCTATAAAGTGCGAAAGGGCCAGGAGTAACATAAACGGCTCCAACCAAATCGAGAAGTTTTCTATTCCAAGCAATTATAGCATATTCAATAGACTGGACTCTCTGCATAAAATTTTTAGGAGATTTAGACATAACTGCACAAGTTACTCCTCCAACCCTATCATCCTTCTGTAAAAATCCAATCATTTTCATTAAAGCCTCTCTCTCCGGAGTGGAATCAGCATCAGCAACAGCAATATAATCATATTTGGCAGCTTTCACCCCTATATTTGTAGGTTCAGCAGCACCTCCAGAATTTCTTTTATTAACAATCAATCTAACGTTACTATATCTTTTTATATATTCTTTAATTACCTCTACTGAATTATCTTTAGATTTATCATCTACTATTATAATTTCCATCATATCCTTAGGCCAATCTAATTTCATCAGAGAATCTATAGCTTCTCCTATCTGGTGCCCTTCATTATAACAAGGCATAACTATGCTCACTGGTTCTGGTCTTCCTTTAGGATGATGGAAAAGATTATCTCTATTTGGAAGATATAAAAAAATAAAGAGAACTAACATATACATTCCGACAAACATATAAGTTAAAAAAACGGAATCTACAAAATTTACCATTTATCAATTCTCTGCAAAAGCTTCATCGCCTTTATTTAAATGAAAATACTCATAAAAACTTTCAGATAAAGTCAGTTCAGAAGTATGACCCATCTTCTTCTTATGAACTAAGCCCATATCAACGAATCTCTTTATATGGTCATATCCCTTATTCCCTCTAATTTTTATAAGTACACTTTGCTTCATAGGCTGTTTGTAAGCTATAATTGCAAGCGTTTCCTGTTCAGCTCTTCCAAACTCTGCATTTCCAGTAGCCAATTTGTTAACCATCCAAGCATACTCACCAGAAACATCCATCTTCCATAAATCATTTTTACGAACTATTTCTATCCCTTTATTTTTATATAAATCCTGTAAATCACTTAAAATCTTCTTTAACAGGATAGGATTAACATCAGTCAATGCAATAAGTTCCTGTAAAGTTAAAAACTTACCAGATATAAAAAGAGCAGCCTCAACTTTTCTTCTAGACTCAATTTCCAACTCCTCATCAATCTCATCAATCTCCTCTTTACTCATATCCATATTATAGAATATCCATTTAGCATTTTAAATGCTTTGCATAAGATAGTTACCAATCAAAACCAATCAATAATCCTTCAATAATGGCTGCAATAATGAGTAAGGGTAAAATAACCAGCAAAAAAGCATAAAATGCTTTCTTAACTTGCTCAAATAATCCTCTCTTGCCTTTCTTAGATAAAACATTGAATCCTAGATTCATACCAATTCCTAATGCAATAAATATAGCTGGTAATTCAAAAATTCCGTGAGGTAATATTCTCCAAAAATCACTAAAACCCGACACATTATAGACTTTCTCAAATACAAATCCTAACACCACTCCATTAGTTATTGCATTTATTACGGGTACTATTCCAAATAGTATTCCTAACATCATTCCAAAGAAAGCACTTTGCAAATTGTTTAGAAATATAAAAACCATCAATTCAACAGTTCCCAAACCTTCAGTCTTATCTACAAGATTCTTCAATATTTCATTAATAAAACTCAAACTGTCTGCAAATATAAAACCAAATACTCCACTAACTAAAAATAAGCAAACACTAACATAAATATATTTCCTACTTTCATATATAAAATCCAAAGAACTCTTAAATAAATTAATTTCTTTCTTCATGCTCCTCCTCTCAAAATTCTTTGTAATAGTTGTATTTTCTTAGGATATTTTAACCTCAATACAATTCCATATATCAAACCCACCACTAATCCTCCAAAATGAGCAGTATTACCTATAGGTAAAGGAACAAAAAAGCTTATCACAACCAAAGGAACAATAGCAACTATTGGAGCTAACCACATATCCATTCCTACAGGTACTGCATATTTTCTTCTTTTTGGATTAGAAGAAAACATAAAGAAGATCATAACAAAAGTAAGTATGGAAGCTAATAAACTAACAAAACTACCTATTCCTGCAGGCAGAAAACTTTCAGCAATGAAAGATATTATAATCACTATTATAGGTCCAGCTATTAAATACACTTTAAATCTAGGAACGATAACTGCAAGCAAACCTAAAAGCCCAAATAAAGCTCCAGAAGCCCCTACAGCAGGAACATCTAAAGTTCCTAGTACATTTGCTAATGAAGTAATATGGCTCCCTATAAATGATCCTAACACATAAAATAAACCTCCTACTAATCCTGCCAACAAATAAAGAGTAATAAACTTCTTCCTCCCCATTATCTGTTCGCTAAAATTACCTAAAAAGAATAGGGTAATCATATTAACAAATAAATGAAATATACTACCGTGCATAAAAACGCTTGTAAGAAGTGTCCAAAGATTCTTTCCCTGGATTATATCTTCAGGGTAAAGGAATATTAATCTATCAAAGTTTTTAGTAAAAAATCCTATAAAAAAGAATAGAAAATAAACTATAACATTCAAAGCAATTAATCTATTGCTAAAAGAAACAAGAGAAAATATACTCCCTAAAAAAGACTTATTTTTATTCATTAGAAAACTAGTTAAATTCTCTTTTTAGAGCTTTTCTTCTCAACTTTACCGGACTTCTTCAAAAGCTTCTTACTTTCTTTTAGTTTTAATGCTTTCTTAGCAGCCCTTTCTTTGACTTTATTACTCAATTCAAGTTTTATCCTTCTCACTCTTGCTTTATCATCTTTTTCAGTAAGAACACTTATCTCCAAATCAACTTTAGCTAAAACATCTCTAAGTTTAGCAATATCTTTCTCAAAACCTTTAACTTCCTCAGAAGTATCTTTAACTGCTAAGACTTCACCACATTCAGGACATGAATAATTATGCAATAAAGCATTTTCTTCATTAAATTCCAAGTGGCAATTGTTACAAAGATAGAATCTACCTGCCTTTCTAGCAGTAAGATTCACTTCCAAATCAGCTATGCTTTTTGAAAGAGTCTCTTTAAATTTAGCTAGACTTTTTCCAGAATTAAGAGTCCAAAAGTAAGTATACCATCCTCCCTTTTTACTATCCTTCTTTCTTACAAAACTAACAAGTCCTTGATCTGCAAGCTTATAAAGAATATTTCTAGTCTGATTTATAGTCGCCCCTAATTTTTTTGCTATTAAGAACTCATTTACATTTTTTTTCCCATATAACAAATCAACAATTCCTATTCCGTTGCTTCCAATTATAGAACTAACAATATTTTTTAATAGTATTTTAAAAGAATCGTCTTTCATAAATATGCTTAAAGAAAGCCCGTTAAAAACTTTTCTAATAACTGTTACCATTATATAATTAATATAAACCTATATAAATTATCTGAGAAAATTACTACTATGTTCTGGAATAAAAAATCAAACGAATCAGGTCTTCCCGACCTACCTCAACCTAACTTTCCAACTGTAAGAAGTGAGATACCTCCAATTCATACAGATTCTTTAAGAAATGCTAGACTAGATGAGGATAATGATGAATCTGTGTCTATTGAGAAGCATAATCTTCCTTCCTTTCCAGATTCACCTATAAAAAAAGGTTTCTCACAGACAGCCATTAAAAATGCAGTAGATAGTGAAGATGAAGAAGAAAACTATGAACAAGAAGAAAATGACAATTCAGATATCTTAAAAACCAATCAGCAAGGTAAAACTTTCAAAACTATAGAAGTTGACGTAGATAATAATCAATCTACAAGATTATCTCTTCCTCCTGAAAGAAAAAATTCTAAAATGCCTGAGTCAAATTTCATCTCTCTAGACTCAAAAACAAAGGAAGTATTCGTTAAAATAGATAAGTTTCAATCAGCAAGAAAATCTCTTTCATCAGCAAGAGAAAAAGTACAAGAAATTGAATTAATGCTTAAAAAGATAAGAGACGTTAGAATGCGTGAAGAACAAGAACTAACTGGCTGGGAAAGAGATATAGAATCAGTAAAATTAAGAATAGAAGAAATATCTAAAAATATATTTGAGAAATTATGAGCTACGAATATGTTAAGTTAACTGATTCTGAAGTAACATATGCTAAAAAGCATCTTCTAAATATTGAATTAGAATCATTAACTTCTATAAAAAAACTACAAAACTACCGAGACTTTAGAAATAAAGAACTTACTCTAAAAGTATCTCTTAAATCCTCTCTCTTGAATCTACACGAACAGCTAATTGTACTAGACAAGCTTCTTCCTCACACATCTTGGGATAAAAAAGAGCAGGAAGAAATGCTTCCATCAATTCATATGTCTGAAGATGTAAAGATAAAAGAAAAGAAAGACTACGATATTGAAAATCAACTAGAGGAAATACGAAGAAAATTAGCCAGATTGCAATAAAAAAAATTAATAAATTTTTTGAATGATCAAGAAGTGAAGCTTCTTGACATAATTTTATATATCTTCTTTATCTGCCCTAATAATGAAAACACGTCAGGAATTAATCAAAGCATATCTAGAATTCTTCAAAAGCAAGAAACATCATCACATCCCCTCATCTTCCTTAATACCTGAGAACGACCCCACAGTACTATTCACAACAGCAGGTATGCATCCCCTTGTACCCTATTTGTTAGGCCAAAAACACCCACTAGGAAAACGCCTTGTTGATGTACAAAAATGCATTCGTACTCAAGACATAGAAGAAGTAGGAGACGCAACACATAACACATTCTTTGAAATGCTTGGAAACTGGTCTTTAGGAGATTACTTCAAAAAAGAATCAATAGAATATTCATTTGAATTCTTAACAAAAGTTCTCAAAATACCTCTAGACAAAATAGCAATAACTTGTTTTAAAGGTGATAAAAATTCAGAAAAAGATGAAGAATCAGCAAAAATCTGGATAAGTCTAGGAATATCTAAAGACAGAATCGCTTTCTTACCAAAAGAAAACAACTGGTGGGGTCCTGCTGGAGAAACCGGTCCATGCGGTCCAGATACAGAAATATTTTACTATACTGGAAAGAAAGCCCCTAAGAAATTTGATCCAAAAGATAATTCTTGGATTGAGATTTGGAATAACGTATTTATGCAATATAATAAGCAAAACGATAATAATTATACTCAATTAGAACAAAAAAACGTAGACACTGGAATGGGGCTAGAAAGAACTCTTGCAGTTCTAAACAATTTAGAGGACAACTATCTAACTTCAATCTTCCAACCTTTAATAAAAGAAATAGAAAACTTATCAAAGAAGAGATATGGAAAAAATAAAGAAGATACAAAAGCAATAAGAATAGTAGCAGACCATATTCGTGCAGCAGTACTCATTCTAGGAGACCAAAGAGCAATAAAACCTTCCAACGCTGGACAAGGTTATGTATTAAGAAGATTAATTAGAAGAGCTATAAGATATGGAAAGATACTTGGCATAAATTCAAATTTCACACACCTTCTAATAAAACCAATCCTCCAAGTCTATCCTGACTACCAAGAATTAAATAGAAATCATAAATTTATAGAGCAGGAATTAAAAGCCGAAGAAGAAAAATTCAACCTCACTCTTGAAAAAGGTTTAAAAGAATTTAACAAACTTTCAAACAACAAACTAATAACTGGTAAAGAAGCTTTCCTTCTCTTCCAAAGTTATGGCTTTCCAATTGAATTCACTCAAGAACTAGCAGATGAAAAATCAATAAATATAGATTTAGAAGAATACAATAAAGAATTCCATAGACATCAAGACTTAAGCAGAACATCCAGCGCAGGTATGTTCAAATCGGGCCTCGCAGATGATTCAGAAGCAACAAGAAAGCTTCACACATCTACTCATTTACTAAATGAAGCACTTAGAGCAGTTTTGTCAAAAGACATAAAGCAAAAAGGCTCTAACATAACTCCAGAGCGTCTAAGATTTGATTTTAACTTTCCAAGGAAATTAACAGAACAGGAAATAAAGCAGGTAGAAAATCTTGTAAATGAAAAAATAAAACAAGGTCTAAGAATGAAAGTAGAAGAAATGCCTCTTGAAGATGCAATAAAATCAGGAGCACAGCACGAATTCGGAACCAAATATCCTGAATTAGTATCTGTCTACACTTTAGAAGACACAAAAGATGAAAAAGGTTGGTTTAGCAAGGAATTCTGCACTGGGCCACATGTATCAAACACAAAAGAAATCGGTCACTTCAAGATAACAAAAGAAGAAGCAGTAGCCTCAGGTATACGAAGAATTAAAGCAATTGTGGAATAAAATGAAAATTTTTATAAAAAACAGAAAAGATCAAAAAGTATGTGTAGTAATAGATGAAATAAAGAATCCAAAAGGTTTAGCATTTATAATACATGGTCTAGGAAGTAATAAAGATAGACCTAGTATAACTGCAATCGCTAAAGTGCTTAATGAATGCAATTATAATGTTATCAGATTTGATACAACAAATACGTTCGGTGAAAGCGATGGTTCAATAGAAGATGCAACAATAACAAATTATTATGAAGACTTAGAAGATGTAATTACCTGGGCAAGCTCAAATAGTTGGTATAAAGAACCATTTATTCTTGTAGGTTATAGTCTTGGAGGAATTTGCATTACTTTATATGCTGAAAAATATCCGGAAAAAGTAAAAGCACTAGCTCCTCTCTCTACAATAATTTCAGGTAAACTTAGTTTTCAAACAAAATCCAAAGAAGAGTTTGAAGAATGGAAAACAAAAGGCTGGAAATATCATGCGAACTCAAGTAATCCAGAAATAAAGAAAAAATTAAAGTGGTCGCATATGGAAGATAGACTAAAGTATGATGTTCTTCCAAATGCAAATAGACTTAAAATGCCTGTCCTTATGATTGTAGGAGACAAAGACACATCTACTCCGTTAAATCAACAGAAGGTTCTTTATGAAAAATTAACTGGTAAAAAAGAAATACATATAATAAAAGGTGCACCTCATTCTTTTAAAGAAGAAGAACATATAAAAGAAAGAAACGAAATATTCAAATCTTGGATTAAAAAGATAAAATGAAACTCAACAACAAACCAAAGCTTAATGCAATCATAATAGGTGTAAAAAATATAGACAAAATCTTAGATTTTTATCTAAATGTATTTGAAATAAATATAAATGAAAGAAAAAATAACTATTTGAGCGCATATCTAAATGATACTCTTATAGAAATTGAGGAAGATTGCAAGGATAGGTTTCCAAATTGGAAAAAACACAATGTAGGCACTTACAAAAATAGCGAATTTATTGTAACAGACATCAACCTATTTATAAAAAAAGTAAAGGAAAACGACGGGAAAGTTATAAGCCCTCCAACGGAGAGGCCTTGGAATGCAATAACTGCAGAAATAGCCGACCCCGATGGAAATATATTCTTAATTACTCAAGATAAATAAGATGGAGCTATTAAATAAGTTATTTAACCCTTATAATAAAAACTCCATCTCTTCTAACTTTAGAAAGAGAAGATTTGAAATATTTTTAAGACTTATTAAAAATATAAAAAAACCTGTTAGAATAATTGATATTGGTGGTAAATATATATTTTGGAAGAATATGGATTTTCCTAAAGATAAATATACAAGAATCATAATGTTAAACTTAGAAGAAGAAAATTTAAGTGACCCTAGATTTAAAAACGAAATAGGGGATGCTACAAATATAACGGGCTATAATAAATATAAAGCAAATTTTGTCTTTTCAAACTCTCTAATAGAGCATTTAAGCACATTTGAAAATCAAAAAAGAATGGCTCAGCAAGTAATTTCATTAAAATTACCGTACTACATACAAACACCCAACAAATACTTTCCAATAGAGCCCCACACACTTATTCCATTTTTTCAATTCATGCCTATGACATTGAGATTATTTTTAGCAAAAAACCTAAATTTCTATTTTTATAATAAAGAGAAAAACACTCTTATTATAGAAGAAAGAGCAAGAGAAATTAGACTTCTAACTAAAAAAGAACTAAAAGAACTATTTCCAGAAGCCCAGATATATGAAGAGAAATTCTTAGGATTAACAAAATCATTTATTGTTTACCAAAAATAACCCATCCACCAATAACAATTGCTTCTATCAAAGTAAACCAAGCAAACCACTTAAGATTTTTTCTATCTGAAAGAAGATATTTGAAAGAAAAATGAATTGTGCTTATACCAACAGCAAATGAAACTAGTGAAGCGAAGAATAAACTGCTAGGTAAAGTTTTATTGCCTAAATTAAGCAGATTAGCTCCAAAGATTATTGGAATAGATAATAAAAATGAAAACTTAACTGCATTCTTCTCACTAAGTCCAAGCAATAAACCTGTTACAATTGTACTCCCAGATCTTGAAACTCCTCTAAACAACGCAAGAATCTGGGCAACCCCTATAAGCAAAGCTTTTCCATAACTAAATTTCTCATCCTTTTTAGGAGAGATACTTCCAATAAATAAAATCATACTAGTTATTCCTAATCCACAAGCAACTAATCCCAAACCTCCATTGCTTTCAAGAAAACCCTTCAAAAAAAAGCCAGCGATCCCTGCAGGAATAGCAGCAATAATAACTGCGAAACCTAACTTTGCTTCTTCACTTTTCCAATTACCACTAAAAACATCCCTTAGAATATCCATTATCTCCTTTCCAAAATAAACAAAAACGGCCATAAGTGTACCAAAATGCAAAGCAACTTCTAAAAACAAAGAACTCTGATATCCTATAAGGTGAGATACAATTTCTATCTGACTTGAACTAGAAACAGGCACCCACTCAGCAAATCCTTGTACAACTGCAAGTAAAATCAAAGACAAAAAATCACCATTATACCAAGTCATATCCATATTTACCCAGATAATTTAGAATATTTAAATTTGATTAATATAGAACCAATCTAGCTTTGTAGGTATCATTAAAATGTTTTAGATTAAAACCAAATCTTCTCTGTAAAGCAACACTAGCAGGATTATCTCCAAATATTTCAGTTCTAAACTCAAAACAATTTTGCTGGCGAGCGATATCTATCTGTTCTTCTTTCAAAGCACTAGCTATCCCTCTTTTTCTAAGATTATGAGTAACAAAAATACCTTGGGAAGTATAAACTCCATCATAATTTTTTCCCATAGCATAACCCACATCTCTAGAATCTAAATTAGCTATAAGAATATCCTCTCCATTTTGTCTTCTACGTGAGAGAATATTATAAGCATCTGGCACACGATAATTTGTTTCTTTAACATTTTCTAACCAAAGGTCAACCAAGCTAGCCAAATCATCATTCATTCTCAATATTCTTATTTTAAGTCCAACTAACATAAAAAATCAATAAATACACTCTATTTAAACCTAATTCAAATTATATTTCTTTACCAACCAATCAGATATAAAACCAATATATTTACTCTTTATTTTTTTAGGCAGATCATTATAAGCACCTATTAATTTTCTACAAGATTTACTTCCGCATTTACACTCCATTCTCCAATTACTATCTTCAGTCATATCATAATCCCAAGTGCACCATTCCCCTTTCTTAATATCTTTCATAGCCACAACTTGAAACTTGCCTTTAATCCCACAATTTGGCTCACAAGAATGATTAAAATACCTACCAATTCCATCAGTATCTATCCATTTATGCTCTTCAAATTGGATAGCATGATCTGCCACATCTTTAGGTAAGTCCGTACATTTATCTGCCTCATAAATATTACCACCTGTCCAATCAAATAAAACTTCTCCTTTAGGTATATCCTGAACTGCTAAAATCCCTTTTCCAATATTCTTAGTCTCTCTAACTTCTATCTTAAATTTATACATATCAAAATAAAAAATAGATATTTAAAATACCTTTGCATATAAAAAATAACTCAGTCCCAACTATCTCTTAAATTAAAAAAAGGAAGAATAAAGTGGTTTTCCCAAGGAATCTTAAAGGAGTCTTAGAACCATGGGTTCTAACTTCTAGAGATTCCTACAGTTCCAGCAAAGCATTGGAATCATGACTCGGCGGGTTTTCATCGCCCTTATCACATCTTCCAAATGTGCAAGGTTTCCTTCTTGAGCCAAATCATAGCCCAAGTCAAACACCTCATCACACTTACTACACTGGACAGGCAAAGCAGGTATTTGCATCTCCATAATATATTTACATATCTTTTCTTTATATACAAATAACACAAATTAAAACTAGTTTTACCATAAATGCAAATTTATATACCCAGTCACTTCAGAGAAGCAAATTCATTTTTCAGCAAAAAATTCACTAACAAGATACGAAATGTCTTTACCTAAAATCAGTAACATACTATTTTTCAAAAAAGAAAGATTATTAAACTAAAGGCTATAAAAAAAGCGATGACAGAAAATAAAAAGAAGGAACCAGAACTATTAGAATCTGGAAGCTATGAGATATTCACTCCAGAATCAGGAGAAATAGCAATGGATACAATAGTTTTACATGGAAACAACGGTGCAAAAAGAATCTGGAAATTGAAATCCCTAGATCAAAAACAAGCTATCTTTGAAATCAAGAAATTCGGCTAGAATTTCTTATTCTCTAGGATTATATCTATAAAAGCTATTACCTGTAATTCCATTTTTGTTTACCATTCTATAAAAAAGATCAAATCTAAATTCTTTCCCTAGGCCATTTTGTTCAAAAACATAGGGTACTTTATCAATCTCACCCAAATAAACTGCTGAGTGTAGAGTACTATGATAATTTTCTTGATCACTAATTCCACTAGTAACTACAATTCTTCCATGTATAGGGGAGCTCGTTTTTGTACAATGTTTATCAAGAAAAAATTCCACATAGTTAGGCTGTAGACTTCCAGGTCCGATGAGCTTTTTAGGAAAAACCATAAAGTCTTCACCAGTTTTAGACTGAACTATTAACTCACCTCTCAGCCCAAGTCTTCTTCTAAATTTATCGAGAAGATCTCTTTGAGCATCAAGTAAGAAAAGAGTTGTTCCAAAACAATTAGGATAAATATTACCATATCCGTTTAATCTTGTCAAAGGCCTACTTCCTAATTCTGGGTTCTCTAGCAAATAATCTATTCTCTCCCTAAGAGGAGAATCTCTCAATAAAGGCTCAACTTCTTCTCTGGTAATTTCTCTATTACTCATAAAAATCAACCAAAAGAACGATATATAAATATTATCAAAAGATACTGAGCTGTGTCCTAACACCCATTAAATTTTTATAGTATTATCACGCTCCTTCTACTATGAAAAGAGATCTAGTATTTGTTAATCTTCTATCGAAGAACCATGAAAAACTTATCGAGTTCTACAAAAAAATAGTTGGTTTGAATCCTATTGACAAAAAGGCAGACCCTGTTGCTGAACGTTGGTATGGTTTTAAGACTGGAAAGACGCATTTTGCTATAGAACCAATGTCAAATAGAGATAAGTACCAGTTTGACTATAACAAGAGCAACCCCGTACTTATACAGTTCAAAGCAAACAGTTTAAAAGATCTCAAAAAATGGACAGAGAGACTAGAAAAAGAAGGAGTAACAATTGGTCAGAGAATTATGAAGAAAAGCTACGGAACAGTAACCACTTTTGTTGACCCTGATGGAAACTGCATAGAACTAATCTACACCGAACAATGAGAAAAGTGCTCTTCAGTAATATAAAATCTCAATTTAAGTGAAGTTCACTTTACAGTTCAAAAGATAGGAGTCCTAGAACCTAGGTTCTAGATATAGGTTCTAATTAAACAACAAATATCCCTGGCTTTCCAGGCTTAGCTTTTCCAGCTTTTCCTTCAGGATCATATTTATTCTTATCATTTACCATATACACCTTAACTTCCTTCCCAACTCTTCTAGAAAGCAATTCTTCATTATACGCTTCCTTTTCATTAGGAAGAATATACAAATAGACTTTCTCAGTCTCCTTGCCTTGCTTCTCCTTAACAATTCTTAAAACATTTAATATATCTCCAACAGTCTTATCAACAGATCTCTCACTATCTTCCAATTTATCATCAATCTTGCTTTCATCAAAGTTAGGCCAATCAGAAACTGAAACTAAATCTTTCTTTCCAATTAAACTCCATAATTCCTCAGCTGTATGTGGGCAGAAAGGAGATAACAATTTTATCTGCATTTCTATAAAATCATTCAGCACCTGCTGATTAGGACTTCCACGATTCATATACTCCTTCAAAACTCTCTGAAACTGATAAAAGAGTTTATCAAAACCAGTTCTAAACATCATATTTTCCATCGCCTCACTTCCTTCTTTCAAATACCTATTAACTGATGAAAGCAAAAGTTTCTCATTTCTTCCTATTTCTCCCTTTTTAGCTTTCTTGTAATGCTCCTTAGTAAAATCAGAGAATCCATTTAATTTCTGCGCAACAATTTCTAAATTACCAAATCCAAAATTAGGATCGTCTAATCCTTCCCCTCCAAGCATTAATCCTGCTCTTATTGAATCAGCACTATGTTTTTCAAGAATCTGCCTTATTGTAAAGAAATTACCTTTACTCTTGCTCATTTTCTCCCCTTCAACTAACAACCATCCATTTACACTAAATGATTTAGGCCAATATTTCTCAGGAAATATTGCTGCATGATTAAACAAGCAGAATGAAAGGTGATTCTGAACCAAATCTTTTCCAGAACTTCTAACATCAAATGGATACCAATATTCAAACTCTTTCTTCATTTTCTGCATTTTCAAATCTCCTTTTCCTATTCCTAAAAATATATAATCAAAAAATGAATCATCAATTTTCTTCTCAGGATAATCTTTAATCAAATGAGAAATAGTATAATAGGCCATATAAATTGTAGAATCTGACAAAGACTCAATTACCCACTTTTCATCCCAAGGCAATTTAGTCCCAGTACCGTGATGATGAGTGCAAGCCCAATCATTTAACCATCCAATAACATAATTAAATTGCTGTCTAACAAGTTCAGGATGTAATTTCATTCCAGCCAATTGTTTTCTAACAAGTTCTTTCCAATTTTTATCTCCATATTTCAAAAACCACTGATCACTAACAATCTTTACACTGCAATTAGTCAAACATCTACATACCACTTTTCCAGTTAACTCATAAAATACTTCCAAAAGCTTTCTATTCATCAAATCTAACTTCATTTTCTCTTTAGCCTCCAAAACTTTCATTCCAGAATACTCACCACAATTATCTAATAATATTCCAGAATGATATCCTTCTTTATACACTTCCTGAGTTAACTTATCTAAAATAGGATCATCTTGATTCATTATCTTAGCATCCTCAACAACTTTAACCCCTGCTTTATCTCCATATTTATTAGTCTTGATTATCGGAATAATTTCCAAATCCTCTATCTCTTCAATCTGCTTAATGCTAAAACCAAGACTTTTCTTATCCTTTTCATTCATATCTTGGAAATTTCTAAGTGCAACATAATCATAAGGCGCATCACTAGGTACACTAACAACTAATCCAGTACCAATACTTGAATCTACAAATCCTGCAGGAAGAATTATAATTTTTCTCTTAGTTAAAGGAGCTTCGCAATACTTCCCAACCAAATCTTTTCCTTTAACATATTCAATCATCTTAACATTTCTCTCTTGCAAATTAAGTTTCTCAAGGCACTCCTTACTTACTATCCACTTTTCCTCACCAACCTGTGCTTTAACATAATTAACCTGGGAATTAACCCAAAAGTTAGTCTGTCCAAAAACAGTTTCAGGCCTAAGAGTTGCTGCAACTAAATAATTATCTCCAAACTTAAATTTCATTAAATAATATTCCTGAGGAGTCTCTCCCTCTCCCTCAGCCCTATCATGATCTCCCACAACCATTTTATCTTTTTCACACCAAACAACTGGCCTTTTTCCTTTCTCAACAAATCCTTTTTCTCTAAGCTTTCTAAACTGCCATCTTATGAACTTATCATAACTCGGATTTAAATCAGTTGTAACAAAACTTCTTCTCCAATCAATACTCGCACCCAATCTAGACAAATCTTCTTGAGCAGCAGGAACAAAAGTGTCTATCCAATGTTTTACATTTCCAAATTTAACTATTTCTTTATCTGAAAAGCCCATGCTTTTCATTATCTGAATTTGCTTCTCCTCTTTCTCTCTTATTCTCTGAGCAGCAGCCCAAACAGGAGTTCCGGTGCAATGCCAGGCTTGTGGAAATAACACATTAAAACCATTCATCCTCTTATATCTAGCCATAACATCGACCCTAGTAACTGAAAAAGCATGTCCTAAATGTAAATGTCCATTGATATAAGGATAAGGGAAATTAATGAAAAACTTCTCTCTTTTATCAGGCACACTCTCAAACAACTTTCCATCACTCCATTTCTTCTGCCACTTTTTCTCCACTTTTGAATAATCAATTTTCTTTTTAATACTAATATCCATAACATTCCTTATCTAAGTAATCTTAAAAGCCTTTCCAATTTCTTAATAATGCAACAAGTGCATCAGTTATAGGCTTTAATTCCATTAATTCTTCAGCATCACTCTGTTCTAAGACATATTTTCCAGTTGCCTTTGACTTGTACAAAGGTCTCAAGGGGAGATGAGGATCCATCTTTCCATGAACTTGATTAGTCAATATAAATGGACGAATTGCTTCAACATAAAAACCGCGTCTATCAGAAGTAAAAAAGTAAATACCGTTTCGCCATTCAGCATCCACAGAGCCACCATAACTAGAAGCAAGACTTTGGTAATAGGCTAACATTTTTTGACCTATCACTTCTATCGGTAAAGTCCTTTCATCAACTCCTCCTAAAGCATTTCTTTTTACAGTAACTGGATCAATTTCTGCACCTTTAATAAAAAAACCAGTATCATCAGCAATTACGGGTAAAGAAGTTCTGCTTGCTAATGCTCTCGCCTTCTTTTCAGCATTTTCTCTTAATGTCTGACCATCCTCAATAACTTCATAATCCAAAATACCCACCTCTAAAGGAGTTCTTAATAAAACTGGCACATTAACAGAATCTAGAAGCCTCTGCATTCTTTTTAATTTTCCAGTATTGTTAGAAGCAAAAACAACTTCATCTTTAACTATATGCATAAATTCAGAAAATATATATTAAATTTAAACCTTTAGTTTTTAGAACTAAAATCCTTCATTCAAACCTTTAACAAAACCTTTCTTCTTCAACTGATTAACACCAGCAGGAGTATACTTATAGATAATATCTCCTTTATCATTATCATCTTCCCAAGGCAATATCATAACATAATCTCCAGGCCTTAACCAAAAACTTCTCTTGAATCTTCCAGGAACTCTGCAGTTTCTATTCTTTCCATCAGTTGCTTTGATGTCCATTCTATTCCCACCGTATCTCTGAACTATAATTCCAATCAATTCCTTTCCCCTAGGTAATTTCACCCTTACAGGAAACTCGCCTCCTTCTTCATTGGGTATAATAATATCATTCTCATTAACTACTTCCTCAAAATCTCCATAATCCTTCTTATCCATAAAACATCTAGAAAAACGCGTCTTTTAAAACTTTACTTCAGCCTTACTTCTTCTTGCTCATAGCAAAATAGAAGTTCTTCATAAATAATATCATTAAAGGTGTTGTAATCAACTGACCTGCAATTGAAAAGACAAAACCTACAATTTGTATAACTGCAAATCCACTACTAGATATTTGTCCGCTTCCAATAGCACCTATCACATAAATAAATCCCAGTATCATGGAAGGAATTGCGAATACTGAAGATATAGCCATAATTATAAGCATAATCAATAGCACATATCCGAATGTCATCCACCACTTACCTTTTACCATATTTTTACTTGCCTTCAAAGAGTCCATAATTCCTTTCTTCTCTCCTAAAAATACATAATAAGCAAAGGCCCAATAAACTGCAAATATTACTCCAGGTATAATCAAAAGCAAGAAAAGTAGAGCAATAAATATTGATACAACTATAATATATCCAATTGCTCTCCAATAATTCTTCTTTCCTTCACTTAATGCTTCAGAATAGCTAAACTTCTTGCCCTTCAAAGCACCACAGGTTATAGATACATAAGCTAAAAAAGATAAAAAGCCAGCAATCAAAGACAAAGCTAAACTACTTATATAATATCCTGGATTTTCAACGAAAACAGCAAAAGGATTTTCTTCGCTATCTATATTAAAGAGATCCAGCTTGTACGTCCCATATGTTTGGATTAATAAAACTACAATTCCAGGAAGTATAATAAAATAAAGAAATAACTTGAAAATCACCTTAAAGTTCAACTTATACTCATTCCAAGAATCACTTAACAAATCACCAAAAGACTTATTCATAATTAGGTAAGTGTTCAATTCTTTATAAAGCTAATTAAAAAATTAGTTGTAAGATTAACATCATAATTTAAAGCGAGAGAGAAAATTATTTTTTCATAAAATGCATTACTAAACCTACTATGAAAATAATAAGATTTATTGCCCATATGAAGAAGAAAGCTAATACTCCTAAACTCAATTCTCCTGGGATAATAAAGTATGAAATAATAGAAATACCAAAGGCTAAGACAGAACCTACAATAATTCCTTTTCCCTTAGAATTCTTAAAATGTGTTTTTTGCAATATAAACGGTAGTATCAATACAAGTATTAATGGTATGAAAAAATAAAGGATATAAACTAAGTCGGGACTATATACACTTGAGCCTATAAAAAGAAAGAAGAATAAAAACAAAATTACGATAAACCCTAGAATACCTGCTAACCAACTTTTCCAACCCATAATAGGCTTATAATTAGGAAGTATTAAAATACTTTGCTTTTGTAAAAAAACATTTAGCTCACATTTACTTTACAGCTCATCAAAACCTAATCCTTAAATACCTTCCATACCTATTTTATCAATGATAACTGCAAGTATATCTCAAAACACTGTTTCTTCATCATCAGAAGAAGCATTCTCTCTATTTGAAAAATCAGCTATGGGAGAAAAGAAATCTGGAAGAGTAGTTTACTCTGACTTTGAAGCACTTTACCTATTAGAAAAAAACCACATGCAAGTCTTTGTAGGAAAAAAGAAACTCTCTTTTGACTCACTTTTAAGCAAGTTAAGAAAGAAAGACAAGAAAATAGACACCAAATACACAGTCTATTTTGACCTTCGTTCTAAAGGTTACATACTAAAAGAAGCACTTAAATTTGGAGCAGACTTCAGAGTTTATGATAAAGGTTCAAGGCCTGGAACATCACACGCTCCCTGGCTATTATTCGCTACAAGTTCATCAGATAAAATAACCTGGCATGAATTCTCAGGCAAAAATAGAATAGCTCATTCAACTAAAAAGAAGCTTTTAATTGCATTAGTAGATTCAGAATCATCAGTATCTTATTACGAAATTGACTGGAAAAGACTCTAATTGCATTTCAAGCGGTAAAAAACCAACATTAAAAATTATACTCAAATCTTTATAGCTGAAGTTTCTTTAGAAACGATGCTTAAAGATTTGTACACAAATCTTTATAACAATCTCTAACATATTCTAATTTATGACTGTAGTAGCTATTAATATGCCTCAAACAAAAGAGATGATTCTTACATTTATAAAAACGAGAGGGCCAAGCTTACCAGTCAATGTTGCACAATACATAAAAACCTCTCCATTATTCGTTTCAGCATTTCTTTCAGAGTTATACCGAGAACAAAAACTTCTAATGTCTGACTTGAAAGTTGGTAGTTCTTCTCTTTATCTCTTGCCAGGCCAAGAACAAATGATTGAGAATTTTACTCAATTTCTAAATCAAAAAGAAATGGAAGCATTCAATATGGTAAAAAAAGAAAAACTCCTAGAGGACCAAAAACTACCTCCAGCAATTAGAGTAGCGATTAGACAAATAAAAGATTTTGCTATACCTCTAAAGATAAAAAATGAAGGAAATGAAATGCTTTTCTGGAAATATGCATTCACTCCAGATTCTGAAATAGAATTAATAATTAATCCTCAAAAGAAGGAAGAAAAGCCAGTTCAACCTCCTATAAGCGTTCCATCTCATAACCATCAGCACAATCCATCAACTCAAATCCAGCAATTGCAACAAACTGTCCAACCAATACAACTTGAAATTAAAGTTGATGAAAAGCCAATAATGAAAGCTAAAGAAGAGAAGCCAAAGAAGGAAAAGATAAAGAAAAAGCAGGAATCAAAGTTCCTAGATGACTTAAAAGATTATCTAAAAGCAAAAGACATAGAAGTCCTTGAGCAAATAGAAGAAAAATCAAAAGAATTCACAGCAAAAATAAGAATAAATGACATTTTTGGAAAGCAAGAATACTTCCTCATAGCAAAAGAAAGGAAGAAGGTAAAAGAAGAAGACCTAACGCTTGTTCTTCACAAAGCAAATCAAAACAAAATGCTTGCTTTATTCATGGCACCAGGAGATTTAGATAAAAAAGCATTAGATTTCATCAAGGAATACAAAAACCTTGTCAAGTTTGAAAAGCTTAAGTTTTAATAATAAAAAGTCCTTAACTATATAATGGAATATTTAATCATCCTTACGACTATTTTAATAATCACTATTTTATTTGAATATAAATATCATATTCATTTATATAAGTCAATGAAAGAAAGACTAACTGTAACGGGAACAATCTTTATTTATGGAATGCTCTGGGATTACTATGCTACTTATAGACAACACTGGATATTTCCAGGACCGGGACTAATAGGGATACGTATATTTGGATTACCTATAGAAGAATTCCTATTCTTCTTAATTATACCTTATTCTGCTCTTGTAATGTACAAAGTATACGATACTCGAATTTTTAGGAAAAAACCTTCTAAAAAGATTTAAACCTTCAACATTGGTTGAATGGGCTAAAGATTTGCTCTGCAAATCTTTAAAAACCCTCTTCCCAACCAATAATTAAATGGGAAGAATAAAATCAACAATGGTTAAGAGAGCAGCTAGGCAGTTAATGAAAGGCTCTTCAGAACTATTTAATGACAATTTTGATCATAATAAAAAGGCACTTGGACACACAATGCCGAGCATCCCTGTAAGAAATAAGATAGCTGGCTATTTAGCTAGATTAGTAAGAATGAAGAACGCTCCTGTTAAAATAAAAGTAAAGCCAATAGAAGAAGATGAAGGATATGGTTCAAAACCAAGATCAAGAGATAGAGACAGGGAATACACACCAAGACAGAGAGAATATTAATCCTTAAATAGCACTCATCATTAACTTATAAAATAACGTTCAAATTGCCTTATTATCATTAACAAGTTATCTTTTAACAATAATCTATTTTTATACCTGCAATTAATATTTTACTATTTCTTCCTACTCAATATCCTATCAATCTTACCTTCTATTCTAGCCATATCTTTCTTTATAACGTGAATTTCCTTCATCCTCTTAGTAGCAAAATAAAGGGCGAAAGCTTCAAATATCATCCATAAAATTACTACAACTCCAACAGCCTGCAGCCATAAAGCGATTCCACCTATACTTCCAATTATCCCAGGCAAATTAGAAACATTCTGAGCTATTTCAACAACCATAAATAAAACAAGATAAATCAGTTTATAATTTTATTGTTAAATCTCTAGGCCCATCAGACAAAGCAGTCTGTGCTAAACTTGCTTTCAGTTGTTTCAAAGAGCTTTCAACACTTCTAGTAGAAAAATCTTTACCTCGATTTAAAAGATCACTAATATAAGTTATACTACCAACAACAGCAACACCTCTGTCAAATCCTTCTGAAATCCTTGTTGCAAAATGATGATAATTGCTCCTTGCTAAAAAACCAAGAAATTCTGCTCTTGCCATTAAATAGTCACATTGCTCCCAATATTCTAATAGTCTAGGTTCAACTTCTCTTATATCTCTAGCCATATCAGATATAACTCCATTCAAGTCCATAAAATTCAACTTTCCAGTAAACTTATAAATCTTCTTATTTTCCAACTTTCGGCACTGTAGCTCAGTGGTAGAGCACTAGTCTCATGGAGATGAAGAAGGCTTGAGAAAGCTAGGGGTCGGGAGTTCAATTCTCCCCAGTGCCATTTTATTTCCGTAAATACTATTAACTTTCAATTTAGCAGATTTAAGATTTTCTTTAGTTAAATTAAGAGATAGTAAATCATAATCTTGATCATATAATAAAAAATTATCAAACTTTTCCTTATATTTAGGATTTACAAATCCAATTTTATTTTCAAATAATAAAAGATTATCTTTACCGTTAAATTGTACTCTATATTTTTGATTCATTTCTCTATAAGCTCCTGGAGATACATTCACTCTCTTGCATTTATATAAAGCTCCTTTAAAACCGAGAGATAAAAGATAGTCATAAACTTCTTTAAGTAAAATCTTTGAGATTACATGAATTTCAAGTCGAGGATAATATTTATTTGGATTTTTAGTTAAAACTAAACTTCCATCAGTAGCAAAGAATCCTGCAACAACATATTTAACTAAATTCATATCATAAAAGATTTTAGGAATAAATAATCTATCTAGCTTTTTTCCTATCGGAAAACCAGTCTGAGATAAGAAATCAAAAAGTTTCTCGTCACTAAAGTTAAAAGTAATAGTATTTTCATTTTTTACAAATTTTATATTTGTATCCTTACCTCGAAGTCTTCGCAAGATGGGATGAATAACATTTTCAAAGAAAGGAACATCATCAATAGAAGAACCAGTAATTGTGAGAATCTTCATTTTAGTTCGTCTATTTTTTCTATTACATAAAGACAAGCACCCATCTCCCAGCATTATTCCATACAGTAATGCAAAATCTTTGTCTATTTTAAAATCCATAATAATAAACTGCAAGATTATTTTTATACTTTTATTTTAATTCTAAAGTAGTTAGTGCTATTTCCTCAAACTCTTCCACTCAGGAACTTTTCCAGTTTTAAGAAAATTATCGACCATTTCGATCTCTTCAGCAATTCCTTCAATCATATCATACTTCTTAGCTTCTTCAACACTTACCCATTTATATTCAGACAAATCTTTATTCAATTTAACATCATCAGAAACAGCATAACCAAACAAACTTACAACCATGCATGGAATATTATCTTTCCTAATAAAGACTAAATTTGTAACATAACCTATATCTCTTATCTCTAATCCTACTTCCTCTCTTACTTCTCTTCTCAAAGCTTCTTCAAGTACATTATACCATTGTTTACCGCCTTCAGTGTCTGGCTTTCTATGAGAATAATCTGTCATACTTACTTTTCCTCCAGGCACAGTCCACTTTCCAGGAAAATCAGGCTCCCATTCAGCTCTTTTAGCAATAAGATATTTACCATCTTTCAAAATTATTCCAGTAACTGCAATATAATGTGCTTTCTCAGAATTATACATAAAAAACACTAATAAATCTTCTATTTAAATATAATCAACTTACAATTAACAAAACACCAGCAATCATTATTACTGCAGAAATACATTTCTTTAGTAGATCTTTTTCATGGAACATCTCTCCACCAATTACAATAACAATTAACGTAGCCAACCTTTTAACAGTTAAAACAAGTCCTACTGGTGCAAGTACCATAGCTTCAGCCTGATAATATGAAGTCAACAAAGAAAATAAAGCAACTATCAAAACCCACCATCCAACATTACTAATACCATTTTTCATTCCTTTAAGACCATTATGAAATAAATTAAGAGCTGTGAAACCAAAGAAAGCATAAAATAAAGCCGAAAAAGCGATAAAGCTTTCTACTTGCATGTTTAAATCAGAAAGAAGATATCTATTAAGAGTAGCTGCAAAAGCATAAATAACTAAAGCAATTAATACATATCTAAGATATTTCTTTTTAAATAACATTTTGAAAGGATCAAAAATTCTTTGATGATTCTTAGATTCTAATATATAAGCACCTACTATCAATAAAGCTATACCGCTCATTTGTACATAACTTAATTTTTCTCCAAGAAAAATAAATGCTGATAAAGCCGCAAAACCAGGACCTAATACCCACAAAGACATTACAGTTCCAACATCAGTATGCCTCATGCTTTTATGCATAAATATGGAACCCATAACTGATAAGAGCGTTGCTATAAATACCAAAGCAAGAACTTTAAAATTTATTATATCATAATCTACAAAAAAGAATAATGGGGCTGAGACCACAAGAAAAAACAATCCAAAAACAGCAGTAAACTCCATAGCATGTTCTTTATATAATATTTTTTTAGAAATTAAAGACTCAAAAGCTGTAAAAACAGTTGCTATAAGAATAAATATTACCCACTGCTCCATTTTATTTCTTACCCTTTATCTTCTCGGCTAATTTAGCTAAATCTTTATCATCTGCCCTCTTATAATCGTGACTTGAAATATATCCTTCATATTTTTCAAAGTATTTATCAATATTAGATTTAAGAGGTTTCCACTTCTTCACATCTTTTGTTCCATGCATTGGAAATAATTTAACATGTATATGATCAACACCAAAACCTTCGAATATTAATCCAGTTCTTCCAACATCCTCCAACTTATTGTCAATTAATTTAGCAACTTTCTTACTAGCGATTATCAAATCTTTCAATACATTATCCTCTAAATCTCCAAAATAACTAGAGTAATGTTTTTTTGGTATTACAACACTAAATCCTTCAGTATTAGGAAATATAGATAAAAAAGCCAAATGCTTATCATCTTCCCAAATCTTAAAACTAGGTATTTTCCCTGCAACAATCTCACAGAAAATACACTTATCACTCATTACTTCCCATCTCCTCGGACAAATCAATCTTATTACTAAATACTGAATTATAAAATTTTTGTTTCATAATTTCTCTATTAACTTTCTCTCTCTTCAAATCTAAAGGTAACAATTTATGAAACCACCTTAAACTTTTCTTCTCTCCAGTGATAGCTCCGGATAAATCATTTATCTCTCTTGAAAATTTACTATTTCTATTGTAAATACTCATAGGTATTCTTGTAAATACTGATTTTACATGATCTCCTTCATCAGGAATTTTCGCAACCACAGGAATTCCAGATATGTTCTCAATCTCCTTAACACTCATTTCATAATCTGGATTTCTTATTTTATTTAATATCAATCCAGCAATTGGCTTACCTCTATTTCTAGCTAATTCAGCAGCTTTCAAACTACACGAAAGAGTAGGATAATCTCCAGTTGTAACAACAAATAAAGCATCTGAAGCCACCATAGCACTCAAAACCTCATCATTCAAATTAGGAGAAGAATCAATCACTACATAATCATAATTGTTTTTTATCTTGTTTATTCTATCTTTCAACTTCATACAATCAATTTCACCATGATGTAAATAACTTCCAGGAATAACATCAACACCATACTTACTATGTATTGCACTCTCAATTCTTACCTTTCCAGCCAAAACCTCATGAATTGTCTTCTCAGGTTCAACAATATCCATATGTAATCCTAAATTAGGAGCAGAATAATTTGCATCAACCAACAAAACTCTTTTACCATAATTATTAACCAAATCAGTAGCAAGCGAACTAGCTACACTAGTCTTGCCTACTCCTCCTTTTATAGAAATTATTCCTAATGTCTTGCTCATCTTTTCCTCTTGAAAGTTGTAAGTTTAAAGTAGTATAAAAGCGTTTCTAAATTTAATTATGACTTTAGGAGTTCAGAAGAACCTTGGTTCTTGAATGGACCTGCCGAGAATCGAACTCGGATCTCTTCCATGCCATGGAAAAATTCTACCATTGAAACACAGGCCCTTAAATCAAAAAAACGATGTGTTAGACACTCGTTTTTAGGATGCTCAAGGAACTAACACGCCTTAAAAGGCAGGTTTTTCTTTCAAGTTCCTTGACACAATTAGAAAAAATTAGCATTATAAATTTATCATTCTAACAAAAGAAGTAAACACATTACTGCAATACCTGCCACAAATGCAATCAACTGTAAAATATTTCTTGAGAACTTATGGGAATGTTTATGTAATTCAGGAATTAAATCACTACTTGCAATATAAATGAATCCTCCTGCAGCTATCGGAACCAATATAAATTCTATGCTTTCCATAAATCCTTGAACAAAGAAAACTAGCAAAGCTCCAACCAAAGCTAAAAGCGCAGAAAGGAAATTAGCAAACAATGCTTTACCTTTAGAAAATCCTCCATGTAATAAAACTGCGAAATCTCCTATCTCCTGAGGTATTTCATGTAAGACTACAGCAATAGTTGTAGCTAAACCTGCTTCAAAGCTTATCAAGTAACTTGCAGCAATAATCGTTCCATCAATAAAATTATGTAAACCATCACCTACTAAGTTAGTATAGGTAAAAGGATGTATATGTTTCTTATCGCTTATAATTTCAGTATGACAATGATTCCAATGAATTAGCTTTTCAAGGATAAAAAATATTAATATACCTCCAAGAATTGAAAAGCTAATACTTAAGGTCAGGCCGTTCTTCTCTACAACTTCTGGAAGTAAATGTATGAATGCATCACCAAGCAAAGCACCTGCACTAAAACTTATAAGATAAATTAAAACCTTGCTCAGCTTTTCATGCTTCACACTTAACCCAATAACTCCGACTAAACTGACTAAGCTAACAATTAACACACTAACAATCGTATAAAAAAAAGCGCCACTTATTTGCATAATCAAGTTAACTAAAGCTAATTTAAAAACCTAATTGATTGTAATTATCAATAAGAAAATGGCTAAACTATCAAGAAATACTATTCAAAAGCAGATAATTAGAAAAGAAATAGAAAATCAGCCCTCTTTCTTTACGGGGGAAGACTTATTTAAAAAAATAAAGATAAAAAATCCTGAAATAGGCATAGCCACGATATATCGTTTCCTTAAAGAATTAAGGAATAAAAGAGAGATACACCACTATTTATGCAATAGAAAAACTCTCTACTCTCTATCAAAAAAGAATCACTGCCATTTTATCTGTGAAAAATGCGGAAAAACAGAGCATATAGATATAGACAAAATAGACTTCTTAAAAAACAATATATCTGGAGAGATTTGCCACTTTCAAATCGATATAACTGGAATTTGTGATAAATGTAAAAAATAAATCTTACTTCTTAAACAAACCTTTATGGTTTATACTTCTAACAACTATAAAATAAACAAGTGCTCCAATCCAACTTCCAAATACAATCACAACTAACCATATTATTTTTTCAACATCATTTTGGAAACTTCTTTTTGCACAATCTACTATCATCCAAAGCCAGAAAAGAACTACTAATATTCCTAATATCATCATAAGTCCAAATCCAGCTGCCATAAAAGGAAACCAAAATATACTATCCATCATATTTATTACATGTAAAAGAAGTATATAAAACTAACTCAGTTCATTTTCAACCCAATTAAAATATTCTCTATTGGACTTAACATCTAACTTTATTATACATGGAATTTCATAAGAATGTAATTTCTTTATCTCTTTAACACAACCAACAAAATTCTTATTATTAGTTTTAGCAAGCATAACAATTTCCTTAGAATTCTTTATTTTACCTTTCCAATTATATAAACTCTTAATTGGAAATAAATTAGAGCATGCAATTAATTTCATTTTTAACAAATGTCTAGAAATTTTATCAGCTTCTTTATTATTCTTGCAAGGACAATAAATCAAAATCATTTTTCTTTAACTCTAGTCTCAACCTTCTTACCAAAATCCAAAACATTTTTCCCTTCATTTACAACTTTCCACATTACCTCTCTTAAATCTTTAATCTTAACTCTAACCTGTTGTGTCGTATCTCTATCTCTTATTGTAACACTTTCATCTTTCAAAGTTTCTTCATCAATTGTAATGCACATAGGAGTTCCAATCTCATCATTTCTTGCATATCTCTTTCCAATGCTTCCAGACTTATCATAATTTACATTCCACTCTTCTCTTAAGTCTTTTACAATTTTCTCAGCAATTAATTCATACTCTTCACTTTTAATTATTGGAAAAACTGCTGCTTTCACTGGAGCATATCTTGCAGGCAATCTTAAAACAATATTCTCTCTCTTAGCATCTTTATGATACGCTTTACAAAGCATAGCGAGAAAAACTCTATCCATTCCGAAAGTAGGTTCAATTACCTTCGGTAAAATCATCTTTTTACTCTTTTCATCAAAAATCTCAAAATTTGCACCAGATTCTTTTGCATGCTGTCCTAAATCATATTGACCACGATTAGCATTACCTCCAACTTCCTTACTTCCAAAAGGATATTCATAATCTAAATCAAAAGTTGCAGAAGAATAATGACTAAGTTCATCTTTCATATGCTCTCTAATTTTTATTTCTTTTTCCAATCCAAGTCTCTTAAACCATAAAACTTGTTCAGCTAGCCAATAAGCATGCCATTCATCTAATTTATTTTCTTTTACCATTTCTCCAATTGTAATTTCTTTAAGATTATTTTTTCCTTTTACCTGATTTTCAGCATCAAGCAATCTAAGCTTAACATTTTTATGCTCACTATCTAATAAATTACAATTCTTTTCTTCTGGATGAATGAAAAATTCAAATTCTCCAATTGTTAACTCTCTTAATCTAAAAATAAAATCTCTAGGAGCAATCTCATTTCTAAAGCATCTTCCAACTTGTAAAATTCCAAAAGGTAATTGCTTTCTTGCAGTTTCATGAACCAACTTAAAATCCATAAACATTGCTTGTGCAGTCTCTCCACGCAAATAAGCATCAACAGGATTCAAAGCTCCAACACTCGTCTTAAACATTAAATTAAATTCTCCCTGCGATTCATATTCGCCACCACATTCACACTTAACTTTTCCAAGTTCAGATTTATCTATCTTAGTAGCTTTTTTACATTTTTTACAAGTAACTGCGATATCTGAAAAAGAAGCCAAATGTCCAGAAGCCTTCCAAGTTTTAGGATGAGAAATAATTGAAGCTTCTATTCCCACCATATTATCTTTCTGATGAACAAAAAACTTCCAAAAGTCTTGCTTGATATTATTAAATAATTCTGAACCTAACGGACCATAATCCCAAAATCCTGAAAAACCTCCATAAACCTCACTACTTCTAAAAACGAATCCCTTTCTCTTACAAAAAACAGCCAATTCTTCAATTGTTAATTCACTGGATTCTTTCTTTTCCATATTTTCTTTTGATTGACTTTTATCCATATTATTTAACTCAACAACTTCCACCTTTAAATCTTTCTTCTCAGGTATTTTCAAAAATAAGTTAGCCTTTTTTTCAGCTTCAACTTTATCTTTCCCTAAATAAGCAATCGTCCGCGCCTTAACTTTGTTTCCAGTTCTAACACTTTCTCTTAAGTAAAAGTATTCATTTCCATTTATTTTTTTCTTAACTATGAATGCCATCAACAATCCTCCAAAGACATAACAATAAATCCTTTTTCATTAACTTATTTTTGACTAAAAAAAGTCAAATCTTTAGATCTTAAAAAATAGCTAATCTTCTTTCTAAGCTTTCTTCCAGTGTATTTTTTATTAATTTCATCCCATTCTTCTAGAATAAGAAAATCTCCTTCTTTAACTCCTTTAAAATCTTCATCATTTAATCTAATTTCAAACTTCTTTTTACCACTTAAAAGATTCTCAAAGAAACCTTTCAAAATTTTCTTTTTTATCTCCATGAATTAGGCACTACTTATAAATTTATAAATCTTCCCAATTACCCACTACATAAACTTAAAAAATAAACAAATTAGGCACTACTTTACCTTTCTAATTACATAAATAGTAAGTATTATTTTACATATTAGATAAGATTTATAAGCTCTTTTACATATAAGATAAGTAATGGGAAGGGCTCACCTTGCTAGACGTAGGATTGTTAGTTACGAAAGCAGAATTAAGACTTGTGAAGGTTATAGAAAGCACTTTGTAAATCAATTACAAGTACTAAAAAATAAATGTCTTAACCGAGAAATTTCTTACGAAGAATACGAAAATTTAGCTTCAAAAAAACAAGGCGAAAAGACCTTTGAAGAATGGATTAAATATTACGACAACTATATTTTAGAATGTAAAAATATAATTGAAAGCGAAAGAGGTATAATAAAAAGAAGCAATATAATTTCTTCTCTCGCAAGTTTCTTTTTTATTTCCATTTTCATATTATTATTTGCAACGCAAGGCGGGAAAATAATTGGTTTCGCTACGCAAGATAACTCTCAAACTTATACTGAAGATATAAATCTTAATTTAGGAAATTCTTCAAGTTATGCCTGGCAAATAAAGAATCTAGGTCAATTAACTTCTCTAAAGATTTCTGGAAAAATGTTGGATTCTGGTTCAGCAAAAATATACTTAGATGACATTTTGATTCTTGATTCAAATTCTCTCAAAGCCGAAAAAAATAAAAATAGTTTCTTAACAGGTTTCGCAGTTCAAACAGGCTACAATTCTGAAGTAACTGAAGACATCACAAATCCCACTCAAACCAAGGAGAAGGAGGTAGATAGCCCAAAAGAGGAAGTGAGCCCTTCCCCAAGCGACTCTACCTCCGCTCCTAATGAGATTTTAAATGAGATAACTTTCACAGATTACTGTCAAGATACTTGCGACTTAGAAAATTTAAACTTAAACAAATCAATCTACACAATAAGAATAGAATTAGACAATTCTGAAATAAACATCGATTCATTAAACTATCAAATAATAGAATTAGACAATATTGAGCAAGAACTCAACCAAACAGAAGATTTACTAAACAACTCAGAAATCTTAAACCTTACAGATACATTTAACCAAACACAAACAAACGAAACAATACTAAATGAAACTATATCTAATATAACTGAAATATCAAATTCCACCTTAAAACTAATAAAAGAAATACCTACTCAAAGAATATCAATAAACCAAACAATTAATCTCACTCTGACTGATTACTTTGAAAATTCTTACTTCTATGAATTTATAGGTAATAATCTAAACTCTTCCATCACTGGAGACATCATATCATTAACTCCTTTAGAAAACTTCAAAGGTGCAACAAAGGGAAAGATAATTGCCTACAGAGAAAATGAAAGTCTAGAAAGCAATGAATTCCTAGTTTTAATCTCTTCTAACACAGTCAGCATTTCAACAACAAGAAGTAAAATAACTGTTGGAGAACCAGTCAAATGGGAAAAGAATATTTCATTTGATGATGTAGAAAACTTAACTCTTTCTTTGCCTGAAAATGCTGAAAATATCAAAGTCACTGAAACTTCCAAAGAAGAAAATTCTCAAAGAGTTTCAAATACAATAACTGGTAATGTAATAAGTAATTTCAACTCGAACAAACCTAGCTTCTTCAAAAACTTCTTTAATAAATTAAGAAGCGCATTCACAGGATATGCTATATCTGACTCTTCAGAACAAGTCAATCCTGAAGTTAATATAATTCTTGATGACAATTCCAAGGATTATACAATTGAATACGAAACCGAAGCTCCAACTTCACAAGAAAAAGAAACTGAAGCAGGAAAAGAAATCTTAATTTCTGGTCCAGATTCTTTACATTACACAGACGTAATAGCTTCAACAAATATACCAAATTCTATTCCGATTAGCTCTTCTGAAAACATTAAGCTTTTCTGGCACAACTATGAAAACAATTCAATTCAATTAAAAGAAGTTAATAATATTTCAGAAACAAATCTAATAGAAAACTCTGAAATACCAGTTTCAAACATACCTTACATCAATTTAGAAAATAATTTTACAAATTTAACAAACTCAATACAAAACCAAAATTACATTCTACAGGAAATGCCTTTTGATTCTTACGACTTAGATGGAAATGGAAACCTTGATTACATTGAATGGGTAGTTCCACATTTATCAAATCAAACATTCACTCTTATTTTCTCAAGAGAAAATAGTTCAACACCTGGAAATAATATTAGCATCGAAGGCTTAGCCAATTCCCAATATTCCCACTTATCTACTGATAAAACATCTTCTGTTCATGAAATAAGCGATAATATAATTGCCTACTATCCTTTTGACAAAGATGATGCAACCACTTCATATGATTTTGCAAATAATTACAATGGTACATTTATAGCTAACAATATAACTAACTCAACAAACTGTGTAATTAATAATTGCTTCCAATTAAACGGAGCAGGGGATTATATAAGTGTAGACCTTATTCCTATAGACTGGACAAATAGAAACTGGTCAGCGAGTGTCTGGGCAAGACTAGATGCAGATGCAGCTGCCGGAATAGGTATCTTTACAAATAGACCTGGAAATGCTGAATGGGTTACTTTAGGTTATACCTCTCAAAATTTTATAGGAGTTGAACTGGGTAATGGTATAGGTCAAATAGATACAACTATAAATCCTGCAGGGACTGGCTGGCAATATTATACTTTAGTAAAAAATGATTCGGGTCTGGGCCTATACATAAACACAACATATTATCATTTAACAAACACTCCTGGAAGCATAGGAGCTCCAGACACATTGATAAGTATTGGTGACTGGTTTAACGGTGGTCAAACCTGGAAAGGAGCCATTGATGAATTTATGTTCCTAAACATTTCATTAAATGATACCCAAGTTTCTCAAATATATCAAAACACTTCAAGAAGATATGTCTCATCAGGTATTCAGGAAATAAGAGCTTTCAACATAACCTCAAATGTAAATAATTTCAACCTTTCTCTTCAAAACTATAATAGAAAATTTGGAACCAATATCAGCGCTAGAATAGGAACTTGGGACATTTCATATGACTACAACACTTCAGATATAGATTCATCTTTAAATTTGCTTGGAGCATATTTCAATTTTGATAATCGTTCAAATTTAAATGAAAATCAAACTCTTGCAGTAGACAGAAGAAGTCTTCACAACGGGACAATAATTGGAGGCAACACAACAATAACTGATTCTGTTTATGACAGAGCATTGCAATTTGACGGCTCAGGAGATTATGTTAACGTTCCGGCTTCTTCAGATTCAAGACTTAACTTAATGACTCAAGGGACACTAATGGCTTGGATAAAACCTTCCTCTTTAGGCGCACAAAGAGAAGGAATAATTGAAAGGACAACAAACAGTTACGCTTTTGGAATTGATACTGCTCAAGCTATAAGCTGTGGAAAATATGGAATAGATGAATTACTTGGCGGAACAGTCACTGCAGGTGTCTGGCAGCATGTTGTGTGTACAATAAATGCAGGTAATGTTACAATATATTTAGATGGTTCAGTTGTTGCTTCAGATACAAAAGCAACTTGGGACTCTTCATCAACAGCAGTAAAAATAGGAACAGATGGAGTATCTCCTGGCGCAACAGCAAAAGATTTCCAAGGATCAATCGACGAAGTTATGATTTTCAATCGTTCTTTAACAGCTGGAGAAGTTTCAGAGATTTATGTTAAAGGACGTGCACTCTGGACTTTTACAGACTATCAAAACATTACTGCAAGAAATAGTAACGATAACTGGTCATTAAACAATTTTACAATTCCCACAACAGCAACTCATGTCCTTCCAAACTTTCTTTTAACATCAGATTCAAATAGATTCTTCACTCCGATACTGCAAGCAACAACAACAAATCCTGCTAATGCAACAACAGACTATCTAATAACACCAGACACAACCTCACCAGTAATAACAATAAACTTCCCAGCCAACACTACTTACAGCACAATTCATCTACCTCTAATGTTCAATGTGAGCTTGAATGAGCAAGGTTCAGCAAAATATTCTTTAGATAATGGATTGAATAATTATACTCTTCTAAATTCTACTGGAGGAACAATAGGATCAATGCTTAACAGAAGCAATGGAAGCATAGCTGCAGGAAGCTACACTTTCAAAGTTTATGCTAATGACACTGCTGGAAATAATAACAATACAGCGAATGTTACATTCAGTATAGACTTAACAAGCCCAATTGTTACAATAATAAATCCACAGACTGCATTTTACAATTCATCCTCTATAACTTTCAATGTAAGTCTGAATGAAAATGGTTCTGTTAGATATTCATTAGATAATGGATTAACAAACTATTCTATGACTGGAAATGCATCCGGAACAGGCTTCAATGCAACAAATACTTCAATAGCTGATGGAACATATAACTTCAAAGTATATTCAAATGATACTGCTGGAAATACTAATTTAACATCAAATATTACTTTCTATGTAGATACAACAAAACCTGCAATTTCATTTATAGGAAATACTCCTGCAGATGCTTCTTCGCAATCAGCAACAGCAATAGTAGTAAATGTTTCATCTAATGGTTCATTGTCAGGCTTATCAGACCCAGACCACTATGTCGTAACAAACTTTGACAATTCACTTGTAGGCTGGTGGACAATGGATGATTTAAATGCGAGCAGCGATCCCATTGATTTAACTGGAATAAATAATGGTTCTGCTAAAAATGGAGCTTCACAGAACTCAAGCCAAGGTTCTGGAAGATTCGGAAAAAGTTTTGTATTTGATGGTGGCGATGATTGGGTTAGCGTCCCCGCTATTTCCCTTGCTCCTCCACAAGAATTTACTTTTTCTTTTTGGATAAAAAGAAATGAATTAACATCTAATAACTGGAAAACTTTAATAGGTTTCGGAGGAGGAGATGGTATTTTTATTACTCAAACTACAAATAAACTCTATTTTGAGAGTTCTTCGCCAACTACGTACACCGATCTCACGATTGATACTACTAATTGGTTTCATATAGTTATAAGTCAGAATAGCAGTAATGTAAGTAGTGCTTATTTAAATGGTATTAAATCTAGTATTAATCCAACAAGAACATCGAGTTTTAATGTCATATCTATCAACAGCCCAGGAAGAGCAGTGGAGTATTTCAATGGTTCGATGGATGAAATTATGATTTTCAATAGATCTTTATCCTTAGCAGAAATAAAGTCATTATACAATGCTTCTGCAAATAAATATTATAATAACTTCACAAACCTATCAACTGGTTCCCATTCATTCACATCTTATGCAGTTGATTCAGCAGCAAATAGAAACAGCAGATCAAGAACTGTAACAATAAGTTCAGGTAATACTGCACCAGTTATAACAAATGTTACTATCTCTTCCTCATTCTCAATAACTGAAAACTCTTTCACTTCTGCAAAATTAAACTTTACAGTCTATGATGCTGACGGTTTTACAGATATAAATGGAAGCAACGCTAAAGCTTCATTTAATAGAACTCTTGAAACAACAAGAAAAGATCCTTCATGTATAAACACTGCTAATTGGTCAACAAACTATGCTAATTTCTCATGTACAGTTAATATATGGTATTTTGATGGTTCTGGTGATTGGACAGTTAATGCATCTATCGGCGATTTAAGCAGTGCGAATGCAGTTAATCAAACTGGATTATTCACTCTAGGTCAAACTTCAGCATTTGTAACTAGTCCGGGTAATTTAACATTTGGAACATTATCTAGGGGGGCATCTAACCAAACAGCATCAAACGATCCTCTTCTTTTGAATAATACTGGTAACAAGAACATTACTGCAGGTAATGTTCAGATTAATGCAACAGACTTGATAGGAGAAACGAATGCAGCCTATAGAATCTATGCGGCTAATATCTCTGTAGGAATCTTCACTGGAAGCAATAAAGAATGCGATATTGGAATTAATGGGAACGCTTCAAGTATGAATAAAAGCTATTTTAACGCCGTAAACCAATCTATTCTTCTTGTAGGTAATCATTCTACTAATGATGGTTCAACAGGCCAAGAACAATTGTACTTCTGCATAAGAACAATTGGAACTGAAAACATAGGACAAGCGTATTCTACAAACACCACTCAAGGTCCTTGGACAATAAAAATATTAGCAGTAGCATTTGCATTTGGCTCTCTTTCAAGAAAGAAGAAGAAAATAACTAAAGATAAATTGCTAAAAGCATTATTAATAACTAAAACAGAAATAACAATTAAAGAATCAGTTCCACAATCTGAAGTAATAAATATCTTATTTGAAGAAATACAAAAGAAATACTCCATTACCAAACAAGAATTACTTCAAATTATAAATGAAAATATAAATGATACTATTCCTGTAAGTATATTTACAAAAGGTCTTGGAGGATTAGAAGCAGTATGTAAATATCTTAAAGAAAACAAAGGTCTAAGTTATGTGGAAATTGCTAGATTGTTGAATAGAGATCAAAGAACTATCTGGACTGCATATAATAAAGCGAGTAAAAAGATAAGTTATAGCTTAGAGATAAATGAAAACACTCCATTACTTCCACTTTCATTCATTGGAAATAGAGATCATACTATAATTGAATCATCTATAATATATCTTAAAGAAAAAGGTCTAAAATATGTGGAAATTGCTAAGTTATTGAATAGGGATCAAAGAAATATTTGGACAACATACAAAAAAGCAACAGAAAATAGAGAAGAAAAAGAATACATCGCACCACAGTAAGGTTTAAATATAAAAATATGTGATTAATGGAGTGATGGAAAACAAAAAAAGAGGAGCTAGTTTTATTTTTGGATTTTTACTATTTTCAATTTTAATGATTTCATTCGTTTCAGCAGATTTATCAGATTTTTTTAGTTCTATAACGGGTAGAGCAACAAGTCAAAATGTTGGATTAAATATTAGCATAGCAGGTACTCCTCCAAATATAACTATGGTGATTATTAATGCAGCTCCTTCTATTACTGAAAATGGAGTTACATTAGTAATGTTAAATTTCACTGTACACGATGTAGATGGTTTTACCAATATTAATGGAACTAACGCTAAAGCACAGTTCAATAAAACAAATGAAGTAACTAGACAATCAAATTCAACTGGTTGCGTAGGCACTGCTAATTTTTCAACCGACTATGCAAACTTTACTTGTTCTATAGCAATTAACTATTTTGACGCATCTGGACTTTGGTCTGTTAATGTGTCTGCAGGAGACTTAAGTAGTACAAACGTAGTTAATCATACAGCAACATTCACTCTTGGTCAAACTTCTGCCTTTGTATCTAGTCCAGGTAACTTGACTTTCGCAACACTATCTAGAGGTTCATCTAACCAGACTTCAAATAACGATCCTCTTCTTTTAAACAACACAGGTAACAAGAACATTACTGCAGGTAATGTTCAAATTAACGCAACAGACTTGATAGGAGAAACAAACGCAGTATATGGTATTTGGGCTGCTAATATATCTGTAGGAGTTACAACTGGAAGTAGTGGAGAATGTGATATTTCTGGCGGATTAAACAACGCAACTAGTATGAATAAAAGCATATTTACTAGTATAAATCAATCAAGACTCCTTATAGGAAATCATTCTGCTAATGATGGTTCAACAGGTCAAGAACAGCTATACTTCTGTATAAGAACAATTGGAACTGAAATAATCTCTCAAGCTTATACAACAAATACTACTCAAGGTCCTTGGACAATTAAAATAGTTTAAAAATGGAAATCAATAAATCAATAAATCTTGCATTGTTTTCTCTTTTAGCTCTAGCTTTAACACTCTCATTTGTTTCAGCATCAGGAGTCACTTCATTTTACTGGGATGGAGATAACGAAAGACCACTTTACCTTCAACCAGGAGAATCAAAGGAAATATTTTTTGAATTGCAGAACATGGTTGGGACTGATGATCTTAATTTTAAAGTAAGTATAACTAAAGGAGCTGAATTTATTGAATTAATTGATTCAAATGAAGTTTACAATGTCCCAGCACAAACTCAAAACATCAAAGTAAATATAAAAGTTACTATGCCTGCAACAGCCAAAATAGGAGAGAGACATAATGTTATCTTATCTTTCTCAGCAGTAAACCCTTCAGCCTCTGGATTTAGCTTAGGAAGCGTATTTGACAAGTCATTCGATATAGTAGTGCCAACAGAAAAAACAATCATAGAAGAAAAACCAGTAAAATCTAATAATTCTTATATTTACATGTTAGTGGGAATAATAATTTTGATTGCAATAATTATTTGGTTTGTTAGAAAGTCAAAGAATAAATAATTATATTCTATTCTAAACACATTTAAATATAAATGGCCTCATAAAAAGATATGAAACAATATACTAATTGTCTGATAATATTACTATTGATTATAATATTATCTACAAATTCATCTAGTATCTCTTCTTCAAATAATACTATTACTGGAAAGGCCATTACGGGCAAAGCAACAGTACAATATGCTTCTATATCTGTTCAAATTACTGCTCTTTTACCAAATACTGCTCTAATAAGCCCGAGAAACGTGACTTATTTTACGAAAGAGAACATCCTTCTAAATTATACTTCAGTTAATGAAATGGCTTTTTGGTATGCTTTAGATGGTGGTACAAACATAACTATCACTGCTCCGATTTTATTTAATATATCTTCAAATGGCGCTCATTCCCTACGCATCTATGCCAATGATACTGATAATAATGTTGTTGTTAAAAATATTAATTTTACAATAAATAATACTAGATTTAATGTTAGTTATAATGAATTTATAACTGAAGGAGAAACAACTGATTTTTATGACTACGGTTATGAAGAAATTCAAAATTTAAGCAATATATCTTTAGAAAAAAGCAATTTTGGGAAGATTAATTTCCAGGAAACAATCAATCTTACACAATGCTCTAATAACTTATGCGACCTATCAAATAATGTGAATATAAGTTTTAATAGAATTGAATTAAACTCCTCAGCCTTGCCTAACTTCAACAAATCGGCAATTCTAACGCTATATAACTTAACTTTTTCAAACCCGAGAATACTAAAAGATGGGTCTTTATGTTCATCAAGTGAATGTGCAAAGATAACTTATTCTTCAGGAACATTAACCTTTAATGTAACTTCATTCTCGACATATTCTGCAGAAGAAACTACTTCATCTTCAGGAAGTGGAGATTCAGGAGGAAGTAGCTCCTCTAGCAGCAGTTCTGGTAGTTCTTCAGAGGGTTCTGGAGCAGGAGGAATAGCACAAAACCCTCCATTTACAGTCCAACCAGATAATCTAGCTGTTAATTTAAAGAAAGGAGAATTAACTAAATATAATTTAACTATAATTAATTCCAACAGATCAGATATTTCTATCGAATTATCCTCCAACTTAGAAAATATACTGGTAATTAATGAAAAATCATTTAACTTAACAAAAGGGCAATCAAAAGAGATTAACTTAAATTTCATAGCTGGTGAAAACTTATCAGAAGATAACTACATAGGAAATATACTAATAAAATCTAGAATTGCAGATATTAGTGTACCGGTTTCTATAACTATCAGTTCGGTAAAGTCTTTATTTGATGTTAAAATAAGTATCAAAAATAGCCATCTTACTGCATCTCCTGGAGAAGACCTTATCTCTTCATTAAAATTATATAATTTAGGTGAAAAAGAAACTCAAGTTAAAGCAACTTACTACCTCAAAGATCAGTATAATAAAATCATACTAACTGAAAATGAAACTCTCTATGTAAATAAAGAATTATCTTTAGAAAAGGTATTCAAACTTCCAGATAATGTTAGGTCTGGGCAGCATATATTATATGTGACCATTGAATATGACCAAGAAATTGCTAGCAGTAGTGTCTGGTTTACAGTCAAAAGTCAAAAGGAGATAACTCTGGAGAGATTAAAAATACCTCTCCTAACCATTATTTCCCTTATAATAATCGGATTAATACTAATAAGAATTCTAAAGAAAAAATAAAATAATATTTAAAAGTATAAAAAATAAAAGTGTGAAGTTACTTCAATCCGCCCATTCTACAAACAGTTGTTCCGCAGTCAGGACACTTTCCTTTTGCAATTTTAGTGCCTTTTGAAGTCTTAGATTCTACAGGATTCTTGATGTCAACTTTCTTCTTGCACTTTACGCAATAACCTTGTGTTGCCATTTTAACCTCCTTATACCTTCCTATATAGAGATAAAATTCCACCCTTATAAACTTATTCACTCGAGAAAATAGGAGATATAAGCTTAAAAAGAGGTAAATGATGAATTTTTATGGTTCTGACATTTAATCAGATTCATAGAAAAGCTTTAGAAAATGGAAGAGTTATCGAACAAAAAAAAGCTTTAGAAATTCTAAAAGATATAGAAATACTCTCAAGAAGAGTAGGAACGCATATAAAATTAGACAATAAGCAATTGAAAGTAGAGTTATCTGGAGGTTTAGCAATCCCTCTAACTATCTCTCAAAGTCCAGATATTTCTAAATTTTTAGGTCTTCCGGTTGAACAAAAAGGAATTTATAGAAATCATAATGCATTTCATTTGAGTATGTATGCTCCAGAACTTTTAAATCTTGAAAGAGTTTTAACAAATCCTTCTCATACTCCAAGTAAATATACCTTAGTAACTCACTTATTTAGTACTGGTTTAAAAGCAATACATTGGAAAGTTGATAGATATGAAAAAATAACTGCAAAGCAAGCTATTGATGAAAAAGTCCATAATTTAAGGTTTGTAGAAATAGATAAAGCGGGAGATATCCTCTGGCCTCATAAAACAAGACTAAGCTATCTTGATGTTTATCCATTTTTCTATGAAACAAGAGAAGGAAAAAAAGTAACTCCCTGGCATAATAATCAGTTTGCAATAATGGAAGATCATAAAATTTTATCAGCTAGTGAAGTAAAAGTAACTTCTTGGGATAAACAAGATTTAAGCCTACCGGCAAGTCTGTACTCACCAATTGAATTAAAAATAGGTTACTTCACAATCAGAATCGCAGGGTTACCTTGGATAAGACTAGTAAAGGAAAAAAGGAAAAAACAAGATGATGTAGATAGACATGATCTTGGAATAATTGATAGATATCTTAATATACAAAAAGCACAGGGAGGGAATTGAACCCCCGAATACTCGGGTTGCAGCCGAGCGCGTTAACCACTTCGCCACCTGTGCGTACATCTGAGTTTAATACTAATGACTTATAAATATTTACTCCAAGCATAAAAGCAAGAGATATTCAAATCCTATAAAACGAAGCGCTCCCGACAGGATTTGAACCTGCGACCCTCAGATTAGAAGTCTGATGCTCTATCCAGGCTGAGCTACGGGAGCATAGCCTAACTCTATAATCACAAAAAGACGTTATTTAAAACTTTAGCTTCCTTGAAGCTAAATGGGCTAAAGATTATTTATAATCTTTAGAATTACCTATATGCTTAATGATGTATAGATATGAACCTATCATTACCATTATTAGAAATCTTCTTTCCCAGCCTATAAGAATAAATTGCTCTTACACAATAAAATAAAACTGCCAAAGCAATAAACATAATAAAAAAGTAATTTGTTGCAGTGATTTTATCTTCTCCTATTGTACTACCAGTAATACTTCCCGATGAGACAGTAATAGGAACTCTAGCTCTTCGCTCATTAATTCCATCATCTGCTAATATTGTGAGAAATAAACTATCTTTTACCTCTTTATTAAATGGAATTGATAATGTATAATCCATTTCCTTTCCAGCTTGAAGAATTACGCTTTCCCTTCCAGATTTGATTACCTTTGTAGCTTCATCATGGATAAAATAATTTATTTCTAATTCATGATTATCACCAGAATTATCTTTAATACTATAACTAACATCGATAAAGTTAGACCTAATATCATAACTATTTATATCTAAAGAAAAACCCTCTCCAACATCTTTACTATCGCTCAGCTTTAATCTAGCATCCTGAACTATAGAACCAGTAAAACCTTGTTCAGTATTTAACTGAATGAAAAAAATAGCTCCAGTAAATAACATAAGGCCTAAAAATATAGCTATAACTCTTTCTCTTACCATTATTATAAATAGATTAAGTTTCTTATAAACCTTATGCGTAAGCATCTCGGAATCTATATAAAAGCTAGTTTCTTAATTCAATAATGGAAGATATAAAAGTAACCTTCTTAGGAACAGGAAGCGCGGTGCCTAGTCCTACAAGAAACCACACAGCAATCTTAGCTCAACTACTAAATGAATCAATTCTAATTGATTGTGGAGAAGGAACTCAGATTCAATTTAGAAAAGCAGCCATTAGTCCTCATAAACTAACAAAACTACTTATCACACACTGGCACGGAGACCACATCCTAGGAATCCCAGGTTTATTTCAAACACTAGCATTATCAGATTATTCAAAGACATTAGAGATATATGGACCAAAAGGCTCAAAAGATTTTATGAATAGCATTAACATTCTTTTAGGACATCATAAAATAGCATATAAATTGCACGAAGTAAATCCTGGCAAGATATTTGAAAATGAAAACTACTTTATTGAAGCTTCTGCTATGTCTCATGGCACTCCTTCTCTAGCATATTCTATAGTTTTAAAAGACAAATTAAGACTAGACAAAAACAAGCTAAAAAAGCTAAAAATTCCAAATTCTCCAATAATGAGGGAATTATTGAAAGGAAAAAACATAAAGATAGAAAATAAAACAATTAAATCTAAGCAAGTAACTTACAAAGAAAAAGGAAAGAAATTAACAATTATTCTAGACACTCTATTCAATAAAAATGCCATAAGTATTGCAAAAGATTCAGACCTACTGATAGCTGAATCAAGCTTTTTAGAAAGTTCGGAAAAAGGAGCAAAACTAGCAAATGATTACAAACACTTAACTGCAAAACAGTCAGCAACTATAGCGAAACAATCAAAATCAAAGAAATTAATTTTAACACATATTTCTGAAAGACACAGTAATGATTCACAACCACTAAAAGAAGAAGCAAAGAAAGTCTTCAAAAACACTGAAATCGCACATGACCTGGAAGTCATTACTATTTAAAATAATTATCTTGGAAGTCTTTAGGCAAACTCTCTAAAGGAGTTTTAGTCAATTTCGCGGCAAATTGATGCAAATATCTTTCTTCATTATAATCCCTGCTCATCATATCTAATTTATCTGGAAAATAAATAAAATTATTAACAACGGCCAAAGCAGGTACAATTACATGACCTAATTCGTGTGCTAATACATATTCTCTTAACCTGGATTTAAGAGAAAGGCGAATAATACCGAAAAGTTCTCCAGAATGGTTGCTAATATATCCCCATTCTTCTCTAAAATCTGCTTCATCTTGAATAATAAATCCGATATGGCTTCCTAACTTGGAAAGTCCTGAAAAATCAACATATTTAATTCTAGAATTAACTAATCTAGCTAACTCATCTGAAGAAGGCAATTCTTTTACTTGACCAAAACTTCGAGCAAATTCTTCTAAAGAAGGATATTTTCTCATTAAAGTTAAACAATCTCTTCTTACATTTTCATGCATAAAAAAATATTCATAAAAGGCTATTTAAGTATTATTGCAAAGTCCAAACTAATCTAAAACCCATATAAGTTGAACTTACAGGTAAATCAATAATAAACCTAAATTACTTGTTCAGCGAGTGAGAAGTTGAAGCAGGTGAGATAAAGATTATTGTATCGCCTCTTAAGAAGGTTATACCAATATTTTTCTTTACTCCTCCATTTTCTAGTTCTTTAGCGTTGTCAAGAACAACATTGATGTGTATATCAAACGCCATCAATGTGCCTACAAACTGCTTGTCACCTTTTAATTGAACAAGGACTTCTTTTCCCTTTGATGCGTTCAAAAGGTCTAGAGGTCTCTCAATTTTTGTGGCCATATTTCTTTTTCATTTCATTCATATTTAAACTTATCGCAACTAAAATACCTATTTTTCCACTGGAGAAAAATACTCAAATATTTCCGAAGGAAATCTTTATACTTGAAGATTCATGAGAATAGAAGGTTAAAGATTTCCCTAGGGAAATCTTTATATACCATATTTCTAACTCATATTTATGAACCGAGGAAGAAAAATATCAGGCGGAAGATATCATAAGCAGAAGAAGAGTAAGCTCTATGCTAGATCAGGTCAAGCAAGACATGCAACATTAGGCGAGCCTAAAACAAAGCAAATAAGAATAAGATCTGGAAAAATGAAAACAATTACTCTTAAAGCAGATACAATTAACATTATGGAAAATGGTAAATCTAAACAAGCAAAAATAATCAATGTAATAGAAACTCCTCAAAACAAATTCTTTTCAAGACAAAACAGGCTTTTAAAATCAGCAATAATTGAAACATCTCTAGGAAAAGCTAGAATAACCAATCGTCCAAATCAAGAAGGTCAAATTAACGGCATCTTAATAAAAGAATGAACATAGAACAAATAGCCTCTAGAATATCTGAATTAACAGGTGAAATGGTAAGCCCTGCTCAAATTACAAATCTTCCAATTCAAAAAGCAGGAAATGAGGGATTCAAACCAATAAATTCTAAATTAGAAGTTTTAGCAGATCATACTGGTAAACCGTATTGTGTAAACTTCCATACAACTGGGAGAAAATTTAATACTTATCAAGCATCAACATATAATGCAAAATCATTACTGGAAGCATGGACTGGAATATTAACAACCTTTGAAGATATGCTAATTAATCCTACTATATATCGTAAATTTGGAGATGAATTGTTAGACTCTCGATAATTTTCTCGTCTATATCTAAAAACACCTACCGAAAGCCTTAAATACTCTCCTTTGACATAAGCTTTTAAACCTTTTGGTAAAAATTCTATGAGCTATGTAAAAAGATGCCCTGAATGTGGAAGCGTAAACTTAACTTACGACGATCACAAAGGAGAAATAATTTGTAATGAATGCGGACTTATTGTAGAAGAAAAAATGGTTGACACTGGCCAGGATATGGGTGGGCAATTTGACAAATCTGACAAGAAAGGTCGTGGTGGTGCTCCTATGTCTATGCAAAAATTCGATAAGGGTCTTACAACAAACGTAGGAGAAATCTCGGACATTTACAGATTAGAAGCAGGTCAAACAAGAAAATTCCTTCGTTTAAAGAAATGGCAGGAAAGAGTATCAACTTCTATTGAAAGAAACCTTAGATTAGCAATGGCTGAATTAAGACGTGTAGCCTCATTCCTAAGCCTACCATCAGTAGTAAGAGATGAAGCATCGAGAGTATACAACTATGTTTTGCAAAGAGGTCTCGTAAGAGGAAGATCTATGGAATCAGTAATTGCTGCTTGTATTTATGCAGCCTGTCGTTCATATAACATTCCTAGAACATTAGATGAAATCGCTTCAGCATCCGATGTAGAAAGAAAAGAAATAGGTAGAACATATCGTTTCATAGTAAGAAAGATAAAAATAAAAGTCACGCCTAGCTCTCCAAAAGACTATATCTCTCGTTTCTCTTCAATCTTACACTTATCTCCAAAAGCACAAAATGAAGCCCTTAAAATCTTAAAAAGAGCAGATGTATCTGAATTAACCTCCGGCCGTGGACCTGCAGGAATAGCAGCAGCAGCACTATACGTAGCAGCCTTAATCAATGATGAAAAGAAAACACAAAGAGAAGTAGCCGATGTAGCAGGCATAACTGAAGTCACAATAAGAAACAGATACAAAGAATTAATAGACAGATTAAAACTTGAAGATAAGTTAAAAGCAAAGGTTCTAGCAGTTGATAAGACAAAGAAAAAAGAGTGAAATTACACCACCTAAAAGTTTATAACAGTTTATTTGCCAGCTTAACGAAATGAAAGATAAAACAGTCATTAGTCTAGGCGGTTCTTTGATCGTACCAGTTCTAGGTGAAATCGTTCCAGACTCAGGGACAAATGTTGATTTCGAATATCTAAAAGAGTTTAGTACATTAATAAGGAGGTATACTAAAGATCAACAATTCTACTTAATAGCTGGTGGAGGTATAACTGCTAGAAGCTACATTAATGCAGCTAAATTGGTAAACCCTAATATAACTAAAGAAGATGAAGATTGGATAGGTATTCATGCGACAAGAAACAATGCGCAATTTGTAAGAACAATATTTCAAGATATAGCTAGACCTGAAATAGTAACTTTCCCTGGAAGAAAATTAGAAACAAATTATCCAGTAGTTGTTGGAGCAGGTTATAAACCTGGAAACAGCACAGATTACATAGCTGTAAAGATGGCCCAGGTAAATGGAGTTAAGAGAGTTATTAACTTAAGTAATATTCCTTACGCCTATGATAAAGACCCAAAAAAACATACTGATGCCAAAAGATTAATAGATATTCATTGGGGAGATTTTAGAAAAATAGTTGGAGATAAATGGATACCAGGGATGAATACTCCTTTCGACCCCATAGCAAGTATATTAGCAGAAGAACATAATATGACTGTAATAATAGCAGACGGAAAAAACCTTAGTAATCTTGAAGCTATTCTTTCTGGAAGAGCATACCGAGGAACAACGATTTCTCCAAAGAGATAATCTAATTGCTTTTACTTTAATCTAAACATTTAAAATACTTCTAATCTCACCTTAATTGTGCGGGGATGCCGGAGTGGTCTAACGGGTGGGATTTAGGCTCCCATGGCTTAGTGCCTTCCAAGGTTCGAATCCTTGTCCCCGCATTTTAATTTCTAAGAATTATTTCTTAACGATCTCTTTACTTCCAAGCTTAATTGTTGCGCCTTCTAACAGCTTTCCAACTCTTTGGTCTAATCCTAAAGAAACAAGAACAACATCATCTAGATCATAATCAAGATTTATTATAAGTAAATCTCCAGATACTTTAAAACTACCAATCTTGTTCGCATTAAAATAAACTCCTTTATTATTTATTAATACTCCTGATTCTTTATCATTTAAATATACTAAATATGACTTCCCTCCACTCAAACTAAATTCCTCATCAAAACTTAATTTATCCTCAACGACAGGAACATTACTAACTTGATTATTACTAGCAGACGTAGAATCAATAGTTGAACCAGTTGCTGAAAGTTGAGCATCTGCTTTCTTTGGATTAACAATACTCAATGCTTTTCCATAAACTTCAGCTTTCAAATAAAGAAACTCAGCTTTATGTTCGTTATAAAATAAATGTTTTACAACAAATGAATCAATATCGTCAACTATTTTTTTAACTATATTTTTCAAATCACCGTTATCTACTAAAGCATTAGTATTTGTCTTTATATCGTTAACTTTCAATTTTATTTTCTCACTATCTTCAGCTTTTATATAAAGTTCAGCATTATCCTTTCCGAGATTTGCAATCTGTTCTTTACTTAATTTATCCAAAGTTTCATTCCTTGCGCCAATATTCTTAACTGCGTTTGTATCTATCAAAGCATTATTTACGCTCTGCTTATCAAGCCAGCACTGCTTATTATCATCACACTTTCCTACTGCTTGATATCTTTCAGAATTAGTTGAAGCACCTGGATTACTACTTGCACATATCCTAACTATTCCTCTCTTGTATATTTGAGGTAGTCCTGCTTCTTCTCCAGCAAATTGAGGATTTGTATTTGCTAATGCGCCTTTCAAATCAGGAGTTCCGTATATACACTCTTCAGCATTCTGAATATTTGTATTTTGAAGCTGATCTTTAACATACTCATCCTTAAGATAATTCAAACCAAAATCAGTTGTAACTTGCTTAAATCCGCAATACTCTCTATCATTTATTCTTACACACAACTCTTTATATCCTTCTGGAGCTGTAAAGTCTTTTGCTTTATCTACTGTCTGCCCTAATCCAATAAAACCAGATTCAACTTGTATAGTTGGATTTGCAAAATATTCACTAGATGTAGGAGGATTCTTCAAATAAATATTATACTGAACTCCCCTATCCTTTCCTGCAAATATATGATAAAATACTTTATACTGTGCAGTTGGAGGAATGGTAGTATCTGTAAATCTAATTGAATCAAACTGTGCGAAAAACTGAGGAGGACTATCTGGCTCAACTAAATTCTTAAAGGACTTAGGAGACTGTGAAGAAACAAAACTCTTACAAACCAAAGCACCAACTTCCACACTTGATCTTGCTTGAAATGCTTTTAATGAATTAACTGCATAGCTCTGAGTAAAGAAGTCTACTGATTTCTTAGTATTATCAAAAGCAGTTTTAGTAGTAAGATACTCTCCACCATTTCTTACTTCTCCTCCAGCTTTTCCTGAATAAAGCGATTCAACTACTTTAGGAACTAAAACATTAGCTAATGGACTAAACTGTCTCCAGAAGAAATCACACATATAAATAGAATGTATCTGATCACAAACTCCAATCAACTTTCCAGTCTTCAAGTTCTCCTGCAAACAACTTCTATAAGATTTCATAACGCTCAAATATCCATCAACACCTGCCTGTATACCTGATAAACAAACGGGTGCAATTATTCCTTCTTGAGCATTTGGTAAACATAGCAATGCTCCTCCAACAATTCCGGTCTGAATTACATCATCAACTTGATACTTCCCTCCAAAATTACATCTACTTGCAGGACATATAACTGGATCACAAACATTAAACAATAACTTACAATCTTCAGGTTTCATAAAGTCTTGACACTGCATTCCTGAAACAGCAGCCATTCTTTCTCCAACTCTCATCTTCTGGCCATTAACACTTACAACACTACTTCCTCTCTGACTAGCAGCCTCAATAAGTGCTTGTTTAGCTTTAGAAATTAAACTTCTCGATTTATCTGCAGCCAATCCAAGAACAGGTTCATTATCATTAACTCCGACATGGATTGTCTGACATTCATCTTTAGAATCAATAGTAGAATCATCTCCAACATTACATATATCAAATACTCTTGGTGCTCCAGATTTATCATAATTCACTTGCTGATTACCAACTCCAAGAGTAGGTTTAACATTAACATACCAACCCTCTATTATATCAAATGGAACTGTAGCAGCAAAACCATCATAAGTCCCACTTCCAAAATATCTAACTTCTTGATTCGCAGATATAATTGGATTTCCAAACTTCTGCGCACCAGTATCTTTTATCTGTGCTACTTTATAACTAGCTAAAAATGCATTTACATTATTACCGTCTTTAGGTTGACCAGTTATTTCTATTTTATCATTAGTTTCAGTAATATTGTAGACTTGTTGTCCTTGTAAAACTCCTTTGCCATCTAGAGTTCCAACAACCATAAATTTCTGAGGATTTGTATACCCTTCAGAATTTCCATTTTTGTCATATATAGCTTTACTTCCTATTAAAAATGAAACTGCGCTAGGTTTAACATCAACAGGTAAAGCCTTAATTTCTTTTCCTTCAACTTTGCCATCAGACAACTTGTAAACTCTTGTTCTTGCAACATTCGCATTAGGTAAATCACCAATTTTACCAGCACTATCACCAGTAAGACTATTACTAACAAGTTGAGATTGACTAGCGAGCTCAGTCATTTCTCTACTAGCTTTAATTTTATTACTGACTAAATCATAATCACTATTAACTTTATCTTGATTAACAGAAAGACCTTTACTCTTTAATATTGAATTATATTCTAGTTCCCTTAAATCACTATAGGTAATATATTTCAAAGTCTTCTCATCAGTTGGAACATCCAATCCTTGATTCTTCAACTTTTGAGCATAAGCTAATTTAGCCTTATCAACATTAACAGTTGATTCCAAAACACCCTTAGTAACAATACTAGGATCTTTTTCTACTTGAGCTATATTCTCATTAACTTTCGTCAAAGCATCTGTTCTAGTTTTAACATCTGCATTTATTTTATCAGCTTCACCATTATAACATTGAGTCATACTAGTATATCCTTTCTCTTTCTTAGCAACCATCTGTCCGCACTTCTCAGTCCATCCTCCAGGTCCAGTCATTGTCTGTTGTCTAGCAAGTGCTTCTCCTCCAACACCATCAAGCAAATTCTTTATAGTTAAAACTCCAGCAGTAGCAAAACAAGCTGTTTTCAATCCAGTAACTACTTTTCCAAGACTCTTAGAAATCTTTTCCCAATTCTCAATGCTCTTATTTAAATTCTTTATCTTTAATTCAGTTTTCTCAGGACTCAACTGAATTGCTCTTTTCTCAATTCCAATACTTAAACTTAAGTTAGTTTGAGTAGTAGGATTCTTTGCATGTGGAATTAATCTTATTCTTGCTACTCTATCCACATCCTGAACTTCTAATAATGTAATCTTATTACCTGCATCTCCACATAAATTACCATTCTGCCCAATTCTCAAAGAAAGAGTAGGACTCTTCACCACATTATTATTTTTAACACTGCTACAATCAATTTTAGCATTGCTCGAATCAATATAAACTAATCTTAATGTTTTATCTCCCTCTTTGCTTTCCTCTCCAAGTCTTAATGTCCTTTGACTTCCTCCAATTAAAAATAATGCTTTAGCCTTACTCTCTTGACTCTGTAATTTCTCAAATCTAATTAAACTCACAGTTCTAGGCCTACTTCCAATATCAATAACTTTAACAGCATCAACATAATCAAAATTCAATCTATCTTGCACAATTTTCTTATAACCATCAGCTTCTAATGAATTAGGATACAATTCAATAAACTTATTTCTCAATCTTACTTCAGTACTAAACTGCTTATTATCATTAGCTATTTGGATAGCTTGACTAAGTGCTGCTTCTCCATAAGTCCTAACTCCTGCACTATCCTTTTTAGTTTCCTGAGGATAATCATCAGCAACATTTTCATAAGCTTTCAAAGTCTCAGTTAAATAATTTAATACTTCTGGTCTAATCTTATCATCATTCTTAACATTTGACTCGCCAGTCTTATTAAGAGGATCTTTCACACCTAAACTCAAAACAAATCTCTTACCATAACAACTTGCTTCTAAAATACCTGTACTTCCATCACCATTAACATTCAAATTATCAACTCTGCAATTACCATCTAAAAATGTGCTTCCTCTGTAAGCATCGAAACTATCAACTCCTCTCTCATCTCTTATTTCAATTCTTGCTTTATCTTGCTTAGCAACAAAACCATCATAAGCAACTTTCAAACCTGCACCACAATAAAATCCTGGTAAAAATATATCTGCAGATTCTCTTCCTAATTGTACCTTAGTACTTGTTATTCTAACATCTCCCTTATACAAAGAAACTTGTGCAAAATTAGCATCTACATCATCTAATCTTACAAAATACTGTCCTTGGAAAAATCCTTGCTTATGTCTATTCTCGTTCCAAGATTTATCATCACTAGGTTCTAAATAATACTCGCTCTTTCCAATTCCATAAGCATTTCCTGCTTGATAATCTAACTGTGCAGTTAAATTCATATTTAATACATCTTTTATAGAAGATTCATTCTGCACTCTCTTCAAAACAACAACCACATATCCAATATTATTTATTACTGGGCTTCCTAGCAATATATCGTTTGTTCTCAAAGCAGCCTTAGCAGGATGAAAACCAACACCTGCAACATTATCAGGATACTTTCCACTAAATCTTATATTTCTTATTTCCTTAACATCGATTAAAGGATTAATTTGTAAAGCATCTACTTGACAAAATACTGGAACGTTCTGATCTTCTAGTAAATCGCTTCTAACAACTGCTGGCTGGCAACCACCTGGAGAAACTTGTAATATGAAATCTTCTCTTCCTTCACAACTAGCCTTATCATTCAAAATAGGCCAGTAAGTTCCTAATCGATTATCTTCTCCGTAATATGTTTGAAAACTAGGTCTAGAAAGCTGTTGATTCACAAAGGAACTGCTTCCAACTCCACCATAAAATCCAGTTGATTGTGCATAAACACCAGCAATACTAGCAAATACCAATCCAGCTAAAACCAATAAATAAATTATTTTCATGCTCCAACCTCCAAATTCAAAGTTTCAAAAGTAGCATAATTCTGTTGCAATTTCTCAATTGAATCAGGCAAAGGTAAACTATCAGCATCTATTTTTATCTTTCCACTTTCCAATTGTGAAGCAAGAACATAGCTTTCCGATTTTCCACCTCCAACCAAAGCAAAATCAAGATTAGTAGCTGGAATTACAATATCAAAGCACTTCTCTTCTGTAAATCCAAGCGCTCCTTGTATTCCTGACTTAAAAACTTCCCTGCATTCAGTTTTCTTACTTTCAGGTATCTTCAAACTTGAATTAGAATAAATATACACACTTACATTATACGATCCTTCAGCAATTCTAACTTTATTATTATCTGGAAGAGAAGCAAAAGCAGTCCTCTTTCCATTAAATACTACTATAGCCATATCATTTACATTCTTACCCGAAACACTAACTTCAATATCTACATCATACAATTTATCCATAATCAAATCCTTACTACTTTCTTCATTACTTGAAAACAATTCACTATAATCCTGATAACCTTCAGCTTTTGCAATTATCCTTCCATTTACACATGCAGGAGATTTACCACTAAACACACCATTATTCGTCTTTCCTAAAGCACACTTCTGATTAAAGCATTCATAACTTAAATCAGCCTCAACACTATTCAAATTACTATCAAAAGTTCTTATCTGAATGTCTTGAGTTTTATCCTTACACAAATCGAAGTTAGAATTATCATCAAATAACTCAACCTGCTCAGCTTGCCTAGGAACATTTTTATCTATTACAACAGCAACTGGAAATTGAAATAATTCCTCTCCAGAACTTATCTGAAACATCACAGGATAACTTACATCATAGACATAATGATATGGAACATAACAAAAGCCCATTAAACCCATTCCATTCTGATTTCCGACAGGTTCAGCAATCATTAAGCCATCTTCAGCACCATATACCTCTACTTTCCAAGGCCACTGTCTTGAGTAAAGAGTATTTATCTCAAATTCGCTCTGATAATTAACAGAGAAATAACTATCTTTCTCAGTATTAAATTTTATGCTATTAATATTACTCTGCAAAGCATTTTGCAATTCATCAACAACTTCTTGTGCTTTCCATATTTTAGGACTGCATTGTATTTCTACCCCATCAACAGGAGCATAAAGTCTCAAAACATCCACGCTATAATTTTCAAGTATTGCTTCATTTATCTGTTTTTCATATAAATCCTGAGCAGTAGTTAGCATTTTACCAAAATTACTATTTATCTGCAAAGTTCTTCCTTTTGTCTCTGCACTTTTCCCATCCTTCTCAACATTTAATACAGTATTAGACTTAACCTGAATAAAATCATCATTAATACTAACATCAAAATCTACATCATTCAAACCAACACTAAATCCTCTCTCAGCTAAAGGGGTAAAATCACAATCTAATGTTCTCTGCACAAGATAATTTTCAATTTCTTTTTCAACATCTGCCTTGCTTGGAACATTCTCTTTTACGAGCCCATTTCCACCTATATAATACCAGTAAGGAACAGGAAAACCAAGAAAATTCAACTGAGAAGAAAATGGAGCATAATCACTTCCAGGCACATACTCTCCAACCTCTATTCTCCCACCCTGACTTCCAGCTATATCTAACGCCTTCAATCCATCTTGTTTCACACATTCATCATAATAATTGTAAACTTCTGTAAAACTCTCACTTTCATCAAAAGAGAATATTCCTTTGCTTATCCCAAAATAAACTCCCACACCAATTACCAACACTAAAGCCACAACTACAAATAAACTCACCTGTCCTTTTTTACCTATTAAATTATTTCTTAACATTTCTACTCTCCACTCTTCTTTTAATTAAATCAATTATCTCAGTGTTTAAATCACTCTGATTATTCTCTTTAAATCTCTCCCAAAGCTTCTCATCCTCTATTAAAAGTAAATATTTCTTCATAATAACTATCAGCAAACAAATCAATAACTCTATATAAATCTTGCTTATTAACTTAATTACTTACTAAGTAACTAAGTCTTTCTTCTATTTAGCATATAAAGTAGATATATTAATACTACAAATAAAACCAAGTCAAACAATAAGAGGTATAAAACTATCCTATTACCTTCAAAGAAGATATTATCTCCATCATTATTAACAACGCCCCCAGTAATTCCAATTAATCTTTCAATTTCCTTATTTTCCTCACTTTTGACCTGAATTCTAACTCCCAAACTTGCTCCATTACTCTCAAATATCAAAATTCCGTGCTTTTTACCCTCTTCAACACTCTTTAAACATACTTTCACAATCTTAAAGCCATCACTAACAACAACTTGTCTTTCATAACTAACGACCACTCCAGCCTCATCACTATTTCCAGTATAAAATACCGGACTTCTACTATTAGAAATAGTATTCCACTTATCTTCAAGATTAAACAATAGCTTATCTTCAGACATTATCTTAATTTCCTGACAACTCTCCCCTACACTATCTGAAAATATCAGTTCAGGTGGACTAACTCCTATTTCAACTCCAGAAACAAATCCAATCATTAATAAAAAAGCAACCAAAAAAACAAATAATCTCATTGTGAAACAGCTAATATCTTAATTGGTACTGTATATGCGATTAAATCAGATGTAAAGTTTCCAGGATAGTTTCTTAAATCTAATTTAGCATAAAAGTAATCTCCCTCGATACCTGAAGTACCTGGAGCAGATACATTCATGCTCCAAAGACCTATTCTCTGATAACTATCTGTTGTTCTTCTAGCAAAATAGGTATAATTGAATATATTTTCACTATTATCATTCAACTGCGGAGTTATTATAATTGCTACAGTTCCAGTATTATTAAACTCAACTTTCACTTTCTCAGTTTCCGTTCCCTTAGAAACATTTCCAAGATATATATTATCTGGCAAAGATAACCTAACAACAGGTGCAGGTGGAGCAAATATATCCACTTTAAAATTGATAGTACTATTGCTCACAGCACTAACAAAGCTAAAAGATGAAAAAACAAACACTCCAACAACTAAAAGAAACATACACCCTATAAAGTAAAACTCTTTCCAACTCATACTAATGTATATCCTACAACAACACCTTTCTAGTATATAAATTTTCGCAAAAGAGGAAAATGGCACTACCCAGAGTTGAACTGGGCCTCCATCCACGTCAAAGATGTGTCCTAACCGATAGACTATAGTGCCAACTATTTTACCACAATTAAAGTCTATTTAAGCTTAATCAAAACCTTTTTAATAGCATTATAATCAATATAATAGTTGGAATAAAGGAGTCTTAGGATAAAAACCTTAGAACCTTGGTTCTAGTTTGCCTCCATAGCTCAGTTGGCTTAGAGCACTAGTTTTGTAAGAATCGACCAAAAAAACTAGGGGTCGGGGGTTCGATTCCCCCTGGAGGCTTTTATTTTAAATAGATTTAAAATTAAAGCAGAATATCTTCTTATATGTCATATTATATTATAATTAGAGGACCATTAGGAATTGGTAAGACTACAATCTCTAAACTTTTAAGCAAACAGTTAAAAGCGAAATATTTCTCTATGGATAAAATCCTCTCAGATAATAACTTAGACAAAAGAGGAAAAGAGCCTTGCATTCCCGTAAGGAATTTTATTAAAGCTAATAATATCATTCTTCCTGAAATAAAAAAAGCTCTAAAAAATAAGAAAATCGTTATTTTGGACGGTTGCTTTTATCATAAAGAACAAATCTCCCATTTAGAGAAAAGCTTGAAATTTAAGCAAATTGTTTTTGACTTAAAAGCTCCTGTTGAAGTTTGTATAAATAGAGATAGTAAAAGAAGTAAAGTTTATGGTCAAGGAGCCGCACACGCAGTCTATAATCTTGTATCTCGATTTAATTACGGCATCGTAATAGATACTAATAGAAAAAATAAAAACCAAGTTGTAAAGGAAATTTTAAATCGCCTGCCTAAAATAGAAAATTAAATAAATCTGATTATCCTTTCGGTGCTAGAAATTTGCTCGCACCATCATAATGTGATCCTCTTCCACACCCATATTCTAATCCAACTCCCTTTGGAAAATAATAAACAATACCTACTGCAATTGGATCTCCTTCTCTGATAGTTATTGGTTTTGTAAATGCTTTTCTTTGAGCTGAGAAGACTGCACCCTCTGGTGTTTTTGAACCATAACCTGGATCTACCCAACCACCAGAAGAGGATTTTGTAGAAATATCATTTATTACATCTTCAATACTCCAACCTTCTAACATATCATTTGATTGATTAAAAGAATAATATACATGCATTCCCACCTTATTGCTCAGTCTAATTTTTTCTCTTGTTTCTATATCTACAAATTGACCTGGCTCAATATTAAAAATGGCTTGATTTCTTTGAACAACAGAAATACCTTCAGGCTTACCTTCTCTTTTCATTACTACGTGCTGTTGTCCATTGTAACTTGCAATATTTCCCGAATGAAATACGACTACTCCTGATTCTAGTGTAGCTCTAGGTGAAATTCCTAAGTCTCCTGATTCTATTAATTTTAATAGACCTTGATTATTACAAATTGGAATTCCAGAACCAAATTTAATTGGACAAACATCTTTAAGATAATTTACTCCATCAACAAAAACGAAATCTTGTTTATCTTGTAAACGCCTATCTAACCATAATAATTGAGCGATTTTTGCTCCTTTTTCTATTGAAACGGGATATGACTGAGGATTTCTTATTGAGAAAAAGCAATAATCATTTAGACCTTGCCTACCTAATCCAAATGGGTTAAAACCTATATCTAATCCAGCTCTCCTTAAGGTACTTCTCAATTCTATTTCAGCAGCTAGAATATCATGACTCCAATCTTGAAGATGCATTACAGCCACTTCTGTTTGATGCCCTGGCCAAAAAGTTATAAAATCTCTACTTAAATTCGGATGAACATCACAAACATAATGTTCTTTAACTTCTTTTCTTCCTCTAGATTCTAAAAATTCCTCAGATAAAATAGGCTCAGTTTCTTCTTCTCTTAAAAGCAATAAATCCATACTTGCTGGCTGAATTAAATCTTTTCTGCGTTTATCAAGATAAACTTCCGGCCTGTCTAAATAAATAGATCGATCTCTAATTGCTCTCTCTATCTCTACATCATTTAATAATCTTGTAAATGCATGCGAAAAACTTGGAGTTACGGGTCTTAATCTATCCATAAAATTTAGGTCAAGAAATAATACTTAAAGATTGTGGTTCAGTATAAAAAGGAGTCTTAGAACCTTGGTTCTAATGATAACCTATTTAATATCACTCAAACATATATATTAGATGCACACTAATAAACAATCTTATATTTACCAGCACAAAAGAAGAACAGTAATTGGTTTATCAATTGCCCTTCTTCTTGCTATATATTTCTTCCAAAATGCATCATTTATATTAAGAGTAATAGCCACAATATTCGCTCTTTCATTTTTCTACTTCATAGACCATTTCTTTGATCTAAGATATAAAATGCATCATTACCTAATAGTTATTATAATTGCATTAGTGACTTTAATGCTAAGTCCATTATATTACTTATATCCTAATTATGACAAAATACAGCACTTCATAATTCCAATTTTAATGAGTATAATTACATACCATATGGTGGATAAATTAAATCTAGAACTGAAATGGAAAATAACCTACACTTTCTTCATAACAGCGGGAATTTTAGGATTATTTGAAATAACTGAATTTATACTAGACAGACTATTTGACCTAAAACTTCAAGGAGTATATATTAGAGATTTAGCAGGTTTTGAAAAATTCAACCTTCTTCAAGAACCATTAAGTGATACAATGAATGACCTAATACTGGGTTACATAGGCTCAATAATTTATGCAATAACTATATTCATTAGAAATAGAAAAGAAGCATTCCCAAAAAGAAACTAATCATCAACCTTTCTAGCCTTTCCATCTGAAATCAATATCTCTGAAACAACTCTATCTAAATTAGCTAGTTCCCCAGAAGAAAAAGGCCCAATAGTATTCCCAGACATATCTACGAACTTATCAACATTCTGGCTAAAGATGATCATAGTATTTTCCTCTTTATAAGTTTCATTCTTTCCCTGCATTATTCTAGTAAGCATCTTATCTCCTTCTTCAAAAGCCCTTACTAAATTATCAAACATCTCCTTCTCAAAAGGCATCATATTCTCATAATCTCTCTTCATTATGCCCGTTTCAGTAGCCACAAAGACCAAATTCAATAGCTTCTTTTTCCTTCTAAGTATAATCTCCTTAAACAAAGCTATAGAATTCTCAAGCTGTTTCTTATTCTTTAAAACGCTTTCATTGAACATATCCTCATCCTTTGCACTCTGTTCTTTCCTATCATTCAAGTACTCTCCAACATCCTTAAGAAAATCCTTAGGTAATGGCTGTAGAATCTCACTATACTTTTCTTTTCTCAATATCTCGTAAACATCATTATAATTAAGCATATTAAAAGAGGTCAAAAACTCTTTATAAAAATGATTGTACTCTCATGGGTGATAACTTCAAGGCTCAATTTACTTGAATTCTCTATATTTATAAAACCCTGTGCATATCCTCAAATATGTTTGATTTCCTAAAGAAAAAGATTCAAGGCTGGGTAGCTAATAAGCCTGAAAAAGTAGAGAAAAAACCTAAAAAGAAAGCTAAAGCAGAGAGCAAGAGCATTAAAGAAAAGCCGAAATCTGTAAAAAGCTCAAAATCTCAAACATATTCAGAAAGAAAACTCGATAAAGAAGTAGATCAACTGATAACCGAATCTGAAACGCCCATTCAAACAGAAAAAATAGAAAAAAGCCAGGAAACTGAAAAAGAATCAGGCAACTTCTTCACTAAACTTCTAAGGAAAATATCAACATCAAAACTTTCACAAACTGATTTTGATGAGGCCTTTGAGGACCTAGAAATAACTTTACTAGAAAACAATGTAGCATTAGAAGCAGTGGATGCTATTCGTGCTTCTCTATCACAATCTTTAGTAGATCAACAGATAAAGAAAACAGAAGCACCTGCAAGAATCTTAGCTGCCTTAAAGGAAGCAATTCTTTCTCTTCTGCAAGAACCTCCGAGTATTATAAAACAAATAAAAGAAAAGAAAGATGGACCCTTCGTCATTCTCTTCTTTGGAATAAATGGAACTGGAAAAACAACTTCCATTGCGAAACTAGCACATTATCTAAAAGAAGAGAAAATTTCATGCGTATTAGCAGCTGCAGACACTTTTCGTGCAGCTAGCATAGAACAGCTTCAAACACACGCAAACAAATTGAAAGTTCCAATTGTTTCAAGCCAATATGGTTCAGACCCTTCTTCAGTAGCATTTGATGCAATTTCATACGCAAAATCTCATAAGATACAATGTGTTCTAATAGACACAGCAGGAAGAATGTACACAAAATCAAACTTATTAAAAGAAATGGAAAAAATTATACGCGTCTCAAAACCAGATCTAAAAATATTTGTAGGAGAATCAATAACTGGAAATGATGCAATTGAACAAGCAAGAACATTCAATGAAACCGCAGGAATTGATGGAATAATTTTGAGCAAAGCAGATATAGATAAGAAAGCAGGTACCATCCTATCAGTCTCCCACATAACCAAAAAACCAATTTACTTCCTAGGTACCGGACAAGATTACAAAGATCTCACGCCTTTTACAAAGAAAACAATCCTGAAAAACCTAGGATTGGAATAATCACTTTAACTTATCTTCCAATCTGTCCAAAAATTCAACTAAACTAGCAAAAACTTTCTTCCTTGCATCTTCAACACTGAAAAAACCAGCATTATCAACTTCTAAGAATCTTATTTGTTTCCCGCTTTTCCCATCTACAACAGTCACATAACTGCTTCCCATTAATATCCCTGACCAGTCTCCTTCAATTGCGAAAATATGGACTGTCTTCCCATCTTTTCTAACTATATTTCCCAAAGATAAAAATTCTTCCCTCTTTTTATTAGAAAAATCTATTCCAGTCTCCTCTTTAAGTTCCCTTATTCCTGCTTCAAGTAAATCCTCTCCCTCATCTAACTCTCCCTTAGGAAAATCCCAAGATTTCTCATCCTTACCTTTCCAGAAAGGCCCTCCAGGATGAACGATAAAAACTTTCAACTTCCCCTCAACTATTTTATATATCAAAATACCTGCACTTGTTTTTTTCATTAATTCTAATAACACAAACCATTAAAAAATCCTTCTACTTAAAAATAACAATGCACATTCATAAACCAACATCAAAATTTATACCCTTATTCGATAATAGACATATACAAACAATTTTAGGTTTAATAGCTAAAGGCCCAAGGCCTCCTGATTCTTATAAAAATAAAAGAATTCTAATAAATATAAAAGAAGGAAAGCTAGCGATAGATTGTACATTTCAAAAAAAGAAAAACTCTCCAACTCTCCTTATTATTCACGGTTTAACGGGTAGCAGTAATTCGGCCTATGTAGAACGCATGAGCCGCCATGCATATACTGATGGATTTAATATAATAAGAATGAATATGCGCGGATGTGGAAATACTGCTAATCTAACTCCTTCAATTTATAATGCTGGTCAAAGCTCAGACTTACAAGCAGTTATTTCTTACCTTATTAAAAATAAACACAATAACATTTCAATAGTATCATACTCTCTTGGAGGAAATCTTGCTCTAAAGTGGGCTGGAGAATATATCTCTCCAAAGCAAGTATTTTCTCTTACTGCAATCTCTCCAGCAATAGACTTAGAAGAAGCAGGAAAGGCATCTGAAAAGACTGAAAACTGGCTATACAAACTTAAAATTCTTCTAAGTTTAAAATCTCTGATAAAACAAAAACACATTCATCTTCCAAACCTATACGATTTAACACCCTTATCAGACATTTCATCAGTAAAAGATTTCGACTCTATTTATCAAACAAAAAACACGGGCTACATGTCAATAAGAGACTATTATGATAGAGCGAGTGCTATCAAATATATAAAAAATATCCATATTCCAACACTTATAATTACCTCTAAGGATGATCCTCTAGTTCCAGTTAACTCATTCTACAATAAAGATATAAGGAAAAACAAACATATTAATTTAATAATAACTAATCATGGAGGCCATGCAGGTTTCTTAGGAAAAAGCAAGAAAGAGAGATACTGGTCTGACCTTAAAACTTTAGAATTTATACAACATAATATAATACATAATTAAGATAAATAATATGCTCTACCTTGTCTCCAATTCTCAGGTAACTCAAACCAGTCATGTTCAATACCTAAAATAGGGGCTACAAATGGGCGAATAGGTTTTCCAGCTTCTTCTTTTCTTAAAGGATTTTGTACATCAACTAGAAAAGGCTTTCCAGAAGAAAAAACCACATTAAAAGCGTGATAACCATCTAAAGAATCTCCTTCAGACATAGCTCCGTTAACTAAAAAAGAGGGCATGTTATCTTGAACGGCCAATTGAAGCAAAGTAGCTTTTTCTAAACATTCTCCAACGCTAGATTCAACCGCTCTTGAAAAAGGAATATTTGTATCTTTTCCAAAAAGGCCCAATATATCTTGTTTTGGATTTCTAAAAGAACGATAAACTGGTCCATAAGGTAATGCATCTAAAGGAAAATTACCAAGAACTCTAGAAATACCTAAATCATCTATACTGTAAGAAAGTCCACTACTTTTATTAACTAAATCATTAACATTTAATCTACCAATAACTCCTCTCTGAGGAAGCTTAGCTAACTCAGTTAAATGGCTTATTACATTATCTTGTTGGATCATAAAATTATCAAAACAATGTGCTTTTAAATATACCTAAACCACAACTTTATTAACAATTAGTAAATCTAATCTAAATGAAACTCAATCATATCCATCTCAAAATTTCAAGTCTAAAGAAATCAGAAGCATTCTATATTAATATTCTAGGTTTTAAAGTTAGAGAAAGAGTAGGTCCTTTTCTATTCTTACATTTGGGAGAAGAACATCATGCATTAGCATTACAGGAAAGAGATGATGCAAATCCCGTAGATGAAAATACTCTAGGGCTATACCATTTTGCACTTGAAGTGCAAACTAAGAAAGAATTTCAAGAAATAATGAAAAAGCTAAAAGAAAACAACATAGATTATGGCTTAATAGATCATGTAATAAGCAAAGCAATATACTTTTCCGACCCAGACAACAACGGTATAGAAATAATGATAGATACTAGAAAACAAAAAGATCAAATCTGGAAAGGAAAGAATTTGCCTCTAGAAAATTAAACCCAAAACCTTTAATACCTTTATAAGACTCCTTTTTTCATGTTAGATAAGTTATCAGAAGTATTACGAAAAACAACAGACAAGATAGCTAATGCTATATTTCTTGATAAGAATTTAGTAGATTCAATAATAAAAGACATTCAAAGGGCTTTAATTGAGGCAGATGTAAATGTAAGACTAGTCCTTGAAATTACAAAAAAGATAAAACAAGCTGCTTTAGATGAAAGGATTTCAGGCCTTGAAAAGAAAGAACATATAATAAAATTATTACATGATGAACTTGTCAAAATACTGGGAGAAAGCAAGCAAATTCAATTGCAAAAACATAATGTTTGGCTTATGCTTGGTTTATATGGTCAAGGAAAAACTACAACTATAAGTAAATTAGCTAGTTACTATGCAAAGCGTGGAAGCAAGGTCTGCGCAATAGGACTAGACGTCCATCGCCCAGCAGCCTCAGAGCAGTTAAAGCAATTATTTGACAAATTAAATTTGCCAGTTTTTATAGATAAAGAAGAAAAATCAGCAGTTAAGATCTGGAAAAAATATCAAAAAGATTTAGATAAATACGATTTAGTTCTAGTAGATACAGCAGGAAGAGATGCGCTCTCCTCTGATTTGATAAAAGAAATAAAAGATATATCTAAACTCTCAAAACCTACTGAAACAATACTTGTAATGTCTGCAGATGTAGGACAAACAGCTAGAACGCAAGCATCAAAATTCAAAGAAGCAGTAGATATGTCTGGAGTAATAATAACCAAAATGGACTCAACTGCAAAAGCAGGAGGAGCATTAACTGCTTGTGCAGAAGTTAAAGCTCCAGTTATTTTCTTAGGAACAGGTGAGAAAAATTCAGACTTAGAATCATTCGATCCAGAATCTTTCCTTTCAAGGCTTCTAGGCATGGGCGATCTAAAAACATTAATGGAAAAAATCCATTCAGTAATGGATAAAGATGAAATAGCTTCCCAGCAACAAAGGCTTTCAGAAGGAAAATTCACGCTAGACGATTTAGCAACTCAGTTAGAATCAATGAGCTCAATGGGTAGTATGGATAAAATAATGTCTATGATTCCTGGTCTAGGAAAGATAAAGGATAAACTGTCGCCTGAAATGATGGAACAGCAAGAAAAAAAGACTAAACGCTGGAAACACGCAATTAGCTCAATGACTAAAGAGGAAAGAGAAAATCCTGAAATAATAGAAAAACAAACGTCTAGACTGCAAAGAATTTCTCACGGCTCAGGTACTTCAACTTCTGACATTCGTGCTTTAATAAAACAATTCAAAATGTTAAAGGAAATGACTTCAATGTCTGGTTCTATGAAAGGAATTGAATCAGGTTCACTAGATCAAAAAACAATGATGAAACTTGCAAAGAAATTCAGCAAGAAAGCTAGATTTTAAGTGATTGGAAAGAGTTTAAAACCCTAAGTTATTTATTATTAACATGAAACATAAATATCATTTATTACTTGCAATTTTTGTAATAAGCTTCATTAGCTCAGTGATGCTTGCAACACAAGAAACGCCACTATTCTGTGGAGAAGAAACTGGATGCAATTTAGTAACCAGCTCAAAATATGCCTATACCTTTGGAATAAAAAATAGCGAATATGGGATATTCATTTTCGCATTCCTTGCACTTTTAACATATCTTCACATAAGAGACCCTCATGAAATAAAAAAGGCCACCATACAAATCGGAACAATTATTGGAGCAATAATCGCAATATATTTCCTATATTTACAACAATTTGTTCTTAATGCGTACTGCAAATACTGCATAGTTGTGGATATCGGGCTTGTTATCGGCCTCATTATAATTCTAGCAAGATGGGAAAAGTAATAGCGCAAGGAGCAGAAGCAATCATCTCCTTAAAGAAGAATATAATTCTAAAAGATAGAATTAAAAAATCATACAGATTACCTGAATTAGATGAAAAGCTTAGAAGAATAAGAACAAAAAAAGAATTTAAACTTCTTGGAAAAGCATCTTTTCTAATTCCTGTTCCAAAAGTTATAAAACACAATTCTAGTCAGATTGAACTTGAATACATAAAAGGTAAGAAACTTGCACAATATCTAAACACTTCCAAAAACAAATCGAAAATAGCAAAGCTAATAGGAGAAAATCTAGCAAAATTACATGACAAAAATATAATTCACGGAGACTTAACTACTAGTAATATGATTTTGAAGGAGGTTGAATGTAAAGGAACCTTGGTGCCTTACTTGTATTTCATAGATTTTGGACTAGGTTTTGAATCCAAAAGAGCCGAAGATAAAGCCACAGACTTACATGTATTAAAAGAAGCCCTAGAAGCAAAACATTACAAACACGCAAATCAAGTCTGGAAATCTATTCTTAAAGCATACAAAAAAACATCATCAAACTCAAAAACAGTTCTAAAACAATTGGATAAAGTAGAATCTAGAGGAAGATACAAAGCTCAATACTAGCAAAGGATATTCAACAATTCCTCAGGCTTATCAACAATATAATCTGCTCCAGCGTCACTTAATTTTTTCTTTGAATGATGCCCCCAAGTAACTGCTACTGCAATAGCTCCTATTTTTTTAGACTCGACAATGTCTCCTTTTGTATCTCCAACATAATAAATCTGAGATTTAGGATACTTTTCAATAATAGATTTTATCTTCTTAACTTTACTTATCTCTTTATCGCCTCCAATAACTTCACTAACACCTTTAACAGCATGATTTTTGATAGAATACTCCACTACTTCAGTCACATTTGAAGTTATGACTATTACTAAGTGCTTTTTAGAAATCTTTTCAACAACTTCATCCATTTTATCAAATAAGTGAAGTTTATCATCTGCCTCTATTAAAGGCCTTCTAAAATCAGATATAAATTCTTTCGTCTTATTTTTATCTAAACCTAGTTTAAAAAAAGAATCATAAATATTAGTATCGTATAAGTTCATAAAATCCGTAAAACTAGCTACTTTTTTCATTTTGTACTTGACAGCAATCTTATTGTACTCTTTATAGACTACATCCATACTATTCAAAATAGTACCATCATAGTCAAAAAGAATAACCTTCCCCATATCTAATACAAAAAATCCAAACCCTTTTAAATCCTTTTAAGCCATTAATTATCATTAGCCCCGTAGTCTAGCGGTCTAGGATACGAGCCTTTGGCGCTCGGGACCCCGGTTCGAATCCGGGCGGGGCTATTTATTATGATTTTATCTTTTTCGAGATAATCCTCTTCAAAGCAAAAAATATTAGTAAAAGAGCTATACCTTGAACTAAATGATAAAGTGCGTTATGATTAAAGTAAATTGAGTGTAAACTTATTTGGGCTTCTTGAATCCAAACAGCTACAAAGGTTAATATGATTCCAGCTAACCCCCATAAAGATGAATAATTCTTCCTAAAACATAAAATCCCAAAAGAAATAAAAAGGAAGATAATTGCTGGAAAATAGTTTAGTATAGCAATTTTGAATTGACTATCAACAAATAGTACAAAAATAGAATAAAATATAAATTCTAAAGATGCAACATATAAAATTAATTTATTATATTTAGGTAAAACTAAGTTTCCTGCTATTAACCAAGCAAAGAGCGCTACCAAACCTATTGAGATCATAGTAACTTTCCATAAGATAAGATTCCAAAAAGAGCCTATGTCAGGAAAGAAACCATGAACTATTCCACCTATAAGAGAACCTAAGGCTAGAGAAATATAAAAAAGAAAGGATACTCCTTTTAATTTACTTTTTACAGATATATTTAATATAATAAAAGCTAAAATAATTGTCTCTAAAGTTAAAATAAAATCAGTAATAGCTACAGCAGGTTGTTGTAAAAACATTTTGATATTTCACTAGTTTATTATCAAAGTAAAAGAGACATATTATTTAAAAACTAATCTAATTCACTAAAAGATATTATCTAAATTTTTATCCCAGAATCTTTAGGGTTTTTATCATGTTGATCCATCTGTCCAGCATTTAAGCAATCCCAACATGGATGCACAATACCTTTAGAATTCATAATTCTCCTAGTTCCCTTGCATTTTGGACATGGGTTATATGTTGAGCTCATTTTAAAATTTTAATCTTTCTTATCAATTATCTCAAAGATTCTTATTTCGCACAAAGCTAATGGATAAATCTTCTTTAATCTCAAAGACAATTCTTTCTGTATCTTTCCAACCATAATATCACTAAACAATTCTAGAGAAGTCTTAGGAGTCATAATTCCTTTAAGATATTCTTGGGCGCTCTTTCTTAATTCATTTCTAACTGCTCTTGAAACTTTCTTTCTTGTTATCAAAAATGGCTTTACGACAAGTTCATAATCCTTACACTTAGTTGTAAAAGAATCTTCTACATAATCAGTTCCCTTTCTAACCATTCTTCTCATATAAGCGCTTACTAACCTGCTAGAAACAGGATAAGCTTCCAATCCATTTTCTCCCTTCTTCACTTTCATAATCAATTCAAGATTCTTTCCTCTCAAATTTTTAGTCATATCTAATTTTATAGTTCTTCCTTCAAGCTCTTCAGTAGAAGCTGCATAAAGCATTATCTTTGTGCTAGTTAACGGAGCTTTCACTTCGAAGAACTGTTTCTGTACATTTTTCTTTTTCTTTATTTCTTGTGCCATTTTATTTACTTATTTTATCTCCTATTTCAATTCTTCCTGTTCTTATAGCTTTCTTTATACCCTTCATCTTATTACATGTTTTACACTTATACATTAAAGTAATTCTCTTAGTAATCTTAGTCTTTCTCTTCCAGTCTTTAGGACCTTTTCTAGAATATCTTCCTTGGTTACCATAACCTACTCTTAATCCTCTTGACTCAAGTCTAGACGTTGAACCTCTAGATAATGGGTGTGTAGCCGATCTAGAACGCTGTTTAGCAGTAGCCACAGTCTGAGATGTATGCTTCCTGCAATACGGGCAGTATCGATTCATTTCTTTTGGTATCTTCATTTTGTTTGTACTATTATAGTAAGGTCAAAACTTCGTGCTCGCCAGTCACCGACCAGTGTGGTTCTGGGTCTAAGCAATTATGCATAAGAAAAACGCTTTTTAAATCTTTACTTCCTATCCATTTTTAGAAAACCACAACCTTTTTAATGCCTATTTTTCTCAACAAACCATGAGTAAAGAAACAGAAAAAGTAAAACCTGATTGGGTAAAAATAAAACCAGCAGAATTATCTAAGATAATTTTAGCTCTGCATAAAGAAGGTAACTCTCCTGCTAAGATAGGATTAATTTTAAGAGACCAACACGGAATTCCTAGAGCAAAGCTTCTTGGAAAGAAGATAACTGCATTTCTAAAAGAAGAAAAACAAACTATTGAAACTCAAGTACCTCAAATTGAAAAAAGCAAGGCAAATCTTGAAAGACATATAGCAAAAAACAAACACGATTACACTGCACTAAAAACCCTACATAAAAAATTATGGGATTTAAATAGAGCAAAAAAACAGCTTGAAGCATAGTTAAAACTTAAAAAGCCAGATTTCTACATTCTCCAGCTTGAAAAAGAGGAAATATGCTAATAGATTCAATAAATGAAGCAATAAAAAAAATAGATGAATTATCTAATTCTATGCCTATCAAAGTAATAAGTCATTTTGATACAGATGGCATAACTTCTGCAGCAATTATGTCTCGAACATTACAGCGCTGGAATAAAAGATTCTCTCTTAACATTGTAAAAAATCTTGAAGGAGAATTTATTGCCTCTCTTCCAGAAAATAATATTCTCATCTTTGTAGACCTTGCATCTGGTTCTCTAGATTACCTAAAAAATAAAAAATGCCCAATTATAATCTTTGATCATCATGAAATAGTTCAAGAAATACCTGAAAACGTATTGATGATAAATCCAATAAAAACAAGAGAAGAAATAATTTCTGGAGCAGGAATTTGCTATCTCTTCGCAAAAACTCTATCTATAAAAAATAAAGATTTAGCAAATTTAGCAATAATCGGAATGGTGGGAGATATGTTTGAAAAAAACTTAGGAAAGTTCTATGATACAGTTTTAACAGAATCTGAAGCACTAGTAAAAAAAGGTCTTCTAATTTACCCTGCGACACGTTCTTTAGACAAAGCATTAGAATATTCCTCTAATCCTTACATTCCAGGCGTTTCAGGCTCATATAAAGGAGTAATAGAAATTCTAAAAGAAGCAAATATTCAGAAAATAAATGGAAAGTTCAAATCATTATATGAATTAACAGAAGAAGAAATGTCTTCACTAATAACTGCAGTTATGTTAAGATGTGTAAATGGGAAAGAATCTCAAAATATAATTGGAAACATATACATGATAAAATTCTTTAATAGACTAGAAGATGCAAGGGAACTTTCCGCACTTATAAATTCATGTAGCAGAATGGACTCTCCACAAACCGCTCTAGGTCTCTGTCTTGGAAATAAATACTCTAAAGATGAAGCTGAAAAGATATACATACAATATAAACAACATCTAATAGCGGCATTAAAATACGTAAATGAAAATGAGAAAATATCTGGTAAAAATTATACTATATTCAATGCAAAAGATCAAATAAAAGACACAATAATTGGAACAGTAACTTCTATACTTTCTCACTCTTCTACATATGAAGAAGGAACAATACTTATAGGTTTAGCTTACAATAATGATAAAATAAAAGTCTCAGCAAGGTTAGCGGGGAAAAATGGTAGAAATGTTCGAGAAGTCCTTCATAAAGTAGTTGTCCCTCTTGGAGGTGAAGTTGGAGGGCATCCTAACGCTGCCGGCTGCCTAATTTCAAAGGATCATGAATCTCTGTTCATAGAAGAACTAAAAAAACAATTAGAAACCGAACTAATTCAAGTTTAAACATATCAAAAAATTGATAAATTTTAGGATGCTCAAGATTCTTCAGAATCTTGACACAACAACCTTTAAAAAACAGGTATTTATTACACTACTATGGATAGAACCAAAAGAACTGCATTTCTCAAAATAACCTGCCCAAGGTGCAGTTTTAGCACAATAGTCTATGGAAAATGTTCTACAAATAAAAAATGCTCAAAATGCAATTATCTCTTAACAAAAACATCTGGTGGAAAAGCTAAAATCCGTGCCCCAATCAAGGAGGTTCTACTGTGCAATTAGAAAGGTTGCTGGAACTCGTAGAAACCCGCTGGAGGTTTGTACTATGCAATTAAAGGTTAGTGATATTGTTCTTTGTACTGTTAAAAGCGTAGAAGGAGCCTCAGTATTCTTACAAATAGAAGATCATGGAGTAGGGAGCATGGCTATGTCTGAAGTAGCTGCTGGACGTATAAGAAACATAAGAGAATATGTCACCCCTAACAAAAAAGTAGTTTGTAAAGTGCTAAGCATAGATAAAGATCATGTCCAATTAAGCCTAAGAAGAGTTATGGGTAAAGAAAGGGAACAAGCTCTTGAGAATTATAAAAAAGAAAGAAATCTTATTAGTATATTTAAAACATTTACAAAAGAACCTGAAAAAAAGATAAAAGACATAAAGGCCAAATATACTGTATTAGAGTTTATTGAAGAATCAAGAAAGAATAAGAAAATGCTTGAAGAATTCTTCACAAAGCCTGAAGTTGAAAAGCTAATTCCTCTTTTAGAAGAAAAAGAAACAAGAGAAAAAGAAGTAAAAAAGGTATTCACCTTGAAATCACTTTCTTCAAATGGAATAGAGGATATAAAATCAATATTAACACCTGAATCAAAAAAAGCAGACATAAAATACCTGGGTTCATCTCAATTTTCAATTACTGTAAAGGCTCTAGATTTCAAAGAAGCAAACATCACTTTAAATGAAATAACCTCTAGAATTAACACAAACGCCAAATCAAAGAAATTGGCTTTTGAATTAAAATGAACCTAAAATACTATCTAAAAGATAATAAGAAAGTCTACACTCTAAAAGATAAAATCGATAAAGAAGAAACAAAACCAGCACATTACAAATTCATAAAGATCAAATCAATTAACTTAAACTCGCCTGCGCAATTTCTTTCTTAACAATTTCCATATCTGCCTCCCATAAACCTATCAACTTTCTATTGTAAATAATGGCTGCTGGATGAAATAAAGGTATAAGTTTTATCTTTAACCCTTGCATATCAATAATTTTAACTTCACCATGCAACTGAGTAATTCCTTCAACTTTATCCATTTTATCGACCTCTCCCAGAGATAAAAAAAACTTAGTAGCATAATTTCCCAGGGAACATACAATTTTAGGTTTTATACATTTTATCTGTTCTAACAGCCAAACAGTATGCTCCTTTATCTCTTCAGTTAAAGGCACTCTATTCTCTGGAGGCCTATATTTCAATATGTTTGCAATATACACATCTTCCATAGATAATCTCACACCGGCAAGCAACTTATCGAGATTCTTACCAGCGGCACCAACAAAAGGCATTCCCTGTAAATCTTCATTATTACCTGGCGCTTCCCCAACAAACATTATTTCAGCTTTAGGATTACCCTTTCCAAAAACTAGATTTGTAGATCCTTGCTTTAAAGGTAAATCTGCTTGTCCGCATTTATACTCTATTTCCTTCAATAATTGTGTTTTATCCATATTTATCTAAAACTACAACAATCTTTATGAACCTTCCTTTCTAAAATAAATCATGGCCAACGAACAAACACTAGTTTTATTGAAACATGATGCCATTCAGAGAAATCTTGTAGGAAAAATAATAACTCGCTTTGAAGAGACAGGATTAAAACTTGCAGGAATGAAAATGATCTGGGCAGATGATGAAATTGCTCTAAATCACTATCCACTAGATGAAGAATGGGCTAAAAAAGTCCATGACAAAACAAAAATAGTATATGATGAAAAAGGTAAATCTTGGCCTTATAAAAATCACATTGAAATGGGTAAGACAATTCAATCCTGGCTTGTTACTTTCTTAAAAGAAGGACCGATAATAGCCTTAGTCTTAGAAGGACCTCATGCAATAGAAGTAGTAAGAAAGATAGTAGGTAATACTGAACCAAGACAAGCAGCTCCAGGGACAATAAGAGGAGATTACGCAATGATCGAATCGTACACTTTGGCAGATGACAATAAAAGAGTATTAAGAAACCTAATTCATGCCTCAGACACTATAGAAAATGCAAACAGAGAGATAAGTGTCTGGTTTAATAATTCTGAACTCCATAAATATTCAAAGGAATTAGACAAACATTTTTAATCTTAAAAATGTTTGAAGTTTGATGAATCGAATAAAAGAGCTTCTTTCTAAATCGAAAGTTGATGCAGTTTTAATAATGAACATTGAACCATTAAAAGATAGCAGTTTCTTTGCTTTTTCAGGAATAGAAGAAGGTTCATTCATATATTCTAGTCTTCTTTTATACAAAGACAAACCTACACTTTTAGTAACTGAACTTGAAGAATTAGAAGCTAAAAGCACTGGATTAAACTATCTTGTAATAAAAAAGCTATCAGATATAAAGAAAAAGTTTCCAAAAATAAAAACTTTAGGTATAAACTATTCCTTAATTTCCATATCTAGGAACAAAAAACTTCGTTTTAAGAAAGTTGACATATCTAAACTAATCTCTCAAATATTAGACCAAAAGAATGAAAGTGAATATCATCGCTTTAAAAAAGCATGCAATATAGTAAATCAAATAGCTAAGGAAATTCCTTCCTGGGTAAATAAAGACCTAACTGAAAAATCTCTAGCAAAAGAAATAGAAAAAAGAATGATTGACCTTTCAGGTGAGCCTTCTTTCAAAACAATAGTAGCATTTGGAGAAAATTCAGCAGTTCCACACCACACAACTTCAGACAGAAAAATAAAGAAAGATGAAATTATACTAATAGACTTCGGAGCAAAATACAAGAATATCTGTTCGGATATGACTAGATGCTTCTTCTTTGGTAATCCGAATAAAGAAATCATGCAAGTCTATAACATTGTTAAAAACATTCAGCTAGAATCTATAAATAAGATAAAACCAGGTAGAAATGGCAAAGATATTTACAAATATGCGAAGGAATCTATTGAAAAAACCACTCCAGGAGTCATGAACCACTCTCTCGGACACGGAATAGGTTATGAAGTTCATGAAGCAAGTACATTGAGTTCCATAGACTACAATTTAAAAGAAAATGTATTTACAACTGTTGAACCTGGCTGTTATATAGAAAACCAATTTGGAGTAAGAATTGAAGACTGTATAGTGATAAGAAAAGCCAAAGCAGAAGTCTTAACAACAGCAACAAAGGAATTAGTAATTATCCCATTTCATTAAATGAAAACCCAACATTTTTAATACCTCTTTCTGCTTAAGCTTATATATGCCCCTGTAGCTCAGCATGGATTTAGAGCACAACCTTGCGGAGGTTGGGGTCCTCGGTTCAAATCCGAGCTGGGGCGTTTATAATCTTTTTACTGGCTTAATAAAAGATTTAAATCTATCAACTTCATCTCCAGAAATTCTTACTTTATAAAAATCAGAATATTTACTTTTTTGTAAATATGTTTTATATTTAAAATTAAAAATATTTAAACCTTTTAAAAAATCATTAAATAACATTTTAGAAATAGAACCATAATAAATTTCTTTTCTATCTTTTCTTACGTAACCATCGGAATCTACCAAACCTCTCAAAAAACCCCTCATAAACTCTTTATTCTTATAGTAAGACTTATCTTTTAGAGCAACTGTGGCCGTTTTTCTATTACTAAAAGATAAATAACCCAAAACAAAATTACATAAAATCTTCCCAGACATTTGCATAATCTTAACAGACCTACTACGCACTACTCCGGGAAACTTACCAGTTAACTTATAAAATGAATTTCGATAATATTCTATTAATTTATTTTCTTTAGAATTAAAGAATATCTTTATTCTGTAATCGTATCTATTTTCATTATTCAAATAGTAACCATCGCCAGCAAAAAGACCGATAATTTCTCCAATTAATTCATCATTACTTAGATTTAATTTTATAGATTTATACTTCCTACCTCTAATTTTCTTAATATAATAATAAATAGTAGTTTTTCCCATTCCTGTTTCTTTAATAATTTGATTAAGACTTCTACCAGATTTAATCAAGTCAATAATTTCCTTTTTAACTTCAAATTTTAGTCTAGACATATTTTATATAAAACCACAAAGTATTTATATTTATCCGAGGTTCATATTAGGTGAAATATTGGTTTAAAAGAAAAGCATACGGTTGGGGCTGGAAACCAGCAACTTGGCAAGCCTATTTAGTTATAACAATCTGGATATTTTCTCTCATTTTCACATTCATACAAATAGACAAAAACTCACATTCAGTCTCAGACACATTATACTCTTTCGTCCTTCCAGCACTAACATTAACTCTAATAGCCTGGCTCATACAATATTACAAAGGAGAAAAGCCAAGATGGCAATGGGGAAATCATAAATAAAATGAAAGAAGATAAACATTTTCTAAAAATAGCAATAGGTAAATCAAAAGACTCGATAAGGCTAAAAGGTTTTCCAGTGGGAGCAATTTTAGTTAAAGATAATAAAATCATATCAGAAGGAATTAGTAATGGAAAAAATCTTAATGATCCTACAAGCCATGCAGAAACAGATGCTATAAGAAAAGCCTGTGAAAAGTTAAAGACAAGAAACCTAAAAGATTTAACATTATACTCCTCACTAGAACCTTGCTTAATGTGCTTCTCTGCTTCAAACTGGGCGTCAATAAAAAAAATAGTCTATGCAGTAAAAAAAGAAAGCGTCTCAAAACAACATTTCCAAGGAGATACAAAGCTAGAAGAAATAAATGAAAAGAATTACAACAAGATAGAATTAATACACATACCTTCTTTAGAAGAATCAGCTCTTGAAATTATCAATAATTGGGAAAGTTCTCAAAAGACTATTTAGCAGCAACCTGAAATTTATCTTGTCCCTGATACTGACTTCCTAATTCTTTATTTCCATAAGGTCTTTCCACACCTTTTGGAAAGTAGAAAACTTGACCATAACCTACAATATCTCCTCTTTGCACACTCTTACCGAGCAATTTTGGAAAAGCAGTCATCATTCCATTATATCCTGGATCTATCCAACTATTTCTCTTATTAATTAAAGATAAATTAACTTGTCCTTGTCTAAACCTCTCATCACCGGAAATTAAGTCTAAGGGAGCAAATCCTCTTAACTTTGGAGCACCTGGAACATTTCTTCCAACCAGATTATTAAAAACACTGATTCCAACTTTATCTGATAATTCAAATTTTTCCTCAACTTCAACAACTAAATGTTCTCCTTCTATTATGTCATATTTATTTCTAATATCTACTGGCTCAAATAAATTTTCATGACTATACTTTGATCTCTCTGAAAATTTAATTCCACCCTCAACTTTTTTCATTCTAAAGGCATCTTTAGCATGTAAAAGAATAAGCCCGTTCCAAGAATCAAATTCGCCCCCATTCCCTCTTTCAACTTTCATTAATCCTGCTTCTGCTAAACCTCTCAACTGCCTAGTAGTTTTAGCCTGAACGCCCATATCAAGTGCTCTAACTGCTTCTCCTTGTTTAGTATATGGAGGTTTATCTCCAACATCAAATGGAACTAAATAAGTTTCAGCAAATGGCGCAACTCTAATAAATGCCTGCGCAATTCTCTCTTCGCTATCAAAATGTAAATCATTAGGAGTATAATGAAATATAGTGCTTTCTAAACCTAAAAAATAACAAGGATCTGGATTCCCGCAAACTACTCCTCCTAATCTCAATAGACTACTCCTACCATCTAAGAATTTATCAAAAAAACAACTTCCTTGTGGAGTCATACCTTTCTTTACACTAAAATTAATATCATCAACAAAACTTACCCATGAAACTTGATTTGCTCTCAAAGTTAAATCTTCACAATAACCTCCTGTCGCAGTTCCAGGATTGAAGTATGAATCAATTTTCCTAAGTCGAAGATCAAGAGTAGCAGGTTGCAATCTTTCTCCAAGATTATCAAAATCTAATGCAGGGTTCAAAATCAAAAAACCCTCTCTAACTGCCTGTTTTATTCCCCTATCACTAAGTATTCTTATAGCAGGTCTTCCTTTTCCAAAATCATCACTTAAAGGATTAGGTAAATGTTTTTTGCTCATAAAAATAGCTTCAAATTAGACTTTATAAAATTCTCTATTTAATCTTCCCTTCAACCACCACAAAACTATTCTTTCCAGCCAGATTATTCACATACTTGACAAATGAATGCATATCCTTCCTCTTTTTCACAATGCAAAAACTATTTCCAGTAATTGGAAAAACAATAGGTTGACCTTCACCATCATCAGTCAAATAAACAATATTTCCACCCCATTCAACATTCCATTTATCAGTAAGTATAAAGAAAAATCTAATTTCTTCCTTTCCAGCTTCATCATCATGAACAAGAGTATAATCTTTCCACCCGAATCTTTTAACACTTAAAGTCATCTTACCAACTTTCTTCCCAATAACTTTTCCCAAGAATTCATTAAATTTATCGCTAGCAAATAAACCTTCAACTTCCAAGTTATCAATCAAACTATAAGAATATCTATCTGGAATTTTAGCAATTTCGCCTTCCTCATCATTTATCCTACTATTCAAATTACCATACTCATTCACATCAATAAAACTCTCCAACCTAACAAATCCATTTTCACTAAAAGCATCTTTAATCTGCACTACAATTTCCTTATCAGTATAACTTTTATTAATCAATGTAACCAACCCCCTATAGCATACCTTTTCTTTTTACCAATTACTTCCTCAACTTCATGCCAACTCCTCTTTGAAACTTCAAAAATCATTAAACTATTCCATTTAGGAGAATATCTTTTTCCACTCTTCCCAGGCTTTCCATTATCATCTTCAAGCAAAGCCAAAGCTCCTCCATCTTTTTCAGAGAAATCTTCACATAAATAATATACGTAAGCTATCTTTCTCCCCTCAAGTTCATCATCATGACATAAAAGATAATCTGTATTTTCATACAAACTACCAGCCAAATCAAAGGCTCCTTTTTTAACTTTAATTCCACTAATCTTCTCAATCCTTTCTGCAAATTCCCTGCTTTCAAGCATCTTAACAAACTCCTTTATCTCCTTATTCTCACTATAATGTAAATCTTGAGTCTGTTTAAAAGAAAACAAATCGCTATCTTTCTCTTCAAATTCTTCTTTCTTCAAAGCCAAAGCCAATCTTTCAGCTTCTTTCTCACCCAAAAAACTTTCAATAAGTAAATGGGGGAAAGGCATATTCTTAGCAAAATCCATAAATTAAAGAAGAAAATAACTGATTTAAACTTTAGCAATCTTCCACAAAGCATTAAACTGTTTTCTATATGTTTTAGCCAGTGCTTCATTTTCTATAACAATTCCATGAAGAGGTTGGCTAAATATAATAATCGCAACTTTATTTCCATAAATCATAGTAGAAGTAGGCTCAAAAAACTCTTTAGAGAGAAAACGATAAGTGGTTGTCTTTCTTGGAGCAGGTAAATAATTATCTCCTTCTCTTACAAGTACTTTCTCCTTTAATCCACTCTTCTTCATATCCTCGAAATATCTATGCATAGCCAATTCATCAGCTTCCATAAATTTCTTCTCATCAACTCCAATTATTAATGCCTCTCCACCTTTTTTCTTTAAAGTTCTAAAAACATCTCCCACAACTACTCTAACAACCTGACTTCCGAGATAAAATTCTGCCTTAGCTTCATTCTTAACACTACTACTAAGACTATTTAATTCAGGTAAAATACTCTTAACCTCTTCAAGTCTATTTTTCTGTACATCAACCAAATTCTCAGGTTCAACAGCAGAAAAGACATTTTTCCCATCTTTTACTATAAAAGAAACTAGTCCTTTCTCAAGCAATTTCTTCAAATTATCATAAGTGTAAGGCCTATACAATCCAGCACTCTTAGCCACATCAGAGACAATTGAAGGACCCATCCTAAGCAAAGTCAAATAAACAGAAATCTCATTATTAGTAAGACCAATCTTCCGTAATATTTCCTGTACATCTGCCATGAATAATCAAACAAACCCTCATTTTTAATCTTTACTACTGTCGTTTTTTATTGTACGACAAGACTTTAAGTATCTACTTTTTGCAGGAATTCTATGGAAAATAAACAAGAAAGACCTTTAGGAAATATAAATGCAGGATATATAGCTAGAGATAGGCAGAAAAATTCTCTTATCAAACATGGAGATGGAGGTATTAGCCGTGATGGGACTATAGTATCAAAAGCGTTAAGTGATTGTTTTATGGATTTATTTAGAAAGCGGTATGATGAAGACTATATTAATTATTCAGGAGCCTTTGTTAATACTGATATTCTTGGAATTGATTTCAATGAAATAAAAGAGTTTAGCATTAAAGTAATGGGCAGTTTTGGCTATAGCAGAGAGGCTTATCTAACACATGTTTATGAATCATCCAGAACACCTTGGAGAGAGGATGAACCTCGTGTGAGGTTTTGCGAGAACTCTTCTCTTAGACCTTTATCTCGTATTGTTACTGACTGGTATACTATGCAAAATAATGAAGATATGGCTATGCGCCCTGAAATTAGGGGAAATCTTGTTTTTCCAGGGTTGCCATTTACAGGATGGCCATTTATTAATTCTGCAGGATATTTAACTGATAGATTAAGAAAATTAAAAGAAGAACTTCCTGCCTTCTATCTGCAAAGTGAATGGATTCCTAAGAATCTTAAAGATGCAAAGGCTGTGCTTATTGAAAGAGGAATTGAAACATCAGAAGAAGAAATAATGAAACTTGGTATTGCAGGACAAATTGCTACATCTTATATCATAGGTTTAGCTTTTTCTCAATTAGGTGGAGAAAAAGAACTTACTAAAGAAGATGAATCTGTTGGAAAATGGTTTGGTGTAAAAATATAATGGAAAAAAATATATTTCGAGATGGAAATATAATCTATGACTTGAAACCGAAAGGGCCACTACACTGGAAAAACGCTACTATAGGTGGCATAAAACCGATAGGGCTACGATACTGGAAAAAAGACGATATAGTGGACTCCACTCAGATAAGCAATGAACTATTTGGGGAAGAAAAATCATTGCAAACAACTCTATTTTCAGATATAGCGAGGCTCGTATCATTTGCAGTCATTAATATAAAAAATAAAGATTTACAACCAGTTATTGAGAGTCTTAATAATTATTCTATAACTGGAAATACATTAACTGTCTGGACTCCAAAAGGTTTTTATGTTATTGATAAACCTGGAAAAGAGATTATCTCTTTACTTGGAAGAGACTATCCCTCTAACCCTTATTTTGAAACAAATACAAAAGAAGTAATAGATATGGAAAAAAATCTAAATAGGCAAATAGTTTCACAAGATAAAAATGGAATTTTACACAGCGAAGATAGAGATATAAGATTTGTTCCAAATTTATCTAGAAAATACTTTGGTCGATCAAAAATTTCTATTGCACAAAATCCTGGCATTATTGCTTTAGTTGGAAATGAAGAAAATGCATCTCTTCTTGAAGAAGCTGTGAAAAAATTCAAATTAGGATATAATTTTAGAGGTCCTCTTCCTTCAGATAAAATAGATATTAGGATCCCTAGTTTAATGTCTATTGTAAAATTTGATTACTGGCTCGATATAAATGGATCTCTTTGTAATGAAAATAAATTCTGTTCTTTTGGCTTAAAAAATTAAACTCTTAAGTTGGACTTATTCTGCTTCTTCTTCATCTCTAACACCTTTAATAGTTACATAAAACTGACATTCATTATCTGGTAAGTTAGGTGAGTCAATAAGTTTTGCCACTCTGCTTCCTTGTTTTCCTCTTCTCAAATACATTCTATAAGTAGATGCGTGACCAACAATATTCCCACCAATAGCTGTAGTTGGATCTCCAAACATCATTGCAGGATTAGCCATAACTTGGTTAGTAACATAAACTGCAATGTTATGCTGTTCGGCCATTTTAATCAAATTGTGTAAATACTTATTCAACTTTTGCTGTCTATCAGCTAACTGTCCTCTTCCTGCAAATTCTGCTCTAAAATGTGCAGTTAAAGAATCTATAATAACTAACCTAATAGGCTCTCCATCTTTAATCATTTCATTTATCTTATCAATAAGAAGTATTTGATGATCTGAATTAAAAGCTCTTGCAACTAAAATATTTTTTAAAACTTTATCAGGATTTGCTCCAATACCTTCAGCAATCTGCCTTATTCTCTCAGGTCTAAAAGTTCCTTCAGTATCAATCCACACGCTTTTACCATTTGCTCCGCCCTGTTCAATAGGCATCTGAGCATTAACAGCTAAAGTCAAACCTAACTGCGTTTTACCAGAACCGAAAGCCCCATAAGCCTCAGTCATTGATTTAGTTTCCACACCTTTTCCTCCCAAGAGATTATTCAAATTAGCACTTCCTGTAGTAATATAAAGAACATTTTTTCTTTGCTCTGCAAATTCATCTCCAGAAACAAAACCAAGCTTCATCATACTTCTTGCAGCTTGAATAGCCTTTCTAGCAACGGCTTCACCAACTCCAGCCATTTCAGATAAAGCACTAGGACTTAAAACAGCTAAACCCATTAAATCATAAACACCAGCAGCCTCTAATTTTACCGCAATCCCTGGACCAATACCTGGAATATCAGTTAACTTCTGACCATCACTCTCTTCTTTCTTTTCGCTTTCACCTTCTTCTTTCTTAGCCATATAAAAAATACCTCTCACCCAGTATATAAATATTTCAGCACTCTAAAATACACTTTCACTAAAGTGTATTTTAGTTCATTAAAAACTAAACAGTTTTCTGAAAAGAATTAATAATTTCTTCAGTAATAACCTTTTCAATCTTCTCAATCATCATTTCATTAGTATTGTATAATTGATTGCTTCTCATACTTCCAGAAAATACTAATTCTTCACCAAGATATTTACTTTTAACACTTCCAAAATTTTCAATAGCCATTACCTCTTCCTCACTTATACCTAGCATCTTTATCTGTTCTTTAAACAAGACAGCTTTCAAACTTTCATTTCCATCATCCAAAACTAAGGTCAACAAAGCTCGTTTCTCACTCTCAGTTTTACCATGATTTGCACACTCTCCTTCAACAACTCTCTTTCCACACTCTTTGCACACTTCAAAATATCTAGGATCAAATATCTGTACAATAAATGCTCTTGTCTTCAAACTCTGTCCTGATTTAGCATCATTAAGCTTCCTGTTTTCAAATGCTTTCTCACTCTGCACATTTGCAATCTTTTCTTTACTCTTTTTTATATCTGAAAAGCTTCCTAAATGAAGTTCTCCATTTCTTATATTTCCATTACTTATCTCTATAACATCTCCTTCTTTGACTTCTCCCTTCTCAACTAAGGAAATATGATTAGTATCCCAAAGAACTGTCTTGATATTTCCACTATCATCTGCTAAAACTAAATTAGCAACCTTCCCCTCTCTTCCATTTTTGTTAAACTCTCTAACTGCTCCTACACCAATAACCTTAGCAATAACATTTGCTCTCTTCATTCCTTGTAACAATTCGCTTATCTTCAATTTCTCTTTTTCAAAATTTATTCCTAGCTCAGCCGCAACAATCTGTGCAGCTCCTTCTTTGCTTACAAGCCCAGATAACTTAGCTCTTTTAGCTTCAATCTTTCTCTCAATATCTTCCTTAGGTAATCCAGCAGCTAAAGCAATCCTATCAATCAGTTGAATATATGTGTCCACCATTCTCTTTTTCATCAACTACACTATAAAAGCATTATGCCTCTTCAGCATAATACTCCTAACTTTCTAAAAAAGATTTATATACTCTAAAACCTAGTATAGAATATAGATTATTGTATCTAATGAAAGGAGGTAAAAAATGGCAAACACACAAAAGACTTTCGCATTAGTGCTAGGTATTGTTTTACTTCTTGTAGGTGTCTGGGGATTCTTTACTGATTCCATATTAGGCATCGGAGTAAACGCAGCACAAAGCGTCTTACACGTCATCGCTGGTATCTTTGGTATCTACGTAGGTACTAAAGGAATGGGTCCAGGTTACAACTCATCAATTGGATGGATTGGAATAGTTCTTGCAGTTCTAGGTTTCGTACCTTATACAGCAGCTCTATTGGGCACTCTATTAAATGTAAACATGGCTACAACTTGGTTACACTTAGCAATTGGAGTAGTGGCACTAGGCGTGTATTACTCAGCAGATAAATAAATCTGCCAATTTTTATTTTTATTTTTTTTAATGTTTTCTAAAAAATTATACTGGATTTGTACAATAGTCCTATTTCTAGGATTATTATGGATGTTCCTCCCTCATGCAGCACATGGAGCTATAACTGGAGTAGAAGAAGAAACAGAACATTACGAACATGTAATCCAAGGACTAATTCCTACACTTTTAGCTTTAGTCGGAATGATTTGGAATGAAAAACAATCTAAGAAGAAAAGCAAATAATCAAAACACTTATAAACCGTCCTAAATAAAAACAAGGATGGCTACAGTAATTATAGTAACAAAATTAATGCCTTCATCACCTGAAGCAGATCTATCAAAGATAATAAATCATGCATCAGTAATTCTAAACAAAGAAGGAGCAAGAAATGTCTCTTTTGAAGAAAGACCTATTGCTTTTGGTCTAAAAGCAGTTATAATCAAGATGGATATGCCTGAGGAAAAAGGCACAGATACAGTAGAATCCCTTCTAGCCAACATCCCAGAAGTTTCCTCAGTTACAATTGAAGAATATAGAAGAGCCTTCGGATAGAACCTAAATCTATAAAAAACCTATTTTCCCATAGACTAATATGTCATTAACACAAGAACAAATAAAAGAACTCAAATTCCAATTGTCTCAACAAATTCAAAACTTACCAGCAGAAAAGAAACAAGCAGCACAACAACAGATAGATTCTCTATCTCCAGATGCACTTGAATATATGTTAAAAGAGCAAACTTCATCTGGAAAGTCAAAACAATCAATATTTAGAATGATAATTTCAGGAGACATCTCTTCAACTAAAATAGAAGAAAATCCATCAGCCCTAGCAGTTCTAGACATAAACCCAATTTCAAAAGGCCATACAATTGTAATACCTAAAAAACTCTCTGCAACTTCAAAAGAAATCTCTCCAGAAGCATTTATACTTGCACAAAGCATAGCTGAAAGAATAGAAAAAAAGCTTAATGCCTCTTCAGTAGAAATTCAAACAGAAAAGAAATTTGGAGAATACATTATTCATATAATCCCTAGTTATGAAGAACCTTTAACATTACACTCAGAAAGAAAAGAATCCTCTCCTGAAGATCTAGAAAAAGTAGCTGAAAAAATAAGGCCTGAAAAAAAGCCAGCTATCAAAGTTGAAAAAGTCGAAGAAAAAGAGATAGAATATCTGCCTCCAAAAAAAAGAAGAATAGCGTAATAATATATGCTATAAGGAAAACAGGAACAAATGGAACTCCTTGCTTTATCAAAACACTCTTTCCACGTTTAAGCAATTTCTTTATCTCTTCCAAGCTCAACCCATGAACGCTATTTCCTATTTCTTTACCTTTTATGACTATCTCTTCACCAATCCAATCTCCCTCTCTCAAATCTCTAGGTTTAACATAAACTAACATACAAGATTTATCAACTGCTCTTAGGTAAATAAAAAGAAGAGCTAATGTTAATAAAACTGCTGCAAAAATAAGGCCATAACTTACTTTATATCCATAACTAACAATTCCAAAAACAAACAGAAACAGAAGCCCATAAAACCTCCAATCAAATTCCTTAAAAAACTTCATAAAACTCTTAAAAAACTTATTTTTATTCTTAAAAGCAAATACAACACTCGCAATTAAGCTGTAAACTGCACCAACAGAAAATAACAATAACAAAAAGAAAGACCCTTGTAAAAGAAACTCATTCAAACTATTAAAAGGTAAAACTGCACCCATACCTACAAGTAATTTAGCATCTCCTCCTCCAAATACCTTGCCGTAGTAAAATGCCTGTGAAATTAGGAAAAAAACCAACACTCCTAAAATTCCAGATAAAAAGAAAGTATAATTCTCAACTCCTATAGAATAAAATAGTCTATAAGCTAAAGCAATAGACACCAATGAAAAGTTAAGCCAATTAGCAACTTCCCTAACCTTCAAATCCTGCACACTAGCAAATATCATCCAAATCAAAGCAACAGCAAATAAAAAGAGATATTCGTACATATTAAATTTAAGAAAATAACATTTATTAAGCTTCTCTCTTTAGTTACTCTATGCAAAAAGAGACAAAAACAGATTTAAGAAAATACATCTTTTGGGGCGTCATTCTATTTCTTCTTATCTCCTCCTATTTTATAATAAAACCTTACTTAATTGCTTTAGTCTCAGCATTTATCCTAGCATTTCTTATAAAACCAATTTATGCTATATTAAATTCTAAAGGAATAAATAAAAGAGTATCTGCAATAATATCTGTTCTAATCATTCTTATCCTAATAATAATACCTATCGGTGTTCTTTTAGGAGGCATAACACAACAAGCATACTCTACCCTAAATGATGAAAAAATAAGCGCAGTACTTGAAAAAATATCAGATTATAAATTATTTGATACTTTACAAATTGATATAGATGGCATAAAATCAAAGGGATTAGAATTTCTTATCTCCATGTTATCCAATTCAATAACATATATTCCTGCATTCATAATCTCATTATTCATATTAATTTTAGGGATATATTACATTTTAATTCATTGGGAAATCTTATCTTCTAAACTAGCTGACTTTCTTCCTGTAAAAGATAAAAATAAAGCAATGAACAATATTAGAGACGTAACAAAGGGATTAGTCTACGGCACAGTCTTATTAGCATTTATTGAAGCAATAGTTGCAATGATTGGATTTGGTTTATTAGGAGTAAGTATTTCTTTACTTCTAGCTACACTTATCTTCTTCTTTGCATTCATTCCAGGCGTCGGACCAGCCATGGCCTGGGGACCAGTAGCACTATACTATCTAATTACACAACAATACTCTCTAGCAATTGGAGCATTAGTTATAGGAATAATAATAAGCGTAGGCATAGACAATCTTCTTAGAATAAAGATATTAGGTGATCAAGCTAAAATGCAACCACTAATAATGCTTATAGGTATTCTTGGAGGAATAACTCTATTTGGTGTATTTGGATTTATAATCGGTCCACTTATACTCATCTACACCCTAAAACTATTAGAAGAAGCCATGGATGATTGATAATATCAATCATCATATAAACTAATATACAGATATCATAATAATAGAAAATAAAATTAAAAAAGAACTATTATCTTATAAATCAATATTGATATCGTATTATAGATAACTAATTATTTTATCACAATTATACCTAAATTAAAAATAATCTAATGAATCACTAACTCTTTCTATTATTCTCATTACTAACAGAAACCTGAGCTAAACCATCACTTCTATGCTTCCCACCAGTCTTATATCTATTAAACTTACCTTTAGCACGTTTATCATTCTTATTCTTCCTTCTCTCACTAAAGCCATATTCATCAGCCATATCAATAAAACAAAATCAAACTCTATTTATAAATCTTCAGAAAAAACTAATCGGTAGGCTTAACTCCGCCCTTAGCCCTATAGTCTGCTAAGTCGGTGAAACCTAATTTAACGGCTTCTGCATCATTTGTAGGTTCTTTCACAATAGGAGCAGGAGGAGTATTAGAAGCAACAACAGGTTTAGGATCAGCTGGAACAGTTCTAGATAAACAGGTCTGCCCATTTACCACTACAGTATCTTTATACTTAACACCTTGTGTAGTTTTTAGAGTATTACAATATTTATATGCCCATTGTTGATCACATGATGGAGCAGTTACACCTACTTTAGGAGTAAACCAACCATTAACCTTAGCGAAATCACAATTAACAAACTGCTTACTTCCACCAATAAAACCTAAAAATCCCTTATAATTAACTTCTCTAGCTTGATTACAATAAGGGCTCTGTAATAAATCAGCAGCAGCACCAGCATCAACATCAGCAACACCTTTACAAAAAGCAGCTATTGCACTAACATCATCAGGAGCTTGAGAGAAAACCGCTTTATTAGATTGTCCAACCATATAAACAGCGCCACCGATAACTAGTAAACTCAAAATTATAATAACTATAACGGAAAGAGTTGAACCTAAATCAGCTTCCGCTCCTCTCTTATTCATCACCATCTTCAAAAGAATAATCAATTGTTTATAAATCTTTTTGCTCTAGAGATTATACTAATTTGATGAAATCTTATTCCCATTTCCATCAAATTTCATCTCAATATTCAAAGTTCTAACAAGTTTACCAGAATCATTTTCCAATTTAATGAAAACATTATCTATTTTCAATAAATATCCTCCACCATCAGAAGTCAATAAGAACTTCCCATTTCTAATCAAACCAAATAAATTTGTATTTTGTATTCTCAAATCATGCTTTCCAGCCGAACTCTTAAATTTATCATCTAAACCAGTTCCACCACCAGCTCCCTCTTGCAAACTCTCTTGCATAAACAATTCCAAATTTGAATAAATATAACTCTCAATTGATTTTTCAGAATTAAAAAGCATATCTGCACTTTCTAAAGGCCTTGCAATTCTTCCATCATAACTTGCAAAACTCCATAGAGCAGTTATAACTAAAACCAAAGCACCCACAAAAACAAGTGTCGTAGGCACATCTCCCTTTCTATTCATAACCATCAAATTCCTCCCTTGCATTTTCCATAATAATAGTAAATATCAACATTCTTACTATCGACAATTAAGCTTATCTTAGGTAAATTGTTAATCTTAAATCCAATCTGACTATCTAACAATCCGATAAAATTACCTATTTTTATTTCATTACCATTATCTCCAGCCATGACTGCTTTATCTCCCAAACCAGGTAAAATGTAACCTTCGTTAAATGTTCTCAAAGCACTTCTCTTTTCAACACTTTCAGGATTTTCTCCCAATACTTGCTTACCTTCCATCTTTGCATCATAAATAATAAATATCCTTCTCTTTTCAAAATCATCTTGCATAGAATAAGCTAAACAAATGGGATAACTATACTTCGTACCTTCTTTCTGCAAGTACTCACTCAAAGCCTTTGAAAAACCTCCTCCAAAACCATAACCTTCCTGTCCTCCAGCAACATTAACATTCTCCTGTCTATATTTCAACAATCCTTCTAAAATATTTATCTTATCTGTTTTACCTTCAATATTGACATCGATCTGCTTTCCAAAAAAATCATTTCCTAAATTCTCATCTAAAATTAAAGTATTCGGCTTTCCAATCAAAGAAGCAAAATAAACAAATCCACCCATAATAATCAAAACAGCAATCATAACAAAAAGAGTAGTTACTGTCTTTCCAATTTGCCCTCTTTTATTATTCAAAGATATATTCATTATGCAACTCTCCGAGGATTTATCTTGCTTCCAACAATTAAATGCAACTTTTTATCATTCAATTCAAAATTCTTCTCACTGCATCTAATCGCATTCTTACTAGTAACTTCAGTAAATCCACATAATTGATAGTTACTATTTATAAAAAATAAAGGCTCTGCTTTATTAGTATAACAACTTCCTTCACATATTCTAACCACGAACTCTTTCTCTCTCAAAACATTTTCATTTAAATTACATTTAATAAAGAAATCCTCTTTATTAGATAAATCAACAATTTTACTAGTTAAACAATTTTGAATTTCATTCCCAAGCCATTTTGCCTGCACTTCCCTAACATCATATCCTCCTCCAAAGAAAGCATAAGTACTCCAAGTCAATCCCAATCCAATTATAATAAATAAAAATATAAAATAAACAATAGAAACCTGATCTCCCAATCCTCCTCTTCTATTTATTTTTCCAATAATCATTTTATTCCTCCAGCTCCAACACTAAATTTAAGAAAATAACCATTAATATCTTCCTCAATTAAAACATCATTTATATCATAATTCCTCAAAAATGAATAACTAGTTTTCTTGCCTTTCTGCAAGCTCACGCTTACTTCTTTCTTCACATTATCAAAACTCACAATCTGTTTATAATCGGCAATCCCTTCTTTTCTACTCAATTCAACAGCTCTATCCATATTCAACTCAACTCGATCTCCAACTTGCGCATTATTAACACTTTTAGCAATTGTATAAGAATAATACTGTTCCCAAAAATAAACATTATTCTGATACTTATACAAGAAAGCCATCCCACTCATTAAAAACAGGATAAAAAGAATAATGTAAATAACATTTTCTTCAAGATACCCCTCGCCTTTATTATTTATACCTTTTATCTTATTGATTTCCATTTTTATCATCCAATTTTCTTAAAACTCACAACTCCATTATTCTTACTAATTTCAACTTCAATTAAATTAGATTGGAAAGCTATAATTGGTAATTTAATGAGTTCAGTAGTTTTACCTTCTTTTTTATTCATAGCATCAACTTTAACTTCAAAACTATTAAGAGCTATTTCTATTTTAGCAGATTTAACTTCTCTACACAAACCTTGAACATTGCAGGCATTTACTAAATCGTCCATTTTACCATTACACACGCAAATAACATTTTTTAGTAAATATTTTTCAGGTATTTTCAAATCATCTTTATTCCACCCAGCTATAAACCAATCACAAGTTTTATCATTGCCTTCTTTGCATAATCCAGGCAATTTAGCCATAATCTTTTGCCCATCTTCAAGGGAATTTGCTCTACTTTCTAATATATCTAAAGACGTCTGTGCATTTCTCTTAACTTGAGCAGTACTAACTAAACCAAATAAATATACGACAACGACTAATATGAGCAAAATTCCGATAATAGTTAAAATTAATTCAAGAACGCTCTTCTCAAGAAGCAAAAAACCTTTTTTATTATTTATTCTAATCATTATGCTTCTCCTTCAACAATTTCACATATAGAATTTATTGAACTTCGATCATAAGGCAATATCTGAACAACTGAACAACCAGTATTTGAACTTCCACGGCCAGTATAGGTGCCACAATATGCTGCTACATCTGCCCTACTCCAAGCTGCAGAAATTTCAGCAGAAGCGAAAGCCAAAGAGCCAATAGCTGCAACAATAGAAGCACCGACAGGATTAGTAAGAACTGGTTTGAATACTCTCAAACCACTTCCAGTTATTAATTTAGAACCTACAAAAGCTACAGAACCGGCTCCTACTGCAGCTCCTCCAACCATAGTAGTTCCTGCTTTAAATTGACTAGGAGCACTTATTTGCATAAATACGACTGCTACTTCATTGCTCTTTTTAGAGTTGTATTCGCTCTGACCTAAAAGAGAACCTTGAATAGTTCTCGCATCTAATTTTGAATCACTTCCTAAATCAAGCGTCTTAAAATAATTAAAATCACTGCCTTTTGGTTTGTTATTAGTCATATAATCTCTAATATTGACTTTTTCCACAACTTTTGGATCAGCATTTTTATCAATAGCAATCCTAGAGCAAACAACACATCTTGGTTTTGAATTTCCAGTAGCAATAATGCTTTCACTTAAACTTCCAAATATATCCATCTTGCCTCTACCAAAGTCATCCCAACAATCATAAAAAGAATCTGCAACTTTCTTCTCAATTTGTTTTCTAGATACTATAGAATCTTTACTCAATTTAACTTCATCTACATTCTTCTCACCTTCAAAATTCTCCTTGCACTCTCCACCCAAACATATCTTCTTAGTAACACATTCAATAGGTACGCTAGGTGCAACACCTGGAAGTAAAGTTGGAACAGTGGCTTTAGCAAGTATAGATAACTTACAAGCAGCATCTTCTCCAATTCCTTGAATATTTAGCCTTACTAAAAAATAAGCAAGAGCAATAAATGCAATTATTAAAATAACTGCGATTAGAATATACTCTGCCTGAATAGCTCCTCTTTTTTTACCTCTTTCTATAAGCATATAATTAACTAATAATCAAGGTTTATAACAATTACTAAATTAAGAGAAAAACATCTTACCCAAAAGCCAGACAGCCAAAATAGCAATTATGGCCCAAACAATGACCTCTCCCCTCTCAACAATAGTTGACAACTCCCAACCTTTAGCTTGTTTATTCATCATATACACTCCTTACTAACTTCAACTGGTTTTCTTAAATCAACAGCTAACATACCCTTATCTTTAATATAGACAACGCAGAAATAATTAGCCACATTTATCCCACTTACTTCTCCATAATTTAATTGAATAGGCTTTTTAACAATATAATCTCTCCAATCAACTAAAGCATTAACAAAAGCTACTTTCTGATTACTTGTTAAACTCAATTTTTCACTTAAATGCTCCTGAGCAGTATTGGTGCTTTCAGTATAAGCCAAAGTAACTTCTTTTTCTTCTTTATTATAAGTCCTCACACTAATACGATAAGTAATCGAACTAGAATCTCTTGATTGAATCACGAGCCTTAAAGTAATCTTAGTATTTACTCCATTTTTATAAAAGCTGTAATCATAAATTCCTTTATTTTTATCTTCTTGACTACCATCATACTTAAGTTCGAACTCTTCACCAGGTAAAACTAAATCTTGACCTAATTTAGAAACTAAATCTATCCCTCTATTTCCAAAAGTAGCTATTCTAGCTAAATCTGCTTGTGTTTGAGAAGATAATTTACTATCTGTGTAAAATTCATTTTTTACACTAAAGAAAATTAATCCTTCTCTAGCAAATTGATATAATTTTTTATCGAAACTCATAAAATAAGTCTTCTTATTTTCACCAACACCGTAATCTACTTTAATATAACTAGCTAATTTACTATTAACTCCATTAAAAGCATCTGGCCCTTTAATTAACTCGGGTCTTTCAGTCAATTTAGGAAGAGTCAGAAAATCATTAGAACCTGTAGGAGCGATTCTTAAATCATTTCCTTCCAACATGGGATCTCTCAGTTGTTGAGCATACCAATAACTAGAAAAATCAGCATAAATCTGACCTTTATTAACTGTAAAACTTCCTAAATTTACTTCTCTTTCTATCTTATTCCACATTTTATCTTTCCTATAATTAACACTATCATCAAGAAGATTATACATAACTATCCCAGGGCCTTCTTCAATTTGAAAAGCACTTTCTTTAGGTAATATTCCTAATTTATCGGGCAAGATATTAGCAAAGAAGGATTTTACAACTCCTGCACCCGTACTAGAACTATCAACAATAATTAGGACTACTAGGACTACTAAGACGATAATTGCAACAGTTTCAAATGTACTCAAACCTTTCCTATTCATTATTTTCATTTTATGATCTACCAAAAATTTCATTTAATGCTTCAAGCAAGGCAGGTAATTTACCAGTAAGGATAAGGTAAGTTAAACCTCCTATGATTATGACTCCCACTGCAACAACTATAAACATCGCACCACTCTGGTCCCAAGCTAAACTAAACCCTCTCTTATCCATTCTTATTGAATGGATATTTGAAATTTTACTAAATTTCATTTTATTCATCCCATCAAGAAATATCCATTATTATTAAACCTTATGCGTGACTTACTTAACCTTGTCCCTTATTCGAATATAAATAACATTTATAACATCCTCTTGCATTAATTCTAAGTAATAACAAATTGGTGATATATGCCTACTACAGATGAAATTCTAAGAAAATATAGTGCGAAAATAGAGTCAGAAGCTTCCAATTACACACATAATTCTTCAGATTATACTAAATTCAAATCTGAAACAATTCACTTCCCCTCAAACTATGAAAGCTGGTCAAGAATTCTTGGAAACATAATAAAAATAAATATATCTCAAAAAGATAAATTGAGGCTTGAAAGACAATTATCTGAAGCTCATGTAGACGTAAATCCAAGTCAGGCAGTTACTCTTGCTATTTGCTCTTTATTATTAGTATTATTTATCTCGTTTCTAATTTCAACAATAATTTTCATTATTAATGGAACTTTTCCAGTTCTATTCGCTTTCCTAGGAGTAGTAGCCTCAGTCTTTCTATTCTATTATGCATACACCTTTCCAGAGAGATTAGCAAACGCCTGGAAACTTAAAGCTTCTTCACAAATGGTTCCTGCAATTCTGTATATAGTAGTTTATATGAAACATACATCAAATTTAGAAAGAGCAATTGCCTTCGCAGCAGAACACTTAGAAGGCCCTTTAGCGCTAGACTTCAAAAAAATATTCTATGATGTAGAAATAGGAAAATATTCTACAATAAAACAATCATTAGACAATTATCTAGAATCCTGGAGAACCTACGCTCCTGAATTTATTGAATCAATGCACTTGGTAGAATCAAGCCTTTACGAACCTTCAGATGGAAGAAGAATAGAAATTCTAGAAAAATCATTACAAGTAATTTTAGATGGGGTTTATGAAAAGATGCTAAAGTATAGTAGAGAAATCCGTTCTCCTTTGACGAATATTTACATGTTAGGAATAGTTCTTCCAACTCTTGCTCTTGCACTTTTACCTCTAGCTTCAACACTTCTTGGAGGTTTAATAAAATGGTATCATGTGATGCTTATATTCAATATGATAATACCTCTTCTTGTTTTCTATATGACTTCTCAAGTTTTATTAAAAAGGCCCGGAGGGTATGGAGAAGCAAGTGTATTAGAATTAAATCCAGACTATCACTTATTCATATCGAAAAAACCTTGGACAACAGCACTATTAATATCATTACCATTTTTCCTAATAGGCCTTCTTCCATTTATTCTTCAAGTACCATTCATAACAGACACGTTACATTTGCAATCAGACTACACTTTCGGACAGATAGGGATATCTTTCTTAGATGAAGTAAAGATATTTGATTTCAAAACTGTAGGCGATGGTAAGGTCGGTCCATTTGGTCCATTAGGAGTGCTATTTAGTCTATTCATCCCTCTTTCAATAGGTCTTTTCTTCTCATACACATATAAACAAAAAACAAAAGTTCTAATTGAATCTAGAAATAAAACAGTAGAATTGGAAGCAGAATTCAATAACTCTTTATTCCAATTAGGAAATAGACTTGGTGATGGAGTCCCAGCAGAAATAGCTTTTGCAAAAGTAGCCGACTCAACTCAAGGCCAAACAACTCAGCAATTCTTCCAAACAGTAAATCAAAACATACAGCAAGCAGGTATGTCTTTAGAAAGAGCACTATTTGACAAAAAGCGTGGTGCATTAATCTATTACAACTCTTCTTTAATTTCAACATCTATGCATATTTTAACAGAATCTGTAAAGAAAGGTCTTCAAGTAGCTGCCCGTTCATTAATGTCTATTTCAGAATATGTAAAAAACATTCAAAAAATAAATCAAAGACTTAGAGATTTACTAGCTGAAGTAGTCTCAGATATGAAAGCGAATATGACTTTCCTTGCACCCTTACTTTCAGGAATTGTAGTAGGTCTAGCAGTAATGATAACTACAATTCTAAATAAACTTGAAGCATTACAATCACAAATTACAGGAACTGATGAATCTTCTTTTGCAGGCCTAGGTTCACTATCAGATTTAGTAAAGATATTTGATATCACTCTGATGATTCCTCCTTACTTCCTTCAAGTAATTGTTGGACTTTACATAATACAAATAGTTTTCATTCTAACAACTGCTCTAGTCACAGTTGATTCAGGTCAAGACAAACTAAGAGAAAAATCAGAACTAGCAAGAAATCTAAAATCAGCAACAATTCTCTACCTATTAGCAGCATTCACATCGATAGTGGTTCTATCAGTATTAGCATTAGTTGTAATGACTAATATCTAAAATCATAAAGACAGCTATAACCAGACTTGAGAAATAATGAAACTCGTTAGCTTAAAAAACAATATTAATATCATATTACAGATAACAAATATCTTTCCAATTAAAACTTCTTAACTTCTACTTCCATCCACTTTTTCCACAATTCAAAAACTTTATCACTATCAGCAACTCCACTCTCTCCTCTTACTCTCTCACTTATAAGATGAAATGCGTTATTTGATAATGCGTTAAACTTAGCTTCAAGCAATTCAGGCCTTTTCAATTTTCCAGCAATTTCTACAATCTCTTGCTTTATCTTTCCTCTTAAAATAATATTATCATAAACTGCATCCCAATTACCAGCCCAACCCTTTACATTTGAAGCAATAGCTTTAATGATTTCAGAATCTCCATTTATCAATTCAGGAGTAGGTTCCAATTCATCTCTCTCAACATTATATCTCATCAAATCAACAAACCCTCCTTCTTCAAGAGGATCTTTACTCCAATGCTTTCTCACTTCAGTAATGCTCATTACCCTCTTCACACTTCGTAAACCATCAGCACTCTTAACGGGATTAGTAATTACAATTATATCTGTAGCTTTAAAACTAGTAGCAGGTACATTCAAATCATTTACAACTCTATCAAAAATTCCATAAGGTGAATCTCCATGAATAGTTCCTGCAACAACATTAGCCAATGCACCTACCCTCATTGCCTCATACAATGCCTTAGCTTCGCCACTTCTAACTTCTCCAACAATTAAAGCGCTATCGCCTAATCTCAAGCTAGTTCTTATTCCCTCACTAGCTTCTATCTCAGTGCTTCCATTTACTAAAGCGCTTCTTACTTTCATTCTTAATATATCATAATTTAATTTTCTTAATGCGTCAACAGGCAATTCAAGTGTATCTTCAACCACAATAGTCCTTACTTTAGGAATTATTTCAAGCATTAAACTACCTAAAAGAGAAGTTTTACCACTACTTCGAGTACCAGCAACTAATAGTGTTCTACTTCCATCAATAATAAAACTTAATAATCCTGCAGCTAAACTATTAATCATTTTATTTTTCATAAATAGAGGTAAAGTCCAAGGATTATCTCTATGTCTTCTAATGGCATATGCAAGCCCACTCGGACTTAAAGGTTCTTTAATAGCTGCAACTCTTGCTCTTACATTTCCAAAAACTAAATCAGTATCTAAAACTGGATTGGCCTCATCTAATGGTCTCCCACTCTGTAATCTTAATTTTGCAGCCCATGAATCTGCATCCTCATAGCTAGGTATAACATTTGTAACACACTCATCATATTTTTGATGTCTTACAAAAATAGGATTCAATGCAATAGGCGCATTCAAAACAATGTCTTGTAAATTCTCATCCATCAAAAGAACTTCAATCAATCCAAAACCAATAGTATATCTTACGAGAATATGCGCCAATTTAACCAAATCTCTATGAGTTAAAGTTATTTTCTTACTTTTAGCCAATTCACTCAACAAATCTCTGGAGACATTAAAGAAAACTTGTCTTGTTTTGTCTGGATCTGTAAACTCCTCTGCTTTAGGTCTATGCTCTGTCAAAACACTTCTAGCTAAATTCAAGAGCATATGGTGTTCTTCACTTAAAACATATTCTGGAGGAGTTAAATGATAAATATATTTAGAATCATTATCGCTTTTCAATATTGTAACAGTGATTGTTTCCATATCTCCTTTGACTTCATACTGATCTATCAATTCAACATTCTCAGGAAACTGTGCAACTAATCTTGTAAAAGTAAAATTAGGCAATACATCTGGTCTGAAAATATGCTTATACAAACTCCTCCCAGCAGAAGGATAATCGCTTAAAGATTTAAGAGATTTAATCAACTTAGTCTTATCAAGCAACTCTTCAATTCTTTCAAGAAACCTAATATAATTAATTAATCCAGACCTATTAACTACCTGTCCAGTTTCAACTTGTTTCTTAAAACGAGTTATTCTTCTTCCAAGTTCAAGATAAAAATATAATGGATCTTGCCTTAACACCATTAACAAATAAGACATATCGGAATACATTTCAGAAACTTCTCCAAACAAACCTAACTTTTCAACAGAAAGAACAGCTTCCTGCTTAACGAGATAATTATAAATTTCAGCAATTTCAGATAAAAGGAAAATCTGCTCGCTCGGATAATTATAATTTCTCTGCTGAACAAAAACTATTCTTGATACATTTTGATTCTCACTCAAAACATCAACTGTTCTAGCCATAACACTAGGATCGTCAGCTATACTCGGCACAAAACTTGCTTTAAGATAGTTAACATAAAGCAAGTTCTCACCAGATTTCCTTTCAAATTCAGTGGCAAAAAGCGGCGCATTTTCTTTGAATATCATTCTTTTTTCCTCTAAAAATCTCTAAACAATAAAACTATTTAAACCTCTCTCACTTAAAAGATATATGCCTGAATATCCTCAAAGTCAAGAATATGGTTTAGATATAAATACTAGACTTAGAGACTTAGAAGACAGAATGCATCTTCTAAAAGATAGAACTCTTCTAATAGGAAAAAGTCTAATAGATTCGAGAGAGAAAAACTTCTCTGAACTTCAAGAAGCTAAAAAAGCAATTTCACATTTAACAGAAGAAAACATCCGATTAAAAGAGTTAACAAAAAGAATGGCTGAGCAAATAAATAATTCAGCTAGAAAAGAAGACCTTTTGATTATACAAAGGCAACTCGACCTTTTACGAGAATAGGACATTATTCCTCATATAATTAAATAAACTGAAAGAAAAATAATAAATTTTTTAACTTACAAAACAATAGTAATATCATATTATAGATAACAAAGTATTCATTCCTTAGTAAGAGTAGTATATGTGCATAGAATAAAAGCATATTTAAATGCCTTTTCCATATTTATAATATGGGTTTAATAGAAGAGGTGCAAGAGCTTAAACAATCAGGAGCTCAAGAAGACAAAATAATTGCTATTTTACAAGAAAGAGGTTATCCAAAAAGAGAGATTGCAGATGCTATATCTCAAAGTCAAATTCGTGATGCAGTTTCTTCAGACTCTCAATATTCTCAAGAAGCAAACTACTCCGATTCCCAACAAGATATGCGTCCTTCTCTATTAAGTAATAAATCTGCTCCAGCCGTTCAAGAATATGCACAACAAGATATTGCTCCGAGTTACCCACAAGACTCTCAAAATCAAGGATATCAACAATACGACCAAAATTCATACACTCCTCCAGCAAGCTCTGACACAATATCTGAAATATCTGAACAAATAGTATCAGAAAAACTCTCCCCAATAAGGGACCAATTAGAAAAAATTATAGATATGCGAAATTCTTTTGAAACAAAAGCAGAATACTTAGATGAGAGACTAAAAAGAATCGAACATATAATTGATAAATTACAACTCTCAATTCTAGAAAAAGTGGGAGACCAAGTTTCAAACATTCAAAGCATAAAAGATGAATTGATAGAAACTCAAAAGTCTTTTAAATCTCTTCTTAACAAATCTAAATAAAAATTTTATTTAATAATGAAGTTTAAGTTACTTAAACTTCACCAATACCCAAGCAACTAAAGCAGAAACAATTAAAAGAAGAATAGCTCCACCAACTCTTGAACTAAACAACCAATCTGAGAATAAAGAAACATCCGGGTTACCTCCAGCATAATTTCCTCCAGGAAGATAAGGTGTGATGGAAGATGAAAAGACTACAAAAGCAGTCCCAATAAATACTATAAATAATATCACTACGAATATAATTCCCATTCCTTTATTCATAAATACTAAATCTTTACCAAATATTCCTGCAAGAAGCAAAATGAAAAATGCACATACGATCAAAACTGCAACAGCCGGAGCAATATTCTGTATAAATTTCTGAGGACCTACAAATGTAACAAAAATAATCGCAAGAATAAATGAAACTAAATATTCTATAAATGCATTGCCCAATATCTTAGTTTTCATCAAAAAAGCAAGTGAAACAACAAAAACAAGTAAAAAACTCAAAATAGGAAGAAAATATTGGATTCCTGTTAAATCTACTGTCTGCATTTTAATTTCTCCAAGGCACTAAAACAGCATTATCTACTTTTTTCTTAGGTTCTGATTCATTAGTAGCATTAGCGACAGCAATTATCAATCCAATTACTAATACTCCTCCTACAATCCATCCAACATAATCGCTATTCATGCCTGAACTGAACCACCCATAATTTTCAAATGACTGTGAAACCACCACTATAGCAATTACAAAAGCAATTGCTCCCAATCCATAAAGCCAAAATCTCATTTCATCTTGAGGTACAAAAAGACCTATCAAGATAACTAAAGTTAGTATTACTGCAAGTCCAACTCCTAATCTAGGAAATATTTCTGCAAAAAATCTAGGAACAAAATCAAGCCTTAAAGCAAGTAAACCTATAACAAATGCAATAATAATATGAACTCCCTTATTCTTTCCCAATATATTAGTTGTAGTTAATATTCCAAACACAACTGCGAAAATCAATAAAAATGGAAGAAGAAAATCAAATACTCCTGCAGCTTCCCATTGAGAAAGTAAAGTACCTATATTCATAACCATAATCTATTTACCAACACCCCATTTAAATATCTTTCTTTATTTTTTATTTTTACTGCTCTTCTCATCACTCTTTCTATTCTTTATCTTCCCATATATCCAACCAATTAATGCTCCTATAAGAAAATAGTAAATAAAAGAGCTAATAAGAAATAATATAATTTTTATTCTGAATTTAAAAAAATATATTAAAAAAGAAAAATCAATACTACTCCTTAAGATTCTACCATCTTAAAACTTCATTCATAGTTTCAGAAATCTCCGCCAGTTAATAGAGCTGCAATAAAAAATAAGACAGTGATACTTAAGTTAATCCACCAATATATAACTAAAATTTTCAGTGGCATACTTAAATCCATAAACTTAATCTTTTTTTCTGCCATTTTAATCTTTCTTCTTATCGCCACTGCTACTCATAACTGCGATAATTGCGATAACCACAATAACAACCAAAACAATATTTCCAAACGCACCAGAATTACCAATAACTATCCAATCTCTAATATAATCCCAAGCATGTGTAACATACAGCACTGCAACCACAACTGCAATAAGAGCAATTATTCCTGCAGCAATCTTAACTCCTTTGCTTGTTTCCAAAGTTCCATGATAGAATGAACCCCACAACAATAAGAATACTAAAGCAATTACCAAACCAACTGCGAGAAAAGGAATCAATGTAGTTATAATATCCATTGCATAACCTACACTTATAACTAGTAAAGCCATAGCAAGTGAAATCAATGCATCTGTCTGTTTCTTTCCATCTCCAAGAATCTTAGATTTTTGTAATAAAGCAAAAAGTAAAGTAAATACGAGAACAAAAACAAGAGCAGTCTGCCCCAACGGAGAAGAGAATATTGTTTCAACGGCCATAATAAATGCTAACAACTTAGATATTTAAATGTTATGCGAAACAAAGATATTATATACTTCAAGATAATAATATCAATATGAATCAAAATAAATTATATTGGATAACTGGAGCAATAATTGGCTTAATTTATGGATTAAGTGCTTTAGTGTTACCTTTGCCTAGAATATTGTACTATTTATTTTTAACAAATATTTGGGATTCAATAATAAGTGAAGAAACTGGATGGATAGCCCTTCCGATTTTAACTACGATAACTGGAGCGATATATGGCTCGATAATCTATTATATAGTTTCAAAAGTCAATAAAAAATAATTTATATCTGCTACATTAATATCATTCTCTGTTAACAAATAATCTTATTCATTAAAATAAGGAGTCTTAGAACCTAGGTTCTAACCTTAAGCCAAATCACTAGAACTCATTGAAACATCAACGCCAGCAGCCATGCTCATTCCTTCATCCTTTGAAGGTACTGAAGCCTTGTTGATTATGAAAACATCTCCAATTGCCTTAACAAACTGATGAGGGATAATAACTCCTCTAGCTCCACCTAAACTACCAGTTATACCTGATCCTACTCTTATTCTCCATCCTTCAATTTTATTATCAACTAGATTAACTTCTTCAATTTGACCAAAATAATCTCCTTCAGAAGTATAAACGTGCTTTCCTACAGCTTCACTTATTTTTTTAATTCTTAACATAATAAAGTTATCATAAATAACACTATTTATACTTTTTGTTTTTGTAAAGTATATATTCATTTCTCTTAAATCACTTAGTTTCCATCAATAAGTTTATATAAATCTCATTTATTATCTCTTCATGAATAAAAGAGAAATATCACATATTTTAGCAGCAATTATAATTTTAGCAGTAATCTCGAGTTTTGGTCCAATATTTAAAACAGGATATTCAGAGTTCCCAAAAATACTACTTTTTTCAGCAATAATAATTGGAGTTTCTATTGCCGGTAAAAAAATTGTTGCTTTTCTTTTAGATTCAGACGTAGAACATGAAATCTGGCAATTCCAAAGATTTGGTTGGAAACCCCATTACTATCTTCCAAATAAATTACCTTTTGGAATTATAATTCCATTATTTTTTACTATATTTAGTTTAGGATTTTTGAAAGTCTGTACTATTTTAACATATGAAGCAAGAGCCTTAAAGTATAGAGCATCAAGAAGATTTGGATTTTACTCATTCACCGAGCTAACTGACTGGCATAACGCAATAATAGGTGCAGCAGGAATAATTTCAGTACTTATAATCGCTGCAGTAGGATATCTTCCCGGAATTGAATACCTCTCAAAGATGTCTGCATTCTATGCATTGACAAATCTTATACCTTATTCAAAGTTAGATGGAACACAAATCTTTTTCGGCTCTAGAGTTCTCTACACAGCACTACTTGTAATCTCCCTTATCTTCTTCGTCTTCGCATTGATTATCTAATCATGGACAATTACATAGGCGTAATAATAGAAGAAAGTTTAGAAGATAAAACCATTCTAAAAAATTTAAAAATCACTAAAAAGAGGGTATCCCAGGTAACTGCAAAACATAAAACTCCCTGGGTTAAAACTTGGACTTTAGATACTATTAAAATTAATGAAAATCAAGCAGATAAAATATCTAAAATAATTTCGTTATCCCTAGACTCAAATCATGACTGGTATTGTGATTATAAAAATTCAGAATATCATTATATTATATTCAGAAATAAAATATTCAAAATCAATAGAACAAGCAAAGAGCAATATGATGAAGCTAAAGTATATGGTATTTCTTTAGGCATACCTCCATATCAAGTTAATTTCCATCCAGATCTAGAAGAATAAAAAAGTTAGAACACATAATCTTTTAACCTCTAATAATTCTTTAGTTGAATGCAAAAAGAGTCCGATATAATTAAAATACAATCTAGAGAGTATCAATCAAATATAATTGAAACTGCCAAACTACACAATACTCTAGTAGTCCTACCAACAGGACTTGGAAAAACACTAATAGCACTATACTTATCAATACATAGAATTCAGAAGTATCCTGGAGAAAAAGTCCTTTTCCTCGCTCCAACAAAACCTCTAATAGACCAACACATAGAATACTTCAAGAAAAATATTCCCGAGCTATTTGCACAGTTAGAATTCTTCACAGGTCAAGTTCCAGCAGAACAAAGAATGAAACTATGGAATCAAGCAGACATAATTTTCTCAACACCTCAATGTATAGCTAACGATATATCTCGTGGATTATACTCTCTCTCAAATGTCTCTCTTTTAGTAATGGATGAAGCCCACCGCTGCCTCAAAAACTATGATTACACTAAAGTTGTCTCAAGTTACAAAGATAATGCATTACATCCAAAAATTATTGGTTTAACAGCTAGTCCAGGCTCAGATTCAGATACTGTAAAACAGATATGTAAACATCTAAACATAGAAGAAATAGAATTAAGAACAAGAGATTCGGAAGATGTGAAACCATATCTTCAAGAACTGGAATTTGAGAAGGTGGAAGTTCCTTTCCCACAAGAATTTATAGAAATCAAAATACTCTTAAAAAGAATATACGATTCAAAAGTAGAACAATTAAAATCTAAAAATCTTTTATTTGGTCCAGTAAATAAGATTACTCTTCTTAAAACACAAGCCAGACTAGCTGCTCAAGCTTCTCCAGGCAATTGGAATGCCTTAACAGGAATGTCTTTAACAGCACAGGCAATAAAAATTTCTCATGCAATTGAACTCTTAGAAACACAAACTCTCTCAGGTCTTTCAGATTATCTACAAGGCTTAGTTCAACAAGCAAAGGATAAAAAAACTAAAGGTGTACAAACACTAGTAAATTCAGGAGAATTTCAAGCAGCATTATTATCTCTAAAAAAATTATTAGAAAATAAAGTTGAACATCCAAAAATAGAAGAATCTGCAGTAATAATCGAAAATGAATTCAAAGATAATGAAAAATGTAAAATTATTGTATTTACACAATTCAGAGAAACAGCTCAAAATATCTCAAATAGACTAAATCAAAATACAAAAATCAAGTCATCAATATTCATAGGACAAGCAAAAAAGAAAGACATCGGTTTATCGCAAAAAGAACAAAAAGAGATAATCCAAAAATTCAGAACCGGGGAGATAAATGTACTAGTAGCTACTTCTATAGGTGAAGAAGGTCTCGACATTCCAGAAGTCAATGCAGTTATATTTTACGAGCCAATTCCATCTGCGATAAGAAAAATACAACGTGCAGGTAGAACAGCACGTCTAGCAAAAGGTAAACTTTTCATTCTGGTAACTAAAGACACAAGAGATGAAATCAATCACTACGCCTCATCAGCAAGAGAAAAGAAAATGCACGTCACCATATCAAAGATAAAGCAAGATATGAAAAATGATAAAGATAATAACTCTAAAACAAAAACTCTAAGAGATTACATAAAATAAACTATGACTTTCTTCAACATCTACTCATCTGAAAAAACACCAAAAAAAGAGAAAGTAAAGATCATAATAGACTATCGAGAGAAAAATTCTCTAGTTCCATCAGAATTAATGGCTTTAAACTTTGAAATACAATTCCAGCAACTACCTTTAGGAGACTATATAGTAAACAACACAATAATAGAAAGGAAGACTCTCTCAGACCTACAAGCTAGTATAATGAATAAAAGAATATTCTTCCAGCTAACAGATTTATCACAAACCAATTCTTTACTAATTATAGAAGGAAATAAAGAAACTTCAACCAATATAATTCATCCCAATGCCTTGAAAGGATTTCTTCTCTCTCTTTCAACAGAGTATAAAGTTCCATTTATCTTCTCAGAAAATGAAAAAGACACGGCATTATACATTTCACTCCTAGCAAGAAAACCAATAAATAAAGAGATATCATTAAGACAAACGAGATCATTTTTATCAGAAGAAGAACAAAAGCAATTCATTCTTGAAGGTTTCCCCGGAATAGGTCCTTCAACAGCAAAAAAGCTTCTAAAAGAATTCAAATCTCTAAAAAACATATTCAACGCCTCACAAGAAGATTTAGAAAAGATAATTGGTAAAAAAGCATTTGCTTTTTTCAAGATTCTGAATATTTTTGAAGATACCATTTAACATCTACATTATATTGTTCTGGGGAACGCTCAGGTCCTGCGCTCGTAGTAATTGAACGACAAGATATACCTCTAGAAACAAGGCCCCTATGAATTAACTCTCTTAAACTATTAAATTCTCCATTTAATGAAGAACCATTATAAATAAAAATATCGTTAGAAGGAGGTTCAAGCGAACGCCTCTGATCCGCATAACCTCTCACAATATCGTCTGCGATAATTTCTAATCTATTCATCAAAATAATATTCAAATTCTTAAATATAAAAACAAAACACTCACTCTAAAATACATATTCTAAACCATAAAGCCTATAAAGCCAGCTTCTCTTTATCTTTTGTATTCTCAATTTTTACTCTAATAAAGAATATTCTTCAACAATATTATAAACCGGTCCACTTGGTTTCAATTCAGATTTTATCAATTGAAAACTCTTTATCTTAAAACTAACTTCTTTAACACCAATATTTTCAACATATTTTCTAAATCCAGCCTTATCATTAACATATTTTATTCTTGCAATTGTTAAATGACTCATAAATCTCTCTTCTTTCTTAAAAGAGCTCTCTAAAACCTCATCTATCTTTTTCTGTAAATCAAAAATTCCTTTTCCATTCAACTTTAACCAAGTTATCTTAGGATTACCATGAACACTAAATAGCCCTGAGTGGTCTAATTTACACTCAAAACTATTTTCTTTAATTGTTTTCAAAGCTTCCTTAACTTCACTTAGTTTATTCTCATCAATCTCACCTAAAAACTTCAAAGTTAAATGTAAGTTTTCAAGTTCAATTAATTTACCATTAAATTTCCAACTTCCAAGTATCTCTTGTATTCTTGCACACTCTTTTATGACTTCATCATCAAAAGTCAAAGCTATAAAAATACGAGCCATAAAATATAGTAAAAACTCAGATTTAATAAGATTAAGGTATTAGAAATCAATAGTTATCTAGGAACAACTGCAGCACTACTATACTTTTTAACCAATCTCTTAGCCAATTCTTTAACCTCTTTCAAGGTTACTTTATTTATCTTCTCTTCAAGTTTATAGTAATCTTCAGCATTCCCCACAAGCTCATAAAACATAAGTTCATTCATAATGTTAACGCTCTCTTCTGAATTAATTGCTTTCAAACCAATAACTCTCTCTTTTGCTTCTTTCAAATCTTTCTCACTCATATTTTTTATATTTTCAAATTCAGCGAAAATCAATTCTTTAACCTCTCCTATTTTATCTTTCTTTGTACCTGCATATATGGAATAATAACTATAACTCTTCTCAGAATTTAACATACTTCTTACAGTATAGGCTAAACCTCTCTTCTCTCTTATCTCTAAAAATAATCTTGAACTCATTCCATCAGCCAAATAAGCATCTAATACTGTCAAAACATCAAATTCTTTAGTATTTCTTAAAGGTGCATGCATCCCTATAACAAAATGTGCTTGATCAATATCTGCTCTTTCCTCAATACTCTCTTTATTCTTAAATTTTATTTCTTTACTCTTCATTTTGAGCTTTTTCTTCTTAAAATTATTCTCTAAATATTCACAAATCTGCTCAAAATCAGCATTTCCAACTACACTCACAATATAATTTGAAGGATCATAGTTTTTAGAGAAAAAATCAGCGACAAAATCTCTTTTAAGAGAATTAACTGTCTTCTCGCTACCTATCACTTTCTCTCCAAAAGGCCGTTCATATAAGTTCTCTTCGAGCATTTCAAGCACGTGCCTTTGAGGAGTATCATGATACATTTTAATTTCTTCAAGAATGATCTTCTTCTCCTTTTCAAACTTCTCTTGATCAAAAGCCGGATTGTTTAGCATATCAGTTAAAATATTAAGTCCTGAAATAAAATGTATACTTGGAATCTTAAAGTGAAAGCTAGTCATTTCATGTGAAGTAAATGCATTCAATTCTCCTCCTCTCTTCTCAATCTCTCGGCTTATATCTTCGTGACTTCGAGTCTTAGTTCCTGTAAAAAGTAAATGCTCAATAAAATGAGCTATTCCCTTTATATTTGAGTCTTCATACGCTCCTCCAAATCTATTAGTAATAGAAAAGGCAACAACAGGAACTTCCCTCTTCTCCATCAAAACCGTCATCCCATTTTTTAATTTTCTTCTAAAGAACTTCATATCTTAGTAAAAATACTTCAATTAATAAACATTACCAGAGAATAAATAGCAAACTAACTATCAAAACTACCCAATAAGAAATAAAGAACCACCTAACACTCCATGATATTCCTGGAAACTTCCAATCAGAAAAGGGCCAAAGAAAGGGAGTAGGTAAAAACTTTCTACTATGTGTGGGAATATCAATTAAGATATGTAAAGGCCAGGCCCATAAGTAAATGGGTATCTCTCCATTTAAAGCATAAACAAAAAATGCAATTAACAAAAAGACAAATAAACTATGAGTATAATTGTACAAAGAGTAAACCCATTTAGGTATCTCTTTCAAATTAGGTTGTCCTAATTTTCCCCTAGTAAAAATGTTATAAAAGGCGAAAATTGTCCAAGACAACAAATCAGGCAAAATTCCAAAAAGAATAGCTAACCAAACTGTCTTACTTGGAAAACTATGATAAAATATAAAGCTAATAACTGCATGAGCTAAAGTATCCACCATATAGATTATACTAGAAATAAGGTTATTAATCTATCCAACAAAAGCCTTAAAACTCTCTTCTTTCATTAACTAGTATGCCAATCAATGCAGGATACGAATATTTCGCAGCAGAGAAAGCTTATCATGAAGCTACAACTATGGAAGATAAGATTGAGAAATTAGAAGAATTAATTCGTTCAGCTCCTAAACATAAATCAAGTGAAAATCTCAATGCAGGCTTAAAATTACGTTTAAAGAAACTCAAGGAGTCAAATGAGAAACAAAAAAAGTCAGGAAAATCAAGTCATAAATCTATAAAGAAAGAAGGTTTCCAAATAGCATTAATAGGTTTTCCTAATTCTGGCACATCCTCTTTATTAAAAACACTAACAAATGCTAATCCTATAATTTCGGAGATACCTTTCACAACTCGTACTCCTGAAGTTGGAATGATGTTGCATGAGGGAATAAAAGCGCAAATAGTAGATATTCCTTCAATTGGTTCAGAAAGATTTGATCAAAACATAACTAATACTGCAAACATGATATTAATAGTTATAGAAAAACTAGATGAAATTGAAAAGGTTCAGCCATTTATAAAAAAAGCAACTGGGCAAAAGATAATCGTAATAAATAAATCTGACTTATTGTCTGAAAATGAACTTAGAAAATTAGAGGCAACATTAAAAGCTAAAAGAATTCAAGGAGTTATAATCTCAACCTATTCTGGATATCATTTAAAAGAATTAAAAGATATGATCATAAGTAAAATGCATGTAATCCGTGTTTACACAAAAGAACCAGGAAAGCCATCAACAAAAATCCCTATGGTTCTTCCAGAAGGATCAACACTAAAAGATATAGCAGAAAGTATCTTGAAAGGATTTTCAAAGAAAGTAAAAGAAACAAGAATTACCGGTCCAAGCAGTAAATTTGCAAACCAAAAAGTAGGTCTTACTCATATTCTGAAAGATAAAGACATCGTAGAATTCCACACAAACTAAAATAAATATCATCAAACAATATCTTTTTATACTACCTACTTCTAATATATTAACATGAGTGCTAGCTTACTAGACGCGCATGGATTTCTTTCTCAAATAGGTTTTGAACATCCTTGGGATTTTAGAGCATTAGTATGTGAGAATAAATTTGAACTAAGTAGAAGAGCAGGCTATGATATAGGAACTCCCGCCACCGTTTCTCATCTTTTAGATGAAAGAATAGACCACAAAACACCACTTGAAGAATTCGAAAGATTAAGAGAGACAGGAATATTATTATATTTAGTTGAAGGGCCTCTTTTAACAGATGCAGAAGCAGACAATCATCTATTTGGAGAATTAGCAAGATTTGGTAGGAGAATAAATGGCCCTTCTTCGATAGCACAAACAGTAATAAATTATCCCTTACTCTCAACATATTGCAAAGCAAATAAATTAAGTTTAGAATTACAAAATAGAATGTCTGGAGCAATAAGAGCGCAGATGCATTTAGAACTACCTACTGGAATGGTAAAGGTAGATTATGATTCATTCCGCACAAATTAACTATAAGCATCATTCCACAATTTCAAAAGCTTCTCTCTATTTTTTCTAATTGGTGCAAGTAAAGAATTTATCTCTTTAGCAACAGTTATTTTCAAATCCATTGGATGCAATGCTTTTGAAACAAAAGCTTTCTCCATTTCATCATAACTCTTGTAATGAACTGTTCCTCCAAATTTAACTGGCCTTTCAACGACAACATCTTCCTTTTTATCTTTCTTTAATACAAATACGACATGTCTAAGAAAAGCCATTAAACCATTATCTGCATTTCCTTCTATACACTCAGCGCCATTAACCTTTTTCTTAACTGTTTCTTCATCATCTAATAAATCAATCTTACTTCCAGTCACGCTTGAACTCATCTTCTTACCAATCAATCCAGGTAGAATAGGAGTCATCACATGTACTCTTTTCTTATAACCAATCTTAGGAAGTATCTCTCCAGCAAGAACGAATATTTTTCTCTGATCCATCCCGCCGTATTGTACATCAACACCTAAATATTCCTCATCGAGAGCTTGCATTAAAGGATATATCAAACCTCCAAGTTTAGGGTTATCTCCTAATTTAACAACTTCAGAAGCTGCCTTATTGGCATCATGCACACTTACGAAAGTGCTTAACTTCAATATATCAAAAAAATACTCCTTACTCATCTCAAAATCACTTCCTTTTACAAATTCAAGACTCTTCCTACTCACACCAAGAGATTCAAACATTAAAGGTATAATTGATTCATAGTACTTGTACCTCTTCTCAAGAACTTCCCAAGGAGTATTATCTAATGCTCCATGTAGATCAGCCAATAAAATCTTAACTTTAAAACCGGCCTTAGCAAAATCAGCCAATTTGTTTACCCAAACAAAATAAGCGACATGAGGACTACCCGTAATTGCAGTTCCGAGATAAACACTAGGTTTTTTCTTACTCTTTAGACTCTCTTCCAACTCTTCTATACCTAATATCTCACTAGTATTTCTCTTTACCAATTCTAATCTCTCTTCACTATTCATACTCATCGAAACACTAAAATACTTTAATAACCTTTCCAATGAATGAATAAACTCTCTCTATTCTTAACTCTTCTAGGTATCTTAACCCTTATACTCATATTGAACCTATCCAAGCCGATAGAAATTAACTCTCAAGAAGAATTAAAAGGATTAATTCAAAATCAAAAAGTCCAAGTTTCAGGAAAAGTTATAGAACAAAAGGACTACAACAAAATAACTTTTCTAACATTAAACAATAATCTAACATTAACATATTCAGGAAGTCATTTTAATTTCCTAGAAAAAAACATACAAGCAACAGGGACATATGATGACTTTAACTATCCAAAAATTAAAGTCCTAAAGATAAAAATTATAGATTAACTAATCTACTTATTATTTCCCCAAGCAGCAATACCTAATAACACATAATAAACTACATTTAGAAGAGGGATTATTGCAAAAATAGCCCACCAACCCGGTCTATTAAGAGCTTCAAAAGTTTTCCACATCCAAATAGTTGAATACACTACAAACACTATCAAAAAGAGAAAACCGAAAACAGGAATAAATATTCCTAAGAAAAATAACATTGGCCACCAAGGCATCTTAGCAATACTACTCGAAATAAGGGCTGGACCGACTAATGGAATCCATGCGATTCCTGGTGAATATGCACATTTAACTCTTCTAGCTATAGCCATAAATGCACAAGAAGTATAAATGTACAAAGCAAGAACCAAAAAGAATAATATAATTGCAAATGAAGCGATTAAAGATATTAATGTCGCACTATCTATTTCTGAAGCCATAAATTAATAAGATATTTATTGTTTATAAAACTATAGAACATATGCTACTAGAAATAATCCTAGCAATTGAACTTGGAATTATTATAGGTATATTTACGGGCCTTTCACCAGGAATTCATATTAACCTAATAGCATCAATTCTTCTAGCATCTATATCAAATCAACTATTTTCCTCAATCCAAACGCTCTCTTTAGCAGTTTTCATAGTCTCGATGTCTATCACTCACACAATTATAGATTTCATTCCTAGTATTTATCTTGGAGCTCCAGAAGAAGACACTTTTCTCTCAATTCTTCCAGGCCACCAACTAATGAAACAAGGTCTAGCGCACACAGCTTTTATCTTAACTATGTATGGTTCACTAGTAGCAATACCAATTATTTTAATCTACACTCCTATTTTCATTAAATTCCTCCCCATTATTTTCACATCAACAAAAACAATTATGCCTTTCCTTTTGATTTTCATCTCATTCTATCTAATATTTAGAGAAGAAAAAACACTTGTAAGTATCTTCATCTTTCTCCTAGCAGGAATACTAGGATTCACAACTTTCAATCTTCCAATAAAAGAACCCCTCCTCCCTCTTCTCTCAGGTCTATTCGGCTTATCAGGATTATTTTTATCATTAAATTCAACTTCAAAGCCACAAAAACAAACAATACAACCATTAAAGGAAATATCTCTTTCAAAAAATGAGCTATTGAAATCCTCTCTCTCAGCTTTTCTAATTGCTCCATTCTTTTCCTTCCTTCCAGGACTAGGTTCAAGCCATGCAACAACAATTAGTTCAGAACTATTTAATCTAAAGACAAAATCTTTTCTTTTCCTAAATGGAGCAGTAAATACAATTATAATGGGGCTCTCATTTGTAACAGTTTACACAATAGGAAAATCACGTACCGGTTCCGCAGCCACAGTTCTAGGACTATTAGATAAAATAACAAAATACGATTTAATTATCATTCTTACAACAATAGTAATCGTTGCAATTCTATCCTTCATTATAGGTATCTACCTCTCAAAACTAGCAGCCAAATTCATCAACATAATAAATTACAAATCACTAACCATTTGTGTCATCACAATAATCATCTTAATCAACATTATCCTCTCAAACTGGGTCGGTCTTCTAGTCCTCATCACATCCACATCTTTAGGTATTTTCACCATACAATCAAACTCTAGAAGAATCAACCTAATGGCGGCACTAATAGTTCCAGCTATTATTTATTATTTAATGAATTAAAACAGCGTCTCCTGTTTCTCTTTACCAGCAAAAGTATCGTCTTTTGATGGTGTCCGAGAAACTAGAATAGTGTCGCTTGTTTCTCGGCATCCTTCCCAAATATACTATGTATATACATTTCAGTCAATTCCAAACTTTCCAGTAAATAAGGTTGAACATTATATCTTTTAGCCAGATCAAGTGCTGGTTGCATATATTTCAATATACTTCCCTCTGAAATTGTAAATATCAACTTACCACCACACTTTAAACACTTCCCAGTCAATGGAGGTCTTCTATATTTATCATTACACTTACTGCATCTAAATCCTTGCTGAGAAAACTTTCTTAAGTTACCTCTAGTATCTCTAATAAAATGCCTTTCAATAATCAATCTAGCAACATCAGTTGTATCTACTGCTCTAATTTTTCCACATAATTTCATCATTCCCTGAACTTTGTCATCCATTGTAGGCAAAGTCTTATAACTTGAACATATAGGTCCTGAATTTATATCACTAGTTTCATAACTATAATCTAAATTAGTAAATTCTTTATCAGTACCGAGTCTCTGTTTAACTTGAGGCATCTTAATGTCGCCAGGAGACTTATGCTCTTCAGCCATTTGATAAAGAAGTAATGGAATCTCCTTTCCAACATCTACATCAAATATCATATCGTCAACTTCATTAGCTCTTAATCTCATATTTAATACTAAGGGCGCATCCTGCGTTCCACCTCTATGTGAAGGTAAGAATTTCTTAGAGAAATTCAAAAGCAAATCCATCAATACCATAACTGCCGCTTCATCACCATCGCAATCTCTTCTCATAGCTGCATGAATATAAGGTGAAGCAAGCATTGCTTGAATTTTAGAGAAACCTATCAATCTTCCAACAACTGCACAAGAAGTATGTGGCGCCATACATCCAAATAAAGAACCAACCATGTCTCCTTTTTTTTCAGCATTAAAAAATTTATTCAAACTATAAAGTCCAGTAAGCTCATCATCGATAAACTTCCCAACATTAAAGAATACATCGTCTGCTCTTTCATCAGGAGTTTCAGGACATCCTGGAAGAATTATATCGTGAGGTAAAATCTCTAAAATCTGATCCTCATTCTCCAACTTTTTACCATTTATATCTAAATCATATCCTAATTCTTTCAATTTTGAAACGCTCGTCCCTATCTCTTTAGCTTTAAAATGAGTGAGGGGCATTTCAGTCATATCATATCTTATAGTCCCATCTTTATTCACATTTAAATTATATTTAGCTCTTAAAAGTCCTTTAGCGAGATGTTCACAACTATGATCTCTACTGCTAGTTTCCTTAACTCCTTTAACAACTGCTTTCAAATCATCAAATGTTACACCTACCTTCTTTCTAGCATATTCTAAATACTGTCTCATATCGATTCTCTTTTCTCTATACTCCTGTCCTAAGTTATGTTCTTCGCATTTTCCTAAATAATTCTCATTGCATTCAGGACAATAATATTTCTTTATATTTCTCTGCCCACAAATATCACAAGAAGCATAAATTCCTTCAGCTTTGCAATTCTCACAATAATATATTGGAAAATCTGCTTTAACACTACCAACTTCAAAAGCCTCTTGTACGCTTTTTAATCTTCCTCCTTCATCTCCAACAGGAAAAAGAACATGTGGACTTCCAGTAAGCTTTCTTAACTTAGCTTTTTCAGGTCTCCCCATTCTTGCACCTATAAAAGTTCCAGACTTATCTCTTATTTCGATACTGCACAAAATATTAACAGCTTTCAAAACATCTTCTTCTTTGATATCCTTAACTTTTTTAACAATCTCTTCAATCTTTTCCTTAAAATTATCGCTCCTTAAATCTATTCCAATATTAAAAAATAAATGTTTAGCTTCTTCAAAGCTAATAACTACATTTTCAATACCTACTTTATGCTCACATCCTATTAATTCCAGTGCTCTCTTAGCTTTCACAAATCTATCTCTTTCTCTAGGAGAATAAGGTAAATCGAAAACACTTCCTTGTAATCCTCCATGAGCAATCCAATCTATCAAAGCTAAAAAACTATCATAAACTATTTCTTTCCAATAAAAAATAAATTCAGGGTGTAAAGAAACACTATATTTTTTGCTTATTTCAATAGATTCATCAAAACTCACATGTAAATTAGCATTCCCTCCTTTACCCTTCACCTCTTCAAGCCAATACTGTTCTACATATCCTGCTTTATCAAGCAAGTGATTTCTATTTAAGAAATCACCATAAGGAACAAGTAAATCTCCGAGATAAATTATTTCTTCAACTTCCAAATAAGCACTTTTAGCTTCCTCATAAGTTTTAATTCTTTTTACCTCCCCATTTCTAAATTTAACAATAGGCCCATCTAAACTATCACAGCTAGCAACGGTACATCCTTTAGTAGGTTTTTCTATTTTCAACTGCGTTCCAATAGCAATAAATCCATCAGTAATACCCATAGTAGCTGGATGCACAGCCAAAGTAGAATATCCCATATTTCTACTTCTCCCATATCTCAATCTAAATGATCCAGATTCAGATGGATGTGCAAATACTGGTCTTCCAGCAACTAAATCCTGCATATACGTGGCACCAGCTCTACTGCTTCCGGCTTTCTTCTCACTCTTTATCTTTTTTTGTAAATCTACAAAATCTTTAAGCCAATTCCACCCACTCAACTTAAAACCTTTTTCCTGCAATTTTGAAACTCTCTTAAGAATTTTAGGAGCTTTCTGTGCCAACCCTTCCCCAATAACTAATGCAAACCCTGATCTTATAAAATTAGTCTCAATTCTCTCCAAATCTTTATAATTGTAAACTTCTTTATCTTCACTGGCATCTCCTGTCAATTGGACTGGTAAATTTCTCATAAGGAAATCAAGTTCTTTCACACTAGGCAAATACTGTAAATTAGTAATTCTCTCATGATATTCATAGCACTCCTGTATTCCCCTCTTAACTTCATCTTCTGTTGGATCATACAATGCATAACCAAATATTTCTCTTAAATAATCTACAACAACTAAAGAGAATGCTGCCTCAGTCCCTCCAGCAGATCTTATTGGACCAGAATAATAAGGAGCAATGAAATCTTTTCCATCTTTTGTCTTCTTAACTTTAAGCTGTATAAATCCTTCAATAGGAGAAGAAACATAGCCTAAAGTCATATATCCAATAGCTACTCTTATTCCTGCTTCAACAGCTTGCAAATGGTTTTCAAATTTACAAAATTTCTCCTTTGCAATTTCTTCTGCAATCACTATAGCTACTGCTGGGTCCAAACTTCCATGTTCTTTTTCAAGAGAAAGAATTCTATCAGTAATTCTTTTATCAAATATTTGTGGATATAATACAGATACAAGACCAACCACTCTTTCAGCAAGAGTATTTGCAAGTGGCACTTCTACATCAGCAACAGGATCATAACCCTTCTTCTTAGCCTGCCTAGCTAATTCATAATTATCCTTAACCTTATTTTCAATCTCCTTAAAGTATTCTTCAATGTTCATCTATTCACCTCAAAAGGATTGAATCCTTGCTTTACCAAAGTCTGAATAGGAAGAAATAAATTGTCGGGGAGATTACTCCATTCAAACCACTCAAGCTTATCAATATATTCAAATTCTTTAATATCTTCCTTTCCAGAATCATAATCGGCAATTGCAAAAATAGTGATATAATGTTTGCCCTCTTTCTCAAATATATCATTAGTATATGGTCCAAGTCTTAAATTTTTTACATTTATGCCTGCCTCCTCTAATATCTCTCTTCTCGCACACTCTTCAATAGACTCACCGAATTCCAAATGTCCTCCAGGGGCGCCCCAGCTTCCAGGACCATGCGCACCTTTTCTTCTTAACATTAAAACCTTTCCATCTTTTAAAACGAAAGTTGCCACACCCACCTTAGGTCTCTTCTCTTCAAGCATTCTCAACCTCCTTCAATTCATCTTCATCAGTAAAATCAAAAATCTTAAGTTCACGAGTTTTCAAATTCAAAACAGGAACTTTACAAGGATCTGGAATATTTCCTACTTTTTCCTCGAAATCTGTCTGTGCCTGCCAACAACTCCCAGTAATTATCAAAACACCATTATAATTTTCTATATCTAACCTATGAACCTCTCCAGTACATAAAACATCTGGAACTTCGTTGATTACTAATGGATCTACATCCATATATGGAATATAAACGATATTTCCATGCATAGGAGCAAGATGTCTTCTCTTTAACATATGCTTAACAGCTTTAGCAGGAGACTTATGGGCTTTCATCTCACGTAATTCAGGTACTTCATTGATAAAGTGGTGAATACTCGCACCATGGTACATCAAAACTTTAAACTCCTTATTTCCTTCAAGCAATTTAACTAAAGTTGGATTTGTAACTAAAACTAAATTTTCAATTCCATACAATTCAGAAGCATATCTTCTATCAATTAAAGGTTGAGGTTCGGCAACCCTAACTGCATCGTGCTGTCCTGGACACATAAAAATAGTAATATCTTTAGGAATCTGTCTGAGATAGCTAGCCAACACAGCATACTGTTCTTTCATACTTTTTAACTTTAAAGCATATTCCTGACCAGGGAAAATACCTACACCATCTACATTGTCTCCAGGAATAAAAAGATACCTTATTTTTTTAGCATTTTCATCGCCACTCTTTATCCAATCAAGAAATCTTTGCATACCTTTCTCTAGATGTCTCTTACTTCCTACATGAATATCTGAAATAAATGCGATACTCATATCCCTTTCAAATTTTACCTTATCCTGAATTATTGCATCAGGAAAAATAATATCTTGAATAAATAGAATGTCTTTATTCCCACTGGCTTTTACAAGCACAATATCATCTAACTGTAATTCCTGAGCTTTCTTAAAAACTTCTTCTTTATCAAACTTAGTAAGTGTCTGTATTTTTCCAGTTAAATCTTCAAAAGAAATTATCAAATTCTTATTCTTAGTCATTCTTTTCTCAGTCACCATTCCTATAATACTTAAATTCTGCCTATCTGATGATATCTTATTTACAGCTACTAAATTAGCATTTCCTGCTCTTTGTATTAAAATTCTCTGCAAGCTCTGATACCTTGACCTAAAGTAACCTGTAAAATCAGCAACTTCTATTTTTTTATCTGGTTTAGTATCTGCATAAAACAATTGATAATCCGAACTATTTCTTTTCTTAGCTAATTCCACCATGCTCTCTTCACCAGGAGTAATAACTTTCTCTTTGGTAATTTCAAGACTTATTCCCAATTTAACAGAAACATTTTCAAAGCTTTCTTTTCCTTCTTTGTCAAGTGTTCTGACGAACTTCTGTACATATTCAGCATTTTTACTCAACATAGATCTAGTTATTAATCTCTGTCCTGAAAAAATAACTAAATTCTGTAAAAATTCGCTAACTCGCTTACCATCATTAAAACTTTCAAGTAAATCTACAACTTCATTCTCTAATAACAATCCCTTTTCTCTCGCTGTTTTTAATATTTCTTCTCTCATTTATCATAAATCCAAGGCACTATTCAATATCTCCTGTGCCTTAACTTTAATATTAGGAGCAAGCATTAATTTTATCTCGCGTGTTCTGCCTTGTCTTCCTTTACTTATAACTCTTGTATTAATTATTCCTAACATATCAAATTCTGCAAGTATATCTGAAACTCTTCTCTGTGTTAATACATCATTCCCTGTTTTTCCACAAACCTCTTCATATTTATTATAAACATCTCCTGTAAATATTCCTCCTTCTTCAGAATTTCCATCAAGCTCGGTTATTGCTTTAAGAACAAGTTGAAACTGCTTAGGCTCATTTTCAATAACGTAAAGCATTTTATCTCTCTCTATCTTGTCATTAGCAGTGTCTATATGTTTCAAGCTAACTTTCTTGCTTCCCTCTCTTTCAGCTAGCTCCCCAGCCACCCTAAGCAAATCTAACGCCCTTCTAGCATCTCCATGCTCTCTAGCTGCAAATGCGGCGCATTTAGCTATAACTCCTTCATCAAGTGCTTTTTCTCCAAAAGCACTATTAGCTCTTTCATGCAATATATCTTGTAATTGTAAAGCGTTATAGGGTGGAAATACAATTTCTTCTTCTCCAAGTGAACTTCTAACTCTAGGATCAATATTATCCATAAAAGTTAAACTATTACTTATTCCAACAAGTGTGATTTGTGCATTCTTTAAGCCAGAATTTAGTCTTGTTAAATTATATAAAAATCCATCAGATATCTTTTCAACTGCTTGATCAATTTCATCTAAAATTATCAATATTATCTGTTTCTTAGAATCAATCAATTCAACAAACTTATTATAAACTTGATCTGTTGGAAGTCCTGTAGCAGGAACACTTCCACCTAATTCATGAATTAACTCAGCTAAAATTCTATATTCAGTATCTGCAACTTTTTTTAACTTACAATTGAGATATATTATCTTCAAATAATCTTTACCCATCTCATTAACTCTTTCCTTAATCTTGTTCCCAACATATTGCACACTTAGTGTTTTTCCAGTTCCAGTTTTTCCATAAACAAATAAATTACTTGCCTTCTCTCCACGCAAACTAGGAGCTAAAATAGAAGCAACAGCTTCAACTTGTTCATTTCTATGAGGAATAGTATCTGGACTATAATTAGACTGCAAAACAGATTTATTCTTAAAAAAATTATTACTAGTAAATGAATTAAATATTTTATCTAAATTTTCCATCCTCTTTTCCTCTTTGTTTCTCAAACTCCATTTACATTATAAACTTATCGCTATTACAAGCACTATTTCCACTGGAGAAATAAATAATATAGAGGGAAACTTACTATTATTAAATTATTTTTGTTTTACACCCCACACCATCACTTCCGATGGAGAATCTAAAAAAGAACTAAGAGAAAAACAACATATCTAACAATAAGAAATAAAATAAATATAAAATTTATAGAATAAAATTAATAAGAACATAATATTATATTCTATTATATATAATATATATAGTATAGTATAGTATATATTTATAAATGAAAAATAAAAAAATAAAACATTTATCTTTATTTATAAATATACCTCTTTCCATACGAAATGATAGGGTGTGAGGGTAAAATGAGTTACAATATCATAACTATCTCTCTTCCAAATTTCTATCCCTCAAAACTGGTAAAAAAATGAGGCAAAGATTTATATATAATTTATAGCATAAAAAGTCATGACATTAGATAAAAAACCACTAAAAGAGATTATTGGAAAGATGGTCGTTACAAAAGAAGGTAAAAGACTAGGTGCAGTTAAAGATATAACTTTTGAAACTAGAACAGGAGAGCTTATTCAATTCCTTCTTAAAGATCCAACAACATATGTAAGAAATCTTAACTTAGAATCTTCAGGTAAAGACCTTCTTATCCCTTACAACACAATTATCGCAATTGGTGATTTTGTAGTTATCTCAGAAGAAGACCTCATATAATTATGTCTATCTCTACTAAAACTTATTTTAATAGCGTTTCAGTTTTATTTACTATTATATTCCTCTTTTACACCATTCTTTCTTTCAGATATGATAGAGGATATGGATTATATAGACTATTCGAAGATGCAGCATACATCTTAGCTTTTATATTTGTTATAGGGATTATAATTTCTCTAATAGTTTCGATAGTTAAATTTAGAAAAAGAGAAAATTCCACACAGGCTTTTTTATTACCTCTAATACCTCTTATTTCTGGAGCTTTAATATTCTTTAGCTTTATTTTATTTGACCTCGGAAGCATAAATAATTGGGGAATTATCGAAGGCATGGCTTTAGGTTTTTCCTTACTTGGATTTTTAGTATCTTCTGTTATTAATGGTGTAATGTATTTTTATAATAAAACTCCCTAACAACAATCTTTAAAAACCTCTTTTATCATTCAACAATATGAAAGTCATAGGATATAATTTAACAAAAGTTTTGGCGGAAAAGAAAGCCGAATCTAAAACCATTAATTCAATAAATACAAGTATAGAATTCGTTAATATTGAAAAAGATAAAATAGACAGTATAAAAGACTTTGAAGTTATAAAGGTGAATTTCAACTTTACAGTTAGCTATGAAAGTCAAGCAGACAAAAAGGATACTTCTCTAAAAATAGCCAGAATCGAGCTTGAAGGTAATTTAATATTTGCAGCAGATAAAGAAGAATCAAAAGAACTTCTTAAGTTCTCTAAGAAAAAAGACCTTCCAGCCAACATAAAAGTTCCATTAAATAATGTAATCTTCAAAAAATGCCTTATTAGATCTTTAGAACTTGCAGATTCGCTTAATCTTCCTTTCCATATCCCAATCCCACAAGCTACTTTACAACAGAAACAGCAGTAAATTCATTATTCTTATAGTTTGGAGTCATAATTCTTTCCCAATTTGGAATAATAAAGCCTTTCTAAAAGGGTTTATCTTATCTTCTTCACTTTTCCAAAATCAAACACTTCCAAATTATCCCCGACAACCTTAATTTCAAAATTCTCCACATCAAACTCCCAAGGAACGTTCAAATCTTCCCTTACATCACTTCCAATAACCAAGGGAAAGAAACTAGGTAGAATAATAACTTTTTTATCTTTATATTTACCAGCAAGAAAACACTTATACTTTTCAATTTTACTCCCATCACTTATTTTAATAGCTGGGTGTGCGTGCCCCATCACCCAATACTCAATTTTCTTATCATACAATTCCACACTATCAACATCACCATGTAAAAACATAAAACCATTCCAAAAATAATTCTTTTCAACCTCAATTTCTCCTTTTCTAGCAATATTAACAAGATAATTATCATGATTACCTTTCAATATTATCAATTCCATACACTTACCTTTCAAATATTCAATTAACCTAAGTACATCATTCCATTCCTGACTCAAGTTTCCAGAAAAAGCGTGTTTAACATCACCTAATAAAATAATCTTTTCAACTCTTCCAACATTTAAGAATATTTCATCAAACTCTTTAATCATTTCATTATACATCTCACGAGTCACAAATACACCACTTCTATTCATAGCTTCCTCATATCCAAGATGCAAATCACCTACAACTAGCACTTTCTCATCCTTATCATTGATCAACAAACACTTACCAATATATTCTATTTTCATTTCCCTTTCTCCTTAATAACTTTCAGGTGCAGATCATGCATTCTCTTCAAAAATACTGCTTTATCTTCAAGTTTGATAATATCGCTTCTTCCCTGCACAATTAAATTAAGTCCAAAAGGTGAGACAATAGGAACTCTATGAACTTTAAACTTAACACTACCTTCTTCTATCCATTTTAAAACAAGCTCAGCACTTTTAACATCCATCAAATCCTCAAAAACCTCTCTTCTTGCCTCACGTAAAATAGGGAATTCATTACTTATTTTTTTAACAGCAGTATAAAGAAACTCACTATGTACTTGCTGTTTTCCTACACTCTTATTCCTTCCCTTATAATTTCTCAATATCATTAAACTTCTACTAGCGCAATGTCTAAATCTTCTTTTCAAAATATCTGTCTTTTCAATAGCTTCTTTTAATATTTCTTTCAAATCCTTACTTTTCACCCAGCTCAATATACTCTTCTCATCTAATTCAACACCAGATAAAAAGAACCCATGATCATTAATTCCCATTTCAACATCTCTATGCTTCAACCTTCCAGCCGCAAAAGCATAAGCACGGGCTAAAGCATCATTAACTCTTCTACCATAACAACTATGAAACAACAAATATTCTTTCTCTTGCTTAAATTTTTCTACAACAATAGTTTTCTCATCAGGTATCTCACTGAATTCATTCTGTTCAAGAAAGTACCCGTACATTTCCAATGCAACATATCTTTCGCAATACAAATATTCCTGTATGAATTTTATACACTTTTCTTTATCATCTATTTTTTCCTTAACAAGCTTTCTAAATCTCCCAATACCTAAACCAACTTCAAAATTCAAAGGCAACATTTCAGAAAACCAACTAGGTATTGTCGGATTTCTAGTAACGCCTGCTCTAACAAATGCCTTCATACCTCTACTAAATAAATACTGATACTTCTGTCCTCCTAATACGAATATATCTCCTCTCTTCATCTTCTCTAAAAATCCTTCATCTATCTGCCCAACATCCCTTCCCTTTCCTTCACCGGCCCCAATTACAACACCTATGAAGCCTTCAGCAGGAATAGTCCCAACATTAGTCATATAAATAACGCGAGCAAGCATTCCTTTCTTTCCAATCTGTTTTTTCTCAACATCATACCATATTTTAGCATAGACATGTCTATGCTCTAAAGCGTAATCACCAGCCAAATAGCTTACAACAGAAAAGAAATCATCCTTACTCAAATCTTTATAACAATAACTCTGTCTAATTTTTTTCAACATATCATCAACATCCCAAATTCTAGTAATGGCCATACCATATATCTGCTGAGCCAATACATCTAAAGCATTTTTAGGAATCTCCGCTTTATCTATATCTTTCTCAATCATTCTTTTCATTATTACTCCACATTCCATCAAATCATCCCTATCTAAAACGATAAATCTACCCTTAGGATTATCATGTAACTTATGCCCTGCCCTTCCAATCCTTTGCAATGCCCTACTAACTGATTTCGGACTCTTCACCATAACAACTAAATCAATTCCACCAATATCAATTCCTAATTCAAGGCTAGTACTACTAACTACAACTTTCAATTCACCTTTTCTTAATCTATCTTCAATTTCAAATCTTTTCTCTTTACTCATACTACTATGATGAGCACCAATAAGTCCTTCATATTTCCCAGGAAAGCTTAACTGCAAATGGTGTATAATTCTTTCAGTTGCATTTCTAGTGTTAGTAAATATCAATACAGTCTTACTCTTATCAACTAGTTCATCTATCATCTGGTAAAATTTCTTCAAGTTACCCGTACTTTCACCTTCCAATATACTCTCCCCAGGAAAATCAAGTCCAATTTCAATTTTTTTAAGTAATTTAACTTCAGCAATCAAACAATCTCTCTCGCTTCCAACTAAAAATTTTGCAATTTCATCGAGAGGCGCAATAGTAGCAGATAATCCAATTCTAACAGGTTCAATTAGGCTTGCATCACACAATCTCTCAAGAGTAAGTGATAAGTAAACTCCTCTTTTATTAGTCAAAGCATGTATTTCATCAACAACAATGAATTCTAATGCTTTCAAAGACTCAACAAATTTAGTAGTAGTAAGAACAATAGCTAAACTTTCAGGTGTAGTAATAAATATATGAGGAATATGCTTACTCTGACTTACTCTTTCCTTCTTTTCAGTATCTCCTGTCCTTAACGCCACTCTTACTTCTTGCATAACGAGTCCTTTCTTCTCAGCTAATTCCCTAATCTCTGCTAAAGGAGATATTAAGTTCACAGAAATGTCATTTGAAAGCGCTTTCAAAGGGCTTACATATACTGCATAAATCTTATTTTCAAGTTCATTCTTCAATGCAAGTTCAACTATATAATTAATAATTCCTAAAAATGCAGTAAGGGTCTTAGTTCCTCCAGTAGGAGCAGAAACTAATATGTTCTTCCTACCATAAATATTCTTTACACCATACAATTGAGTAAGACTAAAGTCCTTAAACTTCCCAAAGAACCATTCCTTGACAAGAGGATTAAGAATTCCATTTACTTCTTCACTACTACTCTGATTGATGTAAGTTATCTCTGCCATTTTATCCAAGTATTAAATTTATCTCAATTATATCTAAAATAAACAATAAAAACAATTACTATCTTCTCACACCCACCTTTTTAATACTTTACCTTCACTTAGAAATAAGCTCAGGCGATTTACTGACAATTCTATCTAATTGCGCATGAGGATGAAATCTTTTTGCCCATTCAAAATTTTCTTCATGCGCTGGAAAGCCATTAACAACATATAGAGCTGCCTTCCTACCAAAATATCTCTGCAAATATTCCCTATTATTAGGTTCTTCAATATCATGACTGCGTCTATTTAATTTACTTAAATGGGGAAGATTTTTATGAAGATTATAATCCTCACTCCAAAGTTCACTTAAAGCACCATGCAAGTTTGGAGGAGAATTATTAATTATAGGAAAAACACTTAGTCCAGATTCTAAAAAATCATCCTGAATAGCTAAGGCTTTAACAACAGCACCATATTTAAATAATTGATAAAGACATAAATCAAAATCATATTGTCCACCATTTTGACCTATATGAAATACTTGAGGGTTACGACTATTATTTTCATCCATTTGCTTTCTCAATAATGCAAGCCCATTCCAAGTTTGTTGAGCAAAGAATTCTTCAACACTATGTTCAACACCAAGTATAGAAGAGACAACACGATATCTAGGCATTTTAATTAAGTCAAATTCTTGATGAGGCACATGAGAGATAACCACAGAAGTTAAATTATTACTAACCATGAATAAGTATCAATCTTAGCTTTTTAATCTTTATTATCTCACACCACAATAACCAAAACCGAATACCTTTTAATACACATAATCTTAGTAATATAATGCCCACAATATCTCAGCAAAAAAAAGATAAAATATCTGAGCAGATTCTACATTATCTTTTCACAATATCTCCTCAATCAACATATACGAGTGCTATAGCTAAAGAAATGGCAC
>JBBSXN010000005.1:0-99162 GCA_038045765.1 Nanobdellota archaeon | reverse complement strand
TTCACAATATCTCCTCAATCAACATATACGAGTGCTATAGCTAAAGAAATGGCACGAGATGAAGAGTTCATTAAATCAATGCTAACAGATTTAGAATCAAAGAAGTTAATAGTTCAAATAAACAAAAACTCTAAAGGTATAAACTATCAGCGAAGACAGCGTTGGCGTTTATCAAATGAAGCTTTTGAAGTATATAAAAAACATCAATCAAACCAATCTCCTCAGCACAATAATGCTTATAATTCCCAGTTTTCTGAAGAATAAATGGAACAAGACAAGATTAAAGATGCATTCCAAAAAGTTAAGCAAGACATTGAAGATCTTAAATACAATCTAAATACAATTACAACTGAATTGTACGATTTAAAATTAATATTAAATGAAATAAATAGAAATTCTTCCAACAAACCAATAAACCAACAAACAGACACCCAACATATACCTCAAATAAACCATTTCAACCCAACAGATGGATTAAACGAACCTTATAATTACCCTTTAGAAGCCTTAAAAGACCCAAATACAAGGTTTTCCACAGGAAATAGGGGGGTTCCAACAAACAGACAGACAAACCAACAAACAGACAGACACATGATTTTACAAGGCAAAATCGAGGAAAAAGCCCCTATCAACACACAAAATCCTCTTCAAAGTACGCAAATAGATAGACTTCAAATGATCTCTCAAGCCCTTGAATCTCTAGATTCAATAAAAAAAGAACTAAGACATCAATTTAAGCAACTAACAGCACAAGAAATGCTTGTTTTTTCAACAATTTATCAGCTCGAAGACGAGGGATTTACAGTCGATTACCCTATTATTGCAAGCAAATTATCTCTTTCAGAGTCTTCAATTCGTGATTATGTCATTAAAATAAACAAAAAACACCTTTTAATCTCAAAAATCAAGCAAAATAACAAGAAGATAATCCTAAAAATACCTTCACAGTTAAGGCAACTTGCCTCTTTGCAAACCCTTCTAACCCTCAGAGAGCTATAACCTTAGTACTTAATCGCCTCACCGAATAAAGACTTGATAACGCTCCAGCTCCCCAAAGCCTTCATTTTTACCAAATCAAACAAGTAAAAAAGTTCGTTTAATTAACTCACTTTTTTACCTCACATTCCAACTTTCACATCAGAAGCATCAATTTGCAGATGCTCCCTCACTTTTTTATCAAATTTACTAAAAACTGAATGCCCCTAAGCACTCACTTTCCAATAATTCATTATAACACTCACTTTTCTTACTCATTTTCCACCTTTTCCTCTTTTTTCTCATCTTTTTTGTCTTTCTTAACTCTCACTTTTACGTATTTCTGCAGTTTTTCCTTGATTTCTTCAGGTATAAACACTCTCTTTTTCCCATTTCGCTCAATTATCTCCTCAATTAGACTCTCACTCTTCTGTTTTATAGCATTTATTTGCCCTCTTATGGTAGCTCTCTCTTTTCCAAGAAGTAGGGCTAAATCCTCATAACTTAGCTTCATATCGCTATTCAAAAGCGTGAAAATCACTAACCTCTCATTAGCGGTTAAAGTCTTTAAAAAAGCGTGAAAATTGCCTGTTTGAACACCCGTTTGAACACCATTTAGAACACCTTCAACACCCGTTTGTTTGCCACCAACAGGCATTTTTTCAAACACCCGTTTGTTTTTTTCACTTTCAACACTCAAACTTAAACCTTCCCTCATTCCTTCGATCTCTTCTCTTATCGACGATAAATCCTTTTTTATTAAATTTAAAGAATCAAACAGCTGTTTATCTTGACCATCAAGGTGTTTGATCCACTTTCCAACCACCTCAACATCCTTCTTTACAGAATCAAATGCTTTTTGAGTTTTCTCATCAAGTTCTTTATACCTGTTGCCAAATAACCATTCAAACATATTCTTTTATTGAAATCCTACCTTTATAAATCTTACTGTTTTTAAGGCTTAAAAACACATATTTACCCACATATCAACACATAGAATCAAACACTTTCAACAACACCTTAAATAAATACAAACACCACTACATAACTTTCAAACACCCGTTTGAACACATTTAAACACCTTTTTACACGTAAAAAACATCAAAAAAATCAATACAAACACCCTCAAAATTTTTCAACAACCAAAAACAACATCCCACAACAACTAAAATTAAACAAAAAATATCTCCAAACAGCACAAACACCCGTTTGTCAGATTTTCTAGTCTAAAAATCAACACAAACACTATAAATAAACACTTTCAACAGCCGTAAGTTATATAAACCCTCGATACTTATCTTATTTATGCAAACTGACAGCTTGTCAGCAGCTGAAAGGAGGTAGACAAAATGGCAAAATTAACTGCTTGGTTAGTAACTTTAGTAGGAGTAATTTTACTTTTACCTCTAATCGGAGTAAAAATTGGTGAGAATTTATCAGCTTGGCTGGTAGCTCTATCTTTCTTAATTATAGGTATTGGAAAACTTGTAAGAAATTACAGTAAAGTAAATAGCGCAAGTAAAAGTACTAAAAAGAAGAGATAAATACTAATAAATATATTATCTTTTAATTTTTTTATCAATATATTTTTAAACACCTGTTTGCATATACCTTTATGAAAATCTTTGCAAAGAGGAGATCATTCAGACTAGAATTTAAAAGACAATTACGTCTAGCAATCATGGCCGCGATAGGTTTTACAATTGCATTCGCCTGGAGAGAGGCTATTTTCGCCACCTTTCAAGACTTCGTTTCACGTTTTCTTGACGTTTCACCAGAACATTACCTTTCTCAAACATACACAGCCATAACCATCACCCTAGCAGGAGTATTATTAATCTTTTTCACATCAAAAATCCTCAGAGATAAATAATAACATGGCACAAACACCCAATAAAACACCAACATCCTCAAAATCAGAAAAAGGAAAGAAAGATGAACAGATCTGGCTATCTCAACAGCTGTTTGGATCTGCAAAGAATAAAGCCCTATTCCTAAAATCAGAATTTAGAGGCCAAGCCTCAACAGCAATTATAACTGCATTTGGCCTAGTTATTGCACTAGCCTGGAAAGATGTCATAACTGACTTCATCAGCAAAATCAACCCATTCACCAATTCCAGTCTTTTTCTATCAGCCATAATCATCACAATAGTTTCTGTTATCGGCATCTCGCTAGTCAGTCGCTGGTTCAACCACCCTAACAAAGATGTGAAGAATTAACAATAATTTAAGCTTAAACCTTTAAGCAAAGACAATAACTTTGATTTAGTAATAAAGTTCGCATTAATCATTAAATTTTATCAAAATTTTTGCCCCCAATTACCATCAAAAAATCCACCACAATAAATGTGAGGCGCGAAGCGCCGAACGCGCCCGACCACAAAGATTAAATAGATCATAACTTATAAAAGGTAATGGGTGACAAGTTATTAAAATGGTCTTCAATTTTATTAATAGTAAGTATAGTAGCTATTCTAGGTTCTTTCAGTTATGAAATTTTATTTACAGAGTTAAGCCCAATGAGAGGTTTATTCACAATAGTTTATTTTATTATCCCATTCGGTTCAATAGGAGCCATATCTTCGATCATAGTACTTTATGAAGTTTATGTTAGAAAGTTTAAAACAAATATACCTCTAACTAACTTGAATAAAATAGTATTTGTTATTTCAATCATATTTCTGATAGTTATCCTATCTGCTTTACTCGACGTATTTGACTTTGGTGCATAATCCAAAGCTTCGCATAACCTCTCTTAACGGCCGTTTTGAGGTCTCTAAGAGGGAAAAAGTACGGTTAAATTAGATAAATTTAAATAACTCTTCTTTGAGTTCACAATTATGAAAGATCCTAAGAAATTAAAAATACATGAAACAAGAGGATGGTTTAGCAGAGAACATGAACACGGGTTAGGGGCAGAGTTTTTACAAGAAGGCCTAGAACGATTAGCACAAGAAGCAGGCGCAAAACTATATATTATTGGTAATGGAGATAGTCATCATGGACAAGGGCACACTATCATGTGGTACCATGTTCAAAAAAGCAGACTCTCTGCAACATTAATGACTAATTATTCTATTTGGAAAGGATTGCCCTCAGAAATAAAGATATATGGTTCAATGGAAGCAAGAAGATATTTTAGTCAACTTTTCCATCTAAAGAAAAATATTCCTAAAGCTTAATCTTCTTCCTTTAGCTTAAAACTTTCAGCATAGATATAAAGTTCGTATTAATCAGCTTTTTTTTCTTAGAATGATTTCGCCTTTTTTTGTCTCAACTTCTAATTCATCACCTACTTCTAAAGATGAACTGGACAGTACCATTTCAGGAATGTTAACTTTATACTTATAATAAGCTTGACCTTTGTACTCACGAGACTTCTCTTTTAATATTTTCATATCAAAATAAGATTAAATAACTATATAAATCTTTAGAGACCGAAACATTCGTCTTACTAAAATTCATACACATGAAAAAGAGCAAGATATTCAGCTTAAATCTTCATGCATAGAAAAATATATAAAGTAAGGTGCACCTTACTTATCATGGTACAATTTGAAGTAGGAAAAATAAGCTCGAAGGGACAGGTAGTAATTCCAGTACGTTTAAGAGGTAAATACAAAGAAGGAGATTCAATCATATTCATCGAAGAAGGTAATACTTTAATTATTAAAAGAGAAGCTGATGCAGATATTAATTTTAAGGAAGATCTAGAATTTGCAAGAAGAACAGAAGAAGCCTGGAAAAGACATGATCGTGGTGAGTTTAAAAGAATGGAAGTGAATGAGTTTCTCAAAGAAATGAAGAAATGGTAAAAATAGACTTTGATGAACAGTTCAAAAGAACTATCGCAAAAGTGAAAGATGGCCTTATCAGAGAAAGAGTAGCAAAATTAATTCTTAAAATACAAGAGAATCCCGAAATAGGAAAACCGATGAAACACGATCGAAAGGGTACGCGAGAAGTGTATCTTCCACCGTTTAGGCTTTCATATGCATATGACACAGAAGAAGAGACTATTATAGTTTTAGACTTATATCATAAAGATGAACAATAGGACTTGTTGTATTGCTCCAAACTACATCATTATATATACCCCATAGAACTAGACACAATATGGCCTTAATTTCAATAACAATCTCGGCTGTACTTGCAATAATTCTAGGTATTCTAGTTCTAGTCTGGCCAAGTCTTCTACGTTGGGGAGTAGGCATCTATCTTATTCTATTCGGAGTTCTACAGTTGTTTGGGCAGTATTACTAAGAAAATAGCCACAATAGTAAATAGGCGCGAAGCGCCTTCCGCGCCCGATAGGAAAGTATATTAATGTAAAAAGATTAATTTAATTAAGCTAAAAATGAAATATTCAAAAATGTTTTGGTTTAATGTAATATATACAATCACAGCCATAGGATTAGTCTTATTCATTATAGATGGAACTACAGAAGGTTATGCAATAGGTATATTTTTATACTTTATTTTTGGTATTATTGGAGTAATTCTATGGTTGGTTTATTTAGGTTTTGCTCTTTGGAGTAAGTTTAAAGATAATTCAACCACACTCGATATTAAAAAGTCAAAAAAAGGTTCGCACAAGCTTCATTAACCGTCGTTTTAGATATTTACAAGGGAAAATTAACCTATTTTAACAAACCTTCAGCCCTCAAGTCTTCTGCTCTTCTCAATATTCCTGATTTGTTTAAGTAAACAATAACTGTAAAACGACTTACTCCAACTTTGCTAGCCAAGGCATCAAAGTCAGGATTTTTCTTATACCCTTCAAACATTTTATAGAGTTGGTCTTGAGTCAAAACATGTCTTCCAGTTTTAGGAACAGACACATAAACATCATTCACCCAGACTTTATCTGCCCCCTCTAATTTAACCTTATAATTTACTAAAGCATAAGTCTTTCTATTATTATGTTCTAATCTTTTATACCCTTTTACTTTACCACTATCAGAATCTTTAAGTCTTATTCCCAAAGGTTCTAAGGCCTTTTCCAAATTACCTATATCTTCTCTTTTAGCCCCTTTCGCGACTAATTCTTTTCCAGTGTATCTCCCAAATTGATGAACTGCTTCAATCTTTAAACCCTGAGCAGCAGAATACAACCGATTACCTCCTTCCACATTAGGAATAAGAAAATCAAGTACATCCATATGAACGTCCTCAGGAGCCCTCAGATTTTCAAATTCTCTATCAGCTATTCCAGGTCCTTTTTCATCTGTTTCTTTTCTTTTTCTACCCATATTATTTAGGTTAAATCAAGCTATAAAAAGATACTGGTAAAACCAAATAGTTATTGCCCAATAACTATTTAAATCACCTCTCTTTAATAATAAAAAGATGGAAGCTAGAAAAATATACTATACTTCTGCAGGCATAATTGCTCTTGTTTTCATAACTAAGATAGTCTTAGATATATGGAAAGGTACGTTACTTAATTCAGTTTCAGATTTATGTGCGCTAATTTTCATAATATTAGCATTTATCTTAGAAAGAGATAAGATTAAGAATAAGAAACAAAACAGCTTTCTTGTTACAGGTAGTTATCTAGTAATTATCTGGTTTATAATAAACATATTTATAACTTTTTCATCAATTCTTATATTAAATGAATTTGCAAAAGAAAACGCCATTTATCAAAACACGAATATCAGCGCAATTTTCATGATGATTTTAGCAGGTACATCAAATTTCTCAGGTTTTCTATTCATACCAATTATAATAAATTTTATAGGTATGCACATTCATAAATATCACAGACACGAAATAAAACCTCATAGAAATTTAAGACACTGGTTAAAGGGAGGATTTATAGGAATAGCAGTTCTTATTGCATTAGTCGTGGTGCCTTCTCTTTTTGATACAAGTTGTGAAGAAAGTAATTTTCTGCAATCATGGGGTGGTGGAGGATGCGATTCATTTAGAGAATATGTTTCAGTACATATTTCCAATTTTATCTCTACATTCTTCTTTGCAATTACAATTGGATTACCAATAACCCTAGTTTTAATGTTAATTTTCTTTGGAATCGGAGCAGGCATAGGTCATTGGATCGATGATAAAAGATGAAAGAACATATTAAAAGATTTTTATTCGGCGGAGATTCATTTAAAAAAGATTTTATACACCAGATAAAATACTTAGTCATATTAACTTTAGCTTTCACAATAGCATTTTCCTGGAGAGAAACAGTATTTAATGCGACAAAAAGCTTTATCCAATCAATTATATCAGTTCAAAGTTTAAACGTATTAAGTGTTTTGACTTCATTAACAGTAACCATTTTCAGCGTCATCATAATTTGGATTATGATAAAGTCTTTAGAAGAATAACCTCAGTTAGAAATTTCAAGAATCTTAACTTTGAATATTAGTTTTTTACCAGCAAGAGGATGATTTAAATCAATAGTAACAAAATCATTAGTAACTTTAGTTATTCTAGCAGGAAATTGTCTTCCATCAGGTGTTCCTACCATTAGTTGCATATTTTCTTTAGGTTCTTGGTCTTGAGGCAAGGCATTTCTAGGAACATTATTGATTAAATGAGAATTTATTTCACCATAACCTTCTTTAGCTTCAATTACAAATTCTTTTTCCTCGCCTTTTTTCATTCCAATAATATTTTTTTCAAAGCCAGGAATCATCTGTCCTTCCTCAATTGTAAACTCAAGTGGATGATTATGGTCTCCATGACTTGAAGAGTCGAAAACTTCTCCAGACTCAAATCTTCCCTCATAATCTACTTTGACTTTATCTCCTTTCTTAATCATGCAACTTTATTTAGAAATATATCTTATTTAAGCCTTTCCATACTATAAATGAAACCAACTAAAGACTATCCAGATAACCACAACTAAAAAAAGAAATCCAAATATTACTAATCCTGACTTATATAACAAGCTTAATGCAGGAACTAGAGCCCCTATAAACATCAAAGCTAAAGCAATAATGAGAAATAAAGCACCAGGTCCGGCCTTTTTAAAAAAATCTAGGGGGTTTTTCCAATAACTTATATTATCCATAACAAAATAAGAACTAATGGACTTTTATACTTTTACTTCCAGAAGGATTATACTTTACTTTTTCCCCGAAGTCACTTTTTTTTTAACTAAAAAGACAACCAATACAATTACTAGCAATACTACTATTCCAATTATCCATTTCATTGAATTACTCGACTTAACGACTTCAGGCGTTCCAGCAGGAGCAGTATCTTTAGCAACAGCTTCAGCATCTTTAGCAGGAGTAACCTTCTCAGCTATACTAAAGAAGCTAAATCCAGGAGAAATAGAAGCTAATACATAATTATCTCCTTCTTCAGTGATCGTTGTAGGCAATTCTACCCAAGCACTATTCACTAGTCTAAATAAAGCAACTTTATCTTTACTCAATTGATTATCTGTAACCCATTTCTTACTAACTAATGTAGTTATAGTTGCACTACTAATCTTTCCATCAACATTTGTAGCACTTATTTCTAAATATTTGTAAACTTTTCCACCCTTACTAACTGCACCACTAGGTTTATCATTAAACTTATTAATGGTAACTTTAACATCTTGAACTTTATTATTTACAGTTATTTCTAAACTCTTTAAACCAAAACTAGAATCTAACCCTGAGATAGTCTTAGAATCTCCAGCACTTATAGATTCAAAAGTTCTTTGAACTTTTCCAGTCGAAGCACCAGTTGTAGTTCCACTAGATCCACTTCCACTTCCGGAAGAGCCAGATCCTGTGCTTCCACCTGAAACAGTATAATCATAAGTAGTACTTCCAGTTAAGTTAGCCATGTTTGTGGCTGAACAAGTAGATGTGTGTGGTCCACTACTAGCAGTATCAGTAGTACTTGCAGAACCAGTGCTTCTTATTCCAGAATGTGCATCACTAGAAGAACATGTACAAGTTATAGTATCTCCCTGTTCAACAGGATTAGGAGTACAAGACAAAGAAACTGAAGGGGCAGTATTATCAAATCTAAGATCAAGGACATTAGTGCTATTTTGATTTCCAGCAGTATCATTTACAACAATCGTAATATTATAACTTCCATCAGCATAAGATGCAGTATTTACAGAAGCAGACCAACGATTATCAGCCAAAAAGGTAGCAGAAACATTAGTTGAATTAGTACCATTGACTATACCGAGAGTAACACTTCCGATACTACTATTCAAATCAGATACTGAGAAATTAAACACATAAGTACCAGTTATATTATGCCCAGTACCCACAGATGTAATGTTAGCAGCTACAGCATTAGGATTAACAGAATCTAATCTAATTTGTAATCTAACAGAAGAATTCATATTACCTAAAGTATCATTAGCTAATATTGTTATATTATACAAACCATCATTAAATGCAGTAACGTTCCAAGTAGCATTGAAATACCTATTATTATAAGCCGCTCCAGCGCTGGCATTTGTTGCAGTTAAATAAGCAACTTGAGTACTAGAAGCATTAGTTATATTAAAGTAAACTGAGCCCAAATTAGATAAAGCATCAATTATTGAAACATTAATAGTATATGCACCAGTAGTTGCATTAGATAAATTATACCCTGTTCTAGGAGTCAAGTTAGCAACAACTGCAGGAGCAGTACCATCAATAGTTACACTCATAGTCAAATTAACACCCATGGTCCCACTCATATTACCTGTCGCATTAGACACAGTAGCATTAATAGTATAGTTTCCATCTGTAATTTGACTGTTAGTTATATTCAATAATATCCCACAAGACATGTTATAAGCGGCAGTCGCAACAACTGGAACGCATCCAGCAGTATGATTTCCTATAAGCAACCAAGTGCCATTACCATTAGGACTAGCATAGAATGTAACGTTTAGAGGATTCGCAATACCCAGTGAAGAGTTAATAGCAGTAACGTTGAAGAAAATGTTAGTTTTTGAAATATTTTGTCCAAGAGTATTATTTAATGGATTAACTAAAACAACGGTTGAAGCGACAAAACTTATTGATAACAACACCGTCAAAACTAAAGCAAAGCCGAATAAAATTAAACTCTCTTTTTTTGAAACCATCTTTTTACAAAATTAACTACTAACTATTAGTATATAAACCTTTTCCAAATTCAAGCCAGCATAAATTTTAATCAATTAATACAATCTATGTTAAAAAAAAATTCAATTTCATCGAATATAAAATATAATTACAATAATTAACTTTTATTTTTAATTATCTAGAATGTGGAAATAGGATTAGTTATTATTTATCTAAAAACCTTAAAAACTCAATTATTTATAGGAATTAAAAGAAGTCTTAAAACAAGGAGTCTTAGAACCTTGGTTCTAATTTGCCTCTATAGCTCAGCGGTAGAGTACAAGTTTCGTAAACTTGGGGTCCCGGGTTCAATCCCCGGTAGAGGCTTCGATATTAACAAACATTAAAAAGAAGAAAAATGTAGGAACTATATGGAAAATGTTACTATAAAACAAGCTCAAGAGATGATCGATATCTTTGTCAAAGAGAGAAATTGGCAAACTACTGAGACAGATACAGTATTACATATAATTGAAGAGCTAGGAGAGATTGCAAGAAATGTTCTGAAAATGAAGAATTATGGAGGACAACATACTTCAAACTCAAATATAAATATGGATGAAGAACTAGGAGACATATTATATTTAATACTAAAATTATCAAACCAAACAAATATTAATTTAGAAAAGGCATTTATAAATAAGTTAGAGATGATTAGAAATAAATATCCGTTAAATAGTTCAAAACAACAATAATATTTATAAAACTAGTTTCTATCTGTTTTTCATAAAAAAGAGATAAAATGGGAAGCAATTTAGACTTAAGAAAATTTCAAAATACCGACTCTATCCAAGATGCCTTTTCGAAAATAGTATCTGGTGGTAAGGCAGGTTATAAAACAATTGTAGAAAGAAAGAAAGTTCCTCCAAAATGCAGTAAATGTGGTCGAGGTGGAGACCCAGATCAAAAGTTCTGTCCTCAATGTGGAGGAAAGATGGTTGTTCCACTAACTAATTGCCCAGGATGCAAAAAACCTATAGATGAAAATGAGAAGTTTTGTACAGAGTGCGGCCACCAGCTCAAAGAATAGTTTTATTAATTATCTTTCTAATCTATTATCATGAAATCTGAAATAGCACAATTACTATCTAAAAATATCAGCTTAAATAAAGAAGATATAGAAAAGTTAATAGAAATTCCTCCCTCACCAGAACTCGGAGATTATGCTTTCCCTTGTTTTACATTAGCAAAAGAATTGAAGAAATCTCCGATACATATAGCAGAAGACCTATCAAAAAGAATAAAATCTTCTGAATTTGAAAAAATAGAGGCAAAAGGACCCTATGTTAATTTCTTTGTAAACAAATCTAATTTTGTGAAAACAGCTTTAAAAGAATCTGGAAAAAAAGATTTTGGAAAATCTAAACTAAAGGGCAAGATTTTGATTGATTACTCTCATCCTAATGTCGCGAAACACTTCGGAATACACAATCTTCGTTCAACCCTAATAGGGCATGCAATCTACAACACTTTAGAATTTTCAGGATACAAAGTGAGGAGTATAAATCATCTAGGAGATTGGGGTACTCAATTTGGAAAGCTTCTCGTAGCATATAAAAAATTCAGAGGAAAATTAAATATAAATAATATAGAATCATTAAATGAACTATACATTAAGTTTCACACTGAAGCAGAAAAGAATCCAGAATTAGAGGAAAATGCCCGAAATGAATTTAAAAAACTTGAATTAGGAGATAAAGAAAATCTCAAACTCTGGAAGTTATTTAGAGAGATATCACTAAAGGAGTTTGATAAAACCTATAAGATACTTGGTATTAAATTTGATGAAATTAAAGGAGAAAGCTATTTCAAAGATTCTGTAAAGACATTAGTGGCTGATTTAAAGCAAAGACATATTGCAGAAGAAAGCGAAGGTGCTTTAGTGATTAAACAACCTGGAGAAAGACCCCCATTGATACTACAAAAATCTGATGAAGCATCTACATACGCTTCAAGAGATTTAGCAGCAATTGTAGAGAGAATGAAGTCAAAACCTGATAAGATTCTTTATGTGGTAGACAATGCACAATCACTGCATTTTGAACAAGTTTTCGAGGCTGCAGAGAGATTAGGAATAAATAGAAATAAATTAGAACATGTAAAATTTGGAAGGTTACGTTTTGAAGATTCACAAATGTCTACAAGAACCGGCAATATAATATTATTTGAATCTCTTCTTGAAAAGGCAGAAGAGGAGATAAAAAAAATAATTAACGAAAAGAATCCTTCTTTGAAGAATAAAGACAAAATTGCTAAGCAGGTAGCACTAGCATCAATTATTTATCATGATTTACAGAATAACAGATTGCACGACATAATATTTGACTGGAAAACGGCATTAAGTTTTGAAGGTAAATCTGGACCCTATATATTATACACTTACGCAAGAGCCTCATCAATTTTAAGCAAAGTCAAGAAAAAAACAGGCAAATTATCCTTTCCTAAATCAATAGCTGAGAAAGAATTTTTACTTGCAAAGAAAATAAATTCATTTCCAGAAGTAGTGGAAAAATCAGCAAGAGATTATTCACCACACACAATAGCAGAATACTCTTATGAATTAGCACAATGTTTTAATGAGTTTTATCATTCATGTCAGGTTATAGGTTCGGAAGAAGAATCCTTTAGACTTTCTTTGATAAAATCTTTTCAAATTACTCTTAATACTTCTTTGAATCTAATAGGAATAACACCAGTAGATGAAATGTAATAATACAATTAATTTTATATACCTTAAATTGTCAGAAGAAACATGGAATTAATAAGCGTTCTTTTGACTTCAACAACTTTACTTTTATTAGTTTTCTTCATAGTGCTAATAGTTTTTCTTTCTAAAAAACCAAAACAAAGAAGAAATATAACTTCTGATTTAAGAAGAATAAAAAGGCAGATAGTTCAGGATGATTCCGAAGAATATTACTAAAATGATATTAGGATATTATGAAACTCGTTTCTCTAACTTCGGAGATCAGTTATCTAGAGTAATTGTAGAAAAATTGCTCAAAAGAGAAATTAAAACAATAAATCTCGCAAATGATAAAAATATATCTGGAAAGCTACTTGCACTTGGCTCTATATTTCACTATGCTAAATCTCAAGACATTATCTGGGGTACGGGCATAAACCCTCGCTGGCAAAAACAAAAGAGATTATCTCTTTTTTTCAATCCTTTGAAAGATTTAGACATAAGAGCAGTAAGAGGTCCGTTAACAAGAAGATACCTCGAACAGAAGATGAATATAGATTGCCCAGAAGTTTACGGAGACCCTGCATTACTTCTTCCAAATCTATTCCCAAAATTAAAGCCAAACCCTAAAAAAGAATATGGTATCATTCCACACGTAAAAGACTTGCCATTATTTTTAGACAATCCTAACTTAATCTCTCCTTCAGGAGACTGGAAAAAAGTAATAAAATCCATATTAAAATGTAAATTAATAATTTCCAGCTCATTACACGGATTAATAGTAGCAGAAGCATTTGGAATTCCTGCACGTTGGCTTCACAGTTCTAATCTACCAAGCTTCAAGAATGAAGGCACATTCAAATACAATGACTATTATGCAAGCACAAATCGTTCATTAAATGACTACGCATCAACAATAGAACAAGCTTTGAAAATGAAAGGAAAGGAAAAAATAAAAGATTTCAACTACAAAGCATTGTTAGATTCATTTCCGTATGATAAGTTTGAATGAATTCCTCATTTTGCCAAGGTTGGCAAAACGCTTATAAACCTTCTAATCTCGTCTAAAATGTAGAAGAGCTTGCATGCTAGCCCCATGCAATCCGCAAACGGGCTTTATGGCGGAGCTTAAAGGAGTGCGTGAGGCAGACATATTGCAGTCTCGTATCAAACGTTGACGCTTTGTCCTGTTCGATCGTACTCTTGTGAAATGGGTCAGGCCTTGATCGGAGCAGCCCTAAGCAGGAAGTATGGTGCTTACAGGGTTGCAAAGCCGAGAATGACTCGAGATCAACTGCCATATGAAAACCAGGCAATCTCCCCATCTACATTTTTTAATCTAATTTACTAAAATCAAATTCAACAGTTAATGAAGGTCTGATACTAGTAAATCCTTTTCCTAAAGATTTATACACGGCACGTAAATCTCTAAAGTAAATTAACTGATTAGATTTACAACCAGCATCTATTCCATTAGAATATGAGACATTAACATCTCCTACATCAACTTGAACAAATCTAGAATTTTCTACAGCACACTCTCTGATGACTTTACCAAATTCTTCAACTTTATACCTACCATCAGACTTTAATTTTTTATTCATATCTACAAGACTAGTATTATTAATAGCATTTGTTAAATTCTTTATTCTACTAACAGCGCAATTAAGCTCTCCATTGAATAAGAATGTAGTTTGTCTTAAAGCAATATCCACAGCATCAGCTACAGATTGTTTAAGTAAATCAAGATCTAAATATTCTCTTTTTAATTTTTTTCTTGCAAAACGATCATATATATCTGCTTGTTCTTCAAGATTTTTTACTTTAGACATATCGCAGTCAGGTTTATACTGTATCTCTTCAATTCTTAAATCTCGCATTATCTTTTCAAGCAAATCAATTCTATTTTTCATAATTTAGAAATTCTTTGAAATGAATACTCCATAATTATGGCTTGGTTTGAATTTATCGCCAGTCTGCTTTAAATCAGCTCCAACTCCAAATTTAAATCCTTTATATTCAAGACCTAACCTCGCTCTCTCGCTTGTAAAATTATGATTTCCTTTTTGCAGACTTAAGTTGGATAATACTTCTAATTGAGTAAATGCATTCAATCTACCATTTAATCTATACGAATAAGAAATTATAGGGTGTAAATCAACGGAAGGATTATCCTTTAAATCAAAAATATTCAAATAAGCTAAATTAAATGCACCGACTTTAGTTTGATAAGTAAAACCGACTCTAGGGATTGCACCATCCTTCTGAGTAAATAAACCTTCAACTAGGGGAGAAAATCCGCTTCCAGCATTATACTTCAAATCTATTAATGTTAGGGGAACGGATAATTTTTGGTAAGGATTTTCAACTCTATTTCTAGCAAATAAACTGAATTCATCTGATAGTTTAGTATCTACCTTTAAATCTGTAGTTACAGCTTTGTCTCCTGCAAGAACTTCCAAAGAACCTTTCACTGATTGAGCATTGCTATTAACGTTAGAAACTAATAATGCTCCTGCTAAAGATACTAACTTCAATATTCTTTTTATCTTTGTCATAAAAATAGCCAAAAAAGGGCATATTTGAATATTATTGTTACCTAAGGGGGTCGTAAGTTATATATAGTTAGAAAAAGAGGTAAATTTATGGAAATCAAAGCACTTGAAGAGATTGGTTTGACTGTTGGAGAGAGTAAAGTATACCTTGCACTTACCAGGCTAGGATTATGCAAGACAGGAAAGCTTGCAAAAGAAGCAAGTGTTTCTTCTTCCAAAGTATATAAAATTCTTGATAGATTGGAGAAGAAAGGACTTGTAGGATTCATTATGAAAGGAAAAGTCAAGAACTATAGGGCGATGGAACCTAGAAACATAATAAGATATATTGAAGAAAAAGAGAGAGAATTGGAAGAAAAGAAGAAAGTCATGGAAGAGCTTCTTCCAAAACTAGAAAAGGAATTAGAGAATGCAGGAAAACAACCAGAAGCAGCAATTTACTTCGGGTATAAAGGAGTTACAAATATTTTTAATAATTTGAGAGAAGAGCTGAAAAAAGGAGAAACTTATTATGTTATGGGGGCAGGATATGGTTTTCACGATGTTGAAAAGTTGAAAGATTTTTTTCATATTCATCACAAAAAAAGAGCTGAAAAGAAAATAAGAGTTAAAATGTTGGCTAATCATGACGTAAGAGAATCAATCATTGAGCCTAATAGCTGGGCTAAAGAATTAAGATTTTTACCACAAAATCTTATAACTAACATGGAAATTGTTATTTATAGAAATAAAGTAGCCATTATAATTTTTGCAGTTGAACCCTATGTCTTTTTAATAGAAAGCAAAGAAGTAAGTAGCAGTTTTATGCATTATTTTAACACTCTCTGGAAGATATCTAAGAAGTAGCTCTTCCAATAACATATAAAAACATCTTTTATCTTAATTCATCATGAACAAAAAGGCCCAGTTTTTTCTTATAGCTGCTTTAATAATTGCAGGAATAATTCTTGCTTTGTCTCAGACATTCACAAGTTCATCAGTTGAACCTCATGAAACAATTGCTTATGATTTATCAAATGAAGTTTATTATGAAGCTAGCCAGGTGATAGATAATGGAGTTTTCAATGAAAAAACTCAAGAAGACATTACAGAAGAATTATCTAATTTAACAGAGTATTATTCAAAAATAAATCCTGACAGCGATATAAGTATAGTATATGGAAATCCAGATTCGGCAAATCATCTACAAGAGATTTCTTACAATTATGAATTAGGAAGAGCAGTATCAAACTCCATTCCATTTACAACTGAAGATTCACAATTTTCAGATACAAGTCAAAAAAGAAAAGTAAGAGTGAAAATGAATTCAAAAGACAAAGATAAAGAAGTGGTAAGAGATTTTGAAGTGCAAAAAGGCCAAAATCTTTATCTCGTTGTAAAGAAGAAGATTAAAAACGAGCAATTCGTAATATCAAGATAAAATGAATAGAATAAATAAAAAAGGGTTAAGTGAGATGGTAAGCTATGTTCTATTAGTTATAATTGCAATAGGAATAGGATCTATAGTTTTTGTTTATTTACAAGTTTATGTTCCAAAAGATAAAGCCACCTGTCCAGATGATACTTCAATAATAATAGAAAGTTATTCATGTCAAAATTCTTCTACTGGAAGGCCTTCAAATCTTTCTTTAACTCTAAAAAATAATGGCCTTTTTACATTAAATGCAGCATACATAAGAGTTGGTGGAGAAAACCGAGAGGTAAAAGATTTAATTAATGATCCAAGAGCACGAGGAGCAAACGCATCTAGTTTCTATCTATCAGCAGGCTTGCAAGCTCCAACAACGCCTGGCACAGTAACCTCTGCTTTCACAGGCCTAGCACCAGGAGCTTCAACAACTAGAATTTATCATCCAGGTATACTTAATCACTCAGGAAATTACGGAATAGAAATCCAACCAGCAGTGGGCACATCAAATAAGTTAACTATTTGTGAAAAAGCCACAATTGTCCAGACAATAACTTGTAGTTAATTTAGTCCATTTCACACTACAATAATCTATTTATAACTCCCGTTTCAGATTATTTTATGAAGTTTGCACATTTAGGTGATTGCCATTTAGGAGGATGGAGACAGCCAGAGCTTAGAGCTTTAAATTTCCAATATTTTCAACAAGCAATTAATTACTGTTTAAGAGAAAAAGTAGAATTTATTCTTATAACTGGAGACTTATTTGATTCTGCTTATCCACCAATAGATTCTCTGAAAGAAGCATTCAATGAATTTAGAAAGTTAAAAGAAGCAAAGATTCCAGTCTTTCTTATAGCTGGAAGCCACGATTATTCTGCTTCTGGAAAGACTTTTTTAGACGTTTTAGAAACTTCAGGATTCTGCAAAAATGTTTCAATATTTGAAGAGAAAAATAATATTATTTATCTTCAACCTACAATTTACAAAAACGTAGCAATTTACGGCTATCCGGGAAGAAAGTCAGGCATGGAAGTTCAAGATATAGCAAGAATGAAACTACAAGACTCTCCAGGGCTTTTTAAAATTCTTATGTTACATACAGCAATAAGAGATGCAGTAGGAACACTGCCAATTCCAGCCGTAGAGGAAAATATGTTGCCAAAAATAGATTATCTAGCGTTATCTCACTTACATATATTCTACACAAAGGAAAATAGAGCTTATTCGGGTCCAATCTTCCCAAATAATATATCAGAATTAGAAGAGCTTCAATCAGGTTCTTTCTGCATATTCAACAATGGTAAGATAAAGAGAGAAATAATTGCTTTAAAGAAAGTATCAGCATTCAATCTCGAAATAAATGATGCTTTAAATTCAACACAACAAATAATCTCTTTTCTAGATCAACAAGATTTATTAGAAAGAATCATAATTCTAAACTTATCTGGAATATTGGAGAAAGGTAGAATTTCAGATGTAGATTTCAACAAAATAGAAAATTTTGCAAGGAAGAAAGGAGCTTTTTCTTTTCTCAAAAGCACAACTAAATTAAGGCATCCAGACTCAGAAATTGTATTTGAAGAAGCAGAAGCTAATCAACTTGAATCTTTAATTATAGATCAATTTACTTCAAAAAATCAGAGTAAGTTCAATCCTTCAATAAATAATCTTCTTCGTACTCTACAAATAGAGCAGATGGAAGAAGAAAAGTCAGCAGTATTTGAAGAGAGATTATATGAGGAAATAAAGAAGGTAATAGAGATATAAAATGCAATTCAAAAAATTAAAAATTAAAAATCTTAGAAGTTATGAAGAACAGGAGATAGAATTTCCAGCAGGTTCTCTACTTCTTTCAGGCAATGTAGGCTCTGGAAAAACCACTATCCTTTTAGCTATTGAATATGCTTTATTCGGTCTTCAGGCAGGTCAGAGGGGCTCCGCATTACTAAGAAACAATACTGAAGAAGGTGAAGTTAGCTTAGAGTTAGAAATAGATGGTAATGCGATAATCATAGAAAGGCGTTTAAAGAAAGACTCGAAATCTATAACTAACGACTATTCAGCAATTACTATAAATGGTGAGAAGAAAGAATGCTCAACAACTGAACTAAAGACAAAAATTCTGGAATTAATAGGTTATCCTTCTGAGTTCGTAAAGAAAAACAACCTTCTTTACAAATACACTCTTTACACTCCCCAAGAACAGATGAAGAATATAATTTTAGAGGATGCAGAGACAAGGTTCTCTATCTTAAGGCACGTTTTCGGCATAGATAAATACAAGACAATAAGGTCAAATTTAGCCCTTATTTTAATTAGAATAAAAGACAAGGTAAAGGAAATTCAAATAACTCTTAAAGACTTAGAGACGGATAAACTCAATTTGATAAATTCAGAGTCAAAGATAACCGTTCTTGAAACTAAAATAGTTAATGTGGAAAGTCTTCTAAAAGAAAAGATTTCCTTTAGAAAATCAATAGAAGGAGAGATAATTGTCCTAACAGGATATATAAAAGAAAGGGAAAAGCTTGAAACTGAGCTTGAAAAAGCAAAAGTTTTCTCAACATCAAAGCATGACCTCCTAAGAGGATTGGAGATGGAGGAATTAGAGATAAAAAGAGCAATTGAAGAGTTTAAAGAAAAGTTCGATGAAGAGATATATAATTCAATTAATCAGGAAATAATTAATCAGAAAAAAATACTTGAAGAATTAAACCTTTTATACATAAATAATGAAAGCTCTCTAAAGTCTCTTCTAGCTATGAAAGATGAAGTTTCAAAGAAAAAAGAAAGTATATTTTCAATTGATATTTGTCCAACTTGTCTTCAAGATGTCTCTCAGAATCATAAGCACATTATATTGAATGAAACTGAAAACAAGATAAGTGAGGCAAAAAAGAAAGAGGCTCTTCTCAAGGACGAAAACACCGCAATCTTAAATAAAATGTATCTTTCAAAGGCATTAGTTCAAAAGTTAGAATCTCAGAGATCCTACTTGGAAATATTAAGGTCAAAAGCAACTTATCTTGAGAAAGCCAAGCTAAAGCTTACAGAAATGAGAAAATCAAAGGAGAAAACAGTAAAGGACATAGAACTATTAATAAATCATATTACGGAATTAAAAGAGCAGATTTTCAAATCTTCTCCTAATGATCTAATTTTCAAGAGAAAAAACCTCGAATTGAAGCAAGCATTTGCAGATGAGAAAGATGTAGAGATTTCTAGAGCAGAACTAAAGAAGGAACTCCAATTGACTCATATAGAAATAGCTAAATTGAAAGAAGAAATAGAGTCAAAAGAAAAATTGAAAACATCACTCTCTTCTTTAATAGACTTGCATGATTGGCTTTCAAATCAATTTCTAAGTCTTATAAATCATATAGAAAGACAAGTTATGATGAAACTTAGACAGGAATTCTCCAGGCTATTCAGAAGCTGGTTTGCAATGATCACTTCCGAATCTTTCGAAGTTCATTTAGACGAAAACTTCACCCCTTTAATAATTCAAAATGGAATAGAAATGGATTATTCATATCTTTCTGGTGGAGAAAGAACAGCAGTAGCCTTAGCATATAGACTAGCATTAAATCAGACAATTAATTCAGTATTCAGCAGTATAAAGACTAAAGACATAATAATCTTAGATGAGCCTACTGAAGGTTTTTCTGCAACTCAAATAGAAAGAATAAGAGAAATCTTTGAACAATTAAAAGTCAAACAATTAATCCTTGTCAGCCACGAACAAATAATCGAAGGTTTCGTAGATCATGTAATAAAGATAAAGAAAGAGGTAAACAGTTCCATAATTGATTCATCTAGTTTAATTTTATAAAATCTAAATCACCAAAAGCCTTAAATACCAGTAATTTATATGAATAAAGTCAGAGGTTCTAGTCTTATGTATAATATGAACAACATGAATAATAATATGAATAACATTACCAATGAACTTGGAATGAATGTAATAAAATCAAATACTAGTCTAGTTGGCATTAAATGCAAAGACGGAGTAGTTCTTGGAGCAGATAGAAGAGCAACAGCAGGATCAATAGTAATGAGTAAAAATTCTAAAAAAATTGTTAAAGTAAATGAGTATTTTGCAACAGCAGGTACAGGGCTTTCTGCAGATATTGACTTACATCAAAAAGTAATTTCAGCTGAACTGCGTTTAAAGGAATTAAAAACAAGATCAAGACCGAGCGTAAAAGAAGCAGCTAATCTTTTAGGAATGATGCTTTATAGACATATAAGAACTCCTAGCATGATTCCAGGAGTAGTTGGAATGCTTGCAGCAGGAGTAGATGAAGATGGAAAAGCTTCCCTATATACAATAGAACCAGCAGGAGGAGTTTACGAAGTAGAAGAATATGACGCAAACTTTTCATCAGGAATGCCTTACATTTTAGGTCTTTTAGAAAGACAATATAAAAAAGACATAACTGTAAAGGAAGCAATTGACTTAGCTAAGGAAGCAATAAAATCTTCAACACAAAGAGATTCTGGTTCTGGAAATGGAATAGACATATTCACAATTACCAAAGAGGGCATTAAGCAGGTTGTTTCGGAAGGAATATATCCAGAATACAAATAATTAATTTTCAAAAATGGCAGACATCTTAAAAAGCATAAAGGAAGACTTACCAAAAGTTGTAAGTGACGCATCATTTGAAGGTGCAAACATAGTTCTTTACACATCAGATAAAGAATTTTTCAAATCTGGAGATGCAGATATAAAAAGAACAGTTGATAAAGTAAAAAAGAGAATAGAACTAAGAGCGGAACAAGCAATTTTAGCTTCTGAAGAAGACACTGACAAATCTATTAGAGCATTAGTCCCAGAAGAAGCAGAAATAACAAATATTATCTTCGACGTACAGCGTTCAGTCGTAGTTATTGAAGCAAAGAAGCCAGGGCTAGTAATAGGAAAACAAGGCTCAATTCTTTCAGATATAAAGAGATCTACTTTTTGGACACCATCAGTTCAAAGAAGTCCAGCAATTCCAAGCAAGATAACTGAAAAGATTCGTTCAGTTTTATATGCAAATAACAATTACAGAAGAAAATTCTTAAATGATATAGGTAAAAAAATATTCACAGATTGGAGCTCAGAAAAAATGGATATGTGGGTAAGACTTACTTATCTTGGAGGTGGAAGACAAGTCGGTCGTTCCTGTCTTATGTTACACACTCCAAAATCAAAAGTTCTTTTAGACTGTGGAATAAACCCTGCTTATTCAGAAGGACAGGAAAGATTCCCCTATCTTGATGTTTGCGAGATAGGGGACTTAAACAGTGTTGACGCAATAATTCTTTCACACGCACACAGCGATCATTGCGGCTTAATTCCTTATTTATATAAAATGGGTTACAAAGGACCTATTTATTTAACTCCGCCAACAAGAGATATAGCGGCATTAGTAGCTCTTGATTTTGTAGGTGTTGCATACAAACAAGCAGCCTCACCATTATATCGCGCAGAAGACATAAAAGAAATGGTAAGACACTCAATAACCTTAGATTACGGAGAAGTAACTGATATAACTCCAGATATTAGAATAACTCTATACAATGCAGGACATGTATTAGGCTCAGCACAAGTTCACCTTAACATAGGAAACGGTTTACACAATTTTGTATATTCTGGAGATACAAATTATAGAAAAACTAGACTTTTAGATCCTGCAAATAATCATTTTCCAAGAGTAGAAACTTTACAAATGGAATCTACATACGGCGGAAAAGATAATATCATTCCTCCAAGCGAAGAATCTGAAGGTAAGTTTTTAGAATTAGTAAGGAAAACAATAGCGAGAAATGGTAAAATACTTCTTCCCGAACTAGGCCTAGGGCACGCCCAAGAAACCATCTTAAGAGTAGAAGAAGCCATAAGAACAGGCACTTTACCAAATATTCCAGTTTATTTAGACGGAATGCTTTGGGATATTTGCGCTATTCACACTGCTTATCCTGACTTTTTATCAGCATCAGTAAGAAATCAAATATTCCAAGATAATAATCCATTTGTCTCAGAGATCTTCAAAAGAGTAGGTAGCCCAACAGAAAGAAAAGAAGTTTTAGAAGGAGGACCCTGCTTAGTAATTGCAACTTCAGGTATGTTAGTAGGAGGAGCATCAGTAGAATATTTCAAAAACATGGCAAGTAATCCAAACAATCTAATTGTATTTGGATGTTATCAAGGTCTAGGCTCTTTAGGAAGACAGGTTAAAGAAGGAGCAACAGAAGTATACGTAGATGGAGAAAAAGTAAATATTGCTATGCAGGTAGAAGCAATAGAAGGATTCTCATCTCACTCTGGAAGACACGAACTTCTTCAATATATTAGTAGAATGGTTCCAAAGCCAAAGAAAATCATCATCAACCACGGAGAAATCTCACGTTCACTAGATCTAGCATCCTCACTTTACAAAATGAATAGAATTGAAACAGTTGTCCCAAGGAATCTCGAAACAATTAGACTGAAGTAAAGTTTATATTCTTATATTATACTAATTTCTATGCTTAAGAAAGAACAATATACAAAAACTGTTAAGAGACCTTACAACACTCTGTTAGCAGGATTGATTATTGGTAGCTATATCAGAAAGGCATCATTTAGACCATTTTTAGGAACAGATTTTCATTTTAAAGATTTAATTTTATCAGATGGCGAGTGGCTTTACTCTACTTCAGACTTACAGAATGTAGGCAAACTAGCATTTGACTATTGGAAGATAGAAAAGAACTTTATTAAATGCAAGGCATTATTTTTAGAAAAAGAGAAAATTCTTCTAAATTCAGAGAAAGATGATTTTCAAACTTTCAAAGATAAGTTTGAATCTTATGTTGCCCCTTCATTACAGGTAATTTACAATTTAGAAAAACCGATAACTGAAAAGATGATAAGATTGTTATCAAACAAGCTATCAAAAAGTGAAACAGAAGAACTAATGCAGGAGTTAAATGTACCTTTAGAAGACAATTATTATAAGAATGAAGAGTATGAATTAGCAAATTGCAATACTGATGGAGATTTGAAGGCTCACGTAAAAAAATACATCTGGCTAAATTCAAGATACGGGTCAGAAAATTATTATACAATTGAACAAGCAAAAGAAAAACTTAGTAAGATGAATAAAGATGAGTTTTTAGATAAATATAAAAAAGAAAAGGAAGAAGTGAAAAAAGCTATTAAAAAAGCAAAAAATCTTCTCGGTAAGGATGATATCTATGTAGACTTAATGCAATATATAATTTACTTCCGAACTCAAAGAACAGACGTATTAAACAGAGCTTTTTGCATGTACATTCCAGAAATGAAAAAGATTGCAAAAAACAATTCATTAACTTATGAAGAACTACTATATTGTATGCCTGAGGAGATATTAAAAGGAATCCCTTCAAAAGCAGAGATAGGCTCAAGAATAAAGGACTTTGCTATCGTAATTGATAATGCAAAACTTTTATGTTTTTCAGGAAATAAATCTAAAGAAATTAGAGATTTTCTTACTCAAGATCTCTCTAGTATATCCGAACTAAAAGGCCAATCTGCCTGTAAGGGTTATGTTAAAGGAACTGTAAAGGTCATAATTAGTGCAGATGATTTCAAGAAGATCAATTTAGGAGACATTCTAGTAACAAGCATGACTACTCCTAACATGATCGCAATAATGAAAAAAGCATCAGCTTTTGTTACAGATGAAGGCGGAATAACTTGTCATGCAGCCATAATCAGCAGAGAAATGAAGAAGCCCTGCATAATTGGAACAAAATTTGCAACAAAGGTTTTGAAAGATGGAGATTTAATAGAAGTCGATGCAGACAAAGGCACAGTCAAAAAACTATAATTATCAATACCCTTTTAAACTTAGATATATATAGTGCTATATGTCTATATCTAAAACCTGGAGTTCAGAAGAACCCGGAGAGGTTCTTGAGTGAAGCACTCTATTAAAATAACTCTTATTCTGCTTGGTATGTTTTTAGTTGCACAATTCATAGGTCTTTTTGTTGTAGGAGTTTATTCACCAGAAGTCACACAGATAGAAATAAATGGAACCGCGGTAAATCAAACATCATACAATTTACCTCTTGGCTTAGAACCACCACAAGACACAAATCCTAAAGCAAATATTCTTTCAATAGTAATTGCCTTTTTCTTTGCAATAGTAATAATGCTTATTCTAATGAATTTTAAAGCAGAATTAATATTAAGATTCTGGTTCTTTTTAGTAATAATAATTGCTTTAATTTTGACTTTAAATGCAGGCCTTTTAGGATTTACAAACTATGCTCTAATAATTTCAGTAATTATAGCTATTCCTTTGGCTTATCTAAAAGTCTTTCAAAGAGATATTCTCTTACATAATATAACTGAACTTCTTATTTATCCAGGAATAGCAGCCATATTTGTTCCTCTTCTAAATATTTGGACAACAGTCTCATTACTTATTTTAATTTCAATATATGACATGTATGCAGTCTGGCACGCAAAGTTTATGCAGAAAATGGCTAAATATCAGATAAATCAAGTAAAGGTATTTTCAGGTTTCTTCATCCCATATCTTTTACCAAAAGATAAAATTGCTTTAGAAAAAGCAAAGAAATCAAAATTAAAGAACAAGAAGATAAAAATGAGCGTAGCAATACTGGGCGGAGGAGATGTTATATTCCCAATTATACTTGCAGGAGCAGTATTGAATGTATTCGGCTTGCTTTCAGCAATAATAATATCTTTAGGAGCAACCGTAGCACTTGCCATATTATTCCACTATTCAGAAAAAGGCAAGTTCTACCCAGCCATGCCATTTATCTCAGCAGGATGTTTCATAGCACTGGGAATTGTTTATTTGATTAACTAGCAATTACTGCTATTGTTCTTATTACATAGTTACAACAAGAGAAACATTTAAATACCCTATTTTTATCACTTAAACATGATAATAAAACAAGAATTAGTTAAGAGAATAAAGGAATACTTTAATCTTAATATATACGAGACAAAAGTCTGGTTAGCTTTGCTTTCAAAAGGCATAGCTTCTGCAGGTGAAGTAGCTGAATTATCTTCTGTACCAAGATCAAGAACATACGATGTTTTGGAAAGTTTGGAGAAGAGAGGATTTGCTATTACTAAGATTGGAAAACCAGTTAAATACATTGCAGTAAAACCTACTGAAGTTATTGAAAAAATGAAGAATGAAACAATGCAAGAAGCTCAGGACAAAGTTAAATCATTAGTAGCATTGAAAACAACTAACGAATACACTGAACTTGAACAATTACACTCTACAGGCATTTCACCAGTAAGAGCACATGATATTACTGGTTCTCTTAAAGGCCGTTCTAACATAATTGCAAAATTACGTGAACTAGTAGAAAATTCAGAAAAAGAAGTTCTTATCTGTACTTCAGCTATGGACTTTGAAGATAAATCAAGAGTTTTGATACCTTCACTTGAAAAGTTAGCAAAGAATAATGTTAAAGTTAAAATTGCTCTATCAGGCGATCCTGAAAAAGTAAAGAAATTGAACATCAAACACGGTCTAAAAGCAAAGTACGTAGACTCAAACACAAGAATGTTCATATCAGACAGAAAACAAGCTATGTTGATGATAACACCTGAAAACGCAGAAGAAGAAATGTCTGTTTGGTTGAACTCAGAGTTCTTCACAGATTCATTGCATGATATTGTAGAAAGAAGTATGAGGAATTAATTAACTTCCAATTTAACAACATCCATTCCAGTAAAATGATGTTTATTTTTATCTAAAAAGTGAGAGGTGTAATGCAAGGCATTCTGAGGAACTTCCAGCTTAGTGTATAATCTCCCTTTATGTGCATATGTTTTTTTATGTGCTTTTTTGAATACTGAAGCATGTTTTGTCATCTCAATTGGAGGTCCAGTAAGGACCACTTCTTTTTTCGGTTTAACGATTAAGTATAATTCAGCATTTTGAGCTTCATCGTACTGAAATTCTTTATTTAATATGTCAAAGAATTTCTTTAGATTATCTTCAATATAATTGCTGGCTTTGACCAACTTAGCTCCAGCAATATCTCCTGCTTGTTTATGTGTTTCCAATTTTATCTTCAATAACTGACCTTTATTTTTATCAGCTTTACCCTCCAATTTACCTAAATCTAAAATCTTAATCTCAAAATATTTAGCACTTGGATTTTTAAGATAATTACTAGCAACTTTCTGGAATTTTCTAAAAGTTTCTTCAGATAAAGCGCTTAATACATTTCTTTCCTTAAATGTAGGATCAACTAACACTACCGGAGATCTTTGCTTACTTTCATTCATTTGAATAGAAATATCATTCTTATTTTTGTAATGTTTTTTACCATCAAGATACAACTTATCTTCAGATTTACACAATTCCTTCAAAGTTTTATTAAAACCTTTATAATGTATCAATAAGCACTCAATAGCATAACCTGAAAATCCTCTAACATAAGATTCAGCACCATAGCAGTTATTAGCAACACAAAAAGCCTTCATAATCAAAATCTCTCTCTTTATTTTTTCATTAATATTTTTCTTCACATAATTAACATGCAAATAGCTCAAATCAGTTACGTTTTCAGCTTCATTAGGCTTACTTATTTTCCTTACAGGTATAATCTCAAATAATAACCCATTATCTTTCTGTATTTGAAAGTAATCTCTGCTTCCATGTACTTTGACAAAGTTTAATTTAGACTTTTTTATTACTCTTTCAAGCAAGTCAGATATCTTTTCATATTTTTTATCAAATCTTACATACACATCTATATCATAATTATCTTTTCTCATTAAAGTCTGTTTAGCATAACTTCCCCCGACAAATATCTCTGCTTTTATTTTTTCTTTTCTCAAAACATTTTTTATAATAATTAGTAAATCATTAACTTCTTTTTTAATAATTTTTAATTTATCTTCTGGAGGAGATAAATTGCTAGAATCAATAACATCTTTCATTAAACACTAATGTATTCTGGCTTTTTAATTGTTTATTCTCTCTTCTTATCCAATAAGTTTTTACCAGCTAAATCTACTATATATTTACCATCTTCAAGCTGGTAGATTCTAGGTTTATTTTTCTCAAATAATTTACCTAAATCAATGAGATACTTACCTGGTTTGACTATCCTTATGCTTTCAAAATCAAGGAAAACTGGCTCTTCGTCATCAGTTATTCCAGCAATCTCTCTCACATCTTCCTCAATTTGACTCTTTTCAATTTCACTTAAATCAAATCCTTCAGGTTTATTCTCAATTATATCTTTTAGTTTATCTTCCCTTACATAAAAAAAGAATTTACCATGGCATCCAGTACACCCTTGTAATACTTCTCTAGAACCATCTTTATACACCTTATTACAATGCACGCACTTATATGCCATAATACTAATAATCTGAAAGGGATTATAAAGATTTAGATGATAAGATTTACTTTTCAAAGATAGTAGTACAATTAGATATCTCACCTAAGCATCTTCCATCACCTTTACCTGTCAAACCACCATCGGGAGAACATATCAAATTCCCCCATATACTATATAGGGAGTTATAATTATCGCAACAATTAGTAATTTTATAATATACTGTTTCACTCTGATAAGTACACTTTTTTATTATCTTAGCATTCTCTTTAATATTATAGTACTTAACTATCAATAAACTTAATACTACAATTAAAATAAAAGCAAGAACAAACCAATATTGCTTTTTCATAACTAACAAATACATTTAACATTAATAAACCTATTTTTAACTTCAAATTAGATTGAAGTTAGCTCAACATCAATTCAAGTTTCTTAGGATCTCTTCTTATTTCTTTAACAACAGAAGCAGGACCTATTAATGTGATTGCACTACTGTCTCCTACAAGACTTTTAGCAATGCTATATCTTAGCTTTCCAAATATTGATTCTTTCCTCATATCTGGTTCAATAACGGCAAGTTCAATACCTTTAAAATTTTTAATATGATCGACCATAGCCATAGTATCTTCAATTAACCTTGCTTCTTCCTCTGCTCTCAATCTACCATGCAAGATAACTATTTTATTACTTAAAATAAGAGTCAGTATTTTCTTTACTCTTTCACTTATACCCATGTCTTTGACTTCCGAGAAAGGAATTACGTGCAAGCTCAAACCTCTTATTTTTTTGTTTTTCATTTTTATGTCTTATTAGCTAATCTAAATAAAGCTTCATAAAATTCATCCATATTTATCCCATCTTTAGCTGAAATACCTACAGTTTCATATTCTGGAAAAGCAGCTTCAATCTTTTTTATATCTGCTTTCTTTAAATCAATCTTGTTAGCAACTATCAAGATAGGTATCTTTCTAGCAACGAGGTTACCAATTATAGTAATATTAACTTGAGAATAAGGATTCAAAGAAGCATCCAAGACAACAACAACTGCTTCCATGTCGTCTAACCATTGAATAGATTCAATTATTCCTTGTGTAGCTTCCTTAGCCCTCTTCTTAGCATCAGATTTTTTAACTCCAAACTTAAGAAAGTCTTCATAGTCAATTTTGGTAGCAATTCCAGGAGTATCAACCATTTTGAAAATCATGGTTTTGCCTTTATGATTAATTTCGACTTTTTCTTTAAATTGAACATGCCTTGTTTCATGAGGGACTTTACTGACCATTCCAATCTCTTCACCAGTCCAGTCCTTACATATTCTATTTGCTAAGCTAGTTTTTCCAGCATTTGGAGGACCATAGAAACCAATCTTTACATTTCTCTTTTTCCCAAAAATAGCACCCAACATTCTTACAGAAAAATTCTTCAGTATTCTTAACATGTTTTTTTAAATTAATAGCTTTTAATAAATCTTCCCATCTCTAAAACCAGGTTGTCTTTTAGCTATTTCCTCCCTTATCTTCTCTTGTTCTCTACCTCTAAATAGAGGGATTTCAAACATTCCAGTTCTCTTTCTATCAATCTTTTTGAAAGCATAGCTTATCTGTTCACCATTCCATTTATTAGCATTAAGTTTCTTCTTAATAACATCATCATTTAATCTACTATTCCTAGAATTATATATGAAATTTATAAGGTTGTATAAATCATCTTTATTAGGGAATAAATAAGATTCATAATGTTTTTTATACCATTCCTGTAAGGCAATATACAAAATAAATGTGATAATAAATATCGTAATCAAACCAATAACTACCCAACTAGTAGGATATTTTTTAGCTATAAAAATATCTTCCTCATATTCTCCTACTTCAGATACAATTGGAGATATATAAGCACCAAGATCAATAAAACTAACTTTCCCAGGAAGTATAAATTCTATATTCTCCCCAGCAAGAGGAATATATGTACCAGACTGATAATCTCCTGAAATGCTTTCTGCTTTGTAATCTTTGGAGAAAGTTATTTGCTCTAAAGGATAGTCAATGATAAGATAATCTTTACCTTTACTAGCAATTTTTACACCAGGATTTATATTAATTTTAGTATACAGGCCCTCTTCACTTGAACCAGAAACTAAAACGACCTCTTCAAAACTAATTTGAGAATCATAATTCTCCCCATTTAGAAATATAATATTTTCTTTTAATAATTCTCTCTTGTCTTCAGGGACTTTATAGTTAGATATATTCTCAATATAAGAGACGTCGATACTTGAAAATCCTAGACTAAACGGTAAAACTCCCTTTTTACCAACCTTAAATCCATCAACTAGGTTTAATCCAATTAAACCTTCAACTATATTGATATAATCTGACTCATTTCTTGCATTTCTTAATCGACCATCAAGAACAATAATCTCTTTTTCAGCTTCACTTACATTTAATTTTTTATTAATATAATTCTGTATCCAGATAGGTTGTTGTTTAGTGTAGCTATTCATCTTATTTATCTTAATTTTACTCAAATTAAGAAGTATTCCTGCAGATTCACTAGCATTTCCAACACTAATCGAGAAAGTTTTTCTAGCAGTAAATCCTCGAGTATTTGTTAAGCTTACATCTAGATTATAATTTCCTGGAGAACCATATATATGTTCAACAACTTTACCACTAGCCGTTTTTTGTTCTCCATCACCAAACTTCCAAACTCCCGAAGTAATATTCTCACTAGTCAATGCAACAAAACTTGTCGGAAGACCTATAAATGCAAATTTAGGATTTACATTAAAATCAAAACCAGGTGTTAAGTCTAAATTTAAAGGAGTAGTAAACAAAGGTTTTCCAGTAATAAATAAGTTAAAACTAGTTTTATTATTTACTGTCTTACTAGGTGTTTTAAATTTGGCATAACTTAATTCAAGACTCAAATTCCCACTAGATATTTTAGAATCAGTCTGAGTTATTTCTTTCAATATATTTCTAGTTACGACATTTCCAGGACTAGCATCATATTCAATAGATATATTATTGAAATCTAGATGTTGATTAACTCCATAGAAAGCAACTGGAACTATGCATCCGGAAGTGCAATTTCTTTCATAATTCTCAGAGATATAATCATCTAAGTAATCTTCAATCTGATCCCCAGTACTTCTTGAAAAAGCATTCGCAATACTTAAATTTCTAATAAAATCATAAGGTAATGGTTTTGCAAATATTTCATAATCGAAGTCACCTTCTTGCACACCAAGAATATCTCCAGTTCCACATACTTGTCCAGATGTTTCGGCTTTAATTTGATATTTAGCATTTCCACCCTTCAAAGAGATACAAGCATAATATTTTCCATTAGTTAGAATTGGTTTTTCAATTATACATTTTTTCTCACCAACAGCAACGTCTAATGCTGGTAAATTACACTCACCAACAAATGCACTTTCATTATTAAAAAGTTCCATCTTCAAATCACCTTTAACACCATTAGTAGTATTTTCAATCATTGCTCCAAATTCATACGCAGGCGCATCTCTCAAATTAACTCTCTCGCATACTCCTTCTTGGGTAATAAGTAATTTAGAATATGAACCACTAGCTAAATTTCTATCAAAACATCCATATTCTTTTTCATCACTACATATAGCTTCTCTATTAAACAGGTTATTTTGAATCAAGAACTGATTATTTTCTCCAACATCGATTGTTATCTGTTTTGAGCAAGCAAGACCGACATTACTAGTTATAGAAAAATCTGCACTTCTAACATAAACTTCTCTACCTTCAAAATATATTCCAATTCTACTAGCCTGACTTTCAGAACTAATATCTAATTGATTAGTATCTCCAGTAGCACGATAATTTTTACCACAATTTGCACTATCGCAATTATAATCTCCAATAGTATACCCATTAGATCTTATTAAATCAATTAATTTAATGCTACCAGCATAACTACTGGTAATCAGAGAGTTAGCATTTTCATTATTAAAACTTAAAATAACATTACCCCTCACATTCTCTCCACCCGAATAAGACTTTACAATATCTTCACTAACATATTTATAACTTGCACTAGAGAAAGCACTAACAAATATAATTGAAATTAATACTAAAAAAATCATCCTATTTTTCATATTCTCTAATACCTTTTCTGGTTTAAAAACATAGCGCCATTAATCCTCTTATTTTCTAAACACCCTTCGTCTAAATAGGAACAAATACAACCCAGTTATAGAAATTAACGATAACACTATCTGTTGAATTCCAAAGAAAGGCAATTCAATACTAGGCCTTCCACATGGAACTTCAAACACACCGCTCTGGCAAGTCAAACATGCTAGTTGTCCTGAACTAGTAGAAGTTATATTAATTAACTTAGTCAGTTCACCATTATCACAACTACTATCAACAACTGGAATAGCACTTTCTAAACAACTTCCACCAAAGTTACCTAAATTATCTACTTGAGTTATATTAAAGTTACAAGCAGTTTGATTCCATACACAATTGTAATTAACATTACACTCTGGACTTAAACCGTTTCTTTGAGCAAATGAAGAATATTCAAATTCTTTAGCACTATATGGATCAGATAAGCAATCATCTCTTAAAGTATAATTCGAACATGTGGTTATAGGGTTTTCTATTTGTATACATCCATTAGTTCCACAAATTTCTCCAACAGGACAGCAGAATCCATCTCCTCCAGAATTACCACAAGCAATTCCACTTTCTCTCGTATTAGTAATATTTTTTACTCTTCCCAAACTATCGACATTTAATCTCTGATAACCGTTCGCAATACAAGTTCCAAGTGTAAAGTTCCTCAAGAAAGTATTCTGTAAACTAATTACACCAACAGTATAATTAGCAATAAGTTTTATCTGCTTATCACCAATTGCATTTGATTTATCATTAGCTCGGTTATAATTTATACTCCCACTTGCATTTGCACTTCCATTTCCATAATTGAATACTCTTTCATTCCCATTAATTTTTCTACTCCAGCTAAAATTAATATTTGTAAATTTATCGCCAGTTAATGTATTAGTTAAAGTAATTCCATTACCAGAACAACTTACAGGTACATTAGAAGTAGAACTAGGACAATTTCCAGCTAGACAAGTAACCGTAGGCAAAGTAGTAGGGCAACTACTTCCAGAACTTTGTATAACATAACTTTCATTACCCCTATAATTAACACTAATAGTATCAGTAGCAAACTTGAACACTTGCTTATGGAATGGTGCATTAATATAAGTAAATAATCCAGGACCATCAGTAACTAATATTGAAACTTGTCTGTTTTGTTCAGCACATCCAGGAATATTAGCGTTAAGAGTAATTGTCTTCTGCCCAGCTCTAGAAAAGTTCATTACAAAACTCTTTTCATTTTTATTTACAATAGGTTCATTTTCTCCTTCAATTACCCACTGAACATTTACATTTTCTCCAACTCTACTCTGATTGAATTCAATACTCTTATTTGCGAAATAAATTCCACGATGATTTAACTTACCAACACCAGTAACGATATCTATATTGCAACTTCCAGGAGGAGTTATAATATTAATCAAATCAACAAATAACATACTACTAGTTATTGTCTGACCACTAGTATTAGCAATAAAGAAGAAAGTTCTATTCAACAATCCATCAGCTATCCCTCCAGGAGCAGCACCGCTTGTAGAAGCAATAACCTGATCACTAACATTCCAGTCAATCTTTCCTATTTTTGTTAAACTGTTGGTTATAGTAGTATTCAATCCAGCTACTTTTTGAGAACAGCTCGTAGCAAATAAATTCCCGCTAGAACAATCAGATTCATATATAGTTAAATTAACAGGCGCACCATAAGTTAAATTAGTATCAACAGTCAAATAGACAGTATTATTTACTGACACGGTAGAAACTGGACTAAAACTAAGCCCATCATAACTTTCCCAAAATGCTCTATTGAAATAGAAAAAGTTTTGACAACCACATTCATCTACTTCTAAATCGCAATCATCATCTATACCATTACAAATTTCATTTTGAGGCTGGTAAGTTCCTGTGCAAACACCCCATCTTCCTTCTCCTAAAGTTGCATCTAAGACGCATGTTTGAGTTCCACCAATTCCACAAGCACCACCTCTTTCTCCACAAGCCCTAGTATCTCCAACAGCACACGCACATCCTTCATCAATTCCACCATCGCAATCTTCATCCCTAGCCAAATCATAATTTCCATCTAAATTTTTAGCTTGACAAGCTTCACCACCAAGTGCAGGACCAACACCTATCTGTCCAGAAGTCGGAGTCCCAATATGACCATAATTACTTGTTCCACCAGAACAAATACAATCTTCACAAGCAGCTCTACAGATTCCAATATTACCAGCAACGGGAGGAGTAAATCTAATTCTCTGACTAGGAATTCCAGTATCACAAACTTCACCTACTTGCTGCATTCCATCATTACAATTAGTAGTTACAGAAATACATTGACAGCTATTACAAATTTCACCTATGGCACAAGAAAGAACGGCTCCCAATCCAGTATCACATTCTTCTCCTTGTACAATATCAACAACTCCATTTCCACAGAAGTTACTAGTAGTACATTCACCATTACTACAGACTTCTCCTGCAAGACAATTAATAGTATTAGTAGCATTGCACTCTGCTCCACAACTATCCACAATATATTGCCAATCGTCAACAGAAGGAACATCATAAAGACACTGACATGTATCAATACATGCTGCGAATGGAGGCACCACTGCAGTTAAACGACCAGAACAAGTAAGAGGGTTAGGACAACTAGGATTACTTAATATTTCTGAAATATCAGCAATCTCACACTGCTCAGGTAAAACAATATTTCCATCACCGCAAACAGGAGCAATCAATGGAGAGAATGCACCAAAATCCCAACCAGGTTGAAGAAAATTCACTTCGGGATGTTGGCTAGGAGCACTTACACTCACTCCAGTCCCATCACCAGAAATAGTAACTGTATGAGTTATACCATTAATATTTACTTGAGTGCTTCTACTTTCACCTTCCCCAGCACCAATAATTTGAATACTTGTAACAACTATTTGAGTTTCACCACGATTATTGATAATAGTTTCAGTATGAACTTGAACAGTATTACCATCAGACCTCAGTTTATTAGCAAGGGCTTCAGCAGCAGCAGGACTTAATGTACTTACATCTAATGGGGGAACTCCGTTGGGAAATATATTATTGAAATTTCTATTTTGATCCACAACTCGATTTATTAGTTCATTAACAGCCGTTGTAAGACCTGGAGGAGCGCCAAGCAAAAGCCCAGCAACAGTAACAGCAGTAGTAGTTACTAATCTAGCAACTTCCCCCCAATCACCTGCACGAATTGCATTGACAATATTAACTGGTAGCATAACGGCATCTCTAGCAGCTTGAGCAACTCTCTTAGGAATATTTTTAAAAAATTCTACTGCTCTTTGTATTAAAGTTTTTTTAGCATCTGGATCTCCTTCTGCTAATTTATTTCTAATCTCTTGATTTGTTCTTTCTTTAATTCCTTTTGTAGCTTGTTTAGCCTGTTCAGAATCACTTTTATCTGTATTTACTTGTACCTGATTTGCAGTAGATGTTGCTTCAGCACGCCCTTGTTGATTAGTATCTGCTGTAGGACGATTATCATTATCAGCAACAGAAGTATCGCTTGTAATTATCGCACTTGCAACTTGTGCAGCCTCAACACTACTACCTCCTTCAATAATTACTCTAGCAGCAGCGATAGCCGCTTCTTGAGCAACTTGTTCAGATGCTCCAGAACTAACTGCTTCTGCAATAGCTGCTTCCACAGCAGCAGTAGCCGCTTCCACAGTTTCCGCACTAACATGAGAATCTCCAGCAGCCTGGGCAGCAATAGCAATCGCTTCTATAACAGGATCTGGCTGAGCGTAAACAGGTTCAGAACTAGAATCGCTAGTATCTGGTGGAAGATTATCTCCTCCAGCCTCATTCATACCCCCATTGTCATTATCAGATGAACCTTGGAAAACACTTGCATAAACATTAGAACTTAATAAAAGAAAAATAAAAAGAAAGGCAATTATCTGATTATATAAATTATTCTTTTTCATTTTGATTTTTCTCCCAGAATTTTAGTGATGATAAATCCAAATCTGAAAAACTTTCCATTATAATCTCTTTATACCTATGCCAAGCAAAATATCCTAGAGAAAGTAATAATACCATAAATAAAATTATAATTATCATGAATATATTTTCACTCTTATTTTCTTTTTCCACTTGTTGAAAGAACATTTCCTTTTCTTCAGGTCTGAATATTGGTGGTTGTTCTCCAGGAGGAATTGTATCATTTAGAAAATCTTCCCTCGGAGGTAAAATTTCTTCTTTCACACTAGCTTGAGCATTACTTACATTAACAGGATTTATTTGCTGAGCAACTTGTAATGGGAATATTATTGGTTCGCTAGCATCTGTAGAAGTTAAGAAATTTCCTTTATACAATATTCTAGCGCCAGTAAATGGAAGACTTCCCATTCTTATAACTTTAACAGAATAATTAATAGTATGATTTTCTCCAGGAGAGAGAGTAGGCAATGAAGCAGAGTAGATATACAAAGGTTCACTTGCTTCTTGAGGAGCATAAGAAGTGAATCCTGAAGAAACTGGCTCAAAATAAGTTGCAAAGATACTATCTTCTAAACTTAAACCATCTAAAGGAGCGCTACCAGTATTAATTACAGTAGTAGCAAGATTAATTATATCTCCAACTTGACTATATGCACTAACCGTTCTATAAGCATAAGCTTGTAAATTTTTACTAACTATTTCTATTCTTAGTTTTTGAGTATAGGAATTGCTCGCAATAAAATTATATATCTTTCCCCCAACAGCAGCAATCTCAGGTTCACTCGAAAGCAAAGAAATTTCATTAGATTTTAATTCAAAAGTATATTGCTGTTGTAAAACTTTATTTACAGGTAATTTATCATCCAAACGATATCCAGGACTTAAAGATAGTTTTGAAGAAGAGTCAAAATCCTGATTGAAAGACACAAGAACATTTGTAACACCAACAGGAAGATTAATTCTCAAATCTCTTCCTCTTGTTTCAGAAACATTATATTTCGCATCATCTGGAAAACCTGGAAATGATATAGTTATTTGTGTAGAAGAGCTACCTGAATTTTTTAAAGCATATGACATAACTACTTGTGCAGATTGAGTATCATTAATGAGAGTATATCCTATAATCTGTTCTACACTCACATTTCCATTATAATATGAAACGGCTGAAGTAGAGAAACTCATAAACGCCAAAGCAAAAATAAAAGTTAAAATAAAATTACGGACAAACATCTTCAAACACCTCCAAAGGATCATAACCTGAATAGAAAGATCTATAGAAAGAATACTTAGTATCTCTATGCCATCCTCTAGCAAGATCTTCTTTATTCTGATTAACAGTATCAGTAATTGGAAAACCCATTAAATACGCGTAAAGTTTTTCTAAAAATATATTTTCATTTATAGCCATAAAATCACCATTAGCACCAGTAGCAAATAAAGTAAAAGATTGTTTAAATGTATTCTTAAAATCAATTTCACTCATATACCTATTATATTCATTCCATTTTATCCCATTTCCTGTGCTTGTACAAGTTTCAAATCTTCCAATTTCACTAGTTGTAGGTGCCCTGCCCAATATCTTTCTTAAATTAAAATTAACAGAATAAGTGCATTTATCAGGAGCTGCTTCATATTCTGCAGAATTATAAACATAAGTTAACAAATACATTTGCTGAGCAACAAAATTTAATCTTTGAGTTTCAGTGCTAAGATTCAAATATCCTGCAGGTACACATCTTCTTCCAGAATCTGGAAGTCCCGTAGATCCTGGATAGTTTTTAATCTTAGAAGCAAGTATTGTTTGTCTTGTTGTTATAGGCAAAGCACCATCTTCCTGTCTACCTATTTGATCATTAGAGATAGAGCCCGTCAAATAATAAGGCAATTCCCCATTAGACCATTCTAAGCTGTTTATTCTAAATTTGGAAGTTAAACTATTCCCTTGAGGTTCTACCATTCTATATTTACCCTTATACAAAATAACATTATATGCATGAGTACCTTTAGTTTGAAATGGTAATATTGATTCAGTAATTGCACTATACACACATTTACTATTTACACCCATCGCCCTTACTAGAGTAGTATAAGCAATAGAGAAGTCTTGACAATTACCACAGAAATCAGCTCCTTCAGGACATCCACATTGAGGTGTAACGTCCGTAATTCTATCAAGTGAGACCGGCCAGCGAGGTAATCCTCCATGAGTTTCAAAACATTGTCGTCTAGGAGTAAGATAACTCATATGCTCTTCAAGATATTCAAGTGCAGCATCCATATATTCTTCAGAAGTGTCAATAGAGGCTATACTAACCATATCGTGTTTTTCAGCATATTCAATAAGAGCATTACCTACCATTTCTTCTACATTTGAACCAGATATAGCTCCAAAAATTTCAGTATCTGCATTTCCAACTGTATCTGGAGTCATGCAGTCAAAGGGATCAACATTAACAGTAAGATAAGTTTCTCCAGAAAATCCAGCAGAATCATAAACTGTAAGATGAACAGTATATTCTCCAGGAGATGAATATTGATGATTGGTTCTTTTAACTTCATTTCCTCCAGAAGCAACTGTTCCATCTCCGAAATCCCAGTCGTATCTTTCAATAAATGCATCATCTCTACTTAATGATGCATCAAATTCAGTATTCTCAAATGTAAAAATTTTCCCAGGATTTTTTATATAAGCCCTAGGGGCTAAATTTATCTTCCCAGCATAAGTGACTGTAACATTATCAACAACAGGAGTATATCTATTATCTTCTGTAGAAGCTATAAATCTATACTGATAATAAGAATTACCATTATGAATAGAATTAATTGCCTGACCAGAGGAATCATAAAATGTTGCACTAGTCCCATCAGATCCAGTCCACGGAGCACTCAAGACAGCACTTTCACTATCTCCAGATCTAAACTGAAATTTAGCGTGTAAATCTCCAAAATTAACTGGAGGTAAAGAACCAGCATTAGCAGTTTCTAATAATCCAATTTCCCAAACTAATGGAGTTCTTTCGTGTAATCCTGGAACAACTCTAGTATATAATAAAATAGTGTACCATTCGCCTCCTGCTTCAGCAGTTTGTCTTTGTGGTAAATCAAAAACAGTTACAGTATTATAGTTTCCAGTAGGTTCCTTAGCAAGAGTAATAATACCTCTAAGATCAATATAAGAGATTCTATCTTGAAGTTCACTTATAGCAACTCTATCAAAACTAGATCCAGCAGGCAAGACAAATCTAATTCCATGTGCAACACTTATATCTTTAGGAAAGTAAACATAATCTGATTCATCAAATTTCCAAAATCCCTTAAGACCAATATCTGTGCCTGCCTGCACAGGAGAGGTTCTTTCATTTGCAAGCTGTTGAATCTCGCTCACACTTAACATTCTTCCATATAATCTAAGCTCATCAATTTTACCAGCATAATTTGTATGCATTGGAAGATCTTCTTGCATAAATTGCTGAGCGCCAATAACAAAAGGATAATTATTAACCATTGAAGCAGTAGAAATACCTCCCGTATATGTGCTTGCAAGATTTCCATCTACATATATTTTCATTTCTTGACTAGCCCTATTAAGAGTGAAAGAGATATGATGCCACTGACTAGCACCACTATAACTTGTTTCAACAATTCGGACATTTCTATTTGCGTCAATAATTCTAAAAGCAACTCCTGCAGAATCGCCATTACGACTAACAAATAAATCATAAGCACCAGAAAGAAGACCATCAAACCCTGGATTACCTCTACCTTTGGAAAATACTCCTGACCATTGGACAGATGGATCTTTAATCCAAACTGAACCTGAGAAATCTCCAGTTCCGATATTAAGATGATTAACTTCTCCACTTTGAGTAAGAAAAAGTGGTGGAAAAGGTCTTGAAAGATAATCATCAACTCCATCCAGAATTAAAGCTCTCCCTTTAACAGAATCACTAGTAGTATTTGCACCAAAAGCAACTCCTAAATCTAGTCTATGACTACTTGTATCCAAAGCCCAGGAAACAGTACCTTCATAGCCAGGTTTTTGAAAAGCAGCTTCTGCAGGATGATAGACACAAGGTAAATTAGGAACACCACCGCTACTAGTTAGCTGTCCAGCCCATTTATCATCGAATGCACATTTTGGACCGCCATAAGCAACATTAGCATGTCCTGCTTCCGGATAACTACCACTTAAAATTTGAGAATATTGCGGAGCGACTCTATTAGGTATTTTATTTCCATTATTCCATCTACTTGTTGTATACGAAGTCCAATACTGGTACGGTTTATAAGTGCTAGGAATAACTGAACCTGAAAAATCCCAGTAAGCAAGAAGAAGTTTGTTCAAATTGTCTGGCAAATTCCCAACTGCACCAGCAACATTTAATTTAGGCACTTGTAAGCTTCTAATTTGTTGTATCTCTGAAAGAGAAAGAGATCTATCGTAGATCATAATCTCATCAATCTTACCTTTAAATGGAGTCACACCAGATCTTCCATGAGCACCAACAAGAAATGAATCTTCCCAAGTTAGAGTCTCACTATAATATTCAGAATACGGATTGTTATAAGGCACAGCGGCGTAATTCCCATTTACAGTATTATCAGTATAAACAAGAGCATTATCTAAATAAAATTTTAATGTCCCAGGTTTTTCATAAGTTACAATAACATGATGCCAATTACTATCAATAGATAAATCAGCAGGAGTTTGATATAATTGTCCTCTTACAAAGAAGCCTATTTGACCTTGCATTCCAAAGGTAGTAACTGCAAAAGAATAATCTGTCGTAACACCATTTCCAGTACCTTTAGATAACACAGGTCCTCCATTTTCAGGTTTCACCCAAGCACTTATTGTAAAATTATCTTCTAATCTAAGTAAAGGATCAGCAGTAGCAAATGCATAATCATCAACACCATCCAGAGAAAGGGCGCTATTACCTATTCCCTGATTAGTTAACTGAGCATTATTAGCTATGCTACCACCCCAAATATCATTAGGTCTATTTGCTAATGTTAAAGGCACTGCACCAGCATTTGGAGAACCTCCAATATTTCCATTACCAGCGTTTCCAGGATAACCATAGCTTCTATCACTTAAGTCATTACTAAGACGTGTAGATGTATAAAAATCATTAACATTCCCAGTATCAAATTGTATAAAACCATATTCAGGAACATCAAGACCAGCATTTCTTAATATATTTTTATCAGCAAACTGATTACTTCCTAAATTCCAAGATATTTTTTGATAAGAAAGATCTGCAGGAGAGACATTAGCAAAAAGTACAGGAGATTCATATGAACCATTAGGTAAATATCTAGTTTTCTGAATAGCATTATCCCATTTAGTTTTCAACTGCAATTGTGAATCAGGATTGCGTATTTCTATTTCATATACTCCTGCTCTTTCAAACCAATTTTTAGGAACAAATCTAACATAACGTCCAGAAACAGGATTAAAACTATGACTAAATTGATGAGTTTGATAATTTATACCTCCAATCTCAGTTTGGAAAGATATTGCTCCCCTAGTTTTTAAGTCTCTATGTACTTTAGTGTACCCCAAATCATTTGACCCATAAGTTCCAAAGCTCCAGTAATCAGTATATGTATTTTTTAAACTTAATTCATCATGTCCAGTATATGCAACATTCCAATTAGTATTATCTCTTGAATAAAGAATCTGATAATCAGTTATAAATGGATAACTAAGAGAAAGAGTCACTTCACTAAAAGATTTTATACTACCCAAGTCAAGTTGTATATATGGGCTTGTAACATTATTAGGAATATAACATACTTCACTTTGTCTAGGATAGATAAATTCTCTCCCATCTAAAATATTACCAGGCGAACTGATAAGCCACTTATCTAGACGGATTGGAGCAGACATAAAATCATTCAATATTTTTTCACCATTAACACCATAGTAACTGGTAAAATCAATAACAACATTATTAAGATCGCTAGGGTTAGGAGGAGAAGTCAATCTAACTCCTGGATTAGGACAGATAAATCCAACTACATTTATACTTGCATCTGAAGCAAGATTAGGAAGACCAGCACGAAGAGGCAAAATATCAAGATTTTCAACTCTTCCAGCTTCAAAATGCTCTGAAAGAAAAGAAGTCTCATTTATCCTTATACCACAATATCCTGAAGGCAAAGGAACCTTTCCTATAGGACAACCACACTGCGCTATATTATTAATTAATCTTTGATCAGGGTTACAAAATAAAGGTTTTCTAAAAGAGCAAGTTCCTACTGGAGTACCATCATTACAAATATCTGTGCATATATTTGAACGGCATATTTGTCCTAAAGCACACCCTAGAGAGCAAGCACCCTGTGCTTCAACAGAAGAAGGAAATAAGAAAAATAATGAAGACAGAATAATTGATGTAAATATAATATAAATTATTACCCTTTTTTTATCAACTCTCATGCTAATAAAATAGAGATAATTCCTTTAAATACTTTAACAATTTTCTGTAAATATAATAAAACTATTATTGACGGAAAAGAGCACGAAGTAAACCTTCAAAAATAAGGTCTCCTACAAAATTACTAGCACCATTCCAACCACTATTATTATCTTTCTTTATATCTTCACCTTTATAACTGTTATATTTTTGACCATAAACTACCTTATTATCTAAATTATTTTTTTGATTATTTCCAGTTGTCGCACATCCGCTAACTAAAAGTAAACCACCAGCTACTAAAGCAGGAGCTACATATCTTGAAAGATTTCTAGGAACATAACTTCTCATTTCCATTATTTTCATACATAAAAAGAACTATTTAAATGTTTCTATTTGTTCCTATTATAAAGTAACAACTAATTGACTTTCTTTCTTCTAAACATAAATAAGTAAACTCCAATTATAGAAATTAACGATAACACTATCTGTTGAATTCCAAAGAAAGGCAATTCAATACTAGGCCTTCCACATGGAACTTCAAACACACCGCTCTGGCAAGTCAAACATGCTAGTTGTCCTGAACTAGTAGAAGTTATATTAATTAACTTAGTCAGTTCACCATTATCACAACTACTATCAACAACTGGAATAGCACTTTCTAAACAACTTCCACCAAAGTTACCTAAATTATCTACTTGAGTTATATTAAAGTTACAAGCAGTTTGATTCCATACACAATTATAATTAACATTACACTCTGGACTCAAACCATTTCTCTGAACAAATGAAGAATATTCAAATTCTTTAGCACTATATGGATCAGATAAGCAATAATCCCTTAGAGTATAATTTGAACAAGTGGTTATAGGATTCTCTGTTCTTTCACACCCATTAGCCCCACAAATTTCTCCAACAGGACAACAGATTCCATCTCCAGAATTTCCACAAGCAATTCCACTTTCCCTTGTATTAGTAATATTTTTTACTCTTCCCAAACTATCAATATTCAATCTCTGATAGCCATTATTTATGCATGTTCCAAGTGTAAAGTTCCTCAAGAAAGTATTCTGCAAACTAACCGTACCAACAGTATAATTAGCAATAAGTTTTATCTGCTTGTCTCCAATTGCCTTAGATCTATCATTAGCTCTATTATAATTAGTATATCCGCTAGCATTTACAATGCCATGTCCTCTAGTCAATATATCTTCGCCAACTCTCTTAATTTTACTCCAAGTAAAATTAATATTAGCGAATTTATCAATAGAAGGATTAGCAGTTACAACAACATTATTACCCGAACATCCAACAGGTACATTAGAAGTTGTTAAAGGACAATTACCTGCTAAACAAGTAACTGTAGGCGAGGTAGGACATACATTTCCAGTACTATTAACAACATAACTTTCATTTCCACTATAGTAAACATTAATATTATCGTCAATAAACTTGAACACCTGCATATTGAATGGAGCATTAATAAAAGTAAATAATCCAGGACCATCAGTAACTAATATTGAAACTTGTCTGTTTTGTTCAGCACATCCAGGAATATTAGCGTTAAGAGTAATTGTCTTCTGCCCAGCTCTAGAAAAGTTCATTAAAAAGCTCTTTTCAGTTTTACTAATTGTAGCTTCATTCTCCCCTTCAATTACCCACTGAACATTTATATTACTTTCACTAATTCTGGTTTGATTGAATTCAATGCTCTTATTTGCAAAATAAATTCCACGATGATTTAATTTACCAGGTCCACTAACTATATCTATATTACAATTCGCTGGTATAACTGTATCTCTATTTTTATTAGTAATTAATTCATCAGAAATTTTATTATAGAAACCATTAACATTAGCAAATGAATAAAATTCTACAAAATCACCTTCACCAAGACCATCACCAGCATCGATATCTGCTTGAGTTATAGTCCAAGAGGCTTTAGCTATTCCATTAGCGTCAACAATTCCAGAAAGATTATTGCTTCCAGTCCTTATAGGATCGTCAGGACCAAGATCATCTTCATAGATCTCAAAATTTACATTTGTACCAATCGTAAAATTAGTTACAGCATATAAGAAAATAGAGTCTCCATTTTTAGCATTGGAAATAAAATTTACCTCACTAGAATCTTTCCAACCCAATCTATTAAATCCAAGAGGTTTTTCAGAACAGCACAATAAATTATCATATGAAGGGAAACTAGAATTAGATATATGTGCGTTTGTTTCTCCAGATAATCTAACAACTATTTTTTCACCACCAGGGTTGCACCTTGCAGTTCTAACTGAACAGGCCATTTCACCATAACAGATTCCAACAGGATAATTTAATCCATAAGGTTTTTCAGCATGAGCATTATCGATAGAACTAATATTCAAAACACTATTTTTACCGTTACACACACGCATATTACTCATAGCATAATCTCTACCAAATATCTGATTATAACATATTTTATAGTTATAACTTTCATTATTCCATAAAGCAACATGAGAATTATTATTTTGATATAAAGAGAAGATAATCTGGTTAGGTGAAGAACAAGTATTAATCTCGGAAGAAGTAGATGAACAATCTAAAGGACAATTAGCAGGAGTTTCTCCCACCTCACATCCATTACTTCCACAGATAGGATTTACTATTGAATTAATTGTATAAGTTAAAATAATTCTTCCTGGAGCGCCCGCAGTAGCAGGCGTTCTATAAACTACTGGTTGAGATTGTAAACTTCCAGCTCCTCCTCCTCCAGGCAGAGATCCAGGAGACCCATGGTTCCCACCATTACCTCCACCAAATACTGCGGAACCAGCACCATTATTACCAGGACAAGTATCTGCAAAACCTGAAGATCCTCCACTTCCCCCTCCTCCACTTCCCCCTCCCCCACAACCAGAAGGACTAGCACCTCCAGCTAAACCTCCATCCCCGCCAGAATAATTGGTAAATCCAGTATTACCTACGGAAGAAAATATACTTCCTCCTGCCCCGCGCCCATTCAAACCAATTCTAGCTCCCCCACCACCTTGAGCAGATATGTCAACACTAAATCCTCTTCTCAGATACGATTCTTCACCATCAATATTAATTCCACCAGAATTACCTACTTTAATTTCATATATTTGTCCAGAAATCGCTGGAACGGTAGTCACAATTAATCCTCCTCCTCCTCCTCCGCTTCCATCTTCATAATTATCTCCTCCACTTCCCCCTCCTCCTCCCCCCCAAATCTTAACACTTATCTCAGTTACACCTGCAGGTACTGTCCAACTATATTGCCCATTTCCATTATTAACTACACCAGTAGAAGAACTCGCACTACTATAATCAAATACGATAGTCTCAGCTGAAACTAAATTCATAATTAATACGAATGAAAAAAATCCAAAAAGAAAAAACATCACCTTATTCATATTTCAGAATGCAGATACAACTTTATAAATATTTATAGATGTAAATTATCTCGCCACAACAGAATGTCAAGATAAAAATTTAATTTTTCTTGCACCAAACAACTTCAACATAAGGAGGCCAACTAGAAGAAGGATCAATAGTTAAGGTGCTGATAGCCGTTCTCCAACTCCCTCCGTCAAGATTAGTTGCAAAACTATCCTGATGAGTATGAGTATGAGTATCAGACCCACCAATACCGCCATATGTTGCAGATCCTTTTGCAACTTTTCCATCCAAACCAGCAAAACGAGTCCAACCAGTAGGACAAGCAACATCAAACATAACTATTGCTCCAGAAGGAATACCTCCTCCAGCAACTTCACCAGCACTATGGCCGAAGATAGATGGATTATTTGTTCCATAAGCATAAACTGCAATCATGCTACCAAGCAATAAAGCAGATGCTAATATAAAAATAAAATATCTTTTCTTTAAATTCACCTCAATCTTCATATTTAAAATAGAAATACAAACTATATAAATATTATCTACATTTTTAATAAATGTGCCAATTAGATTTACCGTAGTCTAAATAAGAAAACTTTAAGCTTCTTTGGCTGGAATTCAGTTCTTGAAGGTGTTGTTGTTATCAACCTTTCAGAAGCACATACATCTATTTTGTCAAGACCTCCTTCACTCAAAGAGCATAATTCATCAGGATTACATATTTTAACTCTATAATCAATTAAAGGATTATTTATTCTAATTCTTAAGAAATTATGTATCGCTAAGTCATCTCTATCAAGCACACTTTCTCTTAAACTATTGTTCTTGCTTATTTCTTCTAATATTCCTTCTGCCTCTTTGCAAAGAGAATCTCCCGAGTTTTCAGCATCTTGAGCATTATTTTTCATTACTACAAAAAGCAAAGCCCCAAGTATTATCAAAACCGCCAAAATAGCTTCTAATATTCTCAAAAATCCTCTCTTATCCATTCTTCTTGAATGGATATTTGAAACCTCAAGATTTTTTAAATCTTGACGGCTTTCAAGGATTTTAGTCCTTGAAGTTTTACTAAATTTCATTTTATTTACCATACACTCACCTTAAAGTCTGAGAAAACAATTCTTCCATCTTCTTTTAATATTTCTTTTCTTTCATTTTTAGTAAACAATTGTACTTGTTTTGGTATTTCTTTATTAGTTTCAATAAATTCTGTTTCTGAAAACTTTACTCCGAAGCCAAACTCAAATCCCCTACTCACACCCAGTCTACTCTTTAATCTATTATAATCTAAATTATATTCCCTAATTAAATCACGCAACATTTTTTCCGAAGTTAAAGTATTTCTATTACTACTCGCAATTTCATAATTAGAAGGATTATGCACAGGAGAATCAGAAAACTGTGTGTAATTATTCAATATACTTTTACTTATTCTTAAATTAATTATATCTTCACTATCACTAATATTTAGATAAATAATATTACTAATCAGTTTTAAAGATAATTTATTTTCAGAAAAATCATAAGCAGCAACGTTTTCATCAAGATTAAAATCAACATCTAGATCAATAGCAATTATTTCTACTTGGCTAGGTAAAGAAGTTCGGTTAACTTTTATAGAATAAGTCTTAAATTCATCTTTAGCATTGTCTATTATAACATTATAGATATAATCGATACTCTCTGACTTTTCACGTTGGCTAAATTGTCCAGCAAAGAAATAAATTGCGAATAAAACTGCCCCTATAAATATCAAAAAAGCTAATACCATCTCTACATTACTGATTCCTCTCTTTTCCATTTAATATAACCCCCAACTAAATTTATATAGCTTCTGTTCCCCATAAATAATAATCTAACTCTGCAATATGGAAGAAGAATTAATAAAATCTTTATGCTTTTCAGTAAAAGAAAAGAAAGAATTGTCCGGTTTAGCAAATTCAATTGTACAAGAAGCAATAATTTCATATTTTGATAAGAATAAAGTAAGTAAGAAAGATTTATCTGAAAAAGAAAAAAAGCTAATTATAAAGGAAGTTAGAGGCAATTTAAGAAAGATGTCTGGAAGATTCCAAAATACCTCTAGTCTTCAGCAAGAGTTATTAGAATCTGGAAAGATAGAAGACTTGCTAAAGACACATTCATCAGCAGAAGAAAGGATTTCAGATTATTCTTTTTTAAAAGATAAAATTGCCTCATTACATGTTAAATCTATCTTAGATTTAGGTTGCGGTCTTAATCCAATTGCCATTGCTAGCAAAGGAATAAAATACTATGCAACGGATATAAATCAAAATGATTTAGATTTAGTTAAAGAATACTTTAATATGAATAATATTTCTGGAGAAGCTTTTTTATACGACTTAAGAAATCTCAATTCTCCCCTTCCTAAAGTAGATTTATGTCTAATACTGAAGGTTTTCGATGTTCTTGAAGAGAGAGGGCATAAACTTGCAGAGAAGATTATAAAATTCATCCAATGCAAATATCTATTAGTGAGTTTTTCAACAAAAACTCTCTCAGGAAAACCCATGAACCATCCTCAAAGAGGATGGATAGAGCAACTGTTAAAACGTTTAAATTATAGCTACGAGTCATTTAAAACAAAAAATGAGATTTTTTACCTTATCAAAAAAACGAATAGTTTTTTGGATGCAGGAAACTATCCGTTAGTTTCCTGACCAGAAAATCTACTGATTTTCTGTGCTCAAGATTCGACACTTAAGAATCTTGACATTAAAAGATTAGACTTTGAATAGATGTATTCCGCTAGTTATAAGGAACGCAGATATCATCATTATAAATGAGTGTTTTATTCCAGCTTTCAAATTTCCTTCCGTTAATTTTCCAATTGCAAAACCACAGAAAAATCCTTGAGCAAGAAGCAAAGATAAGAACAAACTAGCGAGATTATCTTTAGAGAAAACTGGAGTTTGTAAAGCTCCTTCTGCTAGAGTAAGTGAGTTAGTTGAAAGTCCTTTCAATGAGCTTACCTGTGCGGCAAGAGGCAATATCTGGAACTCCATCATCAACATAATTCCAATAAATATAAAGTAAATAATATATCCTTGGACTACTAAACTTGAAACAGCCGTTTTTCTTTCAATTTTAAGTTTTTCAATTTGAGAAATAGATTCAGCCACCGAGTCAAGAATATAATCTATTTCGCCTCCAGCTCTTTCTGCTTCACTTATTAAAGTAACTGCTCTACTTATAACTGGATTATTAATGTCTCGAGCAAAATTTTCAAAAGCTCTATGCACCGGGATTCCAAGGCCTATTTGATTTCCAAGTTTTTCAATATGAGGAGTAAGTGCACCATATTTCTTTCTAGCCATATTAATAATGCTCTTGCTTACCGGAGTACCAATATTTACACTTTCAGCAAGGTTTCTTGAGAATTCAAGAAACATCTCATTTAATTCTTGTTCTTTCTTACCTTCATTTACAACTCCAACTATGAAAGGAAAAGCCATAGTTGCGATACCTAGCCCAATTAAGAAAATAAATAGATTTTTTTCTACCTCAGTGTAAAAGAATATTAAGCTAACTAAGACTAATATTCCTCCAAAGATAATTCCAATCCAATGCATTTTTTGAAGTTCCATTTTAGTATGCGGGTTGTTTTAGGTGGATTATACCTAAAAATACCAAATTGACTAACCCTACTAGTAATATTAATACTACTGTTCCAAGCTGAGGACTTATTCCTATATTAAAGTCACCAACAGATAATAATATGAATATCAAAAGAAGAATCATAGGTGCAGCAATTACTACTGTAATATAAATATCCATAAATGTTTCAGCCGTTTTAGTAAATTTTTCTCTTTCAAGTCTATAAGTTAATAATAATGTTTCAGCTCTTTTCTCAAAGAAGGTTTGTAACGCTCCGCCAGAACTTATATTTGTTGAAAGTCCAAGAAGTAATTCTGCCAACTTAGCACTAGGAGTATTTCTTGATACGTTATTTAAAGCAGTAACTAAGTCATATCCATAAATATTTATTTGATTTAATATTTTTCTTATCTCCTTTGCCAGATTAGGATATTCTTTACTAAGGCCAATTATCTTAAAAATACTACTAGGTTCTATTCCAGAGCCAGATATCGCACTCATATGAATAACTGCAAAGGGCAATTCTTGATCTATCTTCCCTTCCAGAGAATCTTTTTCAGTAGAAGGATAAAAATAAAGAATGAAGTAAGTCGCGACTGGAATTAAAAAAATAATTGCAAGACTTATAATTATTCTCTGAGTAATTGCTCCAGTATACATGTAAAAGAATACGGCACCACCTATAATTGAGAATACGCTTGCTATTAATGTTGTAAGAAATATAAGAGATATATAGCTTTCCAAAAGAATCTCTATATTAGCTTTTCTAAGAAATCTATTAAGATCTTTAAATCCACCATCTTTAGTCATTTTTCTAACATAGTTAAAAAATATTTTATTTGCAAACTTGATATAGCCTCTAGATTTTTGGAAACCAGCAGTATCTTCCACTTCTTTTTTAACTATATGTCTTAAGTTAGATATATATTTTTCAGAAATACTTAGCTCGTTAAGAAACTTTTCTTTATCTCCTTTATTTAAAACAACAGATTTTTCACCACCACCATTAATTTTAATATTAATTTTTTCAAGATTAGTATTAATTTCTTTTTCATTTAATTTTTTAGCAACAGAGATATTCTTTAATATATTCGGGATAGCAGAGTTGACTATCCTCATTCTATTAACTAAAGATTCATTTACTTCAAATAAAAGCCTTCTTTCAGATGAATTGGTATTTTCAATTCTTTGATTATATGTAGATATCTCCCTAAGAATGTCAATTTCAGTATCTATATTTTTTATTAGTTCTTCGATCATATTAAAGAGTTAATTTGTGAATATAAGTTAAGAATCTCCTGTTTTAAGCTAGCTACCTTCTCAGCATCTTTTTTCCCTACCGCTTCTTCCAATTTTTCAGCATCTTCTTTCATAACACTAAGTAAATGGGCGACAGAGTTTATGTAATCTTTATTCATAATAAAAAAAAGGATATATTCTTTAAATACCTTTCATTAATACTACTCTTGTATTTTAAACCTACTAAGAATCTCTATTGGATTCTTATAGTACTCATTTACAATCTTACCCACCTCATTAAACTCAAAAATCTTTCGTTTATAGAGTTCATATATAAGTTTGGTTCTAGTATCAAATTCTTTTTGTAGTTTTTCAAGACTTATTCCATTTTTAGCAGATATTTTCTCAAATATCTTGCTCTGTTTTTTAAAGAAGAATTTATCACTTATCGGATCCCATTTCATAGGAGTATTAATCAAAGCAGTGCCATCATTATTAACATTTACAATTTCTACAACTTCTCTCAATCTTCTAGTCTCTTGTTTGTTAACAACAACATGAGACATAATAACTACGCAATCTAAAGAGTTAACTAAACTCGGAGAAAGTTCTATTGGTGGAGTTTGTAATCTTCTAATTAAAGTATCAACAGAATCCGCGTGCATTGTACTCAAAGAAGGGTGTCCAGAAGCCATTCCTTGGAAAAGAACAGAGGCTTCTTTACCTCTAACTTCTCCAACTATCAAATAATCAGGCATCTGTCTAAATGAACTTTTAAGTAAATCAAATAAATCAACTTCACCCACTTTCCCAATTCCAATGCTTGGTCTTGCAACTGCAGGAAGCCAATTCTCCCTAGGTAAATTTATTTCCCTAGTATCTTCAATACTTACTACTCTCGCTTCAGGAGGTATGAAAAAGGCTAACGCATTAAGAAGAGTGGTTTTACCAGAGCCAGTTCCTCCAGCAACTAATATATTTGATTTATACTGCATTAATATCCAAAAATAAGCTAACATCTCCGGACTTAATGTATTATATGTAATTAATTGGATGGGTGTCCAAGGAGTTTTAGTGAATTTTCTTATTGTGAAAGTTGGACCCTTACTAGTTACGTCTTTAGTATAACTTGCATTAACTCTACTTCCATCGGGTAAACTTCCATCAAGCAAGGGCTGAGCATATGAAATATATCTTCCAGTTCTCTGAGCCAATTTTTCAACAAAACTAGCTAATTCATCAATATCTTTAAAGACCAGATTAGTTCTAAGGTTTCTATAGCTTCTATGGATAACATAAACGGGGCTATTAACTCCATTACATTCTATATCTTCTATAAAATAATCTCTCAGTAATGGATCAACCATATTCAACCCAATAAAATCTCTAAATAAATAATAAAAAAGCTTATTATATGAATCATCAGATATTTTAATATTCAACTCTTCTATGAGCAGCCTTGCAGTTTTATCAACATAAATGGTAGTCGCTTCTACTGATTTTTCAACAGCAACATTAACATTTATCAGTTCATACATTGCTTTCTCCAATTCAGATAGAATATTTTTTTCATTTTCATCTAAAACAGGTTCTTCAAGGTCATATGCAAGTTCATTTATTTCTTTATTCCAATATATATGTGCAGAAGCATAAGGAGGCATAAGCATATACCTAACATCAATTTTAGTCTTATCTTCATTTTTAGGTAGAACTGGAATTATTGGATTCAGATTAATCTGCGACATTTTAGTTAAAAACACTAGCAATATATAAAACTTCTCTCTACCCCAATTTTATATCAATTTTTATCGGATTACCATTCTGACTTCCTAAGTTACTTAAGAAAAATTTATAAGATACTGCTGATTTTGTTATTTTTTGTTCAACATCAGCACCGTTGTAAGTAATATTAGCATAATTAGTATAATTTAATTCAAGCTTAACACTTGAAGCACCCTCTTTACCAAAAGATAATATTTTAACTCTTCCATCTTCAATAGAAACATCTGGCTGTGAATAATAATCCTTTAAATCATCTATCTGGAAATAAATTTTATCATTTCTCCCATCTATAAATAATTCTCCTTCTTTAAAGCTTAATTCATAGCTTCTAATATTATCCGGGCCACTTGAGACAACACTACTTATTGTCTGATCTAATGTTTTAAGAGAGCTGATAGTCTGTTCAATAAGTATTTTTTCTTGCGTTTTAGTAATCTTGGGAAGAGTAAAAGCAAGAATCATACCTATCAAAGCCAATCCTATCAAAGTATAAAGTACCGTTTCAATCCAAATCTGTCCTTTCTTTCTACTAGCCATTTATCTACACGCTCCTAAACTTCCCTGATCATTCGGAGTTTCACAGGTCCTTCCAGATTTAAGTAATGTATATATTTCTACTCTATCAAAAGTCTGACTAACATTATATGCATAACTCCGTATCTCTCCAGTCTTAGGAACCTTAAAATTTCCAGGGTCTATCATAAAGAATGTTGCCTCTCTAGTTTTCCCATCTTTTACTTCTAAAGGAGTGGTAATCGCTCCATTATATAAAACTAATTTCAACCCACTAACTTTATCCTCAAGATCTTTTTGCCCTTCGGCTTTAACAGAGATAACATAACCTATTCCATTTTTCTTACAATTATATCCAAAGCTATTATCTAACACAAAATATCTTTGATAATCTAAACACTCTCCACTTTTTTGTAAATTATTTTTAACAAAAGGCACAACAAACTGTGCGATAATCACTAAAGCAACGATTGTAAGTGCTACTAAAACAACACTCGCAATTACATTAGAAATACCTTTTTTATTTATCATATTTATTTTAAGCTTCAACTTTAATATTCAATTCAGCTTTATCACAAACATGAGGTGCTCTCTGCCCTTTTTGCTTACCATAGATAATCGGAGTTGCTAGAATCTCATCTCCTGCTGAAACACTATCCAATGTGAATGCATCTGATTCGCCTTCTATTAGTGTTTTCGTACCTTCGATGATTCCCAAGCTTTCAACACTTCCAGCAGTTTTCTTCTTTATTTCAAAACTCTGTATAGGAACTTTGCCTCTGTTAACTATGTGTAATTGTCCACCATAAGCTTCTGCAGCGAAATTAATATCTTCACAAGCATTTTCTATAGGTTCACCAAACTTCTGGTTTTTTTCTTTCAATAAACTACTAGCCCATATGAATATCAAAGCAGCAAGCACCAATGCTAATGAAATAAGTAATGCAGTAGCAATCGCAGGTGACAACCCCTTTTTATTCATCCAGCATGAAACATTTCATTCTTTAAAAACTTAATTGGTTAAATTGTTTTTGTTAATGTGTCAAGATTCTATAAATCTTGAGCATGCTCAAGAATCATCCTTTAAGATGATTATTGACATACTCATAAGCAGAATAAGCGGCAGTGCAACCTTCAGCTACACCAGTTATAGCCTGTTTAAATGGTTTATCAGCACAGTCTCCTGCACCAAATACTCCAGGTAAATTAGTCTCAGAAGTCTTATGGTCTAGTATTATCTCACCTTTCTTATCGAGATTTACACCTAAATTCTTAGCTAAATCAGTAAGAGCGATATGTCCAATAGCAATGAATAATCCCTGCAAGGCAAGTTCTTTACTTCCATTAAATTCTCTATCTAATATAACTTTTTCAATAAATTTACTGCCTTTAATTTCTTTAACATTAGCATTATTAATTATCTCAATCTTTCCAATTTTAACTTTATCATAAACTCTCTTTAGATTAATTGGCTCTGGCCTTATCTCCTGACCTCTATAAATAATATAAACTTTTTTTGCATGTTCTGCTAGAACTAAAGCATCTTTAGCAGCACTATCGCTCCCTCCAACAAGGCCCACTATCTTGTTTTTGAATAAAGGAGCATCACACAAAGCACAATAAGCAACTCCTTTATTTTCAAACTCATTACTTCCAGGAACTTCCAGTTTCCTCCATTTTGTCCCAGTTGCAAATAGAATTGTTTTACCAATATATTCATTATTTTCAGTTTTTACAGAAAAATCTTTCTTTATTTTTTCTACATCTATAACTTTCTCTTCAAGAATAGTTACAAGCTCATAGCTTTTAGCATGTTTCTCAATTGCTTCAGCAAGTTCACTCCCACTTAATTTAATGAAACCTGGATAGTTTTCAACAATATTAGTTGTTGTAATGACTCCACCAATGGATAACTCACTACTATGAGTATAACCTAAACATAATGTTTTTAATCCAAGTCTTGCACCATACATAGCAGCAGCCAAGCCAGCTACTCCAGCACCAATTATTATAAAATCATATTTTTCATTTTTATCTTTCATCAGAATTCAGAATTAATATATTATTTAAATCTATTTTTTAGCCAATAATCTTCTTAACTTGTCCTTATCATACCCCAAAACTATCTTTCCACCAATATCGATAACTGGAAATCCCTCCTGTCCAGATATCTTTATCATGATTTTTTCAGCCTTTTTACTCTTTTCAATATCGATATCATTGAATTTAATCTTATGTTCTTTTAAGAATTCCCTTGTTTTAACACACCAAATACAAGTTTTAGTCCCATAGACTGTAACTTTCATATATATAATAATCAAAATACTTATATAAATCATTTGTTAGACATTACAATGGATAAAAATCTTGAGAAATATTTACAAGAGCATAAAATAATCTACAAAGAGCACAAACATCAGCCAGTTTTCAGAGTAGAAGAATCAAAATCTCTAAAGGAGAGTATTCCTGCAATGCACACTAAATGCCTTTTTCTAAAAGATGAAAATGATAATTTTTATCTAATATGCATGAACGCATTCAAAAGATTAGATATGAATACCATAAAAGACAAGTTTAATATAAATAAATTAAAATTCGCTTCACCTGAAGAATTAAAAGCACAATTAAATGTTAAACCTGGTTCAGTTTCTATATTCACAATGATTTATGCAAAAAATATCAATTTAGTTATTGATGAAGACATTTGGCTGGCAAAATCATCCGGTTTTCATCCAAACATCAATACATCTACACTCGAAATAAATAATGCTTCATTGAAAAAATACATAGATAGTTTAAATTGCAGTCCATTAATAATAAAATTATAAAATGCACAAAAAACACGCAATAATATTAGCATTTTTATTAACTCTTCTTCTTTCAAATACAGTATTTTTATTCTCGCAATCAGACAAATATGAAATTACATCAATCACAGTTGCGAGAGTTATAGATGGAGATACTTTGGTAACTTCAGAAGGGGAGACAGTTAGATTAGCAAATATAAATTCACCAGAAAAAGACTCAGAATCTTCTAAGGTTTCAAAAGACTACCTTTCATCTTTCATAAATAAATCATTATATTTAGATAAAATAAAACTAGAAAAGTATGGAAGAACTCTAGGAAGATTATACACCCAAGATAATCTTTATGTTAATCTAGAACTCATAAACTTAGGTCTAGCTTCAAAATTTCTTGTTGACGACTCAGAATTAAAAGATTTTGATAAAGCAGAAGAAAAAGCAGTAGAAAATCAATTAGGGATATGGAAAGAATCTAAATATAAATATTGTATCTCTATAGAAATATATCCTAAAGAAGAAATCTTGAAAATAGAAAATTCATGCGCTTCTGTTGATTTGTCTGGTTGGATTATAAAAGACGAGAGTAGAAAACAATATAAATTTAACACAATTATCAAAAATAGGCTATCCCTACACTCATCAATTGGAAATGATAACTCAACAGATATCTTCTGGAATGAAAAGACAGATATTTGGAATAATGACCGAGACACTTTATATCTATTCGATAAAGAAGGAAATCTCGCATTTCATAAGTCTTACGGTTATTAGTCTAATCATTATAATTCTTCAAGTCCATTTATCTTCATCAATTTCAATAAATGAGATCGAGTTAAATCCTGCTGATTCAGATGCTGGAAATGAATGGATTGAATTATATTCAGAAAATCTATCTAACTTAGATGGATTTTATCTTGAAAACGAAGATGGTGATATTTTTAATTTAAATGGAACGATAGAAGGTTATTTAGTAATAAATTTTCAAAAGCAATGGCTTGATAATTCAAAAGTCATAATTTATCTAAAACAGAAAAACAACACCATAATTCAAACTCCTGAATTATCAGACTCAAAGAATAATAATCTAACTTTTAGCAAATGTCCAGATTCATTTATACTCTCAGAATCATCAAAAGGCAAGGATAATATCTGTCAGTCTGAAAAAATAATCTCTTCCAAACAAAATCAAGATAATCTCTCCCAGATTATAACCAACGATAAGATATTTCTCAATAATAAAGAAAATCAAACTATCCTATCTAAAGATGCAAAAATAAGGTTATATTTATCATATTTCTTCGCATTTTTATCTTTAATACTAATTATACTCATCATCCTAAGGAAGCTTTAAAAACTAATAATTCCAGTTTAGAAAATGGAAGCTTTGAAAGTTCATACTATCTTAGAAGTCTTAGGAAGACCTGCAGAAAATGTAACTGATGCATTAAAAATTATAGTAGATAAAATGAAGGCAGAAAAAGAGCTAAAAGTTGTATCTTATAATATTCATGAACCAGTACCAGTAAAAGACTCACAAGACTTATTCACTTCATTCGTAGAAGTTGAGTTAGAGCTTCCTTCTTTGAACCATCTATTTAGCTTCTTATTCGTTTATATGCCTGCGAACATAGAAATAAGCTATCCTGAAAAGATAAATATTTCAAATCAAGATTTAAATCAGATGACTAATCAACTTATGCACAGAATGCATCAATATGATGCCATAGCTAAGAATGCTCTTTCAGAGAAAGATTTTCTTATGAAGAAACTATATGAAGTGGCGCCTCATTTATTCAAACAGAATCCTAATACTAACCAAGTAATTGATCAGAGTAAAGAACAGAAAAAAGAATCAAAGAAGCCTAAATCAAAGAAGAAAAAGAAATAAAATTAAGGTAGATCTTTTCTAGGAGTTTTTTCTTCTACAATGCCTGCAGCTTTCATTTTCGATAATCTACTTGGACCAAGTTTTTCAGTAATTTCATCATTACCTTCTTTCTTAGCTTTTTTAAATCTATAAATAAGATATCCTAATATCAAAAATATTCCTAATGCCAATACATACCCTATTATCTCAGAAGTATTGCCTTCCTCTTCAACAGCTACTGCTTGACATACCCCTAAACAACAAAGTCCATCTAATCCTTCTTTTTCTTCTCCAGAACAACTTTCTCCAGATATACATTTAACTCCTGCCAGTTCAGAACAGAAATACTGAAATCCTTCACTATTATTAGTGTTTATAGGAATTACATTTTCACTTAGTGTTATTTCAACAGGCAAAATAACACTAGAATTATCAAATATAATTTCAACTTGGTTTTTTATATTTTTGTCAACGGCTTTTTTGAATGTTAGATTGAAATTAAATATCCCTTGTTTATCAAGGTTAAATGATTGATCAGGAGTAATAAAAAATATTTCCTTATCATATTTTATTTTAATATTTTGATAAGCTTTATCATCAGTATTTCTAACTTTGATCAAGTAAACCGGCCTATCTCCAAGAGAAACATCTCTTTTTATACTAACTGGCTCAAAATAAATACCTTTCTTTTTAGTAATAGTATTTTTATCATCAATGTCTAAGTTTAATGGAACGCTATATTTACCGATCCTTATAGAAGTAAACAAATCTTCTTTAATTGTATTAGTTAAAAAAGTAAACTTATTATTACCTGGTTTAATTATAAGATTATTTTCGTAAGGGAAATTAACTAATATGCTTATCTCATTATCTAGATAAGAATTTATCTCAACTTCAAAATCTCCTTTAGCAGTAATAATTCCAGGTTTAATGCTATAATCAGTTAGATTTTCAAGAACATTAAAATTCTGAGTATAATTTATCATACTATTCTGTCCATTAACCGTAGTTTCTAAGTTATTTATCAATAGCGTATATGTCTCGTTTTTATCAGGTGCAATTGCCCAGATAAAGTGTTTATCTTCTAAATTCAATACACCATAATCTAAAGGAACTCCAACATTTTTTCTCTTAAATTCAATATCTTCCACATTTATAGGACTCAATATATTTCCTTTCACTTCAATAATAATATTTTCTTTCTTATCATAATTCTCTTTTAATGTGGTACTAATAGCACTGACAAATGATATTGATAGAATCAAAAAAAGAAAAGCAAAAATACCTATTTTTTTCATATTTTCTCTAAACAAATTACTTATATAAATATAATCTTTCTTGAGTCTATTCACTCATTTCTTTCAATTTTCTAAGTGTTTCACTCATTTCTTTATCAACAGTATTTCCTAATCTTTGTAATGGTCTGACTGGTGCTCTCTGTGGAGGCATGCTTCTTGGAGGAGAACCAAATCTTGGTCCAGTTAGAGGTCTTGGTCCAGGACCTGCAGGCCTACCAGCATTATTACTTGGCCCAGGTCGACTAACACTTTCACTCTTTACATCATTTTTAAATTTAAACAAGAACAATCTTAATTTATCTTTAAAGACAATTCCTAATATAACTAACAAGACTAATACTACAAGAACCCATATCCACCAATTACTTCCGCTACTTTCTTTGAATACAACACAGCACACCCCTCCCGAGCTTCCACAACTATCACTCGTAGCTACCTCTCCATCTCCACACTCGCTCTTACATAAAGCATCAGTAGCCAATTCACATACATTACTTGTTATTGCAACACAACTTCCAACACAGCAAGCACCTTCTTTGCTTTCAACATTCTTCCCATTACATTCCTGACTTAAAGTGCAGACATTTCCATTTTGTGAACTGCAACTCGCTTTTTCTATTTTAATTGAACAACACTTTCCAACGCCAACACACTGGAAATTATCTAATACATTTCCACCAGCATTTTGACAATCTCCAATTCTCTCACATGAAAATCCAGCTTCTTGACAAAGAGCATCGCTTCCCCCACTTCCCCCAGATTTTATAGTATTTTTAGGCCAACCGCTATAAAGTATAAATGCAGTATCTCTTACATTATTATTATTCCAACAACCCTCTTTAGTCTGAATTCCAGCAAGATAACCTTGGGTTGAAGCAATCTCAGATTTTGAAGAACTACTTCCAATTCCAAGCATCCCCACACTAGTATCATAAAATCTATTATTCAAACTATTATCAGCTTCCCAATAAAGTCCCTGCTTTCTATTTTGTATTAATATATTATAATAATCATCATTTCCAGTCAATATTAGAAGAAAAGCTTCAGGCATATATCTTTTATAATCATTAATTAAAGCTGTTAAATAAGGAAGAGTCCTAGTAGCATTATTTCTAGCATTTAATTTATTTAAAGCAAGGGTAGTCCATAAAGTTCCCTCAAAGTCACAATTAGTTCCAGTTGTAAAGCATTGCGCATCAACTTTTTCACTTGTAGTTCCAAGAGAAGAAGCAGAATGTGTATCAGGCAATACAAAACAAGTCAAGTTATTTTCATCAAGGCAATCAGCACCATTTCCTAAATCTCTTTGATAAATTAAAGTTGAAATAAAACTTTCTTTACAACTAACTTCAAACGTTCTATCTAAACAAGTATTCCTTACTTTAAGTAAATATCCAGAACTACTTACACTTAAACACGGACCAGAACTTCCCGTTATTTTCTGGTCAGCATCAATATTTATTTTATAATTTCCAGCATCATATTTCAAAGTACATTCACTAGCTTTTTGATTTTCAATTCCAACTTCAAGATACCATGCTAAATCAATAGCATTTTTTGACTTGGAAAGCAACCAGCTCTTTATACCATCAGTGTTCTTTCCCATTGATTGATAAGCCAAAGCAACTTGCGCAGTTTCTTTTAATTTACATCCATTCTTAGGCCAGCAGTTTTCACTAGCACTCTTTCCATTATCAATAACTTTAGAGACATTTCCATAATTTCCAATAGCCAGAGCACTAAATATTGCCTCTTCAAGCGATAATTCTCTTTTATCATCTATCTGTTCCTTCAAACAAGCGTATGCTTTATCGGCAGCACTATTTACATTAACACCACTTCCACTCGCTATAACTCCTCCAGAATTTCCAGAATTATTAGCTTGCGCATGAACTCCCATGATCAATAACATAAATGAGACAAAAATACCAATCAGGAGAAATCCTCTTTTCATACTTTTCAGATGCTTTACTTCTTTAAAAATCTTCCCGAGAAGATTTTTATTTACTATATTTTATCTGTCTAATCGTGAGACTTAGAAATAATATCATCCCTACTACAAACCAGAGCTCACTAAAGCTACCTACTTCAAACAATTTTTCCCGGGCAATAGCAAAACCAGTCAAACTCGGATATAAACTTCCAATCAATGAGAACATAAGCGAGCCTAAAGCACCCAAAATCAAAAATCTCTCTTCCAATTTCTTCTTATCCCCTCTATAGGATACTTCTACTTTTCTATCAGCATTATCAAAGTTAAAACTCACAGCTTCACAATTATCTAGTTCAGCCTTACCAAAATTCCTATTTAAGAATCCAACCATCTGGTCCTGATGTCCAAATGCTAAAACTTTAATATGATCTGCAGCTCCACTCTCTTGATGTCTTTTAGAATAATTTCCAAATGTGTTTATTAAAACACCAAGTTTTTCTTTTTCTATTTGTTCAGAAGTTCTAACTTCAGGGAATAATTTCTTAACTTCATCTCCATAAGCGACCAAGTTAGCACCATAACTTCCCTTATTATCTCTATCAACTATGGCTAAAGCTTGTTGATATTTTGCTCTTACTTCAGGAGCAAGTTTATCAGAATTGACTTTGAATCTTTTATCAGCAGGCATGAAAACATTATCTGCTACTAAGTTCTTTGAATTTATAGATAATTTGCTCGAAGTCCTTACACCTCCTCCCGTAATCCTATAACCTATATCATTCTCCTGTTTAGGCACAGAGATGATTGTAAATCCTCGGCTAATAGCCTCATCTTTGTAAACTTTCGCAGTTTCTAAAGCTCTAACTTCATTACTTGCAAGCATATACAACTTATCTTTTTTAGGATCCAGATTATCAAAATATTTTCTAGCAGATGCTTGAGCTATTTTAATTCCATCAGGAGTTAAATCTCTTTCCACTTGCCTCTCAGGATTAAAAGGAGCAGTAGGATCATCACTCATCATTATGCCTGCATATGTGGGATACCCTGCCTTACTATGTCTAATATAATCTGCAGAAAAACTTCCCCTTTTATTTTCAGCCATTATTTAATTTGTTTTATCAAGTTTATTAATCTTTATTCTTTTGGAGTATTCTTACAATTCCTTTATCAGCATCAACTTCAACTAAATCACCATCTTTAAGAACTTTAGTTGCAATTTTAGTTCCAATAATACAGGGTTTACCAAATTCACGAGACATGATCGCTGCGTGTGAAAGAAGACCTCCTTCATCTGTGATTATTGCAGCCGCTCTTTTCATAGCCCGAACATAATCGGGGCTAGTCATAGAACAAACCAAAATCTCGCCTTCTTTTAATCGATACGAGTCTTTTGGGAGAAGAGCAAGTTTTATTTTACCACGAACAAATCCTTTTGAGGCAGACTGTCCTTTAAATTCAGAAATATTAACATTTTGTTTTTGATTTGATTCCTCAATCCATTTACTTAATTCAATGCCCTTCTCACCAAATTCGGCAAATATCTCTCCATTTAAACAAGCAAATATCTGACCAATTTTTCTTTTTTCAAAATCAATTTTTTCTACTCCTTTTTTGCTTAGACCTAATTTTATTTCATTAGAAGTCATAAATATAATATTTCCACTTTTTATTCCAATACTCCCTTCTATTTTTTTAAGAAAAGGAGCAAATTTAGAGCCAGCCCTATGGGCTTCATCAACACTCGCTGTCAAAACCCAACCCAACTCCCTAGCAAGTTCAATATCCTTAATCAAGGCTATATCATTATTAATAATCTGCATTAATTTTTTTAATTTTCTGGCATTTTCCATCTGCATCTTAATTTTAATTTCAAAATCAACTTTGAAATTATTTTTCATAGCCTCTTTGATATTTTTTATCAAAATCTTTTCATTTGTAGGGCTAATAGGTAGAAAATAGAAAGTTGGAAAAAAGGAAAATCTCTTAAGATAAATCTGCATTTTTTCTTTAAACTCTTTATCTTTTTCAAAACTCACATCTTTTTCAGCTATTTTTAGTAATTCAAAAAATAATTCCTGTTCTTCTTGAAAAGCAGCTTTTTTTATAGGAAATATAAGAATTCTAAGAGCTTCGTCAAAATCCGTTATTTTTTCTATCTCTTTTTTATATTTATTTAACTTATTCTTTACTTTATCTGTCAAGATATTCTCTTCTGACAGATACCATGGAATATAAAACCAAGGCATTGCTTCTAGATAACCTTGTTCAAATTTTTCCCATAAATCAGTCAGTTCACCATCATTCATAGGCATTTTTATTTTTGAATTAAGCTCATTCATTACTTTATCCAGATTCTGCATTTTCAATAGACTATTTTTAAAAACATATTCTAAATATAGATGATCTTCACTGGCTTTTCTTAAAAGATTAAGCACTTTAGCTTTCTTAGCCTTTTTTACATATCCTTTATCAAAATTAGTAAATATATAATCATACGGTTCTACATCTAATTTAATTTCTGTCTTGAAGTTATTATAAAGCCCTCTACAATGCAAATCAGCCATTAAAATACAATTTTTATTTCTCTGGAGAAATTCAAACTCCCATTCTTTTAAATTAATTTCTGCTTTTGTAAGCTTTTTCATTTATCTCTTTCCTTTAATATCCTAACTATCCCTTTATCAGCATCAACTTCAACTAAATCACCATCTTTTATTATCTTACTGGCATTCTTAATATTCATAATACATGGTTTTTTTAGTTCTCTAGAGGTAACGGCTGCGTGACTCGTTAAGCCACCCTCTTCAGTTATTATGCCTTCAGCAAGATGCATAGCAGTCAAATAATCTGGCGTGGTCCAGATACTTATTAAGATATCTCCTTTTCTTATCTTATTAAGCTTAGATTTATCAGTAATTATTTTCGCAGGTCCTCTAGCATATCCTCCACACGCAGTTACACCCTTAAACTCTGTTTGATTAACAATTTTATCTTCAACCATTTTCTTTATTTTATCAATTTCTTTTTCATCATATATTAAAGCAACTTTATTTTTCTGCATGCTCATAACAAATCTTTTTTCTGCCCTCAACTTAAGACTTTTTTTATCCGGAATTATTTTTTTTAAGATAATATCACTTATTTCTTCTAAAGTCAGATTTGTAGTTTCTTTTATATTAAGATTATTTTCTTTAGCTAATTTCCTAAAGAAATGCACAACATAAGATTGTGCTCTTCTCCAATAATCTACTCTATCTGTTTTAATAAATGCATATTCATGCATAAGATGAACTTGCTCTTTGATTTTTTTATCATTAACAGTACTTAAAAAATTGTTAAAATCCTCTTTATTCTTTTCTATTTCTTCAAAAACTTTATCAACTTTTTCTTTAGATAAGTTCTTCTTTAATTCTTTAAAGTAATTTAAATCATACTCCTCTTCTTGATAATTATAGAGATTCATCCACCCATATTCCTTTTTTACTTCTTCTAAACTCTTTTCAAATAATGCCCTTTGCATTTTCTGATAAGTAAGGGGCTTACCAGGAGAAGTGATGAGGACCATTTTATCTTTGAATAAAGCCTCAAGCCTCGGGACGATAATTTCTTCAGCAGCAAAAGTAGCTATGAAATACACACTATATTCGGTAACATAGTTAAAATATTCTTCGTAAGCTTTCAATAAGTCTTTCGGTGAAGAATTTAAATTTTTAAAAACATTTTTAGCTTTTTCTATAAATATTTCACCAGCCTTATTATAATCTACTAGATGCTTTTCAGGATTAACCATAACTTCAGACATGATTTTATCTAAAAGCTTAAAGTAAGATTCTTTTTCAACATAATAATCTGATTTTTCCAGGTCAACAGGGATTACATAGAACTGTTTTAAACCATTCAGAGTCATATAGAATGCAACTGGAGTCTCTCTTTGAACTGCACTTGGACGCGTAGCCCATTTAATAAACTTCATTAAAAATAACAATACATTCAACTTTTATACTTTTCTTTATCTCTTATTCCTCACATTCCTAATCATATCAACCAAAGGATTCTTTGTCTCTGGTTTTTTATCAAGAAGCATTAAATCTTTGTAGAAACTATCATTAGCATAATTAGGGGGAAGTATTTTTCTCTTTTGTTTCAAATGCCACTCAATCTGACTTCTTATGTATCCTTCTTTTAATGGAATAGGATTCCTCTTATTCCATTCCCTACACAATTCATTAATTTGTTCAGGAGTATAATTAATACATCTCAAGAAAGTTATTAAAATAAATAATCCTCTTTTTTTACCATCTTCCAATCCTTTTAGCAGTTTTTTAATAGGCTCTGGGAAATCTTTTTCATTTACATTCTCAAACTTAAATTCTTCATACTCTTTGTCTTTTTTATCTTTTTCAAAACTCTTTCCCTGAAATCTATTATTATTTGATTTTTCTTCTTCGGCATCTTTAGCTTTTTTCCAGTGTAAGGCATCTTTCAAAAGCCTTCCAGCTTCATTTTCGAAATTACTTGGAAGAAAATTTCTTATATTTATCTTCATAGGATCTGCATCTTTCGGGTTAAAACTACTCAGTTCTTCTTTAGTTAATACAACTGACGCAAGAGAAGTCTTCTCATGCAAAGAATAAGGCATTCTGAATAAATGTCTCGGAGCTACAAGAACTAAATCAAACCCTCCTGAATTATGAATATTCTCATTCATTTCTGAAACATTCTCTACCAAAGCATCTTTAGTATGTTTAGTTATTCCAAAGTTATTATCTTTCATTTTTGAAATATTAGAAATTCCACAATTTTTACATTCTAAAAATTCTTCTTCATGTATTTTAGTCAATTCACCGACACACCTTTCGCACCTCATAATTCTTTTTTTTGCGATTATACTATACTTCAGTCTTATTTCATTTGAGCAGTAATCACACTTGAAAGTTATCATTTTATCTTTTACAACAGGTTTACCACATTCTGGACAGACGACATCCATAAGTTCTTTTCTATCTTTATTTGTTCTTAATTCTAAAGCAGCTATATCTGTGATACTCCTATTTTCTTTATTAAATTTAGGTAATATTTGACTCATTAAATATTCACAAATTGCCCTAGGCCACTGTGGGAATTTTTCTTTCATTTTCTCTCCTTCATACTCTTTAGGAAAGGCTTTATTTCCAATGATTATATGAAAGCCTTTGCTTCCAGAAAATTTAATACCATAATTTTTTATACCATAATTTTCAAGTTGTTCAATTAAAAGTCTTGCAGCAATCTTTGAGAAATCTAACCATTGTGAATCTATATCAATAAGTAAATCCCAACCTTTCCTTATTTCATTATATTCTTTTTCACTTAAATCAGTATTAAGTAAGAGAGGATCATTCCATATTTCTTCAGATGCATGAAAGCTAGTAGCGCCCTTATTTACCAAATTCATAATATCTGATATATATTGCAATGTATCGGGTCTTTTTCCAAATCCCTCAAAATATCTTGGAACAGTTTCTCTATTTTGAGCAAATTCAAGTAAAACTTGCTGAACTTTAGGATTTGAATAATATAATTTAGTAATCGCTCTTATTCTATCCTCTTTCAAATTAGACTTATCTTCCATTAAAATTACCATCTTTCTCACTTTATAGCATTTATTATGTCAAGGAACCATGTTCCTTGAGCATCCAAAGCACGAGTATCATTTACATCGTGCTTTTGATTGTATCTTTTCACTATAATAAAACTTAAAAGCTCAATATAATGGATAGATAAATGCAACTAAAACTTGAAAATCCAAAATTATTCTCAGACCTTATAAGCATCATATCTGAACTCGTTACAGAGGTAAGATTAAAGGTTAATTCCACAGGCCTTCAATTAACAGCAATTGACCCTGCAAATGTAGCTATGGTTCACTTTAGAATACCTTCAGATTTATTCATTCAATTTGACGTTTCTCAAGAGCACTCTCTAGGTCTTAATCTTGATAATCTTAAAGCAGTTTTAAGAAGATGTAAGCCAGGAAGTTCATTAACTATTCAAAAGGCAGAAAATTTTCTTAAATTAGGAATACACGACAGAATAAAGAGAGACTTCACATTAGCTTTATTAGACATAGATGCAGAAGAAAAAGAACTTCTTAATCTCGAATTCAAATCAGTTATAAAAATGGACTCAGAAGCATTTACAGAAGCAGTTGAAGATTGCTTAGTAGTTTCAGATGCCTGTACTTTCTTCTCAGAGCCTAATAGATTCACATTGGAAGCACATGGATTAAACTCAGCAAAAGCAGAATTTTCTTCTGAAGAAGTAGAAATTTACTCAGACACTTCAAAAGCAAGATATTCTCTAGAATATCTAAACAAATTTATTAAAGGCTCAAAAATATCAAGCAGAGTAACAATTTCATTTTCAGATAGCAAACCTGCAAGAATAGACTTCCCAACAGGAAATGTCATGCTTTCATTCATCTTAGCCCCTAGAATCGAACAGGAAGATTAATCTTCCCTTTCATTAAGATACTCTCTTACTTCAGGTCTTCTATATAATGCTTTAGCAACTTCTTCACGATGTTGATAACATGCTTTAAATTCCTTAAAAGCAGTCTGGACTCGAAGAGGTAATCTACTAACAGTTTCTTCTAACTCTTCTTTTTTACCTTCACTAATACCACTTACATTAAGAACATTAATCAGTCTGTCTAATTTCATAGCATGAGTTAAATTCAATTTCTTTAAACTCAATCCAGATTGTCTTTGAAATCTAATCATAGGTTTCATATGAACCTGATAAAAAGTAAGACCCATAGCTAAAGCTCCAAAAGTTCCAGCTATCAAATAACTATCATTATCATCCATAAATTCTTGGAATTTATAGGCGTTATAAACCTTAGCCTAATTATGTCAAGATAAAAACAATTAAATACTAACTAATATCTAATAATAAACATGCATAAAAGAGACAGTTGGGTATTTCTTGCATTAATATTATCAGCAGTATTGCTATCATCTTCTTTTGTTGTTGCTCAAGAATCTACTGATAATCCTGAATTATCAGAAAGTGCAGGAATAACTCCAGATAGTGCATTCTATTTTGTAGAAGATTCTATTCTTACTAAATTCAGAGATGACAGTTCAAATAGAGAGAAAAAAATTGCAGAAGTTAGAGAAATGATTAATGAAGGTAAAATTGAAGAAGCAAAAAGAGCCTTAGCAAAATATAAAGAATTTGCAGACCGTCTTGAAAAAGAAGTATCTCCAGATAAGCAGGAAGAAGCAAAGAGAAGTGCAGAGGCAATTAGAGCAGTAATTTCCGAAATAGAATCTGAAATTCCCGAGGCTGATAAGGAAAGTTTTGTTGATTCTGTTGTAGAAAGCGAAAAAAGAATAGAAACAGCAGCTGAAATTGCATCAAAGATAAAAGATTTATGTGAAACTCTCGCTAAAATTGATCCAGATCAATATTCAAGGACATGCAAGTCAGGTGAAGATTCTCCTGCCTGGCAAAAGAAACTTGATAAAGATTTAACTGATGAACAGAAAAAAGAAGCTAAAGTTTTTATCCAAGTAATGACTCAATGTTTCAAAGATGCAACAAATTGTAAATGTCAAGACATCAGCGTAAAGTCATTCGCTGATAAATGTTCTGAAGTAGCTCCATTATATGCTCAATGTCAAAAAGGTGATGAAACAAAATGTGAAGAAGCCGATTCAAAGAGTGAAGGAATAGAAGATTTACTTCCAGATTACTTACAGGAAATAATGGCTGATTTAGATAAAGAATATTCCGGAGCACAATTTGAAAATCATATGCCTGAAGAATGTCGAGAAGCAAATGTAAAAACGGAAAAAGAATGTACTCAGATAATGGTAAGAACACATGCTCCAGAAGAATGTATTTCTGCTCTTGATTCTGGAAAAATAAATTTTGAAAATGAAAGACAATTTAGAAAAGAATGTGAAGAGATTATGTTTAAAGAAAGCGCACCGCAAGAATGCATTGATGCAGGAATAAAAGATGGAAGGGAATGTGGAAAGTTCATGTTTAAAGAAAGTGCACCAGAAGAATGTATGGATGCTGGATTAACGGGAGATAAGCCTTCAGATCATAAGAAGTGCAGAGAGATAATGGATAAACTTCAAGGTGGAAGAGAAAATAATCAAGGACAACACCAACGAGGAGGATTTAATTTTGATTGTAGAAAATTAGAAAATTCTGAAGAAAGATTAAAATGTTTTGACAGTGCAGTTTCTAGTTATAAGGAAGGCCCTGGTCAAGGAGAAAGTAGACAATTTAGTGAAGGCGATTTTAGAAAAATTAAAGATAAGGAAAGAGAGTGTGCAAATTCATGTACTGGAGGAAGATGGGACTTCTCAGGTGGAAATTGTCAATGTAATATGGAAGAAAGAAGAGAAGCGTTTAGAGATGAAAGAAGATTTGAAGGAGATCAAAGACAATTTGACCCAAGTAAATTATCTGAAGAAGAAAGAAAGAGGTTTGAAGAAGAAAGAAGAAGACAAGATGAAAATATGAGAAACCAGGAAGGTCAGTTCCAAGGACGACCACCAGAAGGACAATTTAATAATAACCAACAAGGACCTCCACCAGGGGAAAATCAACCGCCTTCTTTAAGTCCCCCATCATCAGATAGCTCGGGTTCAAGTTCATCAGGTTCATCTTCTAGTCCTTCACAACCGTCAGATTCTTCTGGTTCATCTAGTTCAGGTTCAGGAAGTGGAATAACTGGTGGAGCAGTCTTAGACATAGCCAAAGACAGCAGATTCTTGCAGTATTTCTTCAATAAATAATAACTTCTCTCCCACCACGAAAAGCTTTAAAAAGGCACAAAACACAGTAAAATAGAATCATTGAATCTTCTGTGCTGATAACACCTGGGTTCAAAGCTTGATGAAAGCTGTAGAGAGTTGTGCTACTTATGATTTAAATAAAATAGTAATTACACTTAATGGCAAAACTATCAAAACCACGTGAAGGAAGCTTGCAGTTCGCTCCGAGAAATAGAGCTGAAAAGTTCTTACCTAGTGTAAACTGGTCAGTTGTTCTTGAGAAATCTAATCTTGATAAAAAGTTAAAAGGTCTTCTTGGCTTCGTAGCTTACAAAGTAGGAATGGCAACAGCACTTGTAAAAGATTCAACTGATAAATCTATGACTGCTGGAAAGAAAGTTTACCTCCCAGTTACTATTTTAGAAGTTCCAGCAATGAAAGTTTATTCTATAAGATTCTATAATGAAGGAATAGTTGCTAAAGAATCGCTTGTTTCTATAGATAAGGAATTAAAGAAGATTGTAAGACTTCCAAAGGCCCTTCCAACAATTTCAGCTCCTGAAAAATATGATGATGTAAGAGTAATTGTTTATACTCTAGCAAAACAAACAAACATAAAGAAAACTCCAGATATTATCGAAGTAGCTATCCACGCTCCAACAGCACATGAAAAGTTTGAATATGCAAAGTCATTAATAGGAAAAGAGCTATCGCTAAATGATTTTGTTCATTCCACACTTCTTGATTCAAGAGGTTTAACAACAGGACATGGTTTTACAGGCGCAGTAAGAAGATTTGGAATTTCTCTTAAACAACATAAATCTGAAAAAGGAAGAAGACGTCCTGGAAGCTTAGGTCCTTGGCATCCAGCAAGAGTTACTTTCAGAACACCTATGGCTGGACAATATGGTATGTTTGCAAGAATGCAATATAACAATGTTTTTATCTCTTCAGGAAATATATCTGAAAAAGATATAAATCCAAAGTCAGGTTTCTCGCATTACGGAAAAATAACTTCTTCTTATATTATAATCAAAGGTTCAATACAAGGTCCAGAAAAAAGACAAATTCTTCTAACACCCTCATTTAGACAGACAAAGTATCAATTAAAAAAGAAATATGAATTTCAGGAGATTATAGTATGAATATAGAATTAAGTGGTAAAACTCTAAATCTTATAGAAGGAAATCCTGCAAGTCAAGATTATATAGTGGTAAGCATGACTAGATCATCATCAGGTTCAATTAAAACACAATATAGACAAGGTAATAGTAAAGCACCCCTTGCATTAACAATTAACGAAACTTTAACTACTACCTCTCAAGATTTTAGAATGTATCACATTATGTTAAGGGAGAACAACTTATGAAAGCAGCCTTATATGATCAATTAGGAAAGAAAAAATCAGATATAGAATTACCTTCAGTATTTTCAACACCAATAAGAGAAGATATTGTTGTAAAATCATTTGAAGCAGAAAAATTCTTAGATAGACAAGTTTATGCAAATTATGAAGAAGCAGGAAAGAGACATTCAGCTTCTGGAACAATAAGCCATAGACGTCATGAATGGAAAGGCCATTATGGAAAAGGTATAGCAAGACTTCCTAGAAAAACTATGTGGAGAAGAGGAACACAATTTTATTGGGTTGGTGCAGAAACTTCACAAACAAGAGGTGGTAGAATGGCTCATCCACCAAAAGCATCTTTTGCATTTAGAAAGATAAACAAGAAAGAAAGAAATTTAGCATTAAATATTGCATTCACTTCAACATTTAATAAAGAATTAGTTAAGAAACATTATGCCTCATTAGATACTGGCCTTTCAGCATCGGTAATTGAATCTCTTCCAACTAAGACTAAAGATCTTCTTTCATCTTTAAAGAATATATTTGGAACAGCATTTTCAATAGTAATGAAGAAAAAAACAGTTCGTTCTGGAAAAGGAAAAGCAAGAGGAAGAAGATACAAATCAAATTCAGGTCTTCTAATAGTTTCAGGAAATTCAGAATCAAATAAATTCACCGGAGTAGAAATAAAGTCTGTTAGCGAATTGAAACTTAGAGATTTATATCCTCTTGGAAGATTAACTCTTTACACTAAAAAAGCATTGGAAGAAATTTCAAATAAGGAGAACAAAGAATGATTTTAAAACCAGTTACAACTGAAAAAGCAGTAAAGATGATTGATGTAGATAATACATTACTTTTTGAAGCCCCTAGAAATTCAGATAAACCTGAAATAAAGAAAGAAGTTGAAAATGTTTTCAATGTCAAAGTAGACAAAGTAAGAACTTTTGTCCAAGACAATAAGAAATATGCTTACGTTAAATTAAATAAAAAAAGTCCAGCAATTGACATTGCTACTAAATTAGGAATGATGTAAAATGGGAAAGAGAATTATATCACAAGCAAGAGGACACGGGTCCTTAACATATCAAGCACGTAAGAGAGCATTTATCTATAAAATAAAATATCCTACTCATGTTGGTGAAGCTGAAATTATAAATATAATACATTCAGCAGCACATTCAGCACCACTTCTTAAAGTAAAAGCAGGTTCAGAAATATTCTATAATCCTGCTTTCAATGGTGCAGAAGTTGGACAAAAGATAATAGTTAGCACCGATACAATCGCAGTTGGTAATATCGTGATGTTAAAAAAAATACCTGAAGGAACAGAAATATATAATATTGAAAATAATCCTGGAGATGGTGGTAAAATGATAAGGTCTGCTGGTTCAAGAGCAATACTTACAAAACAATTGGAACACAATAAAGTACTCATACTCATGCCTAATAAAAAAGAAATTTCTGTTTCTGGAGATTGCAGAGCAAGTCTTGGAGTAATTGCTGGTGACGGTAGAATCCTTAAACCATTTATAAAAGCAGGAAAGAAGTGGTTCAAGATGAAGGCACGTAACAAACTATGGCCTAGAACTTCCGCAATCAAGATGAACGCGATAGATCATCCGTTCGGTTCAGGTAGAGGTAAAAGAATCAAATCGAAGATTGCTAAACGTAACGCTCCTCCAGGTGCTAGAGTTGGTCACATAAGACCTAGAAGAACAGGATGGGTGCGATAATGGCAGAACATGAAACAGTAATGACAAGATCTAAGGAAGTATTCTACAGAGGAGTAAACTTAGAAGAATTAAAGAAACTAGATGTAAGAGAAATAGCTAAATACCTTCCTTCAAGATCAAGACGTTCAGTTTTAAGAAATTTCCAGACAATAGAAAATTTCGTAAAACTTTGTGAAGCAAGCCATGCGTCTAAGAAAAAGATAAGAACTCATTTAAGAGATATAGTAATTGTACCAAGACTAGTAGGACTTACAATTTCTATCTATAATGGAAAGACATTCAATGACGTAATTGTTACACACAGAATGATTGGTCATAGACTTGGAGAATTTTCACTTACAAGAGTAAGAGTTACACACGGAACTGCAGGTATTGGAGCAACTAAAGGTACAAAGGGAGTTAAGAAATAATGGTTCAACAACATAAAAAACTAGAAATAAAAGCAGAGAAATCTCAGAAAAAAGAATTAGTAAAAACTCTAGCTGACAATAAAGAACACGATAACAAAAATGAAGCGCACGATCATTCTCATGAGCATGCACACGATCACTCACACGACCATAATCATGAACATACACATGTAAATGAAGAAAAGAAAGAAGATAAAGTCGAAGAGAAAAAAACTGAGAAGAAAGAAGAAAAGAAAATAGTAAAGAAAGAAGAAGCAATTGCAAAAGGAGTAGGCCTGCCAATTTCAAAGAAGCACTGCATGTACATCTGCAATTTCATAAAAGGCAAAACTGTAGATTTATCAATAAAACAATTAGAAGAAGTTTTGAAATTCAAGAGAGCAATTCCATATGCTGGAGAAATTCCTCATAGACATGGAGACATGATGTCGGGTCGTTATCCAATAAATGCATCAAAAGTTATGATAACTGTATTGAAAGGATTAAGAGGAAATATAATTTCAAATGGTCTTGACGTTGAAAAAGCTAAGATATATTTCGCTTCTCCAACCTGGGGATCTAGGCCTGCTAAAAAAGGCGGAATGAGGTTTAAAAGGGTACATCTCATCCTTAAAGCAAAAGAATTCAATAATAAAATGGAGAAAAAGAAATAATGGAAGAAAAGAAATTTGTAAATTTTAAGAAAGAAGAGCTTGGAGTTAAAGAATATATCAAGAAAGAATTAGGAAAAGGAAGAATAAGCTCAGTTCTTATAACTTACACACCTGTTGGAGAGAAAATAGTAATTGCTACAAACAAACCCGGATTAGTTATTGGAAGAAAAGGAGAAAAAATTGATGAACTTACAAGAGTTCTAAAGAAGAGATTCAAATTAGATAATCCCCATATAGAAATAAAAGAAATATTTGATTCAAGATTAGATGCTCAGCTTGTAGCAGACGAAATTGCTCTAGCATTAGAAAGACAAGGATCTCTTAAATTCAAAGTAGTTGCTTATAAAACTCTCCAAGAGATTATGAAAGCAGGAGCATTGGGAGCAGAAATTGTTATGGCTGGTCGTCTTCCTTCAGAAAGAGCAAAATCCTGGAGATTTTCACAAGGTTATCTAAAAAAGACAGGACATCCTGCTAAAGTAGTAGACAGAGCACAAGCGCAAGCAATTAATATGACTGGAGTTACTGGAATAAGCGTCAGTATATTGCCTCCTGATGCACACATTCACGACAAGATAGTTGTCGACGACAAAATGAGACAAAAAATTAAAGAAAATGAGGGCGCTCCAATATTAGAAAATGCTCCATCACAAAAGAAAGCTGTAAGAAAATCTTCAAAGAAAAATAAAGATAAGGGAGAAAGTAACTAATGGCTAATTTAAAAGCTAAGGATGCAGTGAAAATGAGCAAAGAAGATAGAGAGGCAAAGCTTAAAGAGCTTAAAATGGAGTTAATAAGATCAAATGTCACAGCACAAAAATCAAATGCAAAAACAAGACAGATTAAAAGATCAATTGCTAGATTACACACCATTACAAATTCAAATAAATCTAATTCGGAGGTGTTGAAGAAGTAATGGCCTTAGATCCAATAAATAATTCCTTCGGTTTGCCGAATCAATCAGACGTTTTTGAAGAGATTGCAAAGAGCGACCAGAAAATAGTTGTTTCAACTGTAGCGAGACGTTACGGTAAATTAGCAACTCTGGTTTCAGGTTTTGACGGGAACGTAGATATAAAATCAACGGCAAAAAGCCTTAAAGAAAAACTTGCCTGCGGGGGCACTGTTAAGGATGGAGTTATTGAATTACAGGGTAATCATAAAAAACAAGTTAAAAATATTTTAATAAAACTTGGATTCCCAGAGGACTCAATTTCAGATTAACAACATGGAAAAAAAACAAAATAAAAAAACACAAGAGAAAACAAACAAAGTAGTAGTCCCAGTTCCAACAAGAGGAAGAGTATTTGCAGGTACCGTTACAAAGAAATTCCCTGGAAGAGTAGTAATCGAATTTGAAAGAACTATTTTCGTAGAAAAATATGAAAGATTCTATAAAAAGAAAACTAGAATACATGCTCGTCTACCTTCTGGAATGATAATTGAAATTGGAGATTATATCAAAGTTAGAGAGTGCAGACCCCTTTCAAAAATCATACATGCAGTAGTTATAGAAAAAGTTCGTTCAGCACAAAATCCGGTCGCTGGAGTTCAGAAGAACCCGCAGGAGGTTCTTACATGAAAGCAGTATCAGCGATGGTAACACGTGGATTTAACATTGGAAGTAACCTTGTTGCTGCAGATAACTCTGGAGCCAGAATAGTAAGAATAACTGGAGTAGTACATGGAAAATCAAGAAAAGGAAGACAGCAATTCGCTAAATTAGGAGATTATGTTAAAGTTTCAGTTCGTGCAGGAAAACCTGAAATGAAAGGACAAGTTTTTGATGCAGTTATTATAAGACAAAGAATGCCGTATAGAAGAAAGACTGGAGAGAGAGTCTGCTTTGAAGACAATGCCGTCGCGTTACTAAAAGATGAGAAAGGAAATCCAAAGGGAACTTTCATTAAAGGTCCGGTTGGAAGAGAAATTTTAGAAAGATGGAAGGAGGTCTCGAAAATCGCGCAGTACGTACTATGAAATCACATTTTTCAAAATCATGGGTAAGCAGTGGTCAGCCTAGAAAGCAACATAAATATTTAGCTAATGCACCATTGCATATAATGCATAAGTTTTTAAGTGCAAATTTATCAAAAGCTCTAAGAGAATTGCATGGTAAGAGAAGTCTTCCCCTCAAGACAGGGGATGAGGTGCTTGTCATGCGAGGCAAATTTAAAAAGAAATCTGCCAAAGTCGCTTCTGTAGATCTTAAGAAAAGATTTGCATATCTTGAAGGAATACAAAGAACTAAAAGAGAAGGAACAAAGGTAAATATTCCTTTCCATCCATCAATTCTTCAAATTACCTCTTTAAATTTAGAGGATAAGAGAAGACTCTCACCAAATACAACTAAAAAAACTATAACCAAAGGAGAAAAACATGCACCAAACAAGGCTTAATGCCTCATTAAAGCTACCTATAAAAAGAAAAGGCTCAAAATATCTAGCAAGAGCTATATCTGACAACGATAATTCAGTACCTGTGATAATTGCATTAAGGGATATGTTAGGATTAGCAAAGACTTCTGCAGAAGTTAAAAGCATGATTCATAGAAAACTTATAAAATTAAATGGCTCATTAGTATCTGAATCAAATGCGAGCATAAGATTATTTAATATTTTAGAAGCAGATAAAAATTATCTTCTCTCTCTTTCACCAACTGGAAAATTCCATTTTGAAGAAAGTAAAGAAAGCAAAACAAGATTATGTAAAATAACTGGAAAAAATTTAATAAAATCTGGAAAGATACAATTTAACTTGCATGATGGTTCAAACATAATTTCAAAAGATAAATTAGCAATTGGAGATTCTGTTTATCTTGATATGTCTGGAAAGCTTGTAAAACATAAATCTTTGGATAAGGGAGCTAGCGTATTGATAATCTCTGGAAAATATTCAGGCACAAATGGAAAAATAGATTCAATGGTAGATAATAAGGTTTCAATTTCTTTCAACGGAGGCAAAGCAGTATTAGAAAAATCTGCTGTAGCAGTTATATGAAAGCTTCAATGAATCCTATGAGAAAGATTAAAATTGAGAAAGTAGTTTTAAGTGCTGGAGCAAGAGGCAAGGATTTAGAAAAAGCACATAAACTTCTTAATATGATTTCAAAAAAGAAAGCACATATTCTAAAATCTCAAAAAAGAATTCCCGATTTTGATGTAAGTCCGGGGCAGGAAGTAGGAACAAGAGTTACTTTAAGAGGGCAAGAAGGAGTAGAATTATTAAAAAGACTTTTAGGTGCATTAGACAATAAAATAAAGCAAAAACAGATAGCCGATAATCATTTCTCATTCGGAATAAAAGAATACATAGAAATTCCAGGCACAGAATACCAAAGAGATATCGGAATTAGAGGATTCAATATTACTGTAGTTTTCACAAGAGCAGGAGCAAGAGTTCAGAGAAAAAAGATAAAATCAGGAATAATACCTAAAAGACAACAGATAACAAAAGAAGAAATTCAAAAATTCATGGGGGACGTCTTTAAGACGGAAATAGCATGACAGCAAGTGATTGGAATAAAATATTAAAACAGTTGAGAAGCAAGCCAGTAGTTATGCAGAAATTCCTCAAATTCAATAAGCCTAAAACAAGAAGCACAGGAATAGCATTAAATAAATGTGAACGCTGTGGAAGATTCGGTGCACATTTAGGTCAATATAATATAAATTTATGCCGACAGTGCTTTAGAGAGATAGCAACTGAAATCGGTTTTGAAAAATACAACTAACATGAGCCAAGATATATTAGCTGATACGCTAAACCAAATGATGAACGCCAAAAAGGCGAGAAAGACTTCAGTTACTGTGAAGATTCATTCCAAGCTACTTCTTTCAGTTCTAGCTCTAGCAAAATTAAAGGGTTATGTAAAATCTTATGCAAAAACAGACTCAGGTTTTACAATAGAATTTGGAAAGCTTAATGGATGCAACGCTATAAAGCCAAGATTCGTAGTAAATGCAGATGACTATGAAAAATATTCAAAGCGTTATTTACCTTCAAAAGATTTAGGAATTTTAATAGTTTCAACATCACAAGGTTTAATGATTCATCAAACAGCAGATGAAAAGAAAATTGGAGGAAGCTTATTAGCTTATTTCTTCTAATGAGAACAAAGATGTCTGAAAAGATGGAAATTCCTTCAGGAATTACATGTACTATTCACAATAAAATTTTAACTTGTAAGAAAGGAGATAAATTTGTTTCTAGAAACATAGAATTACCAAGAGTTACAATTACAGTAAATGGAAATGAATTAGTGATTTCAACTCATGCAGGAGCGAGGAAAGAAAATAATCTTATAAAATCTTATCTTGCACATATGAAAAATATCTTTTCAGGTTTACAAAAAGACTTTACATATATCTTAGAGGCAGTTAATGTACACTTCCCAATGACAATGAAGCTTGAGAAAAACAATCTTCTAATAACTAATTTCCTAGGTGAGAAAAAACCAAGAATAGCAGCAATTCACCCTCATGTTAAAGCTGAAATAAAAGGACAGAGAATAATTCTAACCTCACATGATAAAGAAGCTGTTGGAGAGACAGTTTCTTGTATAGAAAGAACAACTAAAGTAAGGAAGAAAGATAGAAGAGTCTTCCAAGACGGAGTATATCTCGTTGAAAGACCTGGGAGGACTGCATAATGCCTAAGAAATTCCTTCGTCAAGATACAAGAAGACATTTAAGACTTGGAAAGAGAAGAAGAAAACTTCAGAAATGGAGAAACCCTCGTGGAAGACACAATAAAGTAAGAAGACAGAGAAGAAATTATCCAGCTAGAGTTAAAATTGGATATGGTACTCCAAGAGAAACTTCTGGAAAGATAGATAATCTCACTCCAGTTTTAGTTCATAATCTAAAAGAATTATCTGTCCTAAAGAAAGATTCTCTTATTATAATTGCAAGAGTTGGAGCTAGAAAGAAACTAGATATTATAAAGAAAGCTAATGAGTCAGGTTTCAAGATAATGAATCTTTCTGGAGGAAATTCAAAATGAATATAAGAAAGAAAAAAATATTAGCTGCAAATACTATGGGTGTAGGTAAGGATAGAATAGTTTTCAATGTTGAGAGATTAGATGAAATAAAAGAAGCAATAACTAAGCAAGATATCAGAGATCTTGTAAGTGCTGGAGCAATTTATGTTAAAGATATAAAGGGAAGAACAGCAGTTGTCAAGCGTAAGACAAGAAGAAGAGCAGGAAGTATAAGAAAGAAAGTTAAAAATTCAAAGACAACTTATGTAATCATCACAAGAAAACTTAGAGGCTATATCTCTGAGTTAAGAGATCAAGAAAAAATAACTGAAGAACAGTTTTGGAAGCTAAGGAAAGATATAAGAGCACGTACTTTCAAGAGTAAATCACACCTAAAGGAGCATTTAAATTAAAATGGGAAGAACAATAAGAAGAAGAAGACTTGAAGCAAGAACAGATTACAAAGCTAGAATAGAGCTTATTAAATCTGGAAAGCCAAGACTAGTAGTAAGAAAAACAAATAGATATGTAATTGCTCAACTTGTTAGAAGTGAAGGAGCACAAGATTTCGTTGTTTCAACACTTTCGTCAAAAGATTTGATTGCAAAAGGATGGCCGGAAAATAAATCTGGAAGTCTGAAGAATAGATCTGCAGCATATCTAACAGGATATTTATTAGGCAAAGCAGCATTAGGAAAGAAAATAACTGAAGCAATATTAGATGCTGGAATGTATAGAAACATTCAAAAGTCTAGAATTTACACAGTTCTTAAGGGAGCTCTTGATGCAGGCCTTAAAGTGCCTCATGATGCTAAAGTCCTTCCTAAAGAAGAATTTTTACATGTAAGTCCTGAATTCAAGAAAATTGTGGAGAAAATAAAAAACTAAAATGGCAGAACAAGAAACAATAAACAAACCTAAGGATCTTATAGAAGCAACACCAGAAGAGTTGCAGAAGTTAGAGCAAGCTATGCCTGAAGTTTATAAGTCAAGAGAAGAGAGAGCAAAAGAAGAGGAAAAAAGAAAACTTGACTCTTGGGTTCCAAAAACAAATCTTGGTAGATTAGTAAGAACTGGAAAGATAAAAAATATATCAGAAGTATTATCTCAAGATAAAAAAATATTAGAATCTGAGATTGTAGACTTATTATTAAAATTAGACTTTGATCTTTTATCTATTGGTCAAGCAAAAGGTAAATTCGGAGGCGGTAAAAGAAGGGCCTGGCGTCAAACTCAGAAGAAGACTATGGAAGGAAACGTAGTAACTTTCTCAGCAATGGCCGTTGTAGGCGATAAGAAAGGGCACGTAGGAGTAGGATATGGTAGATCAAAGGAAACTCTTCCAGCAAGAGCGAAAGCAGTTAGACAAGCAAAACTAGGATTAATAAAGATAAATAGAGGATTTGAATCTATAGAACATTCTGGAAATGAACCACACACAGTACCATTTATAGTAGAAGGAAAATGCGGTTCAGTAAGAATAAAATTAATCCCAGCTCCAAGAGGCACAGGCCTTGTTGTAGGCGATCAAGTTAAGAAGATATTAAAACTTGCAGGAATACATGATGTTTATGGAGTCACAACAGGTCAGACAAGAACAACATTCAACGTTGCAAAAGCTTGCATGGATGCATTAACTAAAACAAACCAAATGGAGTTATAATGATATTAATAATAAGAATCTCAGGGCTAGTAGATGTTTCCTCAGATGTAAATGAAGCACTATTTAGAATGAGATTAAGAAAGAAATATACTGCAGTTGTTTTACATGATAATGTAACAAATAGACATCTTCTTAAGAAAGTAAGAAATTATGTTGCTTTTGGAACTATAACTAAAGAAGATTTAACGATGCTTATTGAAAAGAGAGGTCTTCCAGTAGACAAGAAAAAGAAAATTGATGTTAAGAAAGCAGTAGAAGGATTTGAAAAATCTTCTCTTTTAGATCTTGGAGTTAAACCTTTCTTCAGATTGCATCCAGCTCGTGGTGGAATAGATACAAAAATACATTATCCAATTAGAAAAGGAGTTTTAGGCGATCATAAAGATAAGATAAACGAATTAATGAGGAGGATGTTGTAATGCCATTCAAGAAGAGAAGAAAGTCAGCAAGAAGACACGGTTATCAAACAGCATTTAGAGGAGCAAAAGAAAGAACAAGAGGTTCTGGAAATCGTGGAGGAAAAGGAATGGCTGGAACTGGAAAGAGAGGAGACGCAAAGAAGACACTTATTCTTAACTTACCTGAACCATATTTTGGAAAGTCAAGAACACTAAGAAGAGGAAATGTTCCAAAGAAACTTCAAGTTATCAATCTAGATGATATTTCAAAGAATCATGCTGATTCAAAAGAAGTAAAACTTAAAGGATACAAAATCTTAGGAGAAGGCACATTATCATTCAAAACAATTATACACGCATCAGCAGCATCCTTCTCTGCAGCTGAAAAGATAAAGAAAGCAGGCTCTGAATTAATAATCATTCAAGCAGAAGAAAAAGTATCTGCACCATTAAAGCCAGTTAAGAAAGTAGCAGTTAAGAAATAATTAAGAGTCAGATTTATTAATCTAATTTAATTGATTTAATTAAGAATGAAAAAAGAGCAATTTGGGAAAGTTAGCAAATCTTATGCTTCTTTGGCTAAAATAGACCCTTCAAAACAGTATGTGCAATATCCCTCAGCTCTCAAACTTTTAGGGAATATAAAAGGTAAAAATGTTCTAGATATTGGTTGTGGAGATGGACATTCATCCAGAGCAATAGCTTCTAAAGGTGCAAATGTTGTAGGATATGATATTGCTAAGGAACAGATAAAAATAGCAGAGTCAATTGAAAAGCATAACTCTCTAGGAATAACATATTTTAATTTAGATCAATATAATTTCAAATCATCCATAAATTTTGATAAGGCATGTGCAATCCTTGTTCTACCTTATTCCTCCAACAAAAGAGATTTATTATATTTTTTCAAGTCAGCTTATTCTAATACTTCTGATAATGGAGAATTCATAGCAATAATATTTAATCCACTCTATAAAAGATACGATGTTTTAGCATATAATAGAATATTTAGGAAACTACTAGATAATAAAATAAAAATTGAATTCTACAATTCAGAGGATAAATTCTTATTTTCTGCAGAAGCTTCCGATTTTTCAAAAACAAATTATGAAGAAGCAGCCAAAAAGGCAGGTTTTAAGAAATTTACATGGAAAAAATTAAAAGTGAGTAAAAAAGGAATCTCTGCTTTAGGAGAAAGATTTTGGAAGAATTATGAGAATGATTGTCCATATATCGGCCTTATCGCAAGCAAAAAAGCTTAAGCTTTTTTAATTATTCTCACAATTCCTTTATCCGCATCAACTTCTATCTCATCACCATCTTTCAATATTCTTGTAGCGATCTTTGTACCAATCACGCAAGGCCTTTTTAGCTCTCTACTTACAATAGCTGCATGACAAGTAATACCTCCCTGATCTGTAACAATAGCCGCTGCTTTTTTCATAGCTGGAACAAACTCAGGTGTTGTTTGATTAGCAACTAATATATTCCCTTCTTTGAACAATTCAATATCTCCACTATTTCTTAATACCTGCACTTTACCTCTGACATTTCCTCTGTAAGCAACAGCGCCCCTTAATTCCTTAACTTCACTATTATCATGAAACATATTTTCTTTCTTAATTTTTTCAGCAATTTCTTCTTTATACAATGTTTTAGACTGTCCATTAAAATAGATTTCCATAAATTCTTCTTTACTCCTTCTTTCAATTTGCTTCCAATCAACTTTTTTCCCATCAAGCAATGAAATAGCTTCTTCAACATTAAGATAATAACATTCATTCTGACTTCTCTTAAATCTCTTAGCTATTTCATCAAATATCTTAAAGTGGATAAAGTTTGTCTTTAGAACTCTTTCTTTTCTCTTGTCTTGAACATGTGTAAATACTTCAGATATTCCTATAATATTCTGTAAATCATGCGATACTTTTAATTTTTTATACAATTCTAATTTATTTTTCCTATTATGTTCAGCCCCTTCTATTTTCTCTTCTATCTCTCTATCGAAATCTATTTTCTTTTCAAGTATCTTTCGAGCTTCTAGTTTAACTTCTTGAGCAGTTAAAGACATTTTATCATTATAATTAGCCTTAATCCAAATAAATAATTCAGCCAATTTATTACATTCATGTTCTATAATTTTACTAGCCTTTTTTTCACTTATCATTTTAGCAATTCTAATCAAGCCAGCTTCATACTCATTAACAAATGAACCAAAAGTAGGTTGAGTAAGTTTAGCAATAACCTCAGAGGTCGCTTTTTCCTTCAATTCTTCTTTTATCTTAGCGACAAGCCAATCTTCTTTATCACTGGTAAGAAAACTATCAACGATATATCCAAAACCACCATTTGCAACATAATGTTCATGTATTTTCTTTAAAATATTGCTCAATTCTTTATTAGAAGCTTTTTCTAAGTTTTCACCAATTCTTTCATTATAAATTTCAATAAATTTCTCAAATTCTTTATCCCAGCTAGAGAGAAAATCTTCAGCAAATTTACTATTTTCAACAGCTTTCTTAATTATCGAAGCTCTTTTCTTCTTAATTTCTTCATTGTCCCAGAACCAATCCCAATGATTCAGCTTAGTTATATTATAAAATGCAAATCCGTAAGGGAGAGCAATAGGATTCTTAGCAGCATGAGCAATAGCTATTGCTTGTTCATTTATACCGAATAAATAACCTGCATAACTCTTATTATACCAGTCTTTATTAGAATTGATTCTCTTAATTACCTCTTCTGCAGTTCCATATTTAGCCATATTCTCTTCCATATCTATTGATTCAACCTTAAAAAGTTAGTATATAAAACATCTCTCCCCCTTAAGGGGATTAGATTTATATAATTCAATATATCTATAGATACATGGACGATGAGCTACTTGAAACATTGAAAAGCATAGGCCTTACGAACGGAGAATCAAGAGTCTACATAGCACTTTTATCTTTAGGAACATCAACCGTAAGTCCAATAGTAGAATCTTCAGGGATATCCTCATCCAAGGTTTATTTTATATTAAATAAATTAGGTGTAAAAGGATTAGTTTCAATGTCTGTAGAGAACAAAAATAAAATATACTCTGCAACTCAACCAGAAAGGATATTAGACTATCTAGATGAAAGAGAGAAAATTATTAAGAAACACAAAACTGAAATTTCTAAAATAATTCCTCTTCTTAAAACAAAAAAAGATTTTAACACTCATCAGCCCCCAGTAGAATTTACAAGAGGAGAAAAAGGATATGAAAGTATATTCAATGAAGTTTATCTAGGATTAAAGGAAGGAGATAAATATCTTGCTCTAGGAGGTTTAAGAATAAGCTTCAAGATGCAGAATTACTGGTTTAAGCACAGCAATCTTTTATCAAAAAAGAAGATACCTCAATTCACATTATATGAAAGTGAAGGATGGCACAAGAAAGACCCTTCTATTCATCAAAGAGAAAAAAGAAGCCTATATTACCCAAGAGTTCTAAGTAAAGAATATCAAGACCTACCACTAATTCTTACAATAGGAGATAAAGCAATTATCAGCGATGTAGATGAAGATGGAGAAATCTTCACCATGCTTATTAGAAACACAAATCTTAGTAATGGTCTAAAGAGACTTTTAAAAATATTATACAATATCTCAGAAGTCCCAACATCTTTTAAGAATAAAGAATTTGATTATTGATTTTTTATAATTTTAACAACACCAGTATTCGCATTTACTTCTACATAATCTCCATTCTTGAAGACTTGTGTTGCTATTTTAGTGCCTATAACACAAGGCTTGCCCATTTCTCTAGCCACAATTCCTGCATGGCATATAATTCCACCCTCATTTGTTACGAATGCTGCCGATTTCTTCATCGCTACTAGAAAATCTGGAGTAGTCATAGGCGAAACTATCACTTCTCCAGGCTTAACACTGTCAGCTTGCTTATAATTTTTAACAATTCTAACTCGTCCTCTAACAATTCCTTTATTTCCAATTTGACCCTTAACTTCTTTTATGCCTGCAACATTTTCATTTAAGCCTTCAAAGACATAATTTTCATTTTCTTTCGCAAAAGCTTTAAGGGAGATAATTTTATTATTTTTACCATCTATAGAAACCAGTCCTTCTGCACGTTTAAGTAAAACTTTTTCAGAAGGAACTTCTGGAAATTCCTCAGGAAGAACTAAATTAGCAAGTTCTCTTTTAACACCTAATGCAATTAGACAGGATTTAATGAAGGTATCATTCTTTGCAAAAAATTCATCTTTGCTTCTTAATTCCTCTAATTTAAGAGTTATATTTTTTGGAGTTCTATCATCGATTAAAACATAATACCATATTGAAAATAATCCAACGCCCTCTCTGAGTAATTCAATATATTCTTTTATCTTATTTTTATCCTTAGTTGCCCCTTCTTCCCAGATTTTTTCAAGATCAAGTAAAATATTTTTATAATCTTTTATAACTAAATCAATAAAATTATTTCCTTTTCTATTCTCCTTTAATAATATGTCTTTATATTCTTTAAATGCTGCCTCATTTTCCCATATTTGAAGATTTTCATGATTAACATAAAACAAAACTAAAGGACTATTTTGCATTTTCACTCCGAGCCTTCTATAAATAAACTCTTGAGTTTCTCTTGCCCAGATACCCTCAAAAGCAAGATTGCAATCTCGCTCATATTTCTTCTGCCAGATTATCTTCTTGGACATAAATAATGAATATAGTTAATCTTTAAAAACCTATTTTATCTCAATATAAAATGAGCTTTAAGGATATTTTGCATAATCTTCCAGAGGTAAAGCACCCTGTTGAGAAGAAGTTATCTTTTAATGTAAAGTTAAAATGGACTCTTATAGTATTAGTTAGTTTCTTCATTCTCGCAAATATATCATTATATGGTTTAGCCGCAAACTCTCTAGCAAGATTTGAATACTTAGCAATTATACTCGGAACTGATTTTGGAAGTATAATCTCCCTGGGTATCGGTCCTATAGTTATGTCTTCTATTATTTTACAGTTATTAGTTGGAGCAGGTCTTCTTAATATAGATACAAATACTGAAGCAGGTAAGAAATTCTTTCAAGGTCTTCAGAAAGTAGGAGTATATCTTTTCATAATATTTGAAGCGATGGTTTACGTTTTAATGGGTGGTCTACAAGCCTCACCAGGTCTTGCAGGAATAGTCATCTTTCAATTAATTCTAGGCGGTTTAACTGTAATGTTAATGGATGAAGTATCTACAAAGTGGGGATTCGGTTCAGGAGTTTCCCTATTCATTCTAGCAGGAGTATCTTGGAGATTATTTGCGGGCCTATTCCAATTCATAGGACCTACTGGAGAAAACTGCCTAGTTGACTTCTCAAATACTCCTTGCGCAGGAAAGATACTCGTCATAATTCAATCTCTTATAAACGGAGCACCAAGAGAATTAATGCTAGCAGTATTAACAATAGTAGTTACTGCTTTAATTTTCTTAATAGTTGTCTGGGCACAAAGTTTGAAAGTTGAAATTCCTTTAAGCTATGATAGAATGCGTGGGTTCAATATAAAATGGCCTCTAGCATTTTTCTATGCTTCAAACTTACCAGTTATTTTAGTTGCAGCATTGCTAGCTAACATTCAATTATTCGGCACCTTACTTGAAAACTGGCTTACACATCCAACAATCTTAGGAGGATTTTCAAATGGCGCTCCAGTTTCAGGTCTAGCTTACTGGTTAAGTAGTTCTAATCTAGTAGAAGCAATAGTAAGAGGAAGCTTGCAAACTTCACAAATATTCCAGTTCTTTTCATATCTTATTTTCTTTATGGTTTTCTCTGCAGTATTCGCAGTATTCTGGGTTAAAACTGCAAGTATGGATGAAGCAAGCCAAGCAAAGAAAATAATGGCTTCAGGTCTTCAGATTCCAGGATTTAGAAAAGATCAAAGAGTTTTAGAATCAATACTTGGAAGATATATTCTTCCTTTGACAATAATGGGTGGTCTTGCAATTGGTCTTTTAGCAGCCATAACTGACTCCCTAGGAGCTTTAACATCAGGTACAGCCATATTATTAGCAATAATGATTGCATATCAGTTCTATCAAAACATAGCTCAACAACATGCAGTAGATATGCATCCAGCAATGCGTAACTTTATGCAATAAATTGTATGAAATTATCCTTTCACAGCCTTTAAAAACAAGTCTTTACTAATTAATATATGGAAATAGCTTTTATAACAAATTATCCTAAAGCAAGCATAGTTCTTTTTGCAACATTAGTTTCTTTATTCATAACTATTGTAAACTATTTTGTTCTTGATAAGAACAAAATGCATGAGATTAAGGCAAAGCAGAAAGCTCTACAAGAAGAGATAAAGAAGCATAAAGATAATCCTCAGAAAATGATGGAATTAAACAAAGAAATGCTTTCACACACTGGAGAAATGATGAGGCACTCTTTCAAACCAATGCTTATCACCTTTATCCCATTAATAGTTTTCTTTGGATTTTTAAAAACAAGTTACGCCTCTACAGAATTAGTTAAGTCTTGGATTTGGTGGTATATCGGTGTTTCAATGGTAGCAAGCATAGTATTCAGAAAGCTGTTCAAGTTGCCTTAAACAATTATATTTTATTTAATTCAACTAAAGAAATCTGATATATTTAACTAAAATAAGAAATTTATTATTTAACAAATTTCTTCAAATCATCGCCGTGCAATCTAACTAATTTTGCATCAGTTGTTTTAACATAACCTACATCAAATCTATTTAAATCAAAATTCTTTTCAAGAAGTTCCTTGAAGATTTTAAGTGCGAATTTTATTCCTTCTTCAATATTCATGCTGTCATCATAATCTCTTCTCAATAATTCTTTTATCTTTTCATCATTTTCTCCAATAGAATTCGCCTTATATGAAAAGTAATTACCAGTAACATCTGATGTGTAAAGAGAAGCTTTACCCTTATTTACACCAGCAATTAAGAAAGCAGCACCATAAGGTCTAGCACCACCATACTGAGTAAACATCTGCATTTTATCAGCAATCATTCTTATAACGGATAATGGTTCAATTGGACTGTCAAAAGTAACTCTATTTTGCTGAGCCAATACTTGTGCTTGATCAATTAATATTCTAGCATCGCTTAAAATTCCAGCAGCGCTTGCTACAATATGTTCATCAACTTCAAAAATCTTATTTGCAGACTCAGGAGAAATCAATTTATCTCTTATTCTTCTATCAGCAATAATAACAACACCATCCTTGCAAACTAATCCAATACTTGAACTTCCAAGTCTTACCGTTTTCTCAGCATATTCGACCTGTAAAAGATGTCCCTCAGGAGAAAACATAGTTGCAGCTCTGTCATAACCCATTGCCTGATGTTGCATTTCTGTTGGTACGTCCATTTTTAGAAAAACCTCGTTTAATTTCTAAAACACCTTATAACTAAGCATATTTAAGCTTTACTAAGTTTAATTCCTTATATCAATAAAGTTTATTTATGTCAAGATTCTAAAGAATCTTGAGCATCCAAAAAACGAGTGCTATCAAAACATGTCCCAAAGGAAATGGTGCACATCGTTTTTTTGATACATAATCTTTAAATAACCTCTTCTAATAATAAATCAATGGACAAAGTAGTAGCAAGAATAAAATTAAAGAATAAGCATTTTGAAATTCATGTTAATTTAGATGAAGCCTTAAAAGTAAAAGCCGGAAAAGGAGACATAATGGCTGCTTTAGATTCTAATAAAGTTTTTACTGATTTGAAGAAAGGCAATGTCGCCTCGCAAGTAGACTTAACAGAATGCTTCAATACATTAGATATTTATCAGATTGCAAAAATAATAATCACTAAGGGCGAAGTTCAAAAGACTCAAGAATTTAGAGACACTGAAAGAGAAACAAAAATAAATCAAGTAGTTACTTTAATTGTTAGAAATTCATCAGACCAACACGGCAGACCATATACTGAAGATAGAATAAGAAGGGCTCTGCAGGAAGCACATGTAAATATAGATAACAAACCTGCTGAACAACAGCTTCCAGGGATAATAGAAAAATTAACTGCATTCATACCTATAAAATTAGAAATAAAGAGAATCAAGTTAGTAATTCCTGCACAATATACGGGTCAAGTTTACGGTCTTTTGAAAGACTATAAAGAAAGTGAGGAATGGCTTTCAAATGGAAATCTTGAAACAGTTATTAAAATACCTGCAGGAATGCAGATTGATTTCTATGAAAAGCTGAACAACATCACTCACGGCGCAGTTCAAAGCCAAGATTTACCTGATAAAGTTTAATTACTACTCTAAGTTACAAAAATCTAGAGTTAAATTTATATATAGAATTTATTGAATTCTATTATGGACAGAGACGGTCAAGAAAAATTTAGAAAGGCTTTTGAAGCTCGATTAAAAAAAGATTCTCAAAACAGAAGTGTTAATGATGTTCTGAAGACTTTTAATTCTGGAAGAACAGTTGGAATGATATCTTGTGATTTATTAGCAGAAAAGTTGGGGAAAGATGATAATGGATTAGATGTATTAACAGCATACAAAGACGGATTAGCATTTAGGACACAAGTGCCTCTTTCTGAAAGAATTGGGCAAGATTATTTTTATCTTGTGCGAAGAAACTCTGAAGATTCTTTTTATACTCTAGGACGTGTAAGGGTTCTCAATGATAGTAGCGGGTATAAAAATGAACCAAAAGTTTCAAGAAATAATATATAACTGCTAATTCATCTTTATAAAATAATGAAAAAGAATCTAATAGTTTATAAATTAAGGAAATATCTTAGAAAGCTATACGAAGGTTATCCAACTCATTTTTTCTATGGTTATGAAAAAGTTGAAGGTATAGAACAAGGAATAAATAATTTATTAGAAGATGGTTTAATCAAAGGAGAAGAGTTTCAATCAGGTTATAAGCAAAGTAAAACGCCAGTATATGGGGCAACAATGTTTATTCCCATAATAGAAAGAAAATATAGAATAACAGCAGAAGGATTGAAATTAGTAGAATCTTGGAATATGGAAAAATTGACTTATTGGGGAATAATGATTACCCTCATTGTCTTATGCTTAACAACTTGGAGTATTTATCTTCAAATAATAAAATAACTCCCTTAATGCGACGGAAGAGGAGAAATCAGCTATAACTCCCTAATCTACGACACTCCCTGATAGGGAAATCTTTATAAACCTCTAAAATCATCGTTTTTTATTAAACTGGACAAATGTAACTTAGAGTTCGTTATTGTCTAATATTATTTCAAATGATTAAAACTAACGGAGCACACGAAGCTCAATCTCAAAATGCAGACACAGCTGAAGATTCTTCAGTTTCTAAAAAGAGAAAAATTGTAATTCCTGGAGAAATTATAGTCTCTGGAGAAGATTTCTTACCAAGCGACGGAGCAAAAAGAATTGGAAACGATATTGTTGCTTCTAAATTCGGTCTAGCAGAAGAAGCTGGAAGAGTAATAAAAGTTATATCAATAACTGGTGCATTTATACCTAGAAGAAATAATGTAGTTATAGGAAGAGTTACAAATATTACTATGAATGGTTGGGTTTTAGACATTGATTCTGCTCAATCTGGATTTCTTCCAATAGACGCATCTCCACACTTTATCAACAAGAATGAAATGGATCAATTTCTTTGCATTGGAGACGTAATAGTTGCAAAAATATGGTCTATAAATCAGAGAGGAGTAGATTTATCATTAGATGGAAACGGTTTAGGAAAATTAGAACAAGGATTTCTATTTAGAGTAAGTCCAAATAGAGTCCCTAGAGTTATAGGTAGAGAAGGAAGCATGATTAATCTAATAAAAGAAAAAACAAACTGCGATATAACTGTTGGTCAAAATGGATGGATTTGGATTTGCGGTTCTACAATGGATGATGAGATAAAAGCTAGAAAAGCAGTAGAATTCGTAACTGACAAAGTTTATGTTGAAGGATTAACTGAAAAAATGGAGACCTGGTTCCAGGAAAATCAATAATGGTAGATAAAATAAAAAGAATAGATGGAAGAAAAGCTAATGAGATGAGAAAGATGTATGCAAAAGTAGGCGTTATTCCAAACGCAGATGGTTCAGCAGTATTTGCTTTTGGAGAGACAATTGCAATTGCAGCAGTTTATGGTCCAAGACTTCTTCATCCACAACATATGCAGAATCCAGCAACCGGAATATTAAGAGTTAATTATGACCTTTTTAGTTTCTCAGTTTCAGATAGAAAAAAACCTGGGCCGTCAAGAAGATCTCAAGAAATATCAAAGATGACTGAACACGCACTAGCTCCTGTTTTAGATTTAAAAGAATTCCCTAACACAGTATTAGATGTTCAAATTTATATTCTTCAAGCAGATGCTGGAACAAGAACTGCAGGAATAAATGCTGCTTCTTTAGCATTAGCACACGCAGGAATACCTATGAAAGATTTAATCTCTTCAGTTGCTATTGGTAAATTGGATAAAGATTTAGTTGTAGATTTAACTAAAGCAGAGGAAGATTTTGAAGGCGGAGAAGGCCCAACAGATTTCCCGATAGCAAAAGTTGCAAATTCAGATGAATACACCTTACTTCAATTAGATGGAAAAATTTCTCCTTCTTTAGTAAAAGAAGTATTAGATCTAGCAGAAGAATCTTGCGAAGAAATTTATGAAGTTCAGAAAAAAGCCCTTAAGGAGGTTGTAAACTAATGAGCACAATGGACCCTGCCTCAATTACAATTGAAACTTTTAGAAAGATCTTTGAAGCAGGAAAAAGATTTGACGGTAGAAAATTACTTGACTTTAGAGAATTATATATAGATTATACGGTATCTAAGAATGCTGAAGGTTCTGCAAGAGTTAAGTTAGGTAAAACTGAAGTAGTTGTAGGAGTCAAATTAACAATTGATAAGCCTTATCCAGATTCAATGGAAAAAGGAAATTTAATGGTATCCGGAGATTTCTTACCTTTAGCTTCTCCAAGAATAGAACACGGACCTCCAAAATTCACAGCAATTGAAATGCCTAGATTAGTGGACAGAGCAGTAAGAGAATCAGGGATGATAGATTTGAAGAAACTAGTAATTACTCCTGGAGAAAAAGTCTGGACTGTGATAATTGATATCTATCCTATAAATGATGATGGAAACCTCATAGATGCAGCTACAATAGGCGCAGTAGTAGCTTTGAAGAATGCATATGTCCCAGGTATAAAAGAAAACGGAACAGTAGATTACAAACATAGAACAAAAAATAAAATACCTTTATCTTCAGAAACATATCCTTTATCTTTTTCATTCTATAAAATGGGAAATGCTATCCTTCTTGATCCAACAAGAGAAGAAGAAGAGTTATGTGATGTAAGAATTTCCTTAGCAGTTTCAAAGTGGAACAAGCAGTATATGATAAATTCCTGTCAGAAAACTGGAGACGCCACTCTTTCAAAGGAAGAAATAGAGAGAGTTTCAGAGTTGCTTCCTAAAAAGTACGACGAATTAAACGAAAAGCTTAAAAGCTTTTTATAAATCTCTTATACAATGATAATGAAAGAACAATTCACAAGATATGAAATAGCTAGAATAATTGGAGCAAGAGCTTTGCAAATAGCTATGGATGCACCATTCTTAGTTAAAATATCTGAAGAAGAATTAAAGTTGTTCAAATACGATCCATTAAAAATTGCAGAAAGAGAACTTGATCTTGGCGCATTACCTATATCAATTCATAGACCTTTACCTAGAAAGCATAAAGACAAATTAATGGCAATAAAAGAAGAAAACGTATCAGATGAAGAGATAGCTCAGAAAGAGAAAGAAGTTGAAAAAGAAATTGTAGAAGATGCTGGAGAACTTGGATTCACAGAAGACGAAGAAACATTCGATATAGAACAACCTACTGCAGCAGACGAAGCATAAATATTTGTCTATTCTAAAAGTATTTAAACGCAGATTTTACTGAAAAAATATGTTAACTGAATTAGAATCAGAAGTTGTAGCAAGTTGCAAAGATCATGGATTCGCAGCTTATTTGCAGTGTGCTTGGTTTGAATATCCTAGAATGAAGGGAAAAATTGCTAGACCGGAATTTCCTAAAAAACCAGAATTAACAAAATGGACTAGAGATATGGGTATGCATAAAACTTTATTCGATATATACTATCTCCATAAACTCAAAACAGGATTAAATCCTTTAAAAGTAGAACAACAATGTTGGGAATTATTATCTCCTAGAGTAGAAAATCATCTTACAGTTTTTAATGGATATCTAGATAGTTACAATGCTAAAAATGCAAAAGCAGATGAACTCCTTCCTCATTTAGATTTAAGCTGGGATTTACTTCAAAAATGGAATGTTATATCAAATAGTTACAAGGCTAAATATTGTATGGTTTGGAGTGGTGTAAAAAAAGAAGAAAAAAAAGTCAGATCTTTAATAGCAGTTTTATCCTCTTCTTAGCACTTAATAAAAGTTCAGTAAGAACTTTTATAAATTACATAACTTTCTATTAAAACATGAGCCATTTGTCATATTTTGTTCTATTTTTATTTTCTTTTTTAATGCTAACTTCTTTCGTCATAGCTCAGTCTCCAGAATTAAATAGAGATATTTGTAGACAGTATTTTGAACTATCGCCTGAAAAAGCAAAAGCAAGCAGTACATTACAAGGTTATCCAGCATCAAATGCAATAGATTCAGATATTAACACTCGTTGGTTTGGAAGCGCTGAAGAACCCTATCCTAAATGGATACAATTTGATTTGAATTCTAATAGATGTGTAAATTCAGCAGATCTCGCCTTCTTTTTTCGAGATACTCCCCTCACATTTAAACTTGAAATTTCTGAAGATGGTAAATCTTGGATAAACCTTTCAGATGAGGTTAGTCTAAAAGAAGGAGAAGATTTAGCCAAAGTAGGTTTCTTCCCTAAAATTGGAAGATATGTAAGATTATCTGAATTAGCCGGAAAGAGAGAATATGGTTCTTTAAGCGAAGTGAAATTGTCTTCTTCAGCATTACGGTCAGCAGATGGAAATAAAATTTCTTTATTAATTTTAGATAAAAATGGAGAAAGAAGTTTTAAAGATGTAGTTGTTAGATTAAAAGAATCATCGGAGCTTATAGAATCAAGAAAGACAAGTCAAACAGGAAAAGTTTCATTCTCCGATTTATCATCTAAAGAACACACAATAGAAGTTTTATGCCCTATAAATAAATCAATATCAAATAATTTATTATTTTCTACATTCTCTCCTTTAATAAAATCTTTTCTTTCAATTGCAAGAACAACAGGTTATGCTTCATCAGGAGTTAATTCCGGCTATGGAGTAGTATGTTCTGGAGATACATTTATAGATAATCTTCTTTGTGGAGATATAATTGAACCACCAATAGTTGATAGACCCTTTTTCAATGAATCCTCTTTCCAAGACCCTTTAATTTTCTGTGGAGATTACTCATTTGAGTCTCCAGAAAAAGCAAAAGCAAGCAGTACATTACAAGGTTATCCAGCATCAAATGCAATAGATTCAAATTATAGTTCGCACTGGTTTGGTGAATCTTCAGAACCCTATCCTAAATGGATACAATTTGATTTAGGAGAAAAACAATGCATTAAAGGTACTGAATTAACTGTAAATCAATTAGATGTTCCTATTCTTTTATCTTTACAAATTTCAGACGATGGACAGAATTGGAAAGATGTAAAATCAGACTTTTCAATTACAGATGATTTCCCTTACCAAATTGACTTTAATGAATCTCAAGCAAGATACCTCAGGGTTTCAGAAAAAGCAGGAAGTAGAAATTTTGGTTCATTATCAGAGATAAAAATAAATAAAGCGAAAATTGTAAGTGAAGCATCAATAGTACAAGGCTCAACAGGAATTGTAGAAACGAAATTAAATCCTTCAATTATTTTATCTGCTAAAGATGTATCTTCTTCAACAGGATTATCTGGATTAGAAGTTGTTGTTTTCAATAACGAAACTAATAGCTATGGAAAGAAGGAAACTGACAGTGAAGGTAATATAGTCTTCATAAATGCATTATCAAAGGACACAATAATAAGAGTCTATTGCTCAAGCTCATAAGATTTAAAAACCCTCAATATCATGCTTATTTATATTAGCAGGTACTGGCTGAAATAAACCCGGATACCTTCAACTTGTGAAAGTTGAATGGTACAGAGAATTTTATTCTCTGAAAACCCCTGTGCTACTTATACAAAATTTACAATGGCAAAGAAAAAAAAGAAAGAAGAATCTGAAATTGTTGAAGCAGTTGAAACTGTAAAGGATGAAAAGGAAAATAAGAAAGACAAGTTAGCAAAGCTTCTTGAAAAAGCAAAGAAACTTGAAGGTAAAGTTGACGAAGTAAAAGATGTAAATTTAAAGAAGAGAGTTAAACCAGAATCTGAAGAAGAATCAAAAGATACTTTAGTTTCTATGGATGATTATCTTAAAGCATCAATCCATCTAGGAACAAGAGTAATAACTCCAGACATGAGGAAATTCGTATATAGAAGAAGAGCAGACGGTCTTGCAGTCTTTAATACTGCTCTTTTGGATGACTTAATAAGAGAAGGAGCAAAATATCTATCTAAGTTTTCTCCTGAAGATATAATTCTTGTCTGCAAGAGAGAATCAGGTTGGAAAGCAGCTAATAAATTTGCTGAGCTTACTGGAGTAAGAGTTTTTACAAAAAAATATCCTGCAGGAATATTAACAAATACTAATCTTGAAAATTTCACAGAAGCTAATTTGATATTCATATGCGATCCATGGCTTGATAAAAATGTATTACAAGATGCAAATCGAGTAGGCATTCCGGTTTTATCAATCTGCGATACAAACAACTTTACAGCAGGAATAAACCATATAGTTCCTGGAAACAATAAATCTGCAAAGTCTTTAGGAATAATTCTTTATCTTCTTTCTAAACTTTACATTGAATCAAGAAAGATGAAAGTTGAAATGCCTCCAATTAAAGATTTCATTGATGACTGGGATAATTTAGTTCCCCCTAAGTAATGTTTATATATTATACTTATGTTTAGTAGAGATGGAAGAAAGTACATCTGAAAATAATTTTTTCAAGAGCAAATATATATTCATCATTCTAATTTCAGTTATATTAATAATAATTATAGTATATATATTTGTAAGCCCCGTTAACAAAACAAAATTAAGTATCTTAGATTCATTACCTAAAACACAAGAAGGTATAGGGCAGGCAGTAAATTTGGTCAAAGTAGAATCAGTAGATGAATTAAAAATAGAACTCTGTGATAAATTAGAAAATATAGAAAGAGTTGCAGTTTGTTACATCCAGACTGCAGTCTATGAGAAAGATGATAAATATTGCAATTTATTTCCATCAGAGTATATTAAGCCCTGCAAGGACCATGTAAATTTTGCAATTGCAGTAAATAACAAAGACATTTCAGTTTGCAATAAATTTGATGACGCAAGAACTAAAGATTCATGTATTCAGTCAATAGCTGTTAAATCTCTAGATGCAAGTCTTTGTGAGAAAATAGAGAATAAATCTACTAGTAGCTTAGGTGAAGGGCTATTCACAGCTTATGATGATTGCTATGGGCAAATCGCTGATGCAAAAAATGATACATTACTCTGTGAAAAGATATTGGGAGAAGAAAGAAGAAATTATTGCTATTCTGTATTGGGAAGCCGTCTGAACGACCAAGCTACATGCAATAAAATATCTGGAAAGCAAGCAGATTTTTATTTAAACCAATGTCTACTTATCATTGTAAGGACTAGAATAATAGAATTATCAGAATGCAAGCAATTTTCAGATTCTAATATAGTTAAGGAGTGTTCTCTATTTATTGCAGAGAAAACTCTTAATCTTTCAATATGTAATGATATCTACCCTGAAAAGGATCTTTTAAAAGCAGATTATATACCTTCTAGTGGCACTAGAGGTCTTTCTCCTTTAGAATCTTGTTATGGAAAAATAATTTTCCAAATTAAAGATGAAAATAAGTGCAATGCTATAATAAATAACTATTGGAAAGATTATTGTATACGTGAAGTCAGGATAAATAATAAATAATCTCTCCTTAGTTTTACACCACAGCAATATTTTTATATCTATATTTTAAGCTAGTTTAAATGATGCTTAAGAATTTCGTAGAGTCTCAGCAATTAGAGCCTGAATTTATTTTTCATCTTTTCGCTGAAGCAGATAAACTTCGTTTAGATAAATCAATCAAGTCAACATTAAATGGAAAAGTTCTAGCTACTCTATTTTATGAACCAAGTACGAGAACAAGATTAAGTTTTGAATCTGCAATGTTAAAACTAGGCGGTTCAGTTTTAAGCACAGAAAATGCAAAAGAATTTTCATCAGCAGTAAAAGGAGAAACAATAGAAGATACAATTAGAGTTTTAGAAAATTATGCCGACTGTATAGTTCTAAGACATTATGAGGAAGGCATAGCTAAAAAAGCAGCAGATATAAGTTCAGTACCAATAATTAATGCAGGCGATGGAAAAGGCCAGCATCCAACACAAGCATTGTTAGATTTATACACAGTTTATAGAGAGTTAGGAAAAGTTGAAGGAATAAAAATTGCAATGGTGGGAGATTTAGCTTCCGGAAGAACCGTCCGTTCCCTTTGTTATCTTCTTGGAAAATTCAAAAACAATGAAATTATTTTTATTTCTCCAGAGCATTTACAGATAAATGAGGATATTAAAGAATATCTAAAAAAACATAATATTTCTTTCAAAGAAGAAAATAATTTAGATAAAATTCTCCCAGAAGTCGATATTATTTATATGACTCGTCTTCAAAAAGAAAGAATAACTCTTTCTGAATATGAACAAGCAAAAGGAAAATATGTTCTCAATATGAAAAACTTTTCTTTGTTAAAAGAAAGCGCGAGAGTTATGCATCCTCTTCCAAAAGTTGACGAAATAAATATTCCAATAGAAATTGAAAGAAGTGATAAACGAATTGCCTATTTTAGACAGGCAGAAAATGGATTATACATAAGAATGGCATTACTCGATTATCTAATAAATGGTAAATGATTTTCCTCGTAAATTCTCGAAAGGTTTATAAATGCCTCAAACACTCATTTCATTACTCTACGATGTTAACTTTAATGAGTGCCTTAATGTTTATCGTCGGAATATCTACTTCAATAGAGATATCCGTCAAAGTCGCATGTTAAGGTATGAGGTATGCGAATATAGTTATACTTCTCAGAATTGTTTACTAATTTCTAACTCATCGTTTTAAATTATTTACGTTCTGTATTTTTTAATAGACCAAAGTCGTTCAGGAGGATAGAGTGCGTATCGTCGTCGAGATTTCTCTTAATTCATCTCGACTAAGCATCATATCGATGTTAAATCCAGTTTATCCTGCTGGCGGCTGCGGCTATCTGGTTTGCACTTAGACATGCAAGTTGTTTCTTTTTTTCGCAAGAATTGGAGAAAAGCGAACTGCTCAGTAACACGTCATTAACCTGCCCTCAAGCCTGTCATAACCTCGGGAAACTGAGGCTAATAACGGATAGACGATTTTCTCTGGAATGATTAATCGTTGAAAGTTTGCGTGAGGATGGGATGGCGGCTGATTAGGTAGTTGGCGGGGTAAATGCCCACCAAGCCAATGATCAGTAAGGGCCTTTAGCGAGGAAGCCCTGAGAGGGAGTCTGAGACACTACTCCCAGCCCTACGGGGTGCAGCAGTCGGGAAAATTTTGCAATGCGCGAAAGCGTGACAGAGCAAGCCAGAGTGATTTTCCATATTGGAAAATCTTTTGTGCGATCTAAACAGTCGCACGAATAAGGACTGGGAGAGACTGGTGCCAGCCGCCGCGGTAATCCCAGCAGTCCGAGTCGCAGCCACATTTGTTGGGTCTAAAACATCCGTAGCTTGCTTTTCAAGTCCCATGTGAAATCTGGCCTCTTAAGGGTCGGGCGAGCATGAGATACTGTTAAGCTAGAGACCGGGAGACGTAAGAAGTACGAACGGGGTAGCGGTAAAATGTGTTGATCCCGTTTGGACTAACAACAGCGAAGGCATCTTACGAGAACGGATCTGACAGTGAGGGATGAAGGCTAGGGGCGCAAAGTGGATTAGATACCCA
>JBBSXN010000004.1:31989-36966 GCA_038045765.1 Nanobdellota archaeon | reverse complement strand
TGATGCAGGATTTATTGTAAGTGTTCCATTTACAAGTGTTGGATTATAATTTGTCGACGCATTTCCAGTTATTGCTGGAATTATTGGTGCAGTTCCTTTTCCAGTTGTTACTGTTGCTGGTGTTGATGCAGTTAATGTAAATGTATCACCATTCATTGCTCCACTTGCTGATACTAATCCATCTAGCGATGGATTAGGAGATCCATATGGTCTAGAGGTATTTCCTGCTGTTACTGTTAATGATGCAGGATTTATATGCAAATTACCTGAAAAGAAATTATTAAAAGAATAATTAGCAGAAGCCATACCTCCTTGAGATATATTAATTGCATAATCTCCAATTCCAGTTGTTGATCCAGCAGTTGTGCTTGTATTTGCTGTTCCAGATACTGCTGACGCAGTATCTCCATTAATTAAACCTTCAAAAGTATATGAAAAAGTAGGATTAGAAGTACCATATAATCTAACTGCATCACTAGCTCTAACATCTAGTGGTGCTTTAGTAACTGATATTGTCCCAGGGATAAATGAGAATGAATAATTCACCGCGGCTAGTGAACCAACAGTTGGAGTTATAGCATAATTATTAACAGGACTTCCTGTTATAACGGAAGTATTGAAACCTGGTGTTCCAGATATAACTGAAGAATTTTCCCCATTTACAAAACCAGAATATGAAGCTGTAAAAGTAGGATTAACCTGAGCATAAGTTTTAGTTTTATTCTCTGCAGTAACATTAACATTTGCTTTATTTACTGTTAAAACTCCAGTATTGTTAGTCGTTACATTATAGTTAGGTAATTTATTACTACTATCTGTTAGACTAGCTAGAGTTATAGCATAAGTTCCTATTGTGCTCATTGGATCAGCATTAAGATTTCCACTAGCAGTTATTGGATCAGAATTCTTTAAACCTGAGAAAGTAAATGTTAAAGCAGGGTTAGCTGAACCATATGTTCTACTTTTATTATCTGAAGTTATACTTAAATTTGCTTTATTTACAGTTAATGTTCCAGGAGTAAGAGTAGTATTATAATTAGTTAATTTGTTATTAGAATCTACAAATGCAACATTGATACCGTAATCTCCAATTCCACTTGCTGGAATTGCAGTTGTACTTCTACTAGCAGTTATCCCATCTCCATTTACAATTCCAACTAAACCTCCAGTAAAAGGAGGGTTTGCATCCCCATAATTTCTAATTTTATTATCTGCTGTTGCTGATAAAGAACCTTTTGCAACATCAAGATTAAAAGTATTAGTTGCTTTCAATCCACCAGTATCTGTGGCAATCAGATTAACAGGATAAATTCCAGAAGCAGTTGGTGTTCCTGTAAAATTAGTACTACCTGTATTAAAAGTAATTCCTGAAGGTAATCCATTAACAGAATAAGTAAGAGCATTACCATCAACATCACTAAAAGTATTGCTAGGAACTGAAAAACTAAATGAACTTCCGTATTGAGCACTCTTATTACCAACCGCATTAGCAACAACAGGAGCATCATTTACAGCACTAACATCTACCCTATAATTAAATTCAGCCAAATCAACACCACCAAATCTAATCTTATAAGAAAAACCAGCATTACTTACACCAGAAAAGTTTGTAGATGATAAAAAATTAACTGTAGATCCACCAGTTATATTGGCAACACCATTTGTCTGTCCAGTAATAACATATTCAAGACCACTAACTTGATTTACACTTAAATCCTCAGTAAAAGATGTGTCTTCAGTCGTTGAAACTGTATTATTTTTGAACTTGCTACTTATGTCTGCATAACCATAATTATAGGTTTGGCCATCAGCAAGATTATTTTGTATAATATTCGTTAACACTATTGCTGGACCATTATTAGTAGTATAATCTTTAACTTTCTTAAAAATAATCAAATCCGAAGATCCATTAAATGTTTCTTTATATACATTAAATCGAACAATATGATTCCTATTAGCAACATCTAAAGTACTATTCCAAAAATCTATCTCGACAGGAGAAAGATTAAAAGAGGAACTACCTCCAGAGTTTTTTACAGACATAAGAACACTAAAAACAGATTGACTATTAATCGGCCTGGAATCTTTACCAAGAACATTACCTTCAACAAGGGTATGAGAAGGCAAAATATATGGATTAATATTTGGTGGTATGCTTAAGAAAGTGTCTTCTCCAGAAATAAATCCCTCTTGAGAACCAGATTTATGTTCTAAATTAAGCACATAACCATCAGCATCAGGAGAATAAGTTCCAAATTTAATAGTTTCAGCAGTCTGTGCTTTTACATCATTACCACTAAATAAAGAGGTAAAACCAACCAATCCTGCTCCAAGTAAGCTAAGCAAACTACGTTTCTTACTCATGTTAATGCTATTAAATGCCTATTTTTAAATTTAACTATATGTATTAACTCACCAGTAACACCTTTTAAAGAGTTTAATATATAATCTGCTTCTAAATAATATTATCATGAAAATCATACTAATCAGACATGTCCAAACTGAAAAGAACAAAAAAGGCATACTAATAAGTCAAAGAGATTCTGATATTACTGAAGAAGGCTTAGACCAAATAAAAAAGATCATCTCTAAACTATCTAATGAAAAAATATCCACCATATATTGCAGTAAATTAGGAAGATCAGTAAAAACAGCAGAAGCGATTTCTAAAGCATATAATGTTAATTTGAAGTTTGATGATAGATTAAAAGAGTTAAATTGGGGTGGACTGACAGATATACCTGTAAAAGAAGTAATATCTAAATGGACTAAATATTATGGGGAAGAAAAAGCTAGGGGTGTTCCTAGAGAAAATATAAGGCCTAAGAATGGAGAAAATAGCTTTGATCACGCAAAAAGAGTAGATAATTTTATTAAAGAAATAACTAAAAAATACAAGAATGAAACTATAGTCATTGTAGGACATAGTGGAACTAATAAAGTATTCATAGGTTTATTAAAGAATTTAGATCCAGAACAGTTTTACGAAGTAAAACAAGATAATGGTTGTATAAATTATATTGAACTAGATGAAAAAGGAAAATTAACAATATATAATCTAAATTATACTGATCATCTAAAAAATAAATAAAAATCTAAGCATTTGGAACAATCATCTTAATATCCCTACTATTACTCAAAACAACATAACCTCTCCAATTTTCAAGAATTTCGGTCGCAGGCACAGATGAATATCTATTCCTACTAGCATCTCTAAGAATAACAACATCATCAGGACTTTGACCTGAAAATCCGATCCATCCAGCAGTTAAAGCTTCAGATAATGTCTTTATCTGACCAGAAGTTTCATTCTGGAACTGTATGTTCTGAACTCTAACCGGCAAACCTTGTTGTGCTTGTGGAGGATGATCTACGGCAGGAGCCTTAAGTTTACCAGCTTCTCTTCCATAAACCCAATATGCTTTACCTTCTTCAGTAACTGTATTTGTTGAATAGACAAAACTTTGACTATCTGCTGAATATTCCACAAGTCTCTTTTGTAATCTCTTTTCTCTTGCAGCATCATTAAGATTCTTATATCCTCCACTCACTCCCTTAAATTCTAAACTACTCTGTTGAACATCGTTAACTCCAGAATATCCTATTAAATTCCAACCAACAACAATATCTAACTCTTTGTCTTGACCTAATCCTGTTCCACTTACTCCTGGAGCGCTAAGTCCGCTTCCAACAACAGCAGTTGTACTTTCTGGAACTGAGAAGTAATTCCATCCACTAGCCAAATCAATCTGCACTCCAGCCACTGAAGAAGCAATTGTAACTGTAAATGGCCTTACACCTGTAAGTTTTGCTCCTGATGCATTTTCTGCATACACAGACATATTATACTGACCATTAACAAATCCTGTATTGACATCTGTAAATACAAAACCTGTTCCATCAACACTCATCGTCAAGTTTGTCAATCCTTTATTCAAACTATATTTTACATTTCCTCCAAGCTGATTCAAAGCCACACTAAATTGTACTGTAGATGTGTTAAGCACTTGTCCAACTGAAGGAGAAACGATAGTAAAATTAAATGCAGAACCTACAACAGTGTTTAATAGAGTTGTGTTAGTGATATCTAAAGGATGACACAAAGCTAAATTATCTCTTACATCAATAACTCCTATTGTATAATAATAAGTTGTTCCTGGTGATAAACCGACATTAGCATTGTTATCTGTGAAACTATTTCCACTTACAAAATAAGTTTGAGCTGAAGCTGTTGTAATCAAAGATTGTGCAGTAAGTGAGTTTGTTCTATACAATCTGAAACCAGCTAATCCATCTCCTCCAGGATTATCCTGACCGTTATGATTCCAACTCAAAGTAATAGCAGTCTGATTAGTAACAATAGCACTAAAGGCAGTAGGACAATTTGGAGGAATTATATCATCTAAACAATCTTTACCAAGACTTACGGGACAATTACTTGTTGTTTCTCCATCAGCCAAGCTACATACTCCATCACCACAGAATGGTCCACCAGGTACAGTAACTCTATCACAGAAATTAGTTCTACAATAAGTGCAACTTTGACTTGAAGCAAAATTATAACTTGGAGTGCAAGTTAATTTATTATTAACTCCATCATCGCAAGCTTCACCATTATTTGTAGTTCCGTCACCACAAATACCTGTAGGAGGATTACAATCACTTGCACAACTTGTCACATCTTCATAATTAGTATTACATACAAGATCTCCACAGAAAGATCCGGTTATAATCGAACCAACAACACAAGAGCTACAAGAATAACAGCTCGTATCATAAGGAATCTGAGAACCACATTGAGACCTTCCATTTATAATTGGATTTGTAGTTGGGTTTAATGCTGTATCACACTGTTCTCCTGATTCAACAACTGCATTACCACAAACAGGTGGGAAACCACAATCTACTCCACAACTTGTTTGTGTTTCTCTTCCAGCAGTACATATATTATCTCCACAGAATGGTCCGGGTACTGAA
>JBBSXN010000004.1:0-31889 GCA_038045765.1 Nanobdellota archaeon | reverse complement strand
AAGCAGTTCCATCGTCACATATTTCAGGATTTTCTCTTACACTATTTCCACAAACCGCTCCTGTAACTGTACAATCAGCAGGACATGTTGAAACTGTTTCTCTTCCAGCAGTACATATATTATCTCCACAGAATGGTCCGGGTACTGAACCTTGTGTACAACTTGCTGTGCAATAAGTACATGAAATACTAGATGCAGAATTATAAGTAGGAGTACAAGCAATTCCATTCAAAGCAGTTCCATCGTCACATATTTCAGGATTTTCTCTTACACTATTTCCACAAACAGGCGGAAGACCACAATCTAATGCACAACTTGTTTGTGTTTCTCCAACATTACAAGTATTATCTCCGCAGAATGGTCCTTGAACAATTGCTGATTGACAAGATAAATCGCAGTAAGGACAAGAATTTCCATAAAGAGGAATACACTGAGCTCCATTCAAAGCAACTCCATCATCACAACTCTCTCCAGTTTCAATAATATTATTTCCGCATTGAGCAGGAATATTTGTACAATCACTTGGACAACTTAAATAAGATTCTCCATTATTACATTGTAAATCTCCACAATATGGTCCGATATTATTTGTTACACAACTACATGAATTACTACAATACTGACAATAACCAGTACCTGGTCCAACTAATCCATTTTGACTTCCCAAATCACAATCTTCATTTATTCCTCCGCCAGTTTGTTGTACAACATTAGTCTGTCTAATTCCATCTCCACAGCTTGGTCCAGTTACACTTGCAGCTGTACAAGTTGCTGTGCAATAATCGCAAGACTTTCCATACTGAGGATTACATACCTGTCCATTTGCACTTCCTGCATCACATATTTCTCCAGGCTCTTTCAATCCATTTCCACAATCAGCATTTCCTAAAGTACAAATAGGAGTAGTTCCAACAGTAACAGATCCTCCGCCTCCGCCTCCACCGATAGTCACAGATCCTCCTCCACCAGTTCCAGTTGTTCCACCTCCTCCGATAACACATCCTCCACTTGTTCCTAAACTAGGATCCCATCTTCCACCCATAGATACACACTCTCCAATATTTACAGTTCCTCCACCGCCAATAGTCACAGATCCTCCACCGCCAGTTCCTCCACCGCCAATAGAACTAGGATCAACACCTAAAACATTAAACACCCAATTACAATTTGGAAATCCAGGGTGACTCACAGTATAAGTGCTACTACCTGCACTAGTTACAGATAATTTCCATGTTTCCTGGAGTGAGGTAGTTGGACCAGGTGTTCCAGCCCAATTAGTACTATAAGAAGCAGTTTTAGTAAATGCGTTTGAAGAAGATGAAGAAACACTTACAATTCCACCAGGTATAGCTCCGCCTGAATGATAATTAGTTTCTAAAGATAATGTATCTCCTACTTTTGCATTAATAGAAGTTAGAATTAAAGAACCTTGTCCATTATCTCCTCTTCCTCCTGGAGATAAACTTGAACCATCTAATGCAAGAATCACCCAAGGTCCACCCTTATCATAATAACAACTAGATGATCCAGAGCCAGTTGTTGGACCAGTTGTTGGTCCAGGTAAAGGAACTATATCAGTAACTGAGGTAGGATTGTAATTAAATACAGACTTAAATGATCTATGACCTCTTAGATTATCATTACTATCACGTCCAACGAAAATAGTTAATTCATTAGTTCCACTCTTGCTTATCTGAGTTATACTACCTTCATACAAATTAAGAGTCTTATGAGTCATAGTATTATTTGTTTTTCCACCATCTAAACTAAATTTAACATAATGAGTATAACCACTCATATCACTTGATAATTGAACTGAAACAGGAATAGGTAAAGTATTTACAACCTGTCCTTGACTTGGTTGGAAATCATTAAGAGTGATTGGATCGTAACTGAAAGAATATTGATTACCTGATTCTGTTTTAATATATTTACCATTAGCAGAATCAAGTTGTGTTACAGTAACAATAACTGAGTATGTTCCCTTTCTAGGCAAATCAGGGAATGGAACAGTAATAATTCCAGTATTACTATTATAACTTCCAACTAAATTCGCTTTGCTAGGATCATTAGCAGGTTTATTATTCCAAACTTCTCCACGACTAGCCCAATTACCTCCGAAAACTACATATTCTATAGAAGTTATAGGGTACTGTGTAACTTGCGCTCCATTCCTATCAATTGTTGCTCTAATCTCGGTAGGTTTATTGAAATAATATTTACTATCCCAAGGAGAATTAAGAACAACATTATATGGACTTCCAACAACATTTCCAGTTATACCAATTGCATTTCCAGTTATTCCAGATTTAATAGCATTGCCTGAAATTACACTTCCAGTTACAAAAGTTCTAACACCATTTTTAGTGCAATAACCACTAGTAGCAGAAGGAAGTCCTTCCCAATTACCTGGTGAATTAATACAGTTAGTAGCAGCGGTAGACTGTGTACAGTCGCTAGGACAACTAGTTGCAGATTCTCCATTTTTTAGATAATCGCAATAACCATCTCCACATCTTGGTCCTAGAAGTGCTCCAAGATAACAACTCTTAAGACAATACTGACAAGAACCACCATAAGGTAAATTAGTAGTATCACATCCTACTTCATTTGCTCCTCCAAGATCACATTGTTCAGTAGGAGCTTCTGTAATTCCATTTCCACAAACAGGATTTATATTCAAAAATGTTTTAACACCATTTTTAGTACAGTAACCACTTGTGGCTGATACTGGTCCTTGCCAAGTTCCGCCACTGTCTAAACACTGTCTAACAGCATTTGAATATCCTGCAGCAGCATAAGGATCAGTTGGTGGTTGAGGAGCACAAACATTAGCACAAATTTGACCATTGATAGAAATATCCTTACAACTTCCTGCTATCAACTGTTCTGTATATAGTGTAAATGAATTACCTGATACAGATAAAGAATATTGCCATGCACCAAAAACATGGCCGTTCTGTATATATCCATTAAGGACAGGTGTACTTGAGAAACTGGTAGAAACACCAGCACAATAATCTATAACGGGAGGAGTAACTGGAGGAACATAAGGAGTAGTTACAACTGGAGCAGTACTTCTTATTGTATTACAACTTGTGCTACAATAATCACAATAAGTTTGACCAACAGTAATTGTACAAGTCAATCCATTTTGACTTCCAGCATCACATGTTTCAGGAGCTTCTGTAATTCCATTTCCACAAACAGGAGCAGGAGGAGTACAAACTTGACTTCCACATCCAGTTATGCAATTATTTGCATCTCTTACAGGATTAGGATAACTACATCCTGGAGCAGGCATAGGACAATTTGGAGCTACAGGACAAGTAACGCCTGGTGGAGGTGTAGTTGTTGGTGGAGGTGTAGTTGTTGGTGGAGGTGTAGTTGTTGTAACAGTTGTAGCAACAACTCTAGCAATAAAAGTAATTGTGACTCCATTAGGATCTGTATAAGTAATAGTCTGTCCATCAACAGCAGTTGAAGGTAATTTTATAACAATATTTCCAGACACACAAATATTTCCACTACAATCACTTGCACAATTAGTTGCATCTTCTCCAGCATCACAAGAATTATCTCCACAAACAGGAGCAGGAGGAGTACAAACTTGACTTCCACATCCAGTTATGCAATTATTTGCATCTCTAGTTGGATTAGGATAACTACATCCAGTCGGAGCAATAGGACAATTTGGTGCGACAGGACAAGACCCAGGAGTAGTTGTAGGAGGAGCAGGACAATCTGCAGGACATGTTCCAACAGTACAAACACCAGTAGTTCCAGGTGTACATGACCCAGCTTCACCAGCGTCGCAAGCACCATTTCCACAAGTTGCAGTTGTTGGGGGAGGTGTTATCGGTGGAACAACATTACAGCTTTGTATTAAAATAGGGCTTCCACCAGTGCATACTCCAGGAGTGCTATCTCTAATAGTTCTTGTCTGTTGACCATTTACACACGCACTCCAAGCAGAATAATCAAAACGTATACATAATGGCGGTGGAGGATAAATTATTCCAGAAGGACAATTACATATACCTGCGGTGTTCCAACCAGGTTGACCATATGGAACATTCGATCCCCAAGTACATCCTGCAGCAAGACAACCATCACCAACAGCATTTCCAGTTATTCCAATATTATTCACAGCACTTCCAGTTACAGAAGATGAACTAGGCTGCTGAAAATTACCCTGAGCAAACATTCCTTCAAGATTTATAACTGCAGTCGCACCTAATCCATAAGATGATCCAACATTTGGATTTATACTTGCAGTTGGAGAAGCACCAGCAATATCAATTAATTGCCATTGATAAGAAATAATTAAAGTTTCATTAATTACAGTTCCATTCAAACAAACCATTGGACCACATCCAACCATACATCCATCAGCATCATAAGCTTGGGAAGGATATGAACACTCTTCATAAGCAGGTTGACATTGTATTAAAGTTGTACAAATAGGGGGCACAACAGTAGGAGGAATTACCGTTCCATCTTCACAAATTAAACCACCACAACTAGGACATCCATCACCATCTAATTCAAGTGGAGCCATATCACAACTAGAATTAGTAAATTGTAAAACATATTCCAAAGGAGGCATCGCACAAGAAATTGCATTACATTCAACAGGATCTTCAATCTTTATGTCATCATCACCAACTCCATCACATTCTTCATTTTCTTTATTTGGGTCTATATCTAAAACATATTCTTCGTTAATTGACTCTGGAGCGCCTGTACCGTCGTTAGAAACTTCTTCCCCACCATCTTCAGTACCTTCTGAAGAACCTTCTGAAGAACCTGAATCTTCTCCACTATCTTCTGGAGTTGCATATTTACAATCTACCGCACAGTTTTGAGCATTTTCACCAAAATTAGGTTTACATAAACCATCACCGCAATTTCCTACAATAACCATTTTACATGAACTGCTACAATAAGTACAATAAGACTGACCTGCGCTAGGAGTACAAACATCGCCATTCATTAATCCACCAGGAATATTAACATCACATTGTTCTCCAAAATCAATTACTCCATTTCCACACCACCCTTCATAATCGCTTCCCGCTCTAAATGAAGGAACTCCAGTTCCACCAGCCATAACTTGTCCACAATCTTTAGGACAATTAGTAGGATTCTCTCCAGAAGCAGTTGTACATTTTTTATCACCACATATTCCAACAATAGCATTCCCCGTTATTCCAATATTATTAACACTATTACCAGTTATTCCTTCAACTGCACTTCCAGTTACCCCTTGTTGGATAATAGCCTGCTGTATTTTATCAATTGCATTTAACATACCTTTATCTGCGCTATCAATATAAGCCGGATTAAGACCTTGAGCATTAGCATTATCTAGGAAATCTTGTCTTGCTTGAACTGCGTTGGCTAATTTATTTTGAAGAGTATTAGAATTACTTGAAGGAGCTCCTTGACTAGGCATAACTTCTGGAGAGCTTAAAGAGTCTGTTCCAACAGAACTTGGAGCACCTTGCATTAAATCAGGTATACCTTGAGAAGGCATAACTTGAGAAGAATCTCCATCATTATTTCCATCATCTTCAGTCGTAATCTCTGCACCAATTCCAGTATCGCAAGCAACATCTACAATTTCATCAATAGTAACTTCAGGAAAATCATCTGGAATTTCATCATCAGTAATTTCATCGTCAATAGCCTCATCATCTAAGCGTGGATCAGAGATATAACAACTATAACCTGTGCAACATCCACCTACAGTTGGAATGCTAGTACAATATATATTAGAACCACTAGGAAAATAAGATGCGGGACAAACAACATCTTCACATAAAACATCTAAAATTTCGGGAGGTAATGTTGGTGCACAATCGCTAGAAGAAGCAGGTTCTCCCTCATCACAATTACCGTCGCCAACTTCAGGTTTTGGAGGTCTAGGATTATAAGCTGGATTACTAGGTAAACTAAAACTTCCAGTTATACCTCTTAGATTACCTTTAACTACACTATCTGAAAAAGTTGAAGGTTTTTCAGTATCAATTTGAGTTACAATATTACTAACAACACTTCCAGTTAAAGGAGAATCTTTCTGAGAAGGAACAACTCTGCTAGAAGAATCTGGAGAAAAAACTCTCAATGGAGCAGTAGTGCTGAACGCATCTAAAATAAATAAACTTCTTGCTTCAGCAACATCTTTGTCAGTAGTATATAGAGGCATATTCAAACATGATTTAATATCTTTCTCATCACAAGGATATATTCCATCACTAGGAATCTTATCAACTAAATAAAGAATATTTTTAGGATTAAGAACTTGATACTTATATCCACCAATCCAATAATCCATATCATTCTCATCAAAAACATTATCTGCATTCTTATCAAAATCAAAAAACTTAGTATTTGGATCTATTTTTCCAGAATTAGCAACGGCAAAACCAGAAATCATCAACAAAGACAAAAGGACAACAAAAATAAATATATTTTTATTCATTAAATGCAGACCCTCCCATTAGCAATAATCAAATCAGTATAGCCTTTACTAGGATCATTTTTGTCAACGGCTACAACTAACCTACCCTGAACATCATCAACAGAATTAGATAATTTATAAATTATTTTAGTGTCTTTAAGCTTTAATCCACCATCCCAAAACATCCAAGAAATTCTTCCATTTTCATAAAATAATTCTTTAGGTTGTGAAGAAACTAAAATTGCTCCTTCTGAAACTCTCTCTTCAATAATAAATGAATTAGGTTTGTTGAACATTGAAACTTCAACATCTAATTGAACTGTTTTTTCAGAATCTCCAGAAACAGTTCTTGAAACGCAAACAGGCTTTTTCGTTACTTCATCAACTAAAAAGTAACCTAATATCAACGCTAATACGATAACAAAACAGACAATAACCTTTTTTTTACTACTATTATAACCTCTTTGCATGATAACCTCTTGCTTATATGCGCACAATATAATATATAAATATAATGGTCTGTAAAATAAAAATACCAACGGCAATTAAACATGAAAAATGAACTAAAAAAAGCATATTTGAGCAAGAAAATAGAGATAAAATCGCGTCTTTCCGATTTTAAAAAACTGAAAGAAGAAGATAAATACTATGAATTAATTTTTTGCATGCTTACTCCTCAAAGCAAAGCACAAAAATGCTGGGAAGCAGTTCAGGAAATAAAGAAAATAAAAGATAAAACAAGTAAAAATATTAAAGAAATACTGATTAAAAGGACAAGATTCCACAATAATAAAACTAGATATGTATTAGAATCTGAAAAAGCTTGGGAAGAAATTAAACCGAAGTTAAACAATACTAACAAAAAAGAAATAAGAAATTGGATAGCAGAAAATGTATATGGTATCGGTTTGAAAGAAGCAGGACATTTTCTAAGAAATATCGGGCATTCAGACAATCAAATAGCAATATTAGATAGGCACATACTAAGAAATCTAAAAAAAGCCAACATAATATCTGAAGATAAAATAAAATCTAAGAAAGATTATTTTGAAATAGAAAATAAATTCATTAATTACGCGCTCTCTTTAAACATTCCAGCAGATGAATTGGATTTACTTTTTTGGAGTCAGGAAAATGGGGAGATTTTCAAATGAAAATCTCATAGAAAGAAAGTATAAATTTAAAGATAAACCTACATCAAACCCTGAATCATTATTATAAAAATTTATTAGATTATTCAACAATATTAATATCGTATTATGGATAACGAATACTTTATTTATAATATTTTAAAATTAAATATCTAATTATTACTTCATGCTTTTGATATTATAAACATCGAATTCGCCAGAAATATTTTTAAATTGCTTCTTTCCAATATATTCGGCTTCAACTTTAGCTTTTATCTTTTCATAAACATCTTTCTTTACAAGAATCTGACCTCCCTGAGCTATAGATTGTAATCTAGCAGCAATATTAACAGGTACTCCAATAGCAGTATATTCTACTTTTTCTTCTCCTCCTAAATTACCGACAGCAGCACTTCCAGAATCTATTCCAATTCCAACTTTTAAAGAATCTAAGTTGTTTCTTCTTAATTCGGAATTAAATCTTTGAACTTCTCTCTGAATTTCTATTGCTGATTTTACAGCACAAATAATATGATCTTGTCTGGGCTTTATAGCATTAAATAAAGCCATTACTGAGTCACCAATAAATTTGTTAACCATTCCTCCAGATCTATTTATTATCTCATGGCTCTTTTTAAAATAAGGATTAAGAAATTCAGTTATCTTCACATCATCTAATCTAGAGAACATAGCAGAAAATCCTCTTATATCTGTAAACATCACAGTAATTTCTTTCTTTTCAGTACCAATCTTCCTTATTTTTTCTTGTTGTTCAAGAACATCCGTATCAACATACTGTCCAAACAGTTTAGCCAATCCTGCAGATTTTTCTTTCTCAACATCTAAATTTTTACTCAGTTCTCCAATATGTTTCTCTTTTACAACCATTTTATCTTCAAAATTATGAATAGTCTTAAGCTTTATTTTATTGTTTACGAAATAAACACAACTCGCCAAAAAAACAACACCTAGTAAAATAACGAATATAAAGTTCTTCTGGCTAGTTGTATCAATTATAGTATTTCCAAGTATTCTACTTACACTCTGAGAGACTTTTTTGCCTATTTCTCTTCTATCTTCAATTAATTTATTTTCAAAAGAATAGTTCTTTCCATTACCTATAATCGATAAGTTATATGAATCTTGAGATAATTCCTTAGATAAATCAAATTCTACTGACTTACCAACTTCTAAGTCGAAGGTTAAAGGAACCTTATAAACTAAATCTCCAACACTAGCATCGACTAATCCTCTCTGATTGTAAACGGTGTTTCCAATATTTTTAAAAGAGATAATATTTCCTTCAAAGCTGACTTCAATCTCCCTAACTTCTTTAACAACGAAATTAACAAAACTTTTCAAATCTTTATTTTTCATTTCAACAGTATATTTTCCAGGAGGTGAAATGCTTTTAGTCAAAAAAGAATAAGAATTTCCAGAAGTTACATTAAATTCTTCAAGAAGAGAATTATCTGGTCCAGTCACGCCACCAATGATATTTCCTTCTAAAGACTCTCCAGCCTGATCATAGATTATTCCTTTAAATGATATAGTCTCTCCAGGCAAAATTGAACTATTAAAAACTAAAATTTCTAACTTTTTCGGCACAGATACTACTGAAATTTCAACTTGCTCATCTGCAAAATTGAGATAATTGTCAATTAAATAAACTCTGACACTCATTTCTCCTTTAAAATCGGAATCAATAGTTATTTTCTCCAAGAAATTTTTCACCAAAAGACTTTTATCAACTATTTTTTCACCATCAAGAAATAAACTCAAGTTATACTCTCCAGTCTTATTGATATTTCCAGAAACTACAATAACTTCTCCAGGTAAATAACTAGTTTTATCAGTTGAAAAATTTAAATCGATTCTATCACTTACAATAAAAGGCTTACTTTCAAGACTTTCTATAACCTTGCCTTCAAAATCCTCTATAGAGAATTTTATACTGCACGCACCTATCATTTTCTTATTTATAGGAATATCTGGAAAAACTACATCAACCGGCTTTCCACTCTCTAAATCCCTTGCAGATCTAAGAAAGTCTATTTTAAAACTTCCACAAGAAAGAGAAGCTCCTAAGATATAATATCCATCAACAATATTCTCTATCTTTACACTTCCTTTAATGTTATCTCCGAGATTATAATAACTAAATAAATCATCAGAAAGTGTAAGTTTAGCATCAACATTTGAAATTAAAATAACGCAGAAAGCAAGTAATAGAAATAGCCTATTTAATCTAACTTCATTCATAATATAGATATACGAATCAGATTTATAAACTTAAAGTTATAATAGTATATATGAAAATAACGGTGATCTCCTTAGGTGGCTCTTTGATTATACCTGATAAAATCAATTATTCTTTCCTACATAAATTCAAATCAACACTGAATAAGTTTTCTAGAACTCATAGATTTGTAGTTGTATGTGGTGGGGGGGAGATAGCTAGAAAATATATTTCTTCATTAACAAAAGAACATAAAACAAAATATGAAATTTCTCAAGCTGGAATCCGTGCAACTAGAATGAATGCTTTATTTATGACCCAATTCTTTGGTAAAGAAGCTAATTCGCATCTTCCAAGAGATATGAAAGAAGTTAAAGAAGAATTGGAAAAAAATAAGGTAGTTTTCTGTGGAGCTTTAAGATATGTTCCAAATTCTACTTCAGATTGTACTGCTGCAAAAATTGCACATTTTCTAAAGACTGATTTCATAAATATGACTAATACTCAAGGACTGTACTCATCAAATCCGTTAACAAATAAAAAAGCCAAGTTCATACCATATGAAAATTGGAAGGATTTTGAAAAACGAGCTCTTAAAATCCCATATCATTCAGGTCAGCACTTTGTATTAGATCAAAATGCATCAACAATAATAAGAAAACATAAAATCACCACATATATAATCGGCCAAAAATTAATCAATCTAGAGAATATACTAAAGAGTAAAAAGTTCACAGGAACAACAATATCTGATTAACAATGATAAATACTTCAAATTTCTCAAAGGCAAAAGACTTGCTAAGAAAAGAAGAAAAGCCAAAGATAGTTCTGGCTCAAGATAAGGAATTCAATAGAAAGATGCTTGAAAAGGCAGAATTCGATATTCTTCTTAGTCCTGAGAATAATACTTCTCAAACAACAATAAGGAGCATAGATTCTGGATTAAATCACGTCTTATGTAGAATAGCCGAGAAAAAAGGGATAAAAATTGGAATTGACCTTGAAAATATAAGAAACTTAGAAAAAAAGAGAAAAGCAATTAATTTAGAGAAAATAATCCAAAATATAAGATTGTGTAGAAAATACCACGTTCAACTAGCTATTAAAGGTGCTAAAGATAAGGCAGATTCTTTAGCATTTCTTCTCTCTCTTGGAGCTTCAACAGAACAAGCCTCAAAAGCACTAACTTTTTAACCCCTTTTCTCTAATATATATAATGGCTAAAATAGAAGATTCTAATTTACAAGACATAATAGAAAAACTCTCGCCTCTTGAAATAAAGATAGTTCCTTTTCTAAACCATTCAATTGAGAAGATAAAGGAGAAATCTGAATTAGATGAAGTATCAATTCAAAGAGCACTAAAATTCCTTGAAGCTAAAGAGATACTAAAAATAACCTCTTTAAAAATCAATTTAATAGATCTTGGAACAAATGGAATCTACTACAAAAAAAACCATCTACCTGAAAGAAGCCTACTTTTAGTTTTAGAAACAAATAACCATATTCATCTAGAAGAAGCAAAAAAACTATCAAAACTCTCGGAAAATGAATTCAAAGTATCTTTAGGAGTTTTAAAGAACAAAGCAATGATTTCATTAACAAATGGGAAAATATCTCTATCGGCAAGCAAAGCAGAATTAACAAAGAAATTTTTGGAAGAACAATTAATAGATCTCCTTCCAACAGAAAAAGAAACTCTCCCTCCAGAACTATTACATGCACTTGAAAATTTAAAGAAAAGAAAAGAGATAGTAGAAATAAAAGAAAAAAACATTATTTCTTTTGAATTAACTGAATTAGGAAAAAAGATAGCTGGAAAAGAAATTAAATCTGATTTAATAGAAGAAGTAACATCTGAGGTTATAAAAAATTGGTCTAAGAATAAGAAATTCAGAAAATACGACTTAAACGCGCAAGTTCCTAAGATTTACGGCGGAAAGAAGCATTTTGTAAATTACTCAATAGAACAAGGAAAGAAAATCTGGCTTGAACTCGGCTTCAAAGAAATGTCTGGAGACATGATAACCACTTCCTTCTGGAATTTTGACGCACTATTTACTCCACAAGATCATCCGGTAAGAGAAATGCAAGATACATTTTTCATAAAAGATGTAAAAGGTCAATTACCTGAAAAAGAAATAATTTCTTCAATTAAAAAAGCTCATGAAACAGGAGTTTCAGGAAGCAAAGGTTGGCAATATTCTTGGAATCCTGAAAATGCAAAATCAGTTTTGTTAAGAACACATACAACCTGTCTTTCGGCAAAAACTCTTGTAAAATTAAGAAATGAAAAACTTCCTGCAAAATATTTCGCAATAGGAAAATGCTTTAGAAATGAAACTGTAGATTGGAGCCATGGATTTGAATTCAATCAAAGCGAAGGTATAGTAATCGATGAAAATGCGAATTTTAGACATCTTCTTGGCTACTTACAAGAATTCTATAAAAAGATGGGTTTTGAAAAGATAAGATTCAGACCAAGTTTCTTCCCATACACTGAACCATCAGTAGAAATTGACGCTTTCCATCCAGAAAAGAAGATATGGCTTGAAATCGGAGGAGCAGGAATGTTCAGACCTGAAGTAGTTTACCCTCTTCTTGGAAAAAACGTTCCAGTACTCGCCTGGGGGCCTGGATTTGATAGAATCATGATGTTAATGAATGAAATATCTGATCTAAGAGAAGTATATAAGAATGACATTCAAACATTAAGGAATAAAAAGGTGCTAGTAAAATGAAAAAAATAGGTGAAGTTAATTATAAAAGTTTCAAGACATACTTCTCTATGACTGAAAAAGTTGAAAATTTCCTTAAGAAAGAGAAAATATCTGAAGCATATCTTTTACCAGAAGGAGGATTATGGTATGAAGTTATGTTATTCGATGCAATTGATGAAAATGAAGATGGTCTACCTGATAAAAAGTTCGGAAAAGAATTTTCAACAATTTACTATGGATTTCTAGATTCAAGAGATTATAAAAATGGAATATTAACAGAAAATGATAATGTAGATAATATTAAAGAGATAAAAAAAGCTATTATTGACTCTGCTATGGAATTAAATGGAAAACAAATTAAATTTATAACAATAATAAAATAAAATGGCTGGAATTACTTTTAAAAAATCTGAAATTGAAAGATATGTAAAACTTACTCCGGAGATTATTGAAAAAATAAATCTTCTTGGCACAACTGTTGAAAATAATTCTGATGAATGGTTAACATTAGAAATTCTACCAAATAGGCCGGACTTACTATCTGCACAAGGCTTTGGAAGAGCTCTTTCTTCTTTCCTAGGTAAAGAAACTGGCCTAAAAAAATATCCTGTTAAAAAACCAGAAGCTAATTACAAAGTAATAATAGATTCCTCAGTAAAACAAGTAAGGCCGTACACTGTTTGCGCAATAGTAAAGAACATTAAACTAGATGAAGAAAAAATAAGAGAACTTATAGACTTACAAGAGAAATTACACACAACAATAGGAAGAAACAGAAAGAAACTAGCAATAGGAATTTATCCATTAGAAAAAATATCTCTTCCCATAAATTATGTTGCAAGGCCTCCAAAAGATATCTGGTTTACTCCATTAGATTCTCAGAGAGAATTAAATGGTCTTCAAATTCTTCAACAACATCCAACAGGGAGAAAATATGCACATCTTCTAGAAAAAGAAAAGCTATTTCCAGTATTCGTAGATTCAAAGAATAAAATACTTTCCATGCCTCCTATAATAAACAGCAATGATACTGGAAAGATAACCTTAGATACGAAGGAAGTTTTTATTGAGTGCTCCGGATTTGATTTAAGAGTCTTAAATAAAGTTCTCAACATAATAACTACAACCTTAGCAGAATGTTCTGGAACTATTTATTCGATGATATGTGAATATTCAAAATCTAACAAAATTATCACACCTGATTTGAAACCTGAAAAAATGAAGATCTCTTTGGAAAATACAAATAAGATCTTAGGATTAAACTTAAAAGAAAAAGATCTCCAAAAGCTTCTTCCTAAAATGGGATACGACTATGAAAATAAAACTGCCTGGATCCCTGCCTGGAGAACAGACATATTACATGAAGTAGATATAATTGAAGATATAGCAATTGCTTATGGATACAATAATCTCGTTCCTGAAATTCCTAAAGTAGCAACAACTGGTCAAGAATCAGACAAAAGCATACTTCAAAGGAAAGTATCTGAAATTCTTACTGGCCTTGGACTAATTGAAATCTCATCATATCATCTAATAAGGCCTGAAGAAGCAAAAAATATGAAAATACATCAAATGGTTGAATTAGAAAATGCAAAAACAGAATATAAAGTTCTTAGACCTAATCTATTAATATCAGCACTTAGAATATTATCGGAAAACAAAGATCATGAATATCCTCAAAAGATATTTGAAATTGGCACTATTTTCTCACATAACAAAGAATCTGAAACTCAGATAAACGAAGAATCAAATCTAACAATAGCTATAAGCCCTGGAAACTTCACAGAAATAAAGAAGATTCTTGATTACTTAACAAGAACTCTAGATTTAAAATATGAATTAAAAGAAAAAGATAAGAATGAATTCATTCCAGGTCGTTTAGCCCAAATAATAATAAATAACGCACAAATAGGCACAATTGGGGAAATTCATCCAGAAACTCTCATTCTATTCAATATGAAAATGCCAGTTGCAGTAATAGAAATTAACCTTGATAAGATGATTGAATTGGTTAAGTAAATTTCTAGAGGAGTCTTAAAACCTAGGTTCTAATTTCTAACCGAAATAACTCTTCTCTTTCTTAACATCATTCTTCAAAGGTTTATGCACTCTCTTCAATAAATCAGAAAATTCTGGTCTTGCTTTTTCCCATTGCTCATAAATGCTCTTTACCATTTCAGCTTCTTTCTTCTCGCTATAATCAAGCTCAAGAGCAAGGCAGGATAAGCTTAAATTACCAAAAGTATCATATAATTTTTCCATAACTTCTTTATCTTTTTCACTTATTGATTTAATAAAAGAAAGATAAATTCTAGGAGCATTCATAGGATTAGCAATCATATCAAGAAAAGCAAGGGAATTAACAACTTTATCCATCATTATCTTTCTAATAACTCTCATCAATATTCCACTTTCTCTATCTATCTTCTCAATCTCAAATTGCTCATTCAGTTTATCAAAACCAGGAAGCTTATACTTCTTCTCATAACCAGAATACAAATTTTTTAATTCCTTAAGTTCCATATCAATCTTTAGAAAATAAGCTTTAAAGATTTAACGAAGCCTCAGCCGGGATTTGAACCCGGGACCCCGACATTACCAATGTCGTGCGCTACCGCTGCGCTACTGAGGCACATTTGTGTTTACAAAAAAGCGTATAAAAACATTCCTCTTACTAAAAATTCAAAGAACTTAAACAATAAAAATAAAAGAAAGACTCAAAAAATGATTATATAATATTGATATCGTATTACAGATAACATATCTCTTAATTTAATATCTGCCCTGTAAGAATAATCTACCCTTCACTTAAACTTGCATTTCCACTTGTTAAAACACTATTAATTGTTCCATTATTACTTGGGAGCCATTCAAACTTTACTACATACCCGCTTATAACAAAAGCCTGATGAAAAAGAGTATCAATCCAATTGGTATAATAATCATAGAAAGTTCCTCTATCATCTACATTAGACATATATAAATTTTGATTACTTATTATAAATAAAGCAGCCACAAAAAACATTTTAACCACAAGAATTGTAACTTTCATTTTATCTTAGTAGCATTTACACTATCAAGCCACCAGTCCTGTTTAGTAGCATAACCGCTAACTTCTCCTACATTCTTGAATATAGATTGAAACCAATAAAAGTAAATCTGCCCAGCCTGAACTATTCCTTCAAAACTCTTTAAATTAACATCATATTTTTCATGAATATGATTAAGAGAAAAAGCAAAGAAAAGAACAACGCCTATGAGAAAGATATAAAATATATTATTTTTAACTATGGCTAAAAAACCCATTAAGTTTTGAGATTTAAACAAAACAATAAATGTAAGAAAAGCCACAACAGCTAATACTATCCATCCAACTACCATTTTTTACACCCCATCAACTAACCAATATAATGGTGTATAAAAACATTATCCCGATATAGAATATAGTATTATCTAAACAAAAATTCTTATAAATAAAACAACATCAATCATAATGAAAGTTAATAATATTCCTTGCTCTACCTTGCTTCCAGTCCTTATTGGTCCTTTAGATTCAGCTTTAAATGGTGGGAACGGCTTTATTCCTTGGACTGTAAAACTATCTGCAAGTAAATGAAAGCTATAACCTAAAAAGAAAGGTAAAGAAGAGATAGGATATAAAAAAGTAAGAAGAATGGTAACTATTATGCAAAAGGTGTAAGAATGAAAAAATCCTCTATGATTAACCATCATCTGGATAGGCCTAAAGAACCTCCAACTCCCTGCAGATGAAGTTATTGAATCAACATCAGGAAGTAGACTAGCAATAAGAACAATTGGAATAAAAAGTAATTTATTAGTTACGTGGGGCAAAAAATAAAGAGCAATACCAATACCTATAGCTAAATGTGTCCTCCTTAACATATTCAATTAAATCATAAAATACATTTAAACCTATCGCATCATATAACCAAATATTTAAAAGACCTTGAATTTTCCAATAATAAGCATAAGTAAGATTTATATCTTAAAAGCCCTATCGTATAGTGGTCTAGTATTCGAGCCTCTGGCGCTCGAGACCCAGGTTCGAATCCTGGTGGGGCTATTATGCTATAAAAAAGAGGAAAAATGAAAAAACTATTCAGACTTCACCATCATCCTAAGCTTATATTACTTCTAGCCACAATAATATTTGCATATGTAATATTCCAACAACCCCAAGTAGAATCATTCTTATTAAATCTAAGTTCTTATGGTTACATTAGCACATTCATAGCCGGAATATTATTTGCATTCGGTTTTACGACTCCATTTGCAGTGGGCTTCTTTCTAACAGCTAGCATATCTAATATGTTCTTTTCATCTTTGGTAGCTGGAATAGGTTGTACACTAGCTACTTTAGGCATGTTCCACTATTTCAAATTCTCATTTGAAGATGAAATAGAAGACTTAGAAAGAACAAAGGATTTTCAAGAAGTTATAAAAATAATAGATAAAGAAATCCCTCATAGAATAAGAATTTATCTTGCTTATGCATTTATAGGACTTATCTTAGCCTCTCCAATCCCAAATGAATTCAGTACATTCATGTTGGCAGGATTAAAAAGAATAAATAAAAGAGTATTAACAATCATAACATTTGTAGCAAGCACGTTAGGTATTTACATAATCATGTATCTAGGAAACTAAAATAATTATTTACAGTCATCTGAAAATTCTAATCCAGTCTGAGCAGCATAAGCACGTATTCTTTTTTCTAAACTCTTAGCACGAGCAAAATCATTTCTAGATAAAAGTTCAGTTGCAACATCTACTTCTGCACAAAAACTGGATCCACAATGAAGCTCACCTGCAATAAAATCCCTTAATGCAATATACTGATTCGCCAACAACACTCCTTGCCATCTATCTTGAACAGAATCATAATCTCCTTTATCAAAATTACTTTGAGCTAAATCTACATAACCTCTGGTAATTCCACCCACCAATCTTCTTAAAGTTTCTACACTAGGCATAAATATTTCAATGCACAATACTTTTAAACCTTATTATTATTCTCTTTTGACAATCAGCCCATGTAGTCTAGTGGTCAAGGACGATGCCCTCTCGCATTGCTAGAAATTCAAAAGATAGAAAGCATGGTACAATATTGAAAGTTAAGTCGACGAGATGATACTTTCGGTCCGTCTTCGGACAAATATCGTGAATCTACCATTATCTCTTTTTAGAGACAATGGAGGACGGCATAAACCCGGGTTCAAATCCCGGCACGGGCATAATATAGAATTGCAAAGCAATTCTATGCAAGTGACGGCACTAAGAATTTGAGTTTATCAAAAAAAGAATGTGTGAAACACTTGTTTTTTGGATGCTCAAGATTCTAGAGAATCTTGACATGAAAATTCTTTCAGCCGGCACGGGCATAATTAAATTAAAAACATTTATAACCTTAGGAAAACAATAAATAATATGGATTATTCACATTTAATGTATGGAGCAAAGGCAGTAAAATCTGCTGGTTATATTCATCAATTTTAGTAATAACTTTAAAAAAATAAATTTCAGGAGAATTATATGAAACCAAATTTTGAAAAACTAAATGGTCTTTTGCCAGTTGTAGTTCAAGATTACAAAACAGCAGAGATTTTAATGCTTGCTTTTATGAATGAAGAAGCTTGGGAAAAAACACTTAAAACAAAAAAAGCACATTACTTTAGCAGAACAAGAAACAAACTTTGGATGAAAGGAGAAGAATCTGGTAATATTCAAGAAGTTAAAGAAATTTATATAGATTGTGATGAAGATACAGTTTTGCTTAAAATAAAACAAATAGGTGAAGCAGCCTGCCACACAGGATACAAATCATGTTTTTACAGAAAATTAGAAAACGATAACTTTAAAATAGTTGGATCTAGGCTATTTAATCCGGAGGAAAAATATGGAAAGACTAAAAAATAATATTGATGAAAGAAAGATAGTTTTAGGTTTACCTAAAGGTAGCTTGGAAGAAACTACATTTAAACTATTAGAAAAAGCAGGTTTCAATATAAAACTAGATTCTCGTTCATATTTTCCTTCTATAGATGATTCTGAAATATCTTGTGTTTTACTTAGAGCACAAGAAATTGCAATGTTTGTAGAAGATGGAGTCTTAGATGCAGGTATTACTGGAAAAGATTGGATTTTAGAAAATGAAGCAGATATAGTTGAAATTGCAGAACTAATATATGCAAAACAAGGTCTTCGTCCAGTAAGATGGGTTCTAGCAGTACCTAATGATTCACCAATAAAAACAGTAAAAGACTTAGAAGGAAAAAGAATAGCTACAGAAACAGTAAAGCTAACTCAAAACTATTTAAAGAAGAACAATGTAAAAGCAAAAGTAGAATTTTCATGGGGTGCAACAGAGATTAAGACTCCTCTTCTAGTTGATGCAATTGTAGATGTAACAGAAACAGGCAATTCTCTAAGAGCAAATAATTTAAGAATTGTAGACACTATTTTAGAATCAACAACAAGATTGATAGCAAATAAAGAAAGCATTAAAAATGATTGGAAGAGAAAGAAGATAGAAGAGCTTGCCATGCTACTTAAAGGAGTTCTGCTTGCAGAAACAAAAGCAGGTTTAATGATGAACGTGAAAAAAGAAGATCTAAATAAAATACTTGCAGTATTACCTGCTTTACAAAATCCAACAATCTCTGAATTAAGTGATAAAAAATGGTGCGATGTTATAACGATAGTTGATAAAAAAGAAATAAGAAAATTAATCCCTAAATTAAAAGAGGCAGGGGCATCAGGAATAGTCGAGTATCCTATAAATAAAATTATTGAATAAAATGATAACAATTCCTGCAATCGATCTTAAAGATGGAAAATGCGTACAGCTTGTTGGAGGTGTTTTCGGTTCAGAACAAGTTGTCATAGATGACATAGACTCTGTTGCATTAAATTTTTATAATTCTGGAATAAAAAGATTGCATATTATTGATTTAAATGCTGCAAAAAACTTCGGAGATAACACTAAAATAATAGAAAGATTGCTAAAAAATAAAAAATGTGAAGTTGAAGTAGGAGGAGGTATAAGAACAATTGAAAAAGCAGAGTCTTTAATAAAAAATGGAGCTAACTATGTGATTGTTGGTACTTCAGCAGTAAATAATATAAATTTTCTTAAAGAATTATGCAAAAAAATAGGTAAAGAAAAAATTATTGTTTCTTTAGATTATAAAAATAGAAAGGTGCTTACACATGGTTGGGATGAGTCTACTTCTCTAAGCCCAATACAAATAGCAAAAAATATGGAAGATTATTGTTCTGCTTTTTTAATGACTTGTGTTGATAAAGAAGGCCAACTAAAAGGACCGGACTTAGAATATCTACCAGAAATTATAAAAGAAATAAAAAGTCCAATCATTGCCTCCGGCGGGATTAGTAATGAACAAGATTTATTTAACTTAAAAAAGATTGGAGTATACGGAGTTGTAGTGGGTATGGCTTTGTATAAGGGAAAAATAAATCTGTCAAAAGTTAAGGAAATTTAAGCAGACCATCTTTTAATAGTTTCTTCATCAAAATTATTATTGAAAACTCCAAACTCAAATTTTTCTTGATTCATAATAGCAACCCCTGTAGCCAAACCAAATTTAATCTCTTGTCCAACAATATTATTATGTATGTTATTAGCCAATTCTTGAGTAGATAAACCAGGAATAACTAGATCATACACTTTCTCAAAATTAGTATCTCTATCATAAATATATGCAATGCGGTTTTCTAATTCTTTAATGCGGAAATTGGGATATGAACAAATTCTTTTCTCTCCCCTATCAACATCATTAACTCCTAAATAATAACTGTTTTTACCTTCTTTATTAAAAAAACTTATTCCTCCTATTCTAGCATCATTTGGAGCCCCTCTAAAAGCCAATAAAGTTAAATCAAGTGATGTAAGGGGGTTTATACCATCTACTAAATTTGAAGTAACTCTCTTACACATATGCCCATTGAAAGTAACCATAAATCTCTCTCCTAGTTTTGTAACCCCCGTTCTGATACATGAATAATTATCAACTTCTGGATCTTGATTTGTTTGATGATTTTCAAAACCTTTTTTAGAATAAACATTGATTCTACTTTTTTCATGATTAATTCTCAATTCTCTAAAAGGTATACTCTTACTAGCGAGAGTAAATGTAACTAACGGTTTTCCTTCATAATTTCCAACTCCAACAATTCTAGAAGTATAAATCATTTTCTTCTGACTCCTACCAAGGCATATCTATGAGGTGTATTTATATGATTTTTGCCATCTTCAGAAAAAATAAATTTATCGGCAATTGGAACAATATGAGTTTTATAACCATTTTGCTGTAAATAAAATAATCTATCAAAATTAACTAAAATTCTAAAAACATCTCCCAATACTGCAGCAATATTAGTTGTTCTTCTTGAAGTTGAGCCCTCTGACTCACTAGCATGTTTTAAAAATGCATTATATTCTTCAGTCTTATCGGACAAGGCCCTACTTCTAGGCAAAGAAAGAGAAGGATAATTTAATTTAATCTTAGAATAACAACAAGGAACTCCTACAAAATCTGCTTCTGAAGAAATAGCCAAGTCTATGGCTTTATCTATCAATCCACCACAACCGTGCAAGGAAGTTATTAATCTAGATTTTCTTTCAAGGTCTAAATTAGCACTAAACAAATTTAAAGTTTGAAAAGATAAATTGGGAAAACCGGAATAAGCCAAAGATGTTTTTCTAACCAATACAGAATTATTATCTAATCCTACTACATAAGTCTGGGGAAATCTTTCTGCAAGCTTAGCAGTAAAAAAGCCATTTCCAGAACATGCATCTATTATCTCTTCATATTTTGGTAAGTCAGTAATTAATGAAATTAATCCACTAATTTGAGCTTTTTTTCTAGCAGTTTTTATTTTTCTAGATTTACCATTTAAATCTTCTTCATTTGTACAATCTAAATTCATCCACTGAATAGGGTTACTTAAACAAGAAAGAAAAAATTCTTCTAAAATAGATTTAGAAAATCTTCCAGACTTTAATAAACTCGATAATAGGATAAAGTGAGACTTGCTTAAATGATAATTAGGTTCCAACATTATGTTTTGAGCTGTCGACCCATAGATAAATATTTTGGAACATCAGATATTGGAACTTTATTCTGTTCTCTAGTCCTTAAATTTTTAACAGTTAATACTCCCTCTCTTACTTCATCTTCTCCAATAATTCCAACATAGGGTATACCTAATGAACTAACGCTTGAAATAACATTTCCTAATTTCCTACCTCCAACAAGATCTATATCAACATTAACACCTTCTTGTCTAAGCTGATGAGCAATTTTTAGAGATTGTGCAGTTGTATTCATAGGAATAAGGTATAATTGAGTAACATTGGAAGGAGAATCAGCATTCTTATCTAGTATCATAACTAGTCTCTCCAAACCAAAAGAGAATCCAACTGCAGGAATTTCTTCTCCTCTACCTCTATAATCTCCTAACATATCATCAAATCTACCTCCACCTAAAATAGCAGACTTAACTGTACTTCTATCTTTTAAAAAAACTTCAATAGTCGTTCCAGTATAATAATCAAGTCCTCTGGCCAAACTTGGATCAAGAGAAATAAAATCAAAACCCATACCCTTAGAGTAATCTAAAAGTTGTCTAACTTCATTAAGTCCTTCTAATCCTCTAGGAGAAGTGACATTTGCTTTCAATCTTGCAAAAGTCTCTTCATTATTTCCTCCAGATTTTACTAATTCCATTAAACGAGCCACTGAATCACTTGTTAAAAGTCTCTCACCTTTAGTTTTAAAATCTCCGACTAACCTTATTCGATCATCATAATCGACACTATCATTTATTGCGATTTGATTTACTTCGTGGTAACCTAAAGTCCCAACTTCTGCAACAATTTTATGTCTTAAGTTTTCAACCGCACCAACAAAGCTACTCTTTTTAGCTAAGCTATCTAATTCACGTAAAGTCTCATTAGATATTCCCATCGCCTCATCAGTTAAAGTAAGTCTTTCCAAATTTTCCACCATTTCATCAACGCCTAATTTATCCATTTTATCAAGCGTAATTATAGTTCTCAGTTTGGCATTATCTGGAACTCCTGCATAATCTAAAACACCATAAAGCAATTTTCTATTGTTTATTTTAACATCTACTCCTCCCAAGCCTAAAGCACCAAAAGAATCTTGAGCTAAAGCAAGCAATTCTGCTTCAGCAGCCATACCTTTAACACCAGCCACATCTACATCACATTGAGTAAAACTTCTAAATCTTCCTTGTTCTGGTTGTGTAGGCCCATCTCTAAAAACTGGACCCATAACATATCTCTTAAAAGGAAATTTAACATCTGGATTAGTAGCAAGAAATCTAGCAAAAGGTAAAGTCTGATCAAATCTAAGAGCAAGATCCCTTCCGCCCTGATCACTCAACCGATAGACTTCTTTCTTGATCTCTCCACCTCCCTTAAAACTAATAGTCTCCGCATTTTCTATCATTGGAGTTTCAAGAGGGTTATACCCATATCTCTCAAAAATCCCTCTTAAAGTATCTCTCACTTTATTTCTTAAAATTGCCTCTCTTCCAGAAGAATCCCTATGCCCTTTAGCAACTTCAAATATTGGTGTTGACATTAAATATTTTCCTCCACCACTCTAAAAGCAATAATATAATGATTTAAAAACATTCTTGTTTTACAACAGACAATTTATTTCTAGAATAAGAAAAGATTCCCTTAAAGGAAGCAAATTCATCGAGAAAATCTCCCCGTTCAGATGTTGCAATTAATACTTCATTAGCAAGGTTATCTCTTTTAGCCATTTTTCCAAGATATTTATTATAAAGCTCAATTCTCTCTTCATTATTTTTAAAATAATTTGTACAAGAATGAACAATTAAATCTACCTTATTTCCATGATTATTTTTAGCCATAGCTGAAAGATCACTACAAATAACTGGTAAAACATTATAACCTTTAATTTTTATTGGGGAAAGACAAGCAGCTCTTCTATCTTTGACTTCTCTCATTAATGTAGATTGTAACGTCTTTAAAGGCTCATCAAAATAATCTCCAGAAGATCTTTTAACTTTCTCGGCAAAATCATCACCCAATAAATGCCTTCCAAGCTCAACTTCATCATCATAAAATATTCCATCTTGTTTAACTTGTTCTCTAACTATCTTTCCATCAACAATTATGGGCATAACCGGTAGAGAGTATCCTCCATAATTTCTAAGTAAAGTCCCTGGGAAAAAAGCAGCTTTCTTATTTTCTTTCATTATTTCTAATAAAGATAAAACTCGACTATTACCAGTCATTTTATCCAGATCAACACTCTCAGGACCAACTTTTCCTTTATAAAATTCATCAATTTTATCAACATCAATCATACTATTTTCACTACCAACAAAAATACCCTTTGCAGAAGAAATTCTTGAAAAGAAATCTGGAGTGTTAGGAGACAATAAATGTAATTCTATATTAGGACTTATTTGTTTATGCATGAATATATGAATAAGACCTATATTTAAACTTTGCGTGTAATCACTAAAAAAGGGTCACATAAATAAGATTTATATACTAAATAAAATAGATAAAATAGATAAAAATGACTCAACAATTGGAAGCAAGAGTAGAAAGAATAAATCAAAATAATAAGGAAGAACTAGCTCCCATCTATAAAGAAGTTTTTATGGGACACCCTTGGCACGAAGATCTAATTTGTGAGAATTCTTTGAAAGAAAAAAATGACCCACTGCATTGTATGACTCAATATACCAAATCAGAATGTGATAAATTTGATAAAGATAGGAGAAAAGAATCAATAGAAAATGATTGCAGAGATAAATATTGTAGAAGAAAAAATAGTATTATTTTATTAAACAAAGAAGGTTTAGAAAAATGTGTTGGATGCGGGGATGATTTAAGATTAATTTCTTTTTATCCTTCATTTGCAAATCATGAGAAATTAATTGAAGAAGCAGTTAATGAGCCTGGTTTTATAGGATTTATTTTGAAAAGAAAAGAATCTGAAAAAGAAAAAGTGATAGGTTTTAGTTGGGGTTATAAAATGCATCCCACTCATACAGTTACCGTAGATTTTATGCCGGCAATCGAAAATCTTAGAAACAAAGGTTTAAACATCGAGAAAGTTTTTTATGGTTCTGAAATAGGTGTTGTACAAAGATTTCAAGGCCATGGTTATGGTTCAGCTATTTCAGCTATTAGATTAAAAGAAGCATATAATCAAGGTTATGAAACATTTATAACAAGAACTATAAATCCTTTTGTATTATCTATTCTAGGCAAAATATTTTCAGATGAAAAAGGTGAAGAACTATATAAAGATCCAGAAAGAGGAAGCACTTGGTTTAAATGGGAATTCAAGTATTTTGATAAGGAAAGTGTAGAAAAAATGATAGAAAGAAGCAATATAATTCATGAGTAATATAAAGGTAATAGAAAAAGAGGGTAAAGAACCAGGAAAAACAATTACTATACTTGCAGGAATTCATGGAAACGAAACTTGCGGAATAAAAGCATTTGACGAAATAATACCTAATATAGAAATAAAAAAAGGGAAAGTTATATTTATATACGCAAATCTAGAAGCTATAAATAAAGGTAAAAGATTCATAGAATATAATTTAAATAGGTCTTTTTTTAAAAATCAAATAGATGAAATAAAGAATACAATTGAAGGAAAAACTGCTAGAGAAATAATCAATATATTAGAAAAAACAGACTTTCTTCTAGATATACATTCAAGCAATACTCATTCAACAACTCCATTTATAATATGTGAAAAGAATAGTTTTGAAATAGCAAAAAAGCTTCCATTTGATATAATCACGTATAATTGGGATAAATTCGAACCTGGCTCAACAGAATATTATATGAACCTAAAAAATAAAATTGGTATTTGTATTGAATGTGGATTCACCAGTGATAAAAGAAGCGAAGAAAAAGCTAAAGATAGTATTATGACTTTTTTAAATATTTTAGGAGCAATAAAGAATAAAAGAATAAACAAGAATAAACAAGAATATTATAAAATTATAGATCTCTATAAAAATAAGGATGCGAAATTTGAGAAGGATAGAGAGTTTAATGATTTTTACATGCTAAAAGAAAAAACTCTGATAGGAAAAGAAGGAGTTAAAAAAATATATCTTGAAAAAGGGAAAGTTCTTATTTTTGTAAGAAATAGAGATAAAACAAATGAAGAATGTTTTATTATTGCTGAAAAAAGAGAAGAAGATAATCTATCCTAAACCATCTAAGAAAACATTTATAATATCAAAAATACAAGACATAAGTATTTATAGAACAAACACTATAAATAAATATAAAAAAGGTGATGAATGGAAGAAGAGAACAATAAAATAGATTTTAAAGAAGAAAAAGAAGGAGTGAAAAAAGAATTAGTGGAAGTTCAAGGAACAATAATCCCTCAACAGAACTACCACGTATCAGAAGAAGAATTCTTCACAGTTTTAAGAACATTAGCTCCTGGAACAAATTTTAGAACTGCTCTTGATGGAGCTTTAAAAACAGGCAAAGGAGCCTTGCTTGTTGTAGAAAATGAAAACCTTCTTCCAGTAATTGATGGAGGTTTCAGAGTAAACTGCAGATTCACACCTCAACGTCTTATTGAATTAACAAAAATGGATGGTGCGATAATTCTTTCTAAAGATGTTAAAAGAATAAACTATGCAAATGTTCTTTTGACTCCTAGCAGTAAGATAAAAACAAATGAAACAGGTACAAGACATAAAGCCGGGGAAAGAACTGCTAAACAAATAGGAACATTAGTAGTAGCTATATCTGAGAGAAAAAATGAAATAACTCTTTTCTACAAAAATCTAAGATACCACTTAAAAAACACGGATGAATTATTGAGAAAAGCAAATGAACACATACAATTAATTGAAAAACAAAGAGAACTATTTGATAAACATGTTCATCTTTTAACTCAATCAGAGCTTAGAAATTATGATAGTATAAACCATGCCGTAGCCGTAATTCAGAAAGGTAGAATGATTCAAAAAATAGCTGAAGACATAAGAAGATACATTGTAGAACTAGGAAATGAAGGAACACTACTTAAAACAAGAATGAAAGAAATAACTTCTGGTGTAGATAAAGAAACAAATCTAGTAATAAAAGACTATACTAAATTAGATCTAGCAAAATCAAGAGTATTAATAGATAGCTTAGCTTATGATGAGATACTAGATGCTGAAAATATACTTAACACACTAGCCTATGAAAAAGCTATTCAAGTAAATCCAGTAAAAGGATGGAGAATACTATCAAAAACTTCTCTTTCAGAACAAGAAGTATCTCAAGTGATAAAACAATTTGGTAGTCTAGGAAGAGCAATACATTCAAATCCCAAGAATTATCATGAAATCTTAGGAGAAGAAAAAGCACCTATATTCAAAGAAGCAATTGATAAGATAAAGTTCGGAACCTAACTTTAGATTAAGTTTGTAGGAGAAAATATTATTACTAGATAACATCAATATCGTATTATAGATAACAATATCATTCCCTACAATAACTCTTATATAACCTAATTACAATTAATAAAAATGAAGCCAAATAATATATTATTCATTTGTCGATTTAATAGATTTAGAAGTAGAGTAGCAGAAGCATATTTCAAAAAGATAAACAAAGATAAGAAAATAAAGTCTGACAGCGCTGGATTAAAAGCAGGTAGTTATCCTCTTGATTCTGATGAGGTTGAATGTGCTTATGAATTAGGAATAGACCTAGAAGGCAAGCCAAAAAGAATAACTGAAGAGCTAGCAAACTGGGCAGACACAATAGTAATTGCTGCAGATGATGTCATGCCTTCTTTCTTAGCTCAATACATCAAAACAAAAAAGAAAATCATCCACTGGCAAATTCCAGAAAACAATTCAAACAATCATGAAGAGATAAAATCAGTTATAAACATAATAAAAGAAAAAGTAGATGAATTAATCCAGTCTTAACTTTCCCTTCTGCCACTCTCTAACAATCGCTACAGCAGTTCTATGCTCATCAATAATTCCACCTTTCATGAAATACCCTCTTCTCTTAGCAATTTCATTAAATATATCGTCTATGCTCATTTCGCTTATATTCTTCTCGATTTTATAATGATTGATTAATGTCTGTTTATCTGCAGCGAGTATCTTCCTTATAACTTCAAAAGCAACCTTTTCAGGATGTATCATTTTATCAGGACTTTTAGCTCCAATCATCCCAAGTTTTGTATGTCTATCATCATAAGGAATAACTCCTGGCGTGTCAAGCATAAGAAAACCCTTAGCTTTAATCCATTGAGGCCCTTTAGTAGTTCCAGGGCTATCTGCAACAAGCGCACTAGCCCTCCTAACTAAAACATTAATCAAAGCGCTCTTGCCTATATTAGGATAACCCACCATAGCTACCCTCATATCATCCAATTTCAGTTTTTTAGCTTGTATAAGCAAATGTTTCCTAAGTAAATTTACATTCAGATTCTTAATAGCAGAAACAAAGAAAGCACCCTTATACTTATTCTTCAATTTAGATAAGTTATCTTTAGAAATCAAGTCAACCTTGGTAAATACAATTACAAAAGCCTTCTCCATTCTCTCTGTTTTTCCAACCAATTCTTGATTAATAGAATCTTCTGGCATTCTTGCATCTCCAACTATCACTATCAAATCTGCCTGTTTCAATATATTATTAACTACTGGCCAAAATCCCATGGTATTTTATAGCAAAACACACTTAAAAGGCTATCTAACCAATCAGAAATAATCTTTAAACTTATCTTTCCAATAAGAAAAGTCCTGCTTCTTAAAATCAAATTTGCAATTTTTATTCTTATTTAGATAATTTATATAATCCATAAATTCATTACCCGTAAATATATTCAAACCTAACTTCTTACATTCTTCTTTAATAAACTCTTTTTCTTTTTTAATATCTTTCTTATTTTCAACCATTTTCTCTGCCTCGAAGTAATATTCATCGCCATAATATTTAACTAAAGCAAATTCTATTCCTTTATAATCAAAAACAAAAGTCTTTGTTGTAGCTATAATCCCTTTATCCCAATCAAGACACTTAAGCAAAGATACAGCTGATTCAATATCTTGTAAGTTTATTGGAACCGAATATTCCTCGCGACTATCACTTCCACTCCATTTTCCATACTTCATTATTATTTCTGCTTGTTTATTAGTAACTCTCAATCTTAAATCAACAATATCATCTAAAACCTCTCTAACATCTATCTTGATATTATGTCTTATATATACAAAGGAAATTCTCTCCTTCTCGCCTTTAAACTTAGCAATTTTCCTAAATTTCTCAACCAATTCATCAAAGTTTCCTTCAATCTTACCCCTAGCTTCCACTTCTATCATTCTAGTTAACAGCTAATAAGCCTTAAAAATCCTATCTAGCATCACCTTGTTTTCATATAAATAACCCTTAACTAAAACTTTATAAACCAATTTTCTTATTGTCAATCATGAAAAGATCATCAAGACGTTGGAAGAAGAAAAATCAAATGAGATGGAAATGGCAGAGAAAGAGATTAAAGAAGGAAAAGAGAAAGAGAAGACTTCATAGATCTAGATCTGCTTAATTGTATATTCAACTTAATTAAATAATTAACATTAATGTAAGAACTCTCTCCAAGCAAGTATTTCATTAACGAATTCATCCCTGTTCCTTGATGCATGAACTGCTGCACGCACATGAGTTCCTACTTGCTGAATTCTAAGATTATATCTTTCCCTGACTTTTAATTTTAAATCTGTAAAAACATCGTAATCTCCTAGATAATGTGCTACACGCACAGGTCTTCCAGTAATAGCTTTTACTAATGGTTCAAAATAAGGCTGTCCTTGATGAAAAGAGTAATGTTTCCTAATAGATTCTGAAGGTACGCGCTCAACAACTCTCTCTTTCAATCTAAGGCCTGCATTATCAAATTGAGCTAGTATATCTGGAGCATAAGTAAAACACCAAGGATGAACTACAACTATAATCTCGTCTTTACTTTTAGGTAAGGTAATCATAAAAAAATCAATTTTTAATCTATAAAAACATTATTGTGAAACATCATCACAACAATGTTTAAATAAAGTCTTTTCAAATTCCATTCATGAGTCAAAGTGATATCTGGACAGAGAGGTATAGACCTACAAAATTTGAAGATTTAGTTGGTCAACAGGAGATAATAAAGAGAGTTAGTTCATTAGTTCAAGCAATGAATATCCCTCATCTTATGTTTGCTGGACCTGCAGGAACTGGTAAATCCACTCTTGCTTTAATAGTAGTAAAAGCACTATTCAAAGAAGCATGGAGAGAGAATTACCTTGAATTAAACGCTTCTGATGAAAGAGGTATTGATGTAATAAGACAAAAAGTAAAAGACTTTGCAAGAACAAAAGCTCTTGACAGTATACCTTTCAAAGTTATTTTCTTAGATGAAGCAGATGCTTTGACAAAAGAAGCTCAGCAAGCTCTAAGAAGAACAATGGAGAATTACACAAATACGTGTAGATTCATTCTTTCATGCAACTACTCAAGCAATATAATAGACCCTATTCAATCTCGATGCGTTTTATTCAGATTCAAACTCTTAGAGAAGAAAGATGTTATAGAAATTATGAAAAAAATAGCATTAAATGAAAAATTGAAGATAGCTGATGATGCATTAGAAGCATTATATGAGGGAAGTGAAGGAGACTGTAGAAAAGCAATAAATCTTTTACAAGCAACAGCCTCAATTGCACTAGACATAAATGCAGAAATGGTAAACATGATCGCTTCATCTGGAAAACCAGTTGGAATACGTGTTTCACTTGATTCAGCACTAGCTGGAGACTTCATAGGCGCAAGAGATAGACTATTAGATGTAATGTTAAAAGATTCAATAGCAGGCACAGACATCATAAAGGCTATACAAAAAGAAATCTGGACTCTTCAAATAGAACCTGAAGTAAAAGTAAGATTAACAGAAAAAACAGGAGAAATAGAATTTAGAATGACTCAAGGCTCAGATGAATTTGTACAACTTTTGTCTCTACTTGCTTCATTTGTTCTTGCCGGACAAGGCAAAGCAATTTGAGATTAATGAAATAAAGGTGAAAAATGAAGACATTGCATGAAAGTTTTGCTGAAAAATATAGAGCGCAGAGATTTACTGATTTAGTAGGTCAAGAGACAGCAATTGAAACAGTTAAAAAATTTCTAAAAGAATTTCCGAAGAAAAAAGGTCTTGTTCTTTATGGCCCTGCTGGAACTGGAAAAACGTCATTAGTCTTAGCAGCTGCAAAAGAAAATAATGTGGAAGTATTTGAGCTTAATTCATCAGATCTAAGAAATAAAAAAAAGCTTGAAGAAATATTAAAACCAGCAAGTGAACAAATGAGTTTATTTAGAAAAGGAAAATTAATTCTAATGGATGAAATAGACGGTGTAACTGGAACTGATATTGGTGGAGTTCCAGAACTTGTAAGAATCTTAGAAGAAACAAAACACCCTATAATTATGACTTGTAACGATGCCTGGCAGACCAAGTTAGCGCCAGTAAGAAAGATATCTTCTTTAATTGAAATGAAATCATTATCACAAGAATTAATTATAAAAATCTTAAAAAGAGTAGCTACGAATGAGAATCTAATAAAAGATGACAGATTCTTCCAACAAATTGCAGTTAAATCTCAGGGTGATTTAAGAGCAGCACTTAATGATCTTCAAGCATATTCACATGTAGATTTAATCAGTGTAGACACAACTGAAAAAAGAGATTTAGAAGACAACATCTTTAATATTTTAAGATCTCTATTTAAGGAAAGAAATGATTTTCTCAATTTATTTGACAATACCAAACTCTCTCTAGATGAAATTCTCCTCTGGATAGAAGAAAATATCCCTAGAGAATATAAAAATGAAGCACTAGCAAAGGCATATCACGCACTGGGTGAAGCAGATATCTTCAGAGGTAGAATATACAAAAATCAGCACTGGAGATTCCTTCTTTATCAAAACATTTTCCAATCTGCAGGAATAAGCTATGCAAAAAAAACACCATCGTTAGGTTTTACCAAATACGAATCTCCAAAAAGAATCCTTAAAATCTGGATAAACAATCAAAACATGGAAAAGAAAAAAACAATTGCAAAAAAACTAGCACTTCACACTCACTGCTCATATCAAAAAGCATTACAAGATTTCATAATTCTAAAACATTTCCTAAAAAACCCAGCCACACAAAAAGAACTTAAATTCTCCGAAGAGGAAATTGAATTTGT
>JBBSXN010000003.1:216873-257951 GCA_038045765.1 Nanobdellota archaeon | reverse complement strand
TTCATTCCTTCCACAGCATCTTCAACCATTTCAGGGCTTTCATTAACTATTCTTATCTTTCTGTCCTTAGGCAAGTTATCAATTAGTTCCTTCCAAGCTTTCTTTTCAGTTTTAATATGGTGTTTTTCCCCTTTTTCACCATACACAATTCCAGAGAAATGAACATGCCATTCCTTCTGTGGAAAAGATTTTTCAATTAATTTATAATCAACTTTCTTATCTCTTGCAAGGATATGTGCAAAATCAATACATATTGCAGAACCAGTTTCTTTTGCAAGCCTTGAAATTTCATCAATACTTCCAAAAACATTAATTTTACCCATAGTCTCAGGAGCTATTTGAATCTTCCAACCTTTCTTCTTTATCTCTTTCATTATTTCAATAATTCCATCCTTGATTGTATCATAAGCCTTAATTCTATCATCACCATAGTAGCCTGGATGAAATACAACAACTTTAGCTCCAAGCAACTCTCCAATTTCACAACACTGTAAAATTCTCTTTTTTGTAGCTTCTCTCTTTTCCTTTTCAGCAGAATTCAAATTTACCCAATATTGTGCATGTATGCTTAGTTCAATTCCGAGTTTTTTAGCAATCTCACCAATTCTAACAGCATCTCCAGCTTTTATATAAACAGAATATGTAAAAGCAATTTCACACGCCTTTAAGCCAAGCTTATGATACTTCTCCAACACCTGTTCAGCTGTTTTGACAGGGCCTAACCCTGCAGGTCCGAATAATATTTCACCTTTCATTTATTCTTCGAGAAAGCATAATTAATAAAACTATCTCAGAAGTTATATCCTCTTTCTTTTAACCATTCCACATACTTACTCATTTTACGACCAGTTGGAGGATAGCATAGCCCTCCTCTTTCATATCTACAAATATTATAATCATTAATACCTAATTGCATAGCCAATTCTTTCTGTGTCAATCCTGCTTCTTTTCTAATTTTTTCCAGATTTTCTTTATCTAATTCTTTTGTAGTTGATTTTTCAGTGTTACCGAGATTATTAACTATCTTCTCTAATGAACTGAAGACAAAAATCTCCCTATGAGTATTTAATTCAGGAAAGCGAGTTCTGATTTTTTGAAAATATGCTTCTAATAAAGAGAGTTTTGCTTTAGATAATTCAATTTTATTTTCATCTATGTCCATATTAAAAATTATACCTAATTAATGCCGTAGTATTAAATCCACTTGGCATATTTCTTGTTGAAACATCTTTATCTAATATAAAGACAGAATGCCATTTCTTCGAATGATCATATCTTAAAATTCCTCTTAAACTCAACTGATGATCTCCATCATTCTTACCATATTGTTTCATAGTTCCAACAGCGCCAGTTCCAAATTTCCATTTATCAGATATCTTACCACTAACAATCATTCCAGCAGATAATTCATCACTAGGCTTAACACCAAGGTTATTTTCTCCCGTAAAGTTATATTCAAGAGAAATATCAAGACCAAATCTTTTATCAGAAGTCGAATAAGTAGAAAATAATCCGACTTTCTTATCAAGTCTTCCATTTCCAAGCGCAGGTCTTTTATCAACATCCCCAGTTGGTAAATTCAATCCAACATAACTAAGTAAATACAGATTTCCATTTTCTCCTAAATCAATTCTCCCTCTAGGTCCAATTCCCAGACTAACATCTCCTAGCCCAGAACTCTTTCCAGAATTATTACTAACTTCTCTAAAAGGCACATTAAGAAATGCCCATATTCCTTTCTCATTACCATTCCAATATTTGAAAATAGAATTTCCAGTAGATGCCTGAGTTCTATTTCCATTTAACTCTCTATCAGAATAACTAACTCTCTGATCAAATTGATATGATGTAGGTCCTCTAGACCCTATACCCATATCTGCTGCCTTAGCTTCAACTCCCGCGCCCGCTAAAGCAAATGCTCCAGCAAGACTAGCAAGTTTATTTTTCATGGTTGTCTCCTTCTTGTTTGTGCCTGTTTTTGCAACAGTTCTTGTCGAGCAGTTTGATAAGAATTAGCAAGATAATCTTTAGTTGCATATCCACTCGCAATAACTGCAGTAAGTGGTAAACCTAGAAGACTTCCTGGAGAAGGATGTTTAGTAGAAATACGATGATCACCTTCACGCAAGGCTTGCCTAACTATACTTTCCAAGAATAAGAAACTGACACCAGATGCATAAGCAACAGAAGCATTTTCACTATGGGGAGAAGTAGCACATCCTTGTACTCCTAGAGCAATACTTCCGAGCAAGTTTATTACTTTAGATAATCTAGCAGAATCTTCAGTCTTTGTCTCATCTCCACCATATATTCTTTTACGTGTTTCATACCAGCAATTACCTATAACATATTGAGGAACCAAACTAGCAAGAGAAAGAGCACATCCACCAATCCCTGCAAGACCCTTCCCAACTAATTTAACAGGCACATACGCAGCTTTCAACGCATCTTTCCCGATATTACCAACAGCGTGTGCAAGCACCTGATACGGTCGTACTTGAGGTTGAGAAAAAGAAGCAGGAGCATTCTGGGCAGGTGAAGTAATCGGCAAGCCCATCGGAATATTATAAAATCCGTTTGGTGGTGATTGAGCAAGCAAGATTAATGAATCATTCTGCACTATTTTTTGCTCAAGCGGAGCAAGCCCTAACTCAGCCCTCGTAGCATCACTTATTAAATGTCTTTTTTTAAGAGTAGAAACTAAAACTGATGATTCTAAATTACATTGATTTGATGAACCATAGGAATTAGGCTGACCAATTAGAGCATGAATTCCATTTAAGTTAATTCTTACAGTTTCTTTCTTCTTTAGGTTTTTCATAAAAATGTCGCTTTTCTTAGCTATATAAAGATTTATGGTAATGTTATACTACCATAAAATAGATAGATATATAAGAGTGAAAGAATTAAGTAGAATATGGATTTAGAAGTGCTAAGAAAACTAGGTTTATCAGAAGGAGAGATAAAAGTATATAATGCACTTTTACACATCGGAGTTAGCTCTCTTAATAAGATTCATGAGAAAGTCAGTATAGATAGAAGGAACATCTATGATATTTTAAACAAATTAATAGAGCGGGGTTTGGTCGCATATATAGAAGAAAACGGCAAGAGAACATTTAGAGTATCTAACCCTGACAAACTACTAAGTTATATTGAAGAAAAAAAGTCAAATTTAGATGAAATTAAAGATAAAGTTTCAAAGATAATTCCTGAGATGCAGAATATATTTAAATCTAAGGAAGAAGAAATGTTCGCTGAAATATTTAAAGGTCCGGAAGGAATAAAGGCAGTTTGGGACGATATGCTGAATTATGATAATATCTATTGGATAGGTTCTGGTTTTTATGTTCCAGATAGATTCCCTGCTTTTTGGGAAGACTGGAATAAAAGAAGAATAAAAAAGAAAGTAGGCAGTTATCATTTATTCAGATATGAAAAGAGGGCTGATTTTATGAAGAAAGATGGTAAATTTAAAGGAAAGTTTCTTCCAAAAGAATTTTCAGGAGCACCAACAGTAACAGTTACATACGGGAATAAGGTAGCTCAAATGCTCTTTGGAGAAAACATTTCAGTCTTCGTAATTCAAAGTAAAGAACTCGCCGACAATTACAAATCATACCACAAATATCTCTGGGATAAAGTAGCAAAACCTTAAAAATAGAGGATAAATTTTTCAAACAGAAATATTTATAAAGGAGTATATACCTTGTGTATACACAAATGGTAACTACTAATAACTCAAGAAATAAATTAGGAGAAACTGAATATGGCAGATGATTTTTTCACAGATGAAGACCCATTTCAAGACATAGTAAGCTCTTTCTTCGGACAAGGTCCAGGAAGAAGAACTAGAGTAGTAAGAAGACAAGAAAGAGAAGAAGACGAAGGAGAATTCCTTGAAACTTCAGATTCATTCTACATAATTATAGAAACACCTGGCTTTGATGAAGAAGATGTTTTCATTAAATCAAAAGGGAAAGAACTTGAAATTCAAATTAATAAGAAGAATCTAGAAGGAGTAAAGCATTATCTCGTAAGTAAATTAGAACAAGGAATGCATATTGTAAGAAATCTTCCTGAAGAAGCAGAAGTAAAGAAGTTTTCATATACAGTCAAGAATGGAATATTGGAGGTTAGAATTCCTAAAAAATGAAGAATCAAGAACATACTCTCGAAGTTGCAGAAGCTATTCAAGCAGATATAGATAAAGGATTAGCAAGACTTTCATCTAAAACCATGAAGTCTCTTGGTCTAGTCTCAGGAGACACAATAATTGTAAAAGGAAAATCAGAAATTCCAATAAGAGTTATTAGAGGTTTACAAAAAGACGAAACAAGAAACATCTTACGTTTAGACGGAACAACAAGAGCAACAATAGGAACTTCTATAGGAGAACAAGTTTCATTTCAATCAACAATTTTAGCAAAAGCAGAACAATTAACTCTAGCTCCGACAAAACAAGTAAGTTTTTCAGACGATCCAACAGAATATTTCCATATCAAGCTATTACACAAGCCAATTACATTAAATCAGAAGATAGTAATTGATGTTTTTGGAACAAAGTTAGTTTATGTTGTAACAAAATTAAGTCCAAAAGGACACGCATATATTTCTACAAATACAAAAATAGTAGTTTCAGACCAAGTTCAAGAAGCAGACGCTCGTGCAACAAACGTTTCATATGAAGACATTGGTGGCTTAAGAAACGAAGTTGAACTTGTAAGAGAAATGGTAGAATTGCCAATGAAGCATCCAGAAATTTTCCAGAAATTAGGAGTAGGAGCACCAAAAGGAGTTCTTCTTACGGGCCCTCCAGGAACTGGAAAAACATTATTAGCAAAAGCAGTAGCAAACGAGACAGAAGCTAACTTTTACTCAATTGCAGGTCCTGAAATAATGAGCAAATATTATGGAGAATCAGAAAAACACATAAGAGAAGTATTTGAAAAAGCTGAAAAGAATGCTCCTTCAATTATTTTCATAGATGAAATAGATTCAATTGCTCCAAAAAGAGGAGAAAGTAATGATAATACTGAAAAAAGAATTGTAGCTCAGTTATTAACTATCATGGATGGTTTGAAAAATCGTGGACAGGTAGTTGTAATGGCTGCAACAAATAGACCAGATGATATAGATGAAGCATTAAGAAGACCTGGAAGATTTGATAGGGAATTAAAAATAAATGCTCCAGATGAAGAAGGAAGAAGAGAGATTCTAAAAATACACACGAGAGGTATGCCTTTAGATAAGGATGTAAATTTTGATGAAATAGCGCATAAGACAATAGGATATACTGGAGCAGACCTAGAAGTATTGTGCAAAGAATCAGCATTAAAGTCAATAAAGCCTTATTTCCAACAACTAAAAACTTTACAGGATAAAGTTCCTACAGACATTTTAGACAAAATAAAAGTAAACAGACAACATTTCATAGATGCCTTAAAGACGGTTGAACCTTCAGCAATGAGAGAAGTTCTAATTCAAAAACCTCATACAACTTGGGCCGATGTCGGAGGTTTAGAAGAAGCAAAAGAAAAACTAAGAGAATTAGTTGAATTACCTTTATTAAAACCTGAACTTTTCGTTCAAGCAGGAATAAAACCAAGTAAAGGAGTTTTAGTATCTGGCCCACCAGGAACTGGAAAAACTCTTTTAGCAAAAGCAGTAGCAAATGAAGCTAATGCTAATTTCATTTCAATAAAAGGACCAGAACTAACAAGTAAATGGGTTGGAGAGTCAGAAAAGCATATTAGAGAAATATTCAAGAAGGCAAGACAGGTCGCTCCATGCATAATTTTCTTCGATGAATTTGACAGCATAGCAAAAGTTCGTGGTTCAGGATTCAACGATTCAGGAGAGAAAGTTGTAAATCAACTTTTAACAGAATTAGACGGAGTAGAAGAACTAGAACAAGTAATGATATTAGCTGCAACAAATCGTCCAGATTTAATTGATCCTGCTTTGTTAAGACCTGGCCGATTTGATTCACACGTCATCTTACCAATTCCAGATGAATCAGCAAGAAAGCAAATCTTCTTAGTTCATACAAAAACAATGCCTTTAGCAAAAGATGTATCTATAGATCATTTAGTAAAAGAAACTTCAGGTTACACCGGAGCAGACATAGAAGGTATTTGCAGAGACTCAGGTTTACAAGCAATAAAGAGAGTTTACAAAGAAAAATCTAAAGAAATGATAATAACTAAATCAGACTTCGATAATTCCTTTCAAAATATAAAGAAGAGCAAGAAAAGCGATTTCAATTTAAATGATTTAGATATGTCAAAAATAACTGATTTAAATAAGGAAATAGAAAAAGATAAATCAGAAGATAAGAAAAAGGCAGATAAAGATAAGAAATCTAATTAGCTAAAGCAGTCCACCAAGGCTTTTCTAACTTAACAACTTCACCAGTTTCAGCATCAACATAAGCTTTAACTTTTAAATCACCATTGAATATACCTAAAATCTTTATCTCCTTATTAGCATCTATCTCATAAACTACTCTTTCTTTTTTATTTATATTAACTTCCTTAAGTTCAATAAAACTCTCCAAACCAGACAACCCTTTATTAACCTTTTTCAGTGCAATAGCAGAAGCTTGATCTGGTAAATACTTAACTTCTACAAATCTCCCATCTGAAAGATAAACTCCTATTTTAGAAGCATTTCCATTTTCTTTAACAGTCAAATTAAGCTGAGAACCTGCCTTAACACTATTAGCAATCATAATTTTTCTCTCAATAAAATTACTCTCATTTTTTTTAACTTCCATTCTAACCTTTGCTTCATCCTCAAGATTTCTAATAATCTGCTCTTCAGCTAGGATTCTTTTCTCTTTAGCACTTTTGTCTATTTCAGTGTTAAAATAAGCCTTATATGAGGAATCATCTGAATTTTGCTGAGCAAAAGCTAAACTACTAAACAATACTAAAAGAGCAAAAGACACTAATATGCCTTTCATATAATAAAATAGAAATCTCCTTATTTAAGGCTTTTCTTCGGCTTAACTCTGTTTTTCTTTAAATATAACATCATCTTTCTCTTTCTTCTTGATCTTCTTACTATTTTTCTCATACTCTCTATAGAAAAAACTAGTTTTTAAAGCTATCTCAGATAGCTTTAATGTAGAGGTTACAGGCATAAAATTTCAATACTTTTAATAAATTTATCCAAAAGTAAAAGCATAAACCTTCATTCCTTTGAAAGCCTTAATTTTTAACTCTCTAGAATGGGGTTCATTTAAATTGACAAGATTATACATATCAGCACCTTCAATAGAAACAATGCTTTTTCCATCCACAATCTTAACATCTTTTCCAAGACACTCAATCCTAGCAGGTTTTCCATCTAACTCAATCTCTGCTTTTCCAACCCCACCAATAACCACATTCACTTCCCTAGCATAGAATTTATAACTTATCCATCCTTCAGAATCCTCGCCGTTGAATTCAACATATTCTTTGTTCCTTATCCACATTCCATGCAAGTATATCTTACTACCTTGTCTTTTTTCAGGAGCAATATATTCATCACAACCCTCTTTACTGCAAGATAATCCTTCAATTTCTCCACCCCTTACTGTACCAGCATAACTCTCTTTAGACATATCAGATGTGCTCTGCCTTTTCTCTTCAACAATAATCTCAGAATCAGAAGAAATATCCTTCATTTTAACTAATTCCTCACTTATCTTAGAGTCTATCTCATCATACCCAGATTCACCTACATGTTCAAATATAACTTGCCCATTTCCATCAATCAAGGCAGTTCTGGGCCAGTATTGATTTCCATAATTCTCCCAATTATGTCTTAATGGATCAGAGAGAATAGGCCATTCTATTCCATACTTCTTAACGGCATACTTTACATTTCCAATTTCTTTCTCAAATTCAAACTCAGGAGTATGAATACCAATAATAACCAATCTTTTTCCTTTATATTTATTATATATTTTCTTCAAATAAGGTATCGTCCTAACACAATTAACACAAGAATATGTCCAAAAATCAAGTAGAACAACTTTCCCCGTCATATTCTCAAGCTTTAATGGCTTTCCATTTATCCATTGCTTATCATTCTGATATTCTATTTCAACAGCAGGCCTCTTTTTATTCATCACATTCATTTATCAAAAAATCACATTATATATCTTACCTACAACTAACAAGTTAAGAAAATGCTGAGATCTATTTACCTAAAGGAAATCTAAGAAAAAATAATCCAGTAGGCTCTTCTTTTGGCTTATAAGAAGGAACTTCATTATTAGAAGAATACGCGCTATTTTTTGTTGCTACTCTATAAAATCCAGGACCTACATCATAAGCCGGAACAATTATTTTATTAGGTTCCCCTGGTAATCCAAGATTTTCATTTCGCTTAGCATATTCAGTTAGAGGAATACCAAGTAAGTGCGCTTCAACTTTTCTAGGAGCAGAACATCCAGATAAAGCAATAGAAGCAATACCAAGTGCCAAAGCACTAGTCTTTAACATTCTAGTCAAATTCATAATAAAAACAATTAAATTTTATTTATAAATCTTTGTTATCTAATTAAGTACTAAACTTTCACAAGTTTAGAAAGTTCAAATATAACTTCATCAATATCTTTCTTTTTATTAAATTCACTTAACACAAATCTCAAACTTCCATTTATATCTTTTTCATTTAATCCAATAGCGCTCAAAACTCTATTTTCACCTACTTGTTTACTAAGACATGCACTTCTTGATGAGCACATTACACCTTTCAAAGACAATTTAAGAACAATTTCATCAGCATCAAACCCATTAAAGCATACATTCACATTATTATATAATCTTTCTTCTTTGCTTCCATTAATTTTACCACCAATCATCTCTAATTCTTCCATAAAATAATCTCTTAAATCTTTAATCTTTTCTTTGTTAATTTTACCAATCATCTCAAGAGCCTTTGTAAAACCTGCAATTCCAGCAACATTTTCAGTTCCAGGTCTCATTCCTTTCTCTTGCCCACCACCAAGCATTAAATGTTTAATTTCAATTCCTTCTCTAATAAACAAAAGCCCGACTCCCTTAGGCCCATGTATTTTATGTGCGCATGCAGATAAAATATCAATTCCAAAATCCTTAGCTTTTATTTTAACTTTTCCAAAACTCTGAGCACAGTCAGCATGAAAAATAACTCCTTTTTTCTTACATAGCTTACCCATCTTAGATAGATTCTGCAAAACACCAATTTCATTATTTCCATGTATTATTGAAACAATCAAAGTCTTATCATCAACTTCTTTCTCCAATTCATCAATATTAAGCAATCCATTAGTATTAACACTAATTTCCTTCACAACATAACCTTTATTCTTCAATTCCATAGCAGGCTCATAAATAGAGCTATGCTCTATCTTACTAATTAGAATCTTATTCTTACTTTTATCTTTATTAGCATTAACAATTCCATATAAAGCAAGGTTATTGCTTTCCGTAACTCCAGAGGTAAATATAATTTCCTTATCCTTACATCCCAATTCACTAGCTATCTTTTTCCTACACTCATTAATAACCTTCAAAGCATCCTCTCCCATTTTATTAGGACTTCCCGGATTCCCATAATCAATAAGCAGATATTTATTCATCTCATTAACAACTTCAGGATAAACCTTAGTTGTAGAGGCATTATCCAGATAGATTATTTTATTCTTCATATCAATTACAAGAAATAACACATTTTAATGCTTTTCATTTACCTTTACGAAAAGTTTTTTCAGCCATTTCTCTATCTGCTTCTGAGAAATAACAGAGAATAACTCTTTCTAAACTTTTAAATGGAAAAGAACTCATAACTTCTGCCACAATATGTAATGCCTCTTGTTTTGGATAGCCATAAACTCCAGTACTAATTGCTGGGAATGCAATTGACTTAAGATTAAGCTTTTCCGCAAGATTCAATGAATTTCCATAAGCACTCCTTAATAATTCTCCTGGATTTTCATCTTCATCATAGATTGGTCCAACAGTATGAATTATATATTTAGCAGGAAGATTATATCCCTTAGTTACAACTGCTTGTCCAGTTGGGAGGCCTCCAGGATAAGCAACCCTTCTAAGCTCTTTACACTCAGCAAGTAATTCTAGTCCAGCAGCATTGTGGATAGCTCCATCAACACCACCACCACCAAGCAGCCCGTTATTTGCAGCATTTACTATAGCATTTACACTCAATTTAGTAATATCTTCCTTAATAATTTCTAATTGCATAAATTATAGGTATATTTTAGTCTTATAAATTTAATCAAGATGAACTATAATTCATAAATACTCTTGGAAACAAAGGTATTTTAACCTTATTCCTTAATATCCAACATGGAAAAAAAGACAGACTTTTCATTTCTAAAAGACAGGCACGCCTCACCAGAAGGAGGTAGAAAATGCTATGGATATGTCAATTATACCATTATCCAACAGTATACTGAAGATCATAAAAACTGGCCATTAAGAATAATGCCTGGAGTAGGTATATCAAAAGACCATAATGTGAAATGGTATTTCTTTCCAAAAAGCGATGAAGATGCAATAATCTTTCTTAAGAGGTACCTAGATAATCATTCACTTCTAAAAGAATTAGAGGTTTACACAACAAAAACTAAAGAAGAGGGTATAAACGGTTTGAAATTAAATGAATTAAAATCCTGGACAAATAAGCAATTATCTGATAAGATAACTTTCTACTACAACCATCTAAAACTATTCTTCAAAGTAGCATCAACCCTGAGATTTATTGATAGAGGATTAATGCCTCAACTTAAGAAAATAGTTGAAGATAATAACTTAGGGGAAGAAGGAATAAGCATATTATCAACAAGTGAAAGACATACATTCTCAGTCCAAGAGCATTTAACCATATTAGATTTAGCAGTTAAATCAAAATCAGGAAAAATAAAGAAAAAGGAAATAGATCAAAAGCTAGAAAAAATACACACATCTTATTGTTTTGGAGTTTTAGGATACTATAATGAACAGCCTAAAACTTTATCAGATTATAAAAAAGAATTTGAAACTTCTCTAGAATCAAATCCTGATAAAGAGCTTAAATCTTTTAAAGACAAATTGAATCTTTCTTTAAATAAGAGAAAAGATTTAATGAAAAAGCTCAACAAAGAGGAAAAGCTTTTAGCAGATACAGCTGCAGAATCTACTTATCTTAAAGACTATTATAAATCTTCTATAAATGAATTTGAAAATCATGCAGAAGTTCTATTCAAGGAAATTTCGGAAAGAACTAGCAAAAGTTTAGACTTTGTAAAAGATTTAATGCCTAATGAAACAGTAAAATTGCTTAATGGAGAAAAACTTGACGAGAAAGCAATAGAAGAACGAGTAAAGAACTTTTTAGTAATGATAACTCCAGATAAATGTATAACTTTAACTGGGAAAGATGTATATGAATTTGAAGAAAAATTCATAAAAATAGAATGGTTAGATAAGAGAGAATTCAAAGGACGTGTTGCTTGCAAAGGTCTTGTAACTGGAAAAGCAAAAATAATTCTAGGCACACAAGACTTCCATAAATTCAACAAGGGAGACATAATAATTGCAACTAACACTAGCCCAGACTTCGTACCTTTAATGAAAAAAGCTTCTGCAATCATAGCAGAAGAGGGTGGTTTGACAGCACACGCTTCAGTAGTAAGCAGAGAAATGGGAGTTCCATGTATAGTGGGAATCAATAATGCCACAAAAATCTTTAAAGACAACGAACTAATTGAGGTAGATGCAAATAAAGGAGTTGTGAAAAAACTATGAATACTGATAAGCCCAATTTAATTGATGGAAAGGAATGGTTTCTTACGGTTACTAGAAATATGTCTTTCTGGCATCAAGAATCTGCAAATATAGGTCATTACTTTCATTTAAAGGATTTTGGAATTGATGCAAAATTGGAAATTTTAGAGATTACAACAAATGGAACTGAAACTTCAGTATTCATGCGTAATCCGAATTACCAAGAATACACCCAAGCAGTTCTAAAAGCAATAGATACTAAGAAGAAAATTGTTTCCCTCAAGAAAAAATATGAAACTTTAGGTAAAAATCTATTATCTTCTCTGGATAAATGTAATAAAAAGTTAACTGTAAAGAGCTGGGAGGATTTTATCAAGGATTATCAAATATTCTCGGCAGGCTTAATGGTTACTGCAACAATAGGTAGACAAGGAGCAGACCTTTTAATGCAAAAACTAAAAGATAAAGGATACACTGAGGAAGAAATACCTCAGATTGTAGGTTCTATCACATATCCTGCTGAACACACACCCTTATTCAAATCTCAGATTGATATGTTAAAAATAGGAATTAAAATACAAGAAAATAAAGCTTTACAGAAAGAAGTAAACTCACTTATTTCTGTCTGGTTGAATAATTATAGGAACATTCCAGTAAATTGGTGTGAAGAGCCCTGGACAGAAAAAGATGCAAAATCTCAATTAGACAATTTTCTTAAGAAGAACTGCAAGCAAGAATTAAAAATATCAAATAAAGAGCACGATAACAAAGCAAAGAAATCAAATGAACTACTGAAAAAGATTAACGACAAGGAAATAAGTATTCTTGCAGAAGCAATTGCAGAAGGAACTTATCTTAATGAATTTAGAAAGAATGTATTTTCAACGGTTTCTTTAGGTTATAGGCCTATTTTCCAGAGAATAGCCGAGATGTCTGATTCAAACAATTGGAGAGATTGTTTTTATCTTATTCCTAGTGAGATGACTAAAATCATAAAAGGCGAAAAGCTTTCGATAAAGAAGTTGGTAACAGATAGAGCGATAGTTGGAATGTATAGTAGCGATAAATCTATGAATAATTTCTTAGACAAAGAAACTTGCTTGAATTTAATGAATTACATAAAGGCACATAAAAAGCCAGAAACAAATGATAGCAAGGAAGAGATAATAAAAGGCCATAGTGCAAATAGGGGAAAAATCAAGGGCATCGTTAAAGTAATTCTAAGCTCAAAAGACTTTCATAAATTAAATGTTGGTGAAATATTAGTTACAACAATGACTTCAGTTGACTTCGTACCCATAATGGCGAAGGCAGCCGCATTCATCACAAATGAAGGAGGGATAACTTCTCACGCTTCAATTGTCGCACGTGAAATGAACAAACCTTGCATTATAGGCACAAGAATAGCAACCAAAGTCTTAAAGGACGGAGATGTTGTAGAGGTTGACGCTGAAAAAGGTATTGTGAGAATAATAAAATGAAAGATTTATATGATGACAGTTTAGAATGGGTACCTTATCTTACAAGGCCATTTAATTTCTTTGGAACTACTATGTGGCAAAAATATTACAGTTCAAATCAGATAAAGAAAGCAATAGGAGCATATATGTTAAAAGGATTATTTATAGAATATCCTAAGAATACAACAAGAAGCTACAGAGTAAAAGAAGAGCTTGATAAATTCAAATCAACAATAAGAGACTTTATTTCAAAAAATATAGAAGGTTGTATAATTTTGTTAAAGAAAGGTTTTGAATTGAATAAGGAAGCTGATAAATATATAAAAAATGAGAAGTATTTTTCAGATTTAAGAAAAGCAATAGACTTTCAGCTTGACTTAATAGTTCATTCAACAATTCTACCATATTTTATTTATATGCAGGCTCAAGAGATAGGTATAGAAAACAAAGAAATTAAAGAATTAGCTGAAAAGCTAAGATCAGTCTCTTATTTAGCTAATTTTGAAAGAGAAGTGACTAGAAGTTTAATTATAGAGAAATTAAGAAAGGCAGGTTTTAAAGATGAATCTTATGCAGATATAGTAACCATTAATGAATTACTAGAGGGAGATTTTTCAAATATACGAGATAGAAAGCAACAAAAGGACTTGGGAAAGTATTATTTATATGAGAATATCAACGGAAAAGAGAATATAGCTTTTCTTGATGACGTAACTGAGATAATTAATAATCTAGATAAAATAGAGATCTCATCAACATCTGAATTGAAAGGGCAGTCTGCCTTTAAGGGAAAGGTATCTGGAAAAGCTAGAATAGTTTTAAGTTGGGATGGAAAAGGACAGGAATTTAATAAAGGTGATATTCTTATTTCACCAAGTACGAGCCCTAATCTTATATCTTTAATGAAAAAGGCAGCCGCCTTTGTCACAGATGAAGGTGGAGTAATGTCTCATGCGGCAATCGTTTCTAGAGAATTGAAGAAGCCTTGCATAGTAGGAACTAAATATGCTACGAGAATTATCAAAGAAGGAGATTTAATAGAAGTAGATGCGAATAATGGCACAGTGAAAATTCTAAAATAGGAGTAAAAAGCAACCTTTATAATATTAAAAGACTTATGAATAACATGGCAGAAGCAACATTAGAAAAGAACTATCATTACTTTATGGAAGCAGATGTGAGTCCATATATTGGTGAGTGGATTGCTATCCTTGAAAATAATGTTATTTCACATGGCAAGAGTCTTAAAGAAGTTGTTAGAATAGCAAATACAATCTCAAAAGGTAGAAAGTTTCTTCTTGCCAGAGTTCCAAGCGAAGAAACAATGATATTCTAATATGACTTTAACTTTTCGTTATAAGAGGGTGAAGAGAGGTAATATTGATATTAAATCTCCTTCAATCCCCATTAATCTTTCAGGAAATGGAAGTAAATATCAATTCATTGCATTAATTGATTCTGGCGCCGATGTTTCAGTAATACCTCAAGAAGTTGCAGAACTTCTAGATTTAGATTTATCAGGTAAGAGGGAAGAAGCTTCAGGTATTGGCGGCAAAGTTGAAGCAGTTCAAAGTAGAGTATTCTTAGACGTAGGGAAAGGGCATGAAAACTATTCTTTTAATCTACCTGTTAAAGTAATACTAAATAAAAATGGAGCAGAAATGCCTATTTTACTTGGAAGAGAAGGTTTCTTCAATAGATTTGTTATCACATTTAATCAGAAAGAGGAAAAAGTTTTGCTGAAAAACTTAGATTCATGATAATAAAAGGGATGACTGGTAATTCTGGAAAGGCAAAAGGAAAGATAGTAATTGTCCATCATTTTGCAGATATTTCCCAGATAAATAAAGGCGAAATAGTTGTAGCATCAATGGTGCGTCCAGAACATGCTTACAAAATAAAGAACGCTTCTGCAATTATTACAGACCTTGGTGGTATTCTATCACACGCCTCAACATTAGCTAGAGAACTAAAAATACCATGCATAACTGGAACCAAAAATGCAACAAAAGTCCTAAAGTCTGGAGATAAAGTAGAGCTAGATGCAGATAAAGGAACTATAAAGGTTATAAAATAACTAATTTTGTAACCCCTTCTAAGATACAACAATAGAAACATTTAAATAGGCATTTTCTAGAATATCGTTGTGACAAATTTAGTATTAATCGGAAGACACGGAAGAAAAGACACACACCCAGATAGAAAGAATGATCTTTCTGATGTCAGTATTAGTTCTCTTTACGATCAAGGATTAGAAATTGGTCAAAAGTATGTACTACCAGGTATGAATATAAGAGGTATCAGAACTTATAACAGTAATCTTGCAAGAACAGAGGCTACAAATAAAGCAAGATTAGCAGGAATCCTAGGATTATCCCCAATTCCATTAACACAAGCAGATGTATTAACTGATAGTAAATTCCCAAATTTAGCTCTAGTGCCTGTAAATAAAAGACATGGTTTATCTTTTTTCCCTGAAGAACTAAGTATTCCTGCTTATATGCGAGCAGAGACACAAGAAGCAGGCCTTGGAGGAAAAGTCTGTACAAATTATGGTCTAAATAATTTAGATGCAAGACAACATGAAGGAACAGAGATTTTACCTTTTGGTTATGTAATTGCAAAATCAGCAGGATCAGCATTAGAAGCAATATCAAATTTAGGTCGTAACAGTAATGGTGAAAGAAATCTAGCCATGGTGACTTCTCATGCAGTCATAACTGATGCTGCGGTTGCAGCACTAATAGCTTCAGGAAGAGGAAACAACATAGGAGATTTACCAAAGTCAGTAGATGAATTTGGAGGTGCTTTTAAGGAAGAAGATTATGCAGTTCTAGATTTATCTAAGTCGACTAGAGAAGGAAAATTATTCAGAGGAAGTAAAGAATGGCAAGTTAATATTCTTCCCTTCTATGACATAGTTCATGCACTTGAAGCTAAATATCCAGTTTCTTTATTCACAGAAGCAAAAAGATAAAATATCCTTTTGTAACCACTCTTAAGAGACATCAAATAGAAAGATTTAAATACCAGCTATTCTTATAGAAATTATGAAAAAGACATCAATGCAAAGACAACTTGAAAGAAATTTCGATAGCGCAGAACTAGTCGGAAATGTACATGTTGGAAGACATGGAGTTGCAAAGAGAAATGCAAACGGAGTTGGAAGTATGGATATTCTTGATGATGAAAAAATACTAGGTAATGGTAATACAACTGTAACTAATTTATATGAACATGGAAATCGCTCTGCTTCTTTAATAAAAGCTAGAGGATACAACGCAGCTAACACTTTCGTATATCATAGTCCAATGAAGAGAACAAATAAAACTGCTATTGCAGTTGCACTTGGAAGAAGAGACACTTCAGGCTTATTCGGAGCAAAACCAAGACTTGTAAGCGATCTTGAAAGCGAATTAGCACAAAAACATCTTGAACAGGTTAAAGTTGTTAAACAAAACGATTTAGGATATGATAAGATTAAGATGAACCCTGAAGCTTTCAAGAGAGGAGAAGCATATTACTTTGAAGAATGGGCTGGAAATCCAAATTCTAGTCAATTAGATGGAGTAGAAGTTACACCCTACAATCATATGATTGGCATGGGTGATGAAATGCTATTAAGAATTTATAATGAAGTAATAAATGGTAGACCTGATGGAGTAGTTATCTCTCACGGAACAATAGCTGAAGCAATCCATATGGCTGCATTAAACTCTACAAATCCAGATACTAGAGAAAACATGAGAAGAATGGGTGGAGGATACTCTATGGAAGATTCTAGTGTAATAAACTTCTATCAAGTTGAGAAATCAGGGTATAATGGACTAGTCGCTACAATAAGAAGAGAGACTAAGAATGGTCAACCAGTCGAAGGAGAAGAAGTAATTATTAGACTTGGAAGAGTAAAAGAGGACCTTCAATACAGAATAAAGAAAGGGATATATAACTCCCAATCAGAAGACACAACAGAAATGGCCGAACAAGCTTTCGCTATTTAATTTTAATTAGAAAGCTATAAATTCCTTGATTTTCTAAGATTTATATGAATTCGGACTTACACATATTCAGAGCAAGACCTAGAGAAAGCATGATAATTTTTCCAGCAATAGTAATGATTGACTATTTAGCGACTAATTTTGCAAGAAAAGAGTTTGGAGATAGAATAAATAGAATAATTTACGCCTTAAGAGAAGAAGACATAGTAATAATTGCTGAGACAAATAAGCAGTTTAAGAGAATAGGAGACAATTTTGTTGATAAATTCCTAAAAGAAAGAGATTATTTGAAAAATCTCATAAAATGGTCGGAAGGGAACATAAATATGATTTCAGATTCAATAAAGAAGAATTTTCCAATTTCAGAGATAGAAAATCTTTCTAACAATGAAATTGCCCAGAGATATAAGAAATTTGTAGATACTTATGAAGAATTTTCTATAACTAATATACCTTGTTGGTGGCTTGGAGCTGATTCAACAGAAATCAGAATATTAGAACATTTGAAGAAAATATCAAATGATCCTTCAGATATATTATCGAAACTGCTTGATGCCCCTGAGTATAAAACAGAGAATAATCGAGAGGAATTATCTCTTTTAAAAATAGCACAAAAAATTAAAGATTCTGAATTGAGTAAAGTTAATTCAATTAAATCTTTACCAACTAATATAAATGGCATGTTAAAAAGACATACTGAAGAATTTTCTTCAATACCATTTGGTTATAATTCAGGAATAGTCTGGGATGAAGGATATTTTCTAAATAAGATAAATCTCATCCTAAAGAAAGGTAAAGAGCCAAAGGCCATAATAAAAGAACAAGAAGAGAATGAGAAAGATAGAATAGCCAAGAGAAATAAGTTTGAGAAATCTCTCAATTTACCGAAAGATATCCTATATCTAATAAAATGCCTTAGACAACTAGCATATTTGCAAGAGCTAAAGAAAACTAACCAAACTAGAAGTCATCCATGGCTAGAAAATAATGCGAAGCCTTTAATTGCGGAAAGACTTAAAATACCTAGAGATTATCTTGATTATCTAACAAGTGAAGAAATAACCTCTTCTCTCAAAAAAGAAAATGTTGACACTAAATTAAAAGAAGAAATAGAACTAAGAAAGAAACCCTGCGTTTTGTTTTCAGCTGAAAAGAAAATAACTTGGTTATATGGAAAAGAAGCTGAAGATTATATGAAGAATAATGATTTATTAATTGATACTAAAAATGTTACTGAAATTAAAGGTCAGACTGCTTGTAAAGGAAAAGTTATAGGGACTGTAAAAGTATGCAATAATTCAAACGAAAGCGATAAAGTAAAGAAAGGAGATATCTTAGTTACTTTTATGACAACGCCTGATTTTGTTCCTGCAATGAAACGTTCCGCTGCCGTTTTGACAGATGAAGGAGGGATTACCTGTCATGCAGCTATTGCTTCAAGAGAATTAGGTATTCCATGCATTATTGGAACTAAGAATGCAACTAAAGTCTTAAAAGATGGAGACTTAATTGAAGTAGATGCCGATAATGGAATTATAAAAATTCTAGAGAGAAAATGAATAAATTACATATAATCTCTATAGTTCTAATAATCTTAATAGCATTATTAATAATAAATTACAATAATGCAGATAAATATGATCTAAATAATATCAAACAAGTCTGTTTAAAAGAAACTTGTTTTCAAGTTGAAATAGCAAATACTCCTATATTAAGACAACAAGGGCTAATGTACAGAGAGCAATTAGATTCAAATAAAGGAATGCTATTTATCTTCGATGAAGAAGGAATTCATCCTTTCTGGATGAAAAATACACTTATTCCATTAGACATTATCTGGCTAGATGAAAATAAGGAGGTAGTTTACATAGAGAACAATGCACAACCTTGCAAAGAAGAAACATGCAACTCATATAATCCTAATGCAAAAGCAAGATATGTGCTGGAGATAAATGCAGGATTATCTGATGAGTTTAATATAACTCTAGGAAATAAATTAGATTTTATGATATAAATCAAGATGCAAGTAAAATAATATAATTAACGTTATCTCAAATAATATATTAATATTGTATTATAAATAACAATCTCTCATTTTTCCACTAGATAATATTAAACTCAATCATCTTTACTTATCTTATCAATCAAATCCAAATCAAACTTACCTTCTTTCATTATTAAGAGAGTTTCGTAGCTTCTTATTACCTCTGGAAATGCATCCTTTAATTGATTTAAAATAAGTGAAAGATTCCTATATGTATCAACTTCAACTTCCAATTCTAACTGCCACGGACCTACACAAGAGATTACTGCACTAATATTTTTCTGAGCTCTGCACCAATGCACAATAGAAGGTAATATTCCTCCTTGAGGATTATGCAGATGTAATAAAACTTTATAATATTCATAACCCATTTTACTTGTATCAATTGAAGGCCTAAAATAGACTATCAATCCAGATTTTTGAAATTCACCAATGATCTTTTTTATAGTCTTTACATTCTTCCCAGATTTCTCAGCTAACTCAGCATAATTAATTCTTGCGTTGCTTGAAAGCAATTTAGCGATTTTCAAAGAATCTTTAGACAATATTTGAATTTCAGGTTTTTCTTGGAATGAGCTTCCAATTAATTTAGAATTATTATTCAAAAGAAAACCTCTAGTATGATACTCAAAACTAACATTTATCAAAATTGCAGAATCAGTTATTACCTCTCCTTGTTCTTCTTGAAGATTATTAAAAAATTTATTGAATTCATGAGGGTTCTTAGCTAATACACATATAACTGCATCATAAATTCCAGTGCACTCAGCATACCACCATACTCTTTCATCTCCCCCAATAAAATCAAAGAACTTTTTCCGATCATCCTTTTTAACAGACTTTAATGATGCCCACAATTTCCACACCATTAATCCAAATTTACTCGGATCAAATAAAGGATAATACCCTCTAATTACTCCTTTCTCTTCAAGCTGTTTAAGTCTATATTCAGCAACAGTTCTTGATACTCTTGCCTGTTTAGCAATTTTAGTTATGGGCAATCTCGCATCAACTTCAATAGAAGCAAGAATCTTCCTATCAACAATATCTATCTTCATTTTATTAATTTCTTCCATTTTATATATAATATTATACCCTTTATCAGTAAAATATACTAATTAATTACTTAAATAGATTTCTATTGTTCAAATAGATGACTGAAATTATACATCACGCTTTTGAAGTGGGGAGAATGGGAAAGCCAGATGAATTTGATTCTATAATTGCCAGTTACCTTGCAGCACATTTGTTGGAAATAAATAGGAAAGCAAGATTCGATCTAAGAGTTTCTGGGACAGAAAGAAAAGGAAAACCCCATGTTAGGCTTTCTGGAGAAGTATCTGATTTTATCTTACAAAGAAGAAATTTGGAAGGAGAAATGGCTAAGATAGCCTTAGATACTTATAACTTAATACATAACTCTTCTTTAAGCCCGAGACAGTTAGAGGTATCTTTTAACTTTAAACCGCAGTCAACAAATTTAGCTTCTAACAGATCTGCTGGAGATTCTGGTAATCCTATTGCTGTGGCCTATAAAGATAGTCCTAATAATTTACCTTGGGAAAGATTTCTTGCAGTAGATATTAGAGATGTAATAGACGGAATTTATAGAAATAATGGGAAAGTGCCTAGTTATTTAGCTAAATCTTCAGGAGTTAAAGAATTAAAAGATCTAAGGGCAGATGGTAAAATAGGTGTTGAAGTAGGATATGAGGGAGCAAAAATAATAGGCGTAGAAAAGATAACTATCGCTGCAGAACATGAAAATAGTCTTAGATTATCAGAATTAAGAGATAAGTTAAGTGCGATAGTTGATTCAAGATTAGGCATTTTATCAACTCAATATGGTTTAAATGGACATCTAAAAACAGATAGAATAATTGTAAATGGTGCAGGAGCGTGGCATAGGGGAGGATGGGGAGTTGATGAGGGCAGTAGAGAAGCTAAACCTTACAGAGACGGGTTCGGATCTTACGGTGTAGCAGAAGATTCATTCTCAGGTGAAGATCCTTCAAAGCCATCAGGCACCGGGACTTTTTTAGCAAGAAATATAGCACTTTTAGCTGTAAATAAGTATGGTGCAGATTTCGCTAGAGTGGCTTTATCCTATGCAATAGGAGATGATAGAGTAGGTTTAAACATAGTAACGAATGGAACTGGAAGATTACCTCAGAAAGAATTAGAAGAAAGAATTAGGGGTGAGATGGGATTAACAATAGGGGATGCAGTAAATAGATTCAATTTAAGAAGACCTAGTTTATACAGAGCAATAGCAAAAAATGCAGATTTTTTCCATAATCATAGATTACCTTGGAATAGAATAAATACTAACTGACTAAAATGGGACTTACACTTGATAAAAACTTAAATATAAAATTTGTAGGAGATGAACGAGCATATAGGAGTTTACAAAAAGATGATATATTTTGGGGACATTTCGCAAAGCCCGCAGATACAATTCCCGGGACTGTGCTTTTTGGAAGTTATGTAATAGTTGAAGAAGTTAATAGAACTGGAGATTATTCTTTTCTCTTTAAAATAGAAGGATGTACAAATGTTTATAGAATTCGTGCTCCTTCACATTTTGTTCCTGATTTCTTTGACAGAACTTTAATAGGTAGTTTTGGAATGGATCCAAGATTTAATACAAGGGATAAAAGACTTTCAGTATCACCTGTAAATCAAAGAGATGAGATATATGCTGAAGTTTTAAGAGGAGTAGAAAGTGTCACAAGATCAAATAGCTTCGGTATGAAAAATTAATTCTTTAAAATTATTTTCTCTTTTTTAACTATCTGCACATTATCAAAACATTCTTTTGAACAGCAACCAGCATAACTTTCTTTACATTCGGGACAAAGAGAGCAAAACTCATTACACGGATGATTCTCGCAGTTATTATAATAATAACAAGGCCTAGTACATATATTACAATTCATAACTGTCTTATTTTCAGTATTCAGATCACTCACCATCCTCTTATCAAATACGAAACAAGTCCCTTCCCATACACTATCTGGAAATTTCTTCCCGAATGTTAATATGCCTCCATGTAATTGACTAACATCTTTGAAACCTCTCTCTTTTAGATAGGCACTAGCTTTCTCACACCTTATTCCTCCTGTGCAGTACATTATTATCTTCTTTCCTTTATGCTCATCTAGTTCATCAACAACTTTAGCAAATTCAGTAAATTTCTCAATATTAGGAGTTATAGCTCCCTTAAACTTTCCAACATTAGATTCATAATTATTTCTTGCATCTAAAATAATTATTTCTTTACCTATTTTATCTCCTTCTTTCTTATATATATCAAGAAATTCCTCAGCAGTTAGATGCTTTCCAGTATTTTTCAAATTAACATTCTGCTGGAACTTAATAATCTCATTTTTTATCTTTACTTGAGTTTTTTTGAAAGGATGATCAGTACCAATATCTTCCTTGAATTCCATATCTGAAAATCTGAAATCTTTTCTTAATTCTTCTTTAAACTTCTCAGTCTGCTCATTATCTCCACTAACGCTTCCATTTATTCCTTCATTAGCAAGTAATATTCTTCCCTTTAAGCCAATTTTATTAAGAATATCGAGAAGCTCCTGCTTATACTTCTCAGTATCTTCAATAGTTACATACTTGTAAAATAACAGTATATGCATTTCATCCATAATTTTATACATAAAATTAACCTTATAAATCTGACTTTTTAGGTATCTTTAAAAGTCTTAGAGTCATTTAATAGTTGAAAAAGAGAATGGTAAATAAAAAGAAATTAGCAGGCATAATTATATTTTTTCTAGTTTTATCTTTGAGCTATTATTTAATTTTCTTTGATAAATATGCTTGGCATCAAAAGGCTAAGATAAATAGCTTAAAATATGAGAATATTAATGTTTCATCAATAAATCAAAATCTAACTGATAATTCTTCATATATAATGTTTGAAGACCACATTATTGATAATCAAGGAAATATTATTAATTATTGGAAAAGTAGATCCTTTATTAAACTTCTCTCAAATGGAGATATCATCGCTCAGAATAGTTTTAATTCATCAGATAAACTTGGTAGATATACTTGGGATAATGAAAAAGTCTGGGAAGTTGATACAAACATCCATCACGACATTGCATTAACTAATTATAATACGATATTAACATCAACAAAAGAATTTCACCAATACAATAATCGAAGCGTAGAATTTGATACTATTATCGAATATGACTTAGATGGTAATTATATTTCAAATTATTCTACTTGGGAAAATTTAGAAGAATTAAAGAGACATTACAAAACATTGCCTTTTGATAGGCCCTCATCTTTCCAGATAAATAAATCTAATTCAACATATTCTAAGAAATATCCTGGAGATTATGATTATTTCCATTTAAACTCTATTTCAGTAATCGGTGAAAATACAAATTCAAATGATTCAAGATTCAAAGAAGGTAACTGGCTTATAAGTCTTAGAACACCAGACCTAGTTATAATCTTAGATAAGGATACTAAGAAAGTTGTCTGGTCATACGGTCCAGGAATATTAGAAGGACAGCACAACCCAATCATACTATCTTCAGGGAACATGATAATCTATGACAACGGCGGTAAAAAGGAAAGAAATTATACCAGAGTTATTGAGATTAATCCAATTAATAAAGAAATAGTTTGGGAATACAAAGATAAGGATCCAGAATCATTTTATGCAAAAATTGTTGGTACTGCACAACGTCTTTCTAATGGAAACACATTAATTACCTATGGAACAGAAGCAAACGCATTCGAAGTCACACCCTCAGGAGAAAAAGTTTGGGAATTCTGGACTCCAAATAGATACCTAAACAGGTCAACAATACCTAATCCTTATTCCTTTATTTACCGAGCTGAAATTATTGATAAGGAATATGTTGATAGTATCATAGAAGATATAAAGAAAAACTACTAAAATATCATCAATTAGATTTAAAAAGCATATTTTACTTATACATTTAGATAATATAAATTTAAAAGACGACAAGACAATTTTAAGATGATAAAAATACCACATAAAAAAACAAAAATAGTTGCTACAATCGGCCCAGCTTCAGAATCAGAAGAGATAATGACGAAATTAGTTTTAGCAGGAATGAATGTAGCAAGACAGAATTTTTCTCACGGAGATTACGAAGAACATAATAAAAGAATAAACATTGCTAGAAAGATATCTGAAAAGTTAAAGGTCCCTTTGGCAATCTTACAAGATTTATCAGGGCCTAAGATAAGAATAGGTGACTTTAAAGAAGGCCAAGTAACTTTAGTTCCGGGTAAAACTTTAACCTTATCAGTAGAGCCTTGTGAAGGCACAGAATCAAAAGTCTTTATTAATTATCCAACATTAAACAAGGAACTAAAGAAAGGAAGTATAGTTTTCTTAAATGATGGCAAAGTAAAGCTTGAAGTTGAGAGAATTGAAGGTAAAAATATAGTTTGTAAAATATTAGTTGGTGGGGCAATAAAAAGCAAGAGAGGAGTTAATCTACCAGGTGCTTATCTCAAGATTAGCTGTTTAACAGATAAAGATAGAGAGGATTTAAAATTTGGTATTAAACATGAAGTAGATTTTATGGCTCTTTCATTTGTTAGAAAAGCAAGCGATATAATTGAATTAAAGCAAATTTTAGAAAAGGCAAAAGCAGATATAAAAGTTATTGCCAAAATAGAAACTCCTGAAGCTATTGAGAACATTGACGAGATTATAAAAGAAGCAGATGGCGTAATGGTTGCTAGAGGAGATTTAGCAGTAGAAGTTCCTGCAGAAGAAGTACCCATTCTTCAAAAGATGATCATAAGAAAATGCAACGCCTTAGGAAAGCCAGTTATTACTGCAACTCAAATGATGGCTTCTATGGTTAATTCTGCCGTTCCTACTAGGGCTGAAGTGAATGATGTAGCTAATGCTATTCTTGATGGAACGGATGCAGTTATGTTATCTGAAGAAACAACTCTCGGCGATCATCCAGAAACAGTTGTAAAGATGATGAGTAAGATTGCTATGCATACTGAAAAATATTATCCTTATGAAGAAACATTAAGAAGAAACCACTTATCTAATAAAGAGATAACTGATTCAATATGTAATGCGGCTGCAAATCTAGCCCATGAAATTGATGCAAAAGCAATAGTTGCTTTAACAGTATCTGGGCATACTGCCAAGATGATATCGAGATATAGGCCAAAACAACCAATTATAGTAGTTACTCCTAATAAAAAAGTATATAATCGTTCAGCATTGAAATTCAATTGTTATCCAGTTCTGACAGAAATGCTTCAAGGAGTTACAGACTCAATTGAAAAGGCAAAGAAAATATCTTTAGAAACAGGATTTACCAAGAAAGGAGATAAGTTAATTATTTTAGCAGGAATACCCTTTACTCATTCAGGTAACACAAATCTAGTTTTAGTGCAGACAGTTTAGCATATAAAAATATAAATATGCCTAATTTCTTAAAGACAAATGTCCCATATTCATGAAAAAATAGATTTTACAGTAGAAGTATTCATTGTTTATGATAATAAAGTATTATTAAGGATGCATGATAAATATCATTTCTGGTTAAGTGTCGGTGGACATATAGAGCTTGATGAAGATCCAAATCAAGCAGCAATACGCGAGGTTAAAGAAGAAGTAGGTTTAGATGTGGAGTTGATAGGTAAGAAAGAAAATTTCCAAATAACTGATAATTTTTCAGAGTTAATTACTCCCGAATTTGTAAATAGACACAGAATAAACAATAATCACGAGCACATAACTTTAGTATACTTTGCGAAATCAAAATCAGATAATATCATAGAAGAAAATGAAGAGAGTAAAGGATACAAATGGTTTAGTTTAGAAGAATTAGATGACTCCTCATTTAATCTAAGAGAACATGTTAAATTTTATGCTAAATCTGCACTAAATAAAATAAAAAATTAAAATTTTATTTTTTCTTAAACTTCTTATTATACATTTCCTGTGCTGCCTTTACATCTTTCATAGCAGCCTCTTTAGGTAAAAATTCAAGTATCTTACACTTCTTACCTTCTAATTCTTTATAAGTTTCAAAGAAATGCTTAAGCTCTTCCAGATAGTGTTTAGGTACATCATTAATATTTTGATACTCTTTATATCTAGGATCTGATTCATAAACTGCAATTATTTTATCATCTTTCTCCCCATTATCAATCATCCTTATAACTCCAATTATTCTAGCTTCTACAAGAGTCAGCGGATAAGCGGCAGACCTGTTAGTTAGTATAATTATATCTAATGGGTCATTATCTTCCCAATATGTTCTAGGAACAAAACCATAATCTCCAGGATAATGCACAGCAGAAAACAAGAACCTATCTAATTTAATCAATCCAGTCTTTTTATCCAATTCATATTTAAGTTTAGAATCTTTTGGAATTTCAATTATAGCATTTACAATATTAGGAGCCTTATCACCAATTTCAACATCATGCCAAGGATTCATTATACCCATATATCAATAAAATCAAAATGCTTTTTAAAGCTAACGTTACGTTTTTAACAACCATTCACTCAATAATTTCATGGATAATTTTAATGAAAAATGCTATGATTTTTTAAAGAAAGTCCCAAAAGGCAAAGTTACAACATATAAAGCACTGGCAGAAGCATTAAATTCAAAAGCTTATCGTGCAGTTGGGCAAGCTATGAATAAAAATCCTCACGCACCAATAGTTCCTTGTCATAGAGTAATTAACTCATCTGGAAAACTTGGAGGTTATGCATTTGGGATAAAAAAGAAGATAGAAATTCTAAAGAAGGAAGGTATAGAAATAAAAGACAATAAGATAGATTTAACCAAATTCATGCATAAATTCTGAGAATCAATAACTATATAACCTTTAAAGGATATCATAATAAGCATGGTAAAAGAACATGCTTTTTCTAAAGCGCCAAGCTTTTCTCTATCAGATCAAGAAGGAGTTATACGTTCATTAGATAATATGTTCGCCAAATATCTTGTTCTTTATTTTTACCCAAAAGATGACACTCCTGGATGCACTATTCAAGCAGTCGATTTCACAAACAAGTTAAGTTTATTTCATAATAATGGAGCGCAGGTAATAGGTATATCTGGATTAGACATAAAATCAAAATCAAAATTCTGCACTAAATATAATTTAAAGCACACGCTTTTAGCAGATCCAGATTTTAAAGTTTCAAAGGCATACGGTGTTTTTGGAGAAAAACAGTTTATGGGTAAAAAATATTTAGGGATAAAAAGAACAACTTTCATCCTGGATAAGAATAAGAATATCATAAAAAGGTTTGAGAATGTCACACCAGAAAATCACACAGATGAAATTTTAAGTTTTATTAATTCTCTAGAAGACTAATGATCATATATTATCATGATATCTTGGAAAGATAAAGTATTTCTCCATACAACAGTTATACTTGACTACTGCGCCCGAATATATAGTATATTAGCTAAAATATAGTATAAGGAGGATAATTAAGATGACTAATATACAAAGAATGAAAAGCAACATTGCTACACAAGATAGAAGAGATCTGGCAGATAAGGCTAGGAATGATAATCGAGTTAAAAATGACGAGCTAACTATAGAAAGAAGAGATAAAGCAGATAAAGTCCTGGATGAAAATAGATTAAAAAATGATGAAATGACTGCTAATAGAAGAGAAAGAAACGATGGATATCCTACTAGGACAATAGTATCAATTTTATTAGTTTTAGCAATTTTAGCGGCATGGATTTATTTTTTTTAAAACAAAATATATATAAACTCAGCTTGTCTAAATAATATATGAAAAATAGAGGATGTAATTGGTTTATGACTAATAATATAGTCATGACTCCGACTAATAATCTCTCAATTTATTCAGTCTATTCATTCTTCAAGTAACCAGATAAAGTTTTTCTTTGGCTACTGAACTTAAAACTATGATAAATAAAACGTTATCACATGCTTATGAAACCCGATATAATGGGATAAAATCTGGAGTGATAACTCCTTTTGGATCTGCTTTGATTCAAACAAAGATTAATCTTTTGAAAAAAGGACACATCTTTCCAGACACTTTAATTAGTGAAATGGAAAATTATGCAGAGAGAAATATCCTCATAGATGACTCTGTAATGAATGAAGCAAGCCCCATGCATAAATGCTGTCCAAATTGTCTTAAAGCGCATACACTAGTCAAAGCCAGTGAGCTTGGTGTAGAAGAAGAGACCATAGAAAGCCTTTCAAGCTCTTTCAAAGGAGAAATAGGCCATAATGGATACTACCTGGACGAAGATGAATTGATTAAATTATCTAACTATTGATTTAATCCAGATTCTTTTAAAGAAAGAAAGAGTTAAGGTAGATAATATGAAACCAAGAGTAGGCACAAGAGCATTAAGGAAAGGTTTTGGAGCCTCTATAAGAAAAAGAAATAGAACAACTATTAAATAAGTCATCATAGATATAATAAGTCTTCTAGTCTTACTACTTTCCCATGCTTTGTCCAATTCCACTCTTCTATTCCTATCAAGTATTTGATTGATTTTATTTTTCATGAAGATTTAATCTCTACTTTGTCTTTCCATAAATTTTCTTATAAATTTAGTATGCTTATCTCCATCTGGAATAGAATTAACTTTCCAATATAATCCATCTTTTGACTTCTCAACTTTAACTTTAGCTCTTGTAGCACTATGTAACTGATTTGATAAATAAACCTCTCCATCTAAGCTATCGGCCATTTTCTTAGCATAACTAATAGCATTACTCAAAGGATTAAACTTCAAATCTCCTTTATTTAATTCTACAATCATATCTCCTTCATGTATTCCTAAGCCATATTCTATTTTTTGAGCATATTTTTTATTATGGGCGTCAAATTCTCTCTTTATTAAATTAGCAATATTAACAGAACGAAGAGAGTTATCAGTATCTTTAGTCATTATAGGTGCAAAGATCATATTAAAGTTTTCTCCAGATTGCACAACTTTAGCCTTTAGCTCTCTAGTTTCTTGTAATACTCTTTTTATAATTTCTCCAGCAGAGCTATCTTCATTCATAAATTCAGCCAAACCTTTAATTTTCAAACTCACAACATTTACTTTTTCCTTTCTACCATTATCAATATCTTTTCTATTTACGCTATCTATATTTGAAGCATTTAACAAAGGATAATCTGGTTTTTTACCTACAAAGTCAGATTTTGCTATCTTTTTATAATAAAATGCGACAGCTAACCCAAATAATATCAATATAATGACCCATACCCAAGTCACTGTAGAAGTTAAGAATTTCATTTTAGCTTCTTCTTGTACACTTACAGTTTTTCCAGTCAAAAATACAGAACCTAAACTTTCAGTTTCAATCCCTTCACTTATCTTAACTTCATAATTTCCATCAGGCGCAGCAAGGCGATATCTCTTAGATTCTCCAACCATAAGATTAATTTGTTTTAGTTCACTAACGTCTCCAATTTTAATCTCAATAGATTTATTGTAAAATACATTCCCAATATTTCTCACAGTTAAGCTTGAGTTCATCATCTCAAAAGAAACTTTTTCAAGATTTTCTATATTGAAATCTTTTTTAGTAATTATCTCTCCAACTTTTCCCTTAACACTCCATAAACCAGGAGTAGAATTGCTTGCAATTAATAATGTGCTTGCATCACCTGAACTAACAGATTTACTTGATAAAATCTTCCCATCAGAACTAACTATTACAACCTCGCCAACAGCCTTCATGTCTTGATTAGTTTGATCATAAACTAATACTGTATAAATAAGTTCTTCTCCAGGTAAGATACTTTCTTTATTTAAAGCAATTTTAGCTTCTTTAGCAACCTGTGCTATCTTTACATTTGAGTTGAAAGTACCTTCGTTAATAATATCACCATTCAAATCTTTTTCATAAGCATGTAAAACCAGACTCTGTTCACCAGCAGGTAAGTCAGTAGGTAGACTTATACTAGAACTGAACTTACCTTCATTAACATTAATTAAATTAGTAAAACTCGTTCCAGGCAAGGAAACTTCTAAAAATCCATTTAAATTCTTTCCATTTTTCTTAACGGCCAGCCCATCAAATATCAAGTTTTCACCAGGATTATAACTATTCTTTAGAAAAGTAGCACTAACATCTACATCTGTACTTATAGTAAAATCTCTACTTTTAACAAGCTCATCAGAATAACTTCCTTTGACATTACACTTACCTAATACTTTCCCTATAACAATTTCTTCAAGAAAAGTTGATATTTCTACATTTTTTCTTTGCCCAGACTTTAAAGCAATAGGACTTCGATAAAGGCTAACAACCCCTGAATCACATTCAATATTAACTTCTAAAAATCCATTAATTGAATCACTTCTAACCAAACTAACATTCAAGCCAAACTCATCACCTTTATTATATGTGCTCTCAGGCTGAGTTATAGAGACTTCAGCAGGTACCAAACTAATAAATCCTAAAAATATAAATAAAAAACTAAGTAAAATCATTCCCTTTTTCATAAATCCTAAGAGCTCTTCTTTATATATAAACCTTATTGCATTTTATGCTATGCAATACCTTCGTTAACATCTCAAGATTAAAAATCTTGACGACCTTCAAGAACTTTGTTCTTGAGGCTTTCTAAGTGTTAAAACCTTATTGCATTTTATGCAATACTCGTCAAACACCGAATATACATTTATAAATATCTTTAGCCAATAAATAACATGAAAAAAGAGTCTGTAGTTAGTCCTTGGGAAGTATCAGGAGAAGTAGATTATAACAACTTAATAAAAGATTTTGGAGTAGATTTACTTAATAAAGATATTTTGAGCAAACTAAAAGAGGCTCCTCCAATTATAAGGCGAGGACTTTATTTCACACATAGAGATTTGCCTCAGTTTCTAGCAGATGCCGAGAAAGGTAATAAAATTTCTATTGTCTCGGGTAGAGGGCCTTCAGGAAAAATGCATTTAGGACACTTAATTCCTTTTATAGCTGTTAAGTATCTTCAAGAAAAGTACAAATGTCCCGTATACATACCAATTTCAGATGATGAGAAATTCTTTTTCAAAAAAGATTTAACTCAAGATCAAGTAGCAATACACTCTCAAGATAATATAATTGATCTTATAGCATTAGGTTTTGAACCAAAGAAAACATTCATTTATACAGATTTCAGTTATGCACCAATATACAAATATGCGTCTGCAATAGCTAAAAAGATTAATCTTTCCACTGCTAAGGCAGTTTTTGGTTTTGAAGGCGAATCAAACATAGGCATGATATTCTATCCAGCGATACAATCAGCCCATATTTATCTTCCTCAGTTTCTTCTAGGAAGCCATAGAACATTAGTACCAATCGCAATCGATCAAGATCCGTATATGAGAGTTTTAAGAGATGTCGCAGATAAATTTAATTTCATAAAACCATCAGCATTACATTCTAAATTCCTTCCAAGCCTTTCAGGTAGTGTAAAGATGTCTTCTTCAGATTCAAGCAACGAGGTTATATATTTAACAGATTCCCCAGAAGAAGTAAAAAGAAAAATAAACAAATACGCATTCTCAGGAGGAAGAGATACTTTAGAAGAGCATAGAAAACTTGGAGGAAATCCAGACATAGACATTTCATTCCAATATCTTAAATATCTCTTCGAACCAGATGATAAAAAGTTAGCAAAAATAGAGTCAGACTACAAATCTGGAAAGCTTCTATCAGGAGAATTAAAAGCCATTCTAATAGAAAAAATTAACATTTTCCTAAAAGAACATCAAAAGAATAGAGAAAAAGCAAAGAAGCAAGTCGATAAGTTTATGCTCAAGTAGGCAATTGTAACACCTAACTAGTGACTACATTATAGAAAGATTTAAATACCTATATTTTATAATAAAAAACATGGAATATGAAGGAAGAGATATACCTGATGATTCAAGCATTTATGTACAAGCAAGACGTGCTGAGCCAGGAATAGGTAGAAGAATAGTTCAAGGAATTGCAGCATTAGCTCTATTTGGTTCATTATTAATGGCTCCTTCAGTATATGACAATATCTCACATACTAGTAGACAGAATCAAGTTGAGCAAGTTAGAGGTCTAAGGCAAAAAGGAGATAATGTTGAAGCAGATTATTTAGTAAGAGATATTAGAGAATATATTGATAGTTCAGTGAGACATCCAGAACATTTACATATACCTTTATCTAGCGTTTATGAGTTAGAAGCAAAGCTTAATATAGCAGATAACACAAGATCAACTAACGCTCCTGAACATTATATTGTTCTTCCAGGAACTCAAATGGTACCATTTACAAAGAGGAAAAAATAAAAAGATGAATACTTCAAATACAAAACCAGCAGATCATGTTAAAACGATAGGAATTATAGGTATATCTGCACTAGTATTAGGTTTAGGATTGACAGGAGTAAGTTATTTAGACAGAAACTCAAGGCAAAGCACAATAGATGGTCTTTACAAAACTGCCGAAAGTTCTAGAACAATGTATTTTAATGGTAATCCTGATGCAGCAACAAGATATCATCAAGATATGTGGGATGGAATAAATGCACATCAAAGAAACACACTAAGAGACCCTTGGGGAAGATTAACTGATAAAGAAATGAGTCATTTAGAAACAAATCTTTATAGTGGAAATGTATTCTCACATGGTCCTTTAGTAAAGCCAGTAGTTAAGTAAGTAACATCAATATTTTTATACCCTTGATTCTATAATTTGATATGCGAATTATTACATTACATTGCGATTACATTAAATTCAAAGCTCTAAAGAAAGCTTTGAAAAGCGTGAAAGACCTAGAAGATAAATCTGAGATAGTTGTAAAAGACCCTCTTGTTGTTTTAACAGCTGTTGAGAAAGGAGATGCCCATGAACAAGTCAAGCAATTGGCGGAAGCAGTACAGAAAACAGCTACCGAGGTTAAAGCAAATAATATAGTTCTTTATCCATATGCACACTTATCATCAAATCTTGCAAATCCTGATACAGCTCAAGAATACTTAATCGAAGCAGAAAAGCTATTAGCAAAAGAAGGATTCAAAGTACAAAGAGCACCATTCGGATATTACAAAGAGTTTGAACTTAAATGTAAAGGCCATCCACTTTCTGAATTAAGCAAGGAATTCAGGTCTGATAAAGAGGAAAAGACAGAGAAATCAAATAAAGTTGTTAAAGAAGAGGTTGTAGATTATACCAAGCTTTTGAAAGATATTAGCAGAACAAAGCTAGATACTTCAAAATTAAAAGATAATGACCATAGAATAATTGGAAAAAATCTTAATCTATTTATGTTCAGCGAATCTTCTCCAGGAATGCCTTATTGGTTACCTAAAGGAGTTATACTTTATAATGAATTAGTTAAATTCTGGAGAGAAGAACACGATAAATGGAATTATCAGGAAATTTCAAGTCCATTAATTAATAAAAAAGAACTCTATCAAGTTTCAGGTCACTGGGACCATTATCAAGAAAATATGTTTATAGCACACACTGCTGAGAATGAGACTTATTGTATGAAACCTATGAATTGCCCCAATGCTATGATTGTATTTAAGTCTGAATCAAGAAGCTACAAGGATTTTCCATTAAGATTGTCTGATGTCGATAAATTACATAGATTTGAACTTTCAGGAACTTTAAACGGTCTGCTTAGAGTTAGAGCTTTTCAGCAAGACGACGCTCATAACTTTATATCAGAAGATATGATAAAAGAGGAATGCAATCATATATTATCTGTTTGCGAGAGATTCTATTCTATCTTTGGCTTAACTTATTCGTTTAGATTAGGTACTAGACCTAATAGTTTTCTCGGTGAGAAAAAAACATGGGATAAAGCTGAGAAAGAATTAAAAGAGGTATTATCCAGTTCAGGTAAAAAATATACTATTAATGAAGGAGATGGTGCTTTCTATGGACCTAAAATAGATATTTTAATGAAAGACTCTTTAGGAAGAGAATGGCAAATGGGGACGATTCAATTAGATTTCCAGCTTCCCCAGAGATTCGAATTAAAATATACTGATAAAGATGGGAAAGAAAAAACACCAGTAGTAGTTCATAGAGTTATTTATGGTTCTTTAGAAAGATTTATAGGATTATTGCTTGAGCATACAAATGGAGTCTTACCATTCTGGCTTTCTCCAGTTCAAGTAAGAATAATAAACTTTACAGATAGAAATGTTAAATCAAGCGAGAAAGTAGTTCAAGAACTAAAAGCACAAGTTAAAGGTCTAAGAATAGACTCAGACCTTAGAAATACAACAGTAAATGATAAAGTCCGTGACGCTTCTTTAATGAAAATACCATTCACTTTAGTCATTGGCGAGAAAGAAGAGAAAGATAACACATTATCTATTAGAACTAGGGATGGAAAATTAAATTATGGGGTTAAAATAGCAGATTTTATATACGAGATAAAAGAATTAATCGAAAAAAGGAAGTAGTTCTTTTTCTAAATAATTTTTACCCTCAGCAGTAATTTCATAATTAAAAAATGTTCCTTTATTACTAAAGGTTTTCTTATAAGGTCTAATATAATGCTTTTCTTTTAATTTAGATAAATTATTGGCAAGAGTTACTAAATCTAATTTCAATACTTTAGATATCTCTCTTTTTCTTTCAATTCCACCTTGTATAGCTAATAAAATATTCTTATGGAATATATATTCCGGATTTTTCCAATAAGAATCTATTATATTTTTTAATTTTTCTTTTCTTTTCTTGTGTAATGGTTGTATCAAATCATTAAACCTTTTAATATTTATTATGCCATGAATAAAAAGACGATAAATAGTATTTTTCCTATTTTTATCTGCAAGGATAGAAGATTTTATTCTTAGTCTATTAATAATAATCTGTAATTTTTTCAACCAATCAAGACTATTTGAAGAGATACTAATTCTTCTAGATCCAGTAAAAGTAACTGAGCCTTCAGCATCAAACGCACCCCTTACTGCTGCTATTCCAAGGTCATTATCATTAACAACAAAATCAGATATATCTATCTTTGAGCTCTTATTACCTGGTAAGACTCCAAATACTCGGTATAATAAATAGGCTAAAAGATAAGAACGAATAGTTAAAAATTTACAATTATTATATTCTTTTAGATAAAATCTTTTTTCAGATAGACCTACAGATAAAAAGAAATTTTTTACTTCAGAAATTAAAGAATCTTCCTTATTGACAAATACAATATACCAAAAGTTTTTAGAAATATGTCCATCTCCCTTTAACAATTCTGCGATATAAACCCATTTAGGAGTAATTTCTAAAAATGGACCAATCCTTAAGTATTCTCCAGTCTTGTTAACTTTAACTAATATCTTACCTTGTAAATTTTCAAGTTTAATATCTCTATATATAACAAATTTATTAAATAAATCTAAAGGAATAGCTCTAGAGTTATTTCTATATCTACTTAAATTTTTTATCTTAATATCAAACTTTTCACATAAAATAGAAAGCTTTTCTTCTCCAAATATAATTTTTTTAATATCTTTATCAATCATCAACTTTGTTTTTTCTGGTAGATATTGCATAATGTTTATTATCATTTATAATGATAGTGATTGGAGAATATAAATTATTCTAACTACTTGAAAATTAATAATAATATTTTCAAAGCCAAAGTTCGGAGTCAAAATGCAAGACTTAGTTTCCGAATTAACTGAAAAAATAGAGAAGAGAAATTAATAAATACTACCTTATCCTTCACTATTGATGGGATTTGACACCCTTTTATGTGAATATGAGCTTCCTGATAAAGAAGTTCAAGATAGAGAATTTCAAACTAAAAGCTTTGACTGCGAGTTTGATAATTATATAATAACAAAAGAGGGAAAACTTCTAATAAATAATAAAGATTCCAAAGCAGATATAAAGTTTCATGGCGATGTAAGATTCCACACTTCAGCAGGCAAAGACAATCAGAAGTGGTATGAATACCTAGCTCGTTTTACAGAAGGTGAGTTGAAGTGGATAAAAAAGATGAGTTAAGGGAATAATGCCCTTTCTCTAGAATATAATTCTCCAACTTGTGTAGAATCTAAAGCAACATTATATGTAGAAACTTGGTCAATATTTCCATTAAGAGGATACCAATTAGTAGTCGCACCACCCGTAGAAGGCCAACCAGTCAAGTAACCGATACCTATTAAATAAATATGTCCTGAAGTAGTCCATCCTGTTTGTGTCAATCCAGTTAGTTGAGCACCAGACTGAACTCCATCAATATAAAGAGTCTCAACACCATTGTTAAATGTTATGACTACTTGATACCATTGATTATTATTTAGAGAATTAGAACTAACAACCGTTGTAGCAGATGATCCATGATAACCCAGGGAGCCCCTTACTTTTCCAGAGTCATCTATATAAAGAACAGGAACCCATCCATTAGGTGCTGCGGAGGGAAGACCAGGAATACCAGTCATACTAATCAAACCAGCAGTATTAGCATTTTTCTTAAACCATAAAGATAGACTTCCTTGATAAGATGAAGTAGTACCAGTATTAATAGGATGGCTTGGAAATGCACTACTAGGAATTTGATAGTACCTTGTAAGTGATCCGGAGATAGCGACAGGATTATTAAAAAGAACTGTATTAACGGGACTAAACGTTGTCGGAGGAAGAGTACTAAGAATCAAATTATTCCCATTTCCAGAAGAGTCTTGAGCAGTAGGAGTGATATCAAAATTATAAATAGCAAGAGGGCTTAAAGTGCTAACTAATTTACACTCCACCTTAGAACTTTCTGAACATGCATTTCTCGCACCATTTAATTTAACAGCAACACTTGCAGATTTTGGCTTGAAATTAACTCCAGTAACTGTTTGACTAATAGTAGCATATTCAACTAAACTTCCAGGAGAAGAGATTTTAGTTATATTATTACTTTTATCATTATTCTCAAGAATAATATTTGCTTCAACAATTTCACTTTTACCAACACCTCTACTCAAAAGAACATTAGCATTATATAATGGACCAAAAAAGCCAGACCCACTTTGTACAATTTCACACTTTTTAACCAACACATCAACAGTTAAACAACTAGACCCTTCACCAGCTTGGCCAGTTGTTCCTCTCAATAAAGGAAACAAAAAAGCAGCAATAATACCAACAGCAACAATAACTAATAATATAATTAAAACATTTGTAATAACATCACTAAGACCTTTTTTATCACCAAAAATCATTTTATCTACAAGCTATTAGCATATATAAATTTATTCCGACATAAAAACTTATAAACCCCTTACTCTTTCAACATATAGGTAAAAAGAGAAAATGAAATTAGAACCATTTGTAAAAAAGCTTAATTCTTCTACAGAATATAAAGATTTTATAGGAAAAAATCCTAGTTCATACATTGTAGCAGGTTTCTTTGTAATGGACTTTGAAGATAATAATTCGTTACATCAAATAGATTATTACATGCCGAAGCAGAAAAAGGTAGCTGCATTTACATTAGAACCTAAAATAACTATGCAAATGATGGAATTAATGAATGAAAAAGCTCCAGAGAAACTTGATCTAAAAACAAAAGTAGATCTTGACACTTTACAAGGTATTATTGAAGATGAGATGAAAAATAGAGGCATTTCAGAAAATATAAGAAAGATAATAGCTATCTTGCAATCTATTAAAGGTAAAAAGATGTGGAATATCAGCTGTGTTTTATCAGGGATGTCAATAATAAAAGCACATGTTGATGATGAATCTAAGACAGTTCTAAAGATGGATAAATCTTCCATTATGGATTATGTAAAAAAAATGCCTGGAGCGCAGTTAGGCTCATTAGCTAATCCTCAAAATCAAGCTCACTCTCAGACAGGAATGTCGGAAATACCTCAAGCTCAGACTAATCCAGTTAACCAAGCCCCACAAGAAAAAATATCCAAAGAGCAAATCAAAGAACAAATAGACAAATTGAATAAAGTAGAAGAAACAATTGAAATTGAAAAGAAGAAACTTGAAAAGTTCTTGGATGAAGATGAAACTAAAATTGAAAAAGTTTCACCCGTTAAATTAGTAAAGAAAGATAAGAAAAAGAGTAAGTAAAAATATTTTTAAAAATTAATTAAATTTTAAGGCTTTTTAGCATTATAAACTTGTAAAATTTCACTTGCAGTCAAAGGTCTGTTATATATTCTAACTTCATCCATAAGACCTGAGTAGAAATAATCCGTACTTCCTCCCCACCCTACAGTATTAGCAGTACCTAAACTATAAAAATAACTACCACTCCAACTAGTTTGGTCAACTGATGTTCTAGTCCCTTGAAGAGTACCATTAATATAAATTTTTTCAGTACCACTATTAGAACTATCATAAGTAATTGCTATATGTTCCCAATTCAGATTAATACTATTTAAAGAAGTAGTAGAGGTAAACTGACTATTATGAAAAAATACACTTGCTTTTAATTTTCCGTTAGAATCGCTATATAATGCAGGAACATAACCTCCACCACTTGTCTGATCAAGTATACCTAATATATCTATTCTTGATGGTTTAATCCATAAAGATATCGTAATTGGATAATTTGTAGTAGTGCCTGAAGTAGGATAATTACCAAAAGCAGAAGAAGGTAAATTAATTCTACTGCTCGTTACAATAAAACTAGCTGCCTTTCCTTCTAAACCTAAAGCAGATTGTCCGATACCGCCTGAAGGAGTAGCATGTCTATTATTACCAGAACTATCTAAAACAGTATTCGCTCCACCCCAACCAGCTTCATTAAATTTCCAATATGCCATTAAACTACTATCAATTATATCTAGAGTAGGTGGTGGGTTAGCAGAGACAGTAAAGCTTCTAGATAAAGTAGTCTCTTGTCCAGCTCTATCTGTAATAATTATATCAAAACGATATAAACCCAATTCATCAACAAAATAAGCTTTACTTGTTAAACTAGGTGATGTAACAGTCATAGCACCTCCTCCAATTCCATCCTGACCATCAAAGAAGACATTATCTTTAAACATCTTAAGATTTATATTTTGAATTTGTTCAGGATCAGTAACTTGGAAAGTAACTTGGAAATTAGTAGGTATCGCCGATTCAGTCATATCTGCTGGAATTCCACTTATAGAAACTAATGTAGAAGCAGTATTTCCAGGAGGAGTTCCTCCACCTCCTGCTTGTACAGTTCCTCCAGCAACACTACTAACCATCTTACACTGAACTTTCTGACTTGCTTCACAGGCATTACTTGCATCTTTGAGCTTGATAGCAACGCTAGCGAAGCTAGGTTTAAAGTTAGTTCTATTGAAATGACTTACGCTAGCATATTCAACTAAACTACCAGGATTAATTAATTTAGTCAAGCTACTGCTTCCATCATCTTTATTCAAAACAATACTAGCTTCACCAATTTCACCCTTACCAACGCCCCTACTTACAATAACACTAACATTATAATCATTAATACCATTCATAGCAACTTCACATTTCTTAACTAAAACTTCTTGAGTTAAACAAGTATTCAAATTAGCAGATTTATCAGTAGTTCCTTTTAGTAATGGAATCAAGAACGCAGCAATAATGCCCACAGCAACAATAACAATCAATATAATTAAAACATTTGTAATAACATCACTTAAACCTTTTTTATTCATTAACAATAACCTCTATTATTAATTTTAAAATACTTTAGTATATATAAATCTAATTATATTTTTCTGGAATGAGATCATCTTAGAGAATAATCTTTTATCCATCATCTTCAAATAATATTATGCGATGAATTACCGATTTCTAAAATAAATATTCTTTAAGCCTTAGTACAAACAACTCTAGGAGATTCAGGACAACTATTCTTTGCACCAGCCATAGTTACAGCAACACCAGCAGACTTAGGAGCAGTAGCTGAAGTAACTACTACAGACATATTAGTCTTAGCAATAGAAGCAAACTCAGTAAAACTAGCAACATCTGTAGCACTGAAATTACTTATAATAGTAGTTCCATCCATCTTTTCTACAATATATTTAACAGAGTCAACACCATAAGCACCAGCACCTCTCTTTAGAATAACAGTAGTATTAGTATAAGGAGCAGCAGCAGTACCTGTTGTATTATAAGTGCAACTCGCAACTTCAACATTAACACTTAAACAACTAGTACCTTCAGTTACCTGAGTACCAGTATTTCTTAGAAGAGGCATAATGAAAGCAGCAATAATACCTACAGCAACAATAACTAAAAGAATAATCAAAACATTTGTAATAACATCACTTAAAGCTTTCTTATTCATGTTAGTTGTATTTTTAGCCATTTTATTTATGCACACTGTACTGCTTGTGAAGCTTGACAGGTTATTGATTTACCGCTTGAACTCTTTATCACTGGAGCAACACTAAATTGCTTTGGCTTAGCTCCAAAATTAACATCATTTTTAGCAACTGTTGCAAGAGATGTTATAAGGTCTCCATCAACACTAGTTGAACTTCCATCTTCCTTACCTAGAATCATTTTAACTCCAATCAAATCTATATCTCCACTAACCCACTTGTATGTAACATTAGCAGTGTTTCCAGCAATATCATTTCTAATACAAGTAACTGGAGCTAAATCAATTTGATAACATCCTGCTTGTTCAGTGCTTTCAGCACCCTTTTGAATTGTAGGTTTCAAAGCAGCCCATAATATTCCAATAGCAGCGATAACAAGAACTATAACTAAAACATTTGTTATAACATCACTAAGACCTTTTTTATCCATCTCAAATCCTCTTTTCATTATCCATTTACATAATTAGAGTATTTAAATCTTTTG
>JBBSXN010000003.1:187545-216773 GCA_038045765.1 Nanobdellota archaeon | reverse complement strand
TCTCAAATCCTCTTTTCATTATCCATTTACATAATTAGAGTATTTAAATCTTTTGTAAAAATTGCAAAAATTAGCTTTTATTATCTGCTAATAAAAATATTATCGTATTGAAAGTCAACCTTCTAAGATAAATACAATCAATATTATAGTATAAGATAACAAAATATTCTTTAATAAATACCTATTTATGTGCGAACCAGAACTCATAAGTCAATTCTTTTCCAACTTTCTTTATATTATCCAATCTGCAGAATCCATACCGCTCAAACTGAATTAAATCATCCACACTCAATTCTTCAATTCCCTCGTCGGCAAATCCACTCTTCCAAAGAGCATTAGGCATCAACACCTTAACTTTAACATGATTGCCTACCCAGTTTATTTTTTGTATATTTTTATTTTGAATTGAAGTAAATTTAGATTTTTTATTTGATAAATCAATATTATACAAATGCAATAATCTTACTTCACTTCCCTTATATTTTTCATAATCTTCTTTGCTTATGAAAATACTCTTTCCTATTTTCAATTCCCTAGTATCTTCAGGCTTATCAGGATGTCTTGGTAATTCTATTGACTTAATCGGAGGTTTATTATCTATTTCAATTTCAACAGGGTTCTCAACAAAAGAGTACCTTGCTGCTTTCTCATCTATAATCTTTCTATTTATAGCAGCAATAGCATCAAAATCTAAGTTGATAGGATGCTTTGAAAGACCAATCTGCTTAACTAACTCGTAAAATGATTCTTTTACAATTCCTCTTCTTTTTAATGCTTTCAGAGTAATTAATCGAGGATCATCCCAACCCATATACTCTCCAGATTCAATCATTTCTCTCAATTCCCTTCCTTTTGTTGTAAACTCCATCACATTGAATCTTCCATACTGAATAATTTTCTGCTTATTCAAACCAAGTAAATCTTTAAGATAATCCTGCAATTCAACCCTCATATCAAACTCATTACTTCTTAAAATAAGAGTAACTCCCATCAAGCTATCTTCAATAGGATTATAGAAGTCATACATAGGCCAAGCATGATACTTATTACCTTGTCGATAATGTTGTGCTTTCATAATTCTAAACAACACAGAGTCTCGCATAACATGATTATTACTCTTCATATCTCCCTTTATTCTGAGAACTGCTTCTCCTTCCTTATATTTACCTTTTATAAAATCACTCCATTCTTTCAAATTATCTTTTACCTTCTTTTTTCTACATTCACATTCTTTACCATTATGTCTTAAATCTTGCATCTTTTCTCTATCACAAAAACAGATATATGCCTTATCCAGGTTAATCAACTTCTCGGCATAACTATACAATATTTCCATATCATCAGAAACAAATCTTATTTCATCAGGTTTAATCCCTAGATACTCCATAATATCCTCTTTCATATTATCGACATATTCTTGAGATACTTTTTCAGGATTTGTGTCTTCAAATCTAAGAAGACATTTTCCACTATATCTTTCTGCATAAATATAATTAAGAATAAAAGTTAGAGCATGCCCAAGATGATTATATTTGCTAGGTTCTGGAGCAAGCCTCGTTACAACCTCTTTCAAACCAGAGACATCAATTTCAGGAAGGTCTTTATCTTTCTCCTCCCTTTCTTTAGCATATTTCTTATAATTTTCAAGTTCCTTTTCTCTTTCCCCAGGTTTTAACTTATTTATCTGTTTAGCTATCTTTTCTATCTCAGGCATAATATTTTTTATATCTTTTTTATCAAGACCATGCTGAAAAAGCTTAGGTAATATCCTACCAGCATCTGCTTTACCAAATTCAACCGCATTTTTTAGTGCATAAGCCTTTATTTCATTCGAAAAGTCTTTCATATCATCATCATATAAATCAATTATTTAAATCATTACATTTTAAACACAATCTACTTACCTATATTCATACTATCAATTTTCTCGATTAATCTTTGAATTTTATATTCTAAGTCCTCAACCTTCAGTTTTAAAGAATTTACTTCATCAGAAGATGAAGTATTATTCGGATAAATACTACTTGATGAATTAGAACTTTCAACAACTGCATTATTAGAACTGTTTGAGGAAGTCAAACTACTTAGCAAATCAAAAGGATTATTACTTGGAGAGGGAGCATTACTATTTGATGAACTCGAAATTGAAGAAGTAAAATCAACAAAACCAGCACTAGGACTTTCTTTCTTTACTTCCTGCTCACTCTCTTTCAGAAGACCTCTCTTTTTTAAAAGAGTATAATCAACATAATCTCCATTACCAAAAACACCCATATAAAATACAAAGAGTTCTTTTATTTAAACCTGCTCATCAACCAAATAACTTATTAAAAAAGTCAATTATCTTTTGTATAAACCCTTGATCGGCGCATTTATTATTTAGACATATATTTGAAGAACATTCAAAACTGTTATTACAAACAGCATTAGATTCTTTCAAGGAATCAAATGTCCCTTGAGGTACACAATATTTAGTATCTGTTTTATAACCTATAGGATAGCATATATTATCTAGTAAACACCCAGAATAACAATTCTGAGCAAAGCTTAATTCTTTACCTTTATCCTGGCTATTTTGGTTAGTACTACCATTAACTAAATAATTAGGATTGCCATTTGATATGCCTAATACTATAAAGTCAGAGCTACAATATAACTGAGGAGTTTCAGGAATCATAACAACACTTAGACTTGGGTCAACACATAATGTTTTACCACAACCAAAACAACCATATTCACCTTCAGCAATTTTACCTAGACTAATACCATCATTAAGATAATTTGAAGCATTTTTATTATTATCAATTATAATTTCATCTTTTGGAGAAATATATGTTTTTGCAGAACTTCCATCGCTAAAGTAAACAGTTAGATATCCTCCCTGAAAACTAGCACCAGATTGAGTATATAAAATAAAATTATGTTTACCTGAAGGATAAACTGCAAACAAATCAGAATAACCTTTAGTTATAAATTTCGCTTGAGCAACATCATACACTACGACTGGATAAAGTAGTTTCTGTAAATCATGAGTATCATCACTGGAAGACCAAGCCTCTCCTTGAACATTATGAACTAATGTGAATGCAATTATTTTCTTTTCGGAAGTTAAATTTACAGTAACATTAAAGCTAAAATCTGGAGAGTATCCATCACCATACTTAGAACTAGGTCCAAATTGGTACCATCTTCCAGAATAATCTTCTCCAAAATTAAGATAACTTGCTTGAAGAGTAGCATCGCTAGTTGAAGAGGATAAATATGATTTGGAACAAATAGAAAACTGATAACCTAATCTACCTATTTCATCACCAGTTACTTTCGCAGAAACCCCTTCTTTAGAAGATATTAGATTTTCTAAGTACAATTTATATGCTGGGCAACTTGAGAAACTATTAACATAATCTTGAGAAATAGAAATGTTAGAAGTCCATAAATCCACAAGTAAATTAAGATCTGCAGCACTAACTCGCCCATCACAATTAAAATCATCACCAGGTACGGTGCAAGTAATCTCTTGAGGAGTAGGTAATGAGGTTTGCGCAGAAGCAAATGAAACGCAAATTAGGAGAGAGGTAAAGATCAAAAATAACTTATTCATAAGGAATTAATTATTAAATTATATATAAACTTACCTCTTCCCCTAAAATTTATCGAGCAAATAACTTTAAATAAACCTTTTACCTGAATTTAAAATGGCTAAAGAGGAGGTGAATTTACATAATTTGATTGCTGCAATAGTTCCAGAGCCTTTCTGTAAAATAGATAAAAGAGAAGCAGTAGAGAAGAAAGTGAAAGAAGGTTTAGCAAATAAAAATAAAAGAGTTTATCTTGAAGCAGCTAAATTAGCTGAACCAATGGATTACAATTTCTATGATTTCACAACTCAAGCTTATCAAAACGCTTCAGACTTAAAATTATTTGAAAGACCTATCGAGAAACATCTACTAGAATATGATTCTTTTGGAGAAGGCCTAGAACCAATTTATTTCTGGATACTCGATAAGCTTGAAGTAGATGAAGGAGTGAAAGTTGAGAGATTGATAGATACGTTTCAATCTTCAGCTGGTTCAGGACATTTTTCAGAAATGGGATTGAAAGCAGCAAGAATGCAAGAAGAAGGAATGAAAATGTTGGGAGCAGCAAATCAATTAGTGAAGACAGTTCTTAGTATTATTTATGATTTAAAAGATTTTAAATTAAGATTAAAGATTTACAAAGAATATCATGATAAAGACCCTATAAAGAGGAGAGCAGCACTCCTTTCACTAAAACAGATCTGGATGGATACAGTCGATTTAAAGAGAGGAACAAGCTCAATAAAGGGAATGGCTCAACAGTTCGACTATGTAACTGTAATTGATGGTTTCATGGCAGTTCCTTCTTTAGAAGCTTTAGAAACTATGGATCTAAACGATAGAGTAAAAAGAATTCTCCAGCAGAGAGTTCTTGAATTTTACAATTGGCTTGAGGAGTCAGAAAGAGAATTGACAAAAAGATTTGAAATAGAAAAAGAATACCTTAGAAGCCAAGTAAACACATTAAAAATGTACGCTCGCTGGGCAAAGCCATACTTAAGAGCAGCCAGAGACTTAACTCAAAATGAAAAAAATTATTCTTCACTAGTAAAATCTTTCAACACAACAATGACTGAAGTAACTCTTCTAGGAAAATCAGAATACAAACCTCATGATGATATAGTCGATGGTATTATTCCAGGACATCTTGAGAAAGAAAAAAAGAAATTCTTTGCAGTTATTATTGTCGAGTTCACATTTAGAGGAGCCCCAGAAAAAGCAGGACAAGGTTATGGATTTAGAGGAATGGCTAAAATAAATTTCACAAGTTATGCCATGACTCAGCAAGAAATAGATGTTCTTAAGATAAGTATGGATGAAGACGACTTAGACGATATAATGAAATATGTCCTTGGGGCTACTGATGAAAGTTTAGCAAAGTTAGCAAATGACTTAGATGAATTTCTCGATGACAAGCCTTTCGATGTGAAATCTGAGAAAAGCTCAGATGACACAAACCCTTTTTCTGCATTATTGTCTGCAGTAATTCCGGAAAAGAAACCAGCTCAAAAGGAAAAAAAGAAAGATGTTTTTGAAACTTTAAATATAAAACCAAACACAACAAATGAGAAAATGTTAAGAAATCAAACAATTATTCCAGCGAGAAGAAGATGCTGGAGAGTATATGATTTATACAAAAAAACTCACGGCATGCCTAGTCTTCCAGGTTATACTTAATTCTAGCATTAAATTCAATTTAGTTACCTATAAATATATCCTATTGCTCTATATAACATGGCAGAAAAGATGAAAATAAAGGTTTTAGAGCCAAAAATAAAGGAAATAAAATCTGAATCAAAGAAGAATGAAGTCTCAGAGCTTGAGCAGGAAGTTTCAGATGAATCAATTCTTTCTCAAATGCCTAGGGGCAATTTTAATACTTCTCTGCCAATCAACCTAAGAGGCCAAGAATTAGATCAAGGATTAGAATTATCAACACCGCAGTCAAGAAATAACGATAATAATTCATTTTCGCAAACTTCATATGCAGGTAATCAACCCACACAAGCTTCATTAGAAGCAAAATATCAAGTCAGTTCTCTAGCCGATCAGAGAATACAAACTTCAATAAATATTGCAAGAGAAAGAGAAAATATTAGAACACAAACAAGTTTTGAAAATCCAGATATTCGCCAATTTGGAGCAAATCAATCAGGCGATGACTACCATTCAAAAATATCTATTAGCGACGTTTCAGTAAAAAGAAGAAATCATTGGGAAGGCGGTTAATTTCTCAAAAAATGTAAAAGTATTTTAATTATCCATAATTTTCTATTAATGTTGTTGTATAAGATAACAAAGTCTCGCTATTTTTAATCTATACTCATCAATATACTTTTCTATCAAATATTGAATTATTCTTATCAGGAACATAATTTGTCTTTTGAGATCTTATAAATATTATAAATAATATGGCTAATATTATTACCACAATTAATATTAGAAAACCCACGACATAATTAATAATATTACTATTTTCATTTTTAGAAGCCTTCTTTTTAAGATTATTACTTTGTTGATTTATAGTTTGATTAGTATTAGTCCTTACAGTGCTATTATTATTTATTACCGTATTATTACCACTTCCAGAATTAAAACTATTCCCGCCATTATTATTAGAATTAGATCCAGAGCTACCGCAGGCACCACAATCTGCTCTACAAGATGAACAGCTTTCTCCCTCAGAACATAAATCATCCCCACAGAATAATCTATCTTCTATAACTCCAGAGTGTTCTAATCCAGAAACTTCAAAAGTATTTCCAGTTAAAGTACAATTATAGTCTCCAACTTTTCCCGGACATTTAACTTTAAAGCAATTTGATAGTATTTCATTTTTATTTCTTAAATTAGATTCATCTCTAATACAAACAGCATTAGAATTAGAGTTTTTCCTTTCAAAAATTAGAGTTTTAGTCTGTCCAGCCAAACTTAAGTTTCTAACTATAATAAATTGCTTTGTCTCTGATAGATTACTTCTTAATATATCAATATCATCAAGAATAGAGTTATCTAATATGGAAGGTATACGCATTATCAATTGACCATTAGAATCTCTAATATTCTTTTTATTTGATTCAGAACCGATACTCAAATCATTTCTCTTAAGATTATTCTTTCTAATACTACAAGTGCTTTCATTTGTATAGTTAGTTCCTAGAGAATTACACTTATTTTTATATCCTGTAACTACTGAGTCATTGACTGAGTCACATGCCAATGTAGAATCAGGTTCACATACCCTTACACAACTTTGATTTAATGCAGGACTTCCAAGCACACAACTCAGAGGAGTACTAGCGACAATTGTTCTTATTTGAGTATTATTTGAATAACAAATACTCCAATTGCTATATGTAAAATTAGTGCAAATTGCTTTACATTCATCACCTACTCTAACAAATCCAGAGCCACATACAAGATTTATAGTTCTATTAACCTCTAAAGCAGGATTATAGTTATCATTTCCATTCTGTTTAGCAGTTACTACAATTGCACCAGAACCAGTAATATTTAATCTTAATCCAGACAAGTTAGCAGGACCGCTAGTAATATTAAAACTGACTAACAAACCAGAACTGGAACTAGCATTCAAATCAAATTCTTCACTTAGATTTTTATCACTAATTTGATTAAAAGTTATTGTCTGGTTTGCTTTAGATATTACTAATAAACTAATATTAGAACCTTCATGAATACTGTCATTTATAGTAATATTTACGAGATAAATTGAAGCATTTGTAGGAGGAATAAGTGAATCATTATAAGTAATAGTCACATTCAATCCTGCAGGAATTGTACGAAAAGACACATTTTTAGGCGTAGCGTTGTAAACTTCAAATAGAGTACTATTAATAATAATCTGTCCAGGTATCTTACCAACAGACAATCTCACATCTTTTTTATCTAAATTATAACTTATAAGAAAGTAACCTAATACAATTATCGCACTAATTAAAATAATTAAATATACTAAACGCAAATCCTGCCTCTTTTTCATCATACAAAGCATCAAAAATACTTTATATAATTATCTAGCTAATCGTATTAAGGAAAAAACAAAAGAGTTTAAATAAACTCTACTACTATATAATAATATAAAATGGGGGCAGATCATAGTTTTTACAGAGGAGGAGATTACGGTTTTGAGCCTGGGCCAGAAAATTCTCCATTAGGATTTAATTATGGAAATAGAATCTCGGCTAGTAGCATAGGTATAGCTGTAGACTCAAGAACAGCTAATCAATTAAAAGCAGTTTCTGACAAGTTAAGTTCAGGTACAAGAGTAATAGAAGTTCAAGGAGTTGACGCAAATATGATAGACGCAATTCCCCAGCAACAATTTAAAGAAATAGCTAGATTAAAGAAACTCGTAGGAGCAGAAGTTACTTTCCACGGTCCTTTAGTAGAGCCGACAGGAATTGGAAGAGAAGGATGGGATGAAGGAAAAAGAGAATCAGCAGAAAGGCAACTTTTAAGCGCAGTAAGGAGAGGACACGATTTAGATGAAAAAGGGAATTTAGTAATAACTTTCCACTCATCAGCACAATTACCTGAAATGGAGAGTAAAGTAGTAACTCTTGAAAATGGAAAAAAAGTAGAGAAAGTAACTGAATTATATGTAATTGACGAAAAAACACATCAATTATCGCCTCTAAAAATCCAACCAAACTACTTGTTAGATGAGAAAGGAGATCCAAAATTAGAATTAGATAGAATTAACAAAGAAAATTGGTCTAGACTTCTTACACACGCAGCCTATAATGCAAATCATGTAGAAAGAGCTATAGAAACTATAAAAAGAAGTCTTCCAAGAGACAGAGAATCTGGAGACCAAGAGGCAGAAGTTAAAGGGATGCTTGAATTATATAAGCAATTTCAGACTGAGGAAGGGAGGAAGAAAATAGAAAAAGACTTTTCTCCTGAAAAAGTTAATCTTATAAAAAATTTAAATGGAGAGATAAACTTCGGCGAAGTTTATTTGAGAGATGCTTACAATGAAATGCAGAATCTTTTTGACAGAGCTTGGATTTCTGCAGAAAGAAACAAAAATGAGAACGACTTACAAAAACTTAAAGAATTAAGAAGTGAAATGCTTCCTAAAATAAAATCTGGAGAATTTACTGATCCAGCCAACATGGCGGATTCAGCACAGTTACTATTAAAAGGAGTTCAAATGATGACTGCTTTAGAAAAAAGTCCTCAGATTCTAAGGCCATTAAATGAATTCGCACTTGAAAAGGCCTCAGAAACTTATGGTAATGTAGCTTACAAAGCTTACAAAGAATTTGGAAGTTCTGCTCCAATAATAAGTATTGAAAACCCTCCAGCAGGAGGAGGAATAAGTCGTGCAGAGGATTTAAGAGATTTAGTCAAAGCATCGAGAGATAGATTTGTAGAAAATGCTAAAAGAGATGGCATGTCAGAAGATGAAGCAAAAAGGGAAGCAGAGAAACATTTAGGCGTTACTTGGGATGTTGGTCACATAAATATGATTAGAAAATTTGGATACAGCAAAGAAGACGTTATAAAAGAAACTGCAAAAATAGCTCCTTTCGTAAAACACGTTCACTTGTCAGATAATTTCGGAATGGAACACACAGAATTGCCTATGGGTATGGGAAATGTTCCAACAAAAGAAATGCTTGATTTAATTACCCAATACAATTCCAAGGTAAAGAAAATTGTTGAAACTGGAGGCCCTTGGTATCAATTCTTCCAGAAAACTCCTTTAAGAGAAACATTCGAAGCTTTTGGCTCTCCAGTCTTCCAAGGACAAGGATCATATTGGAATACAGCCGCAGCTTCAACAGGTAGTTATTTTGGAGGATTTGGACAAAATCCAGACATACACCATTCAGTTTACGGTGCAGGTTTCTCCTCACTTCCAACAGAACTTGGAGGTTCAATTCCAGGTCGTGGCGGTAGTAGACTCACTGGAAATCCTATGGAATAATTTATTCCATAAGATACTCTTTTTATAAAGACAAAGAAAGGCAAGATATAACTTATTTAATTATCATAATATAATCATCCTTGTATAAGATAACGATGTCCCTATTAAATAATTTCTCCAAATTAACAATAAAAGTACTTCATTGAAGATAAACATTTAAATAATAACATATATAATAGGATATAACTGATACATTATATTAAAAGATGGATGATAAAATTGAGAATGTAGATAAAGTAGAGCAGATAGATAGCTTGAAAAGAGTTGATAATCCTGCCAAGATAGAAGTTAAACCTAAAATAAAAGTTATAAAAAGAAAGATAAGCAAGAAAATTTCTTTTGAAAATGAAAAAGAAATTGCCATGGAATTTGCAGGGAAAATTCATCAGAAATTTGATAGGTTAGTAAAGTCAACAATTTTATTCGGCTCTCAAGCAAAGAACACAGCAGACTCTTCTTCAGACATAGATATAGTTGTTATTATTGATGATTCCTCATTCAACTGGGATTTAGAATTAATTGCTTGGTATAGAGAAGAATTATCAAAACTTATTACAAATTATCAATATAGTAAAGAACTACACATAAACACAGTCCGTTTAACAACTTGGTGGAATGATTTAATGTATGGAGATCCAGTCGTTTTAAACATATTAAGATATGGAGAGCCATTAATAGACTCAGGAGGAATGTTTATTCCATTAAAAGTTCTTCTTCAAAGAGGAAAGATTCGTTCTACCCATGAGGCAGTTTATGCTGCATTACAAAGAGCACCTAGTCATTTAGCAAGAAGCCGTTCTGCAAAATTAGGAAGTATAGAGGGTATTTACTGGACAATTGTAGATTCTGCACAAGCAGCATTGATTATGGCTGGTAAACTTCCTCCAAGCCCAGAACACATTCCTGGCTTTTTAAGAGATACATTTACTTCAACAGGTCTTTTAAAATCAAAATATGTTGACTGGGCAAAAGAGATTTTTGCACTTCACAAAAATATAACTCACGGCTCTATTTCCGACATAAAAGGAGAAGATATTGACGAATGGCAATCACGAGCAAATGAATTTCTAAAAATAATGACTGATATTATAGATAACTTAATAGAAACTAAAAAGTAAATTTAGTTTTTACCATACAATTTATCGAATTCTCTTGTTCCAATTCCGTACTTATTATCATTGTTAGCTCTATAAACTAGTTCTACTACTCTTCTAGACTTTGGCAATTGATTTTCTCCAAATACATCAGAGCTCTTCATTTCTCCAGCTAAGTATTCTTTGACTCCTCTAGCAATAACTGCTTGATAATCTTTTGATATTTTACTAAGTTCTTTTTTTGATTCTCCGATGACTACACCAAGACCTAGTTTGAGCATCTTGTTTCTATCATTAACACTTTCATTAACTGCTACGGCCAATTTTCCAGCAGCAATAGCAACAGAATCAGTATAACCCATAGCCCTATATTTATCAAAATTTGCTTTTATAATACCATTAGCTATTATTTTATTAACTTGTTCTGCCTGTCGAGGGTCAATCGGTTTATTCTCTCCAAGATCTCTAGATATTGCTTCATAAGATTGAAGCTCAGAATATTCTTCAACTAACTTAGTTAAGCTATTTTTACCATCTTTATCTTTTTTAGCAAAAATAGTTCTAACACCTGCACTAACTTCTTGATCAGCTATAAGTGAAGCCATTCGGTCATTACTAATTTGCTTGCTATCAACACTATCTGCAATTTTAGCATAATTAAGCATAGCTTCTTCAAGACTCTGTTGAGGCATAACATTCATCACTTCTTGAGTAATTCTTTCTCTCTGTTCAGGAGCCATAGAATCAAATTGTTCAGGTCTCACGGTTGTGAAATTACCACGATCATCTTTAATCTGATAAGGAACAATACCCAAATATTCTCTTGCAAGAGTCTCAGCTGCTTTTCTAGCTCTAGCTCCTAAAAGAGGGTTTTTTGAAGCATTAGCAATAATTGTTGCTCTATCGACCCTATTCAATGGTTTTATTACATTATCTAAACTCATAACTTTCCCACAGAAAAGAGGTTTATAAATCTTTCGCTTGTAATACCTTGCAAGGAGTAACAAAATCACTAATATCTAACCAAGTGCTTCAAGAGCAAGTTCTTCATAGCTTTTTTCCTTAAGAGCAACAGTATGATCATCGCCAAATATCTTCTCCATTACATCTGGCCTCTCTTCTTTTTCAATTGCCTTGAAAAACTTCCCAAGAGTCTCTGGCTTTTCATAACTATCATTTGATATAATTTCAACACTAATAGTGAATTCTTTATCAACAATTGAATCCAAACTTTCAAGAACAAAGGGAGCTTCTTCATTTTTTCCAGCTTTCTCTTCATTGATATTATTCTCAATATATAATGGAGCTGAAGATAAAATATGTAACCCTTTCTCACCTATAGCAAATTCAATTTTCTGAGGGCAATTAAATATATTTTCTATTTCTTCTGCATACAAGGCCATTCTTTTAAGAGAATAATTATCAAAAAACTTATTCTCTTCCCTATTCTCATCTTTATTCACACTTAACTTCTCAAGATTCCTATCTAAAATATATTTATCAGATATAGTATTTCCAGCTAGTGCTTCCACTAGCATCTCTCTAGTATTACTAGGATTCCTCGAATAAACAAAAGCATTTGCATTTTCATTCAAAGACTTATAAACAGCCAATACTGGAAGACACTCTTCAATATTATCTCCATTGCATTTTTTTACCCACACATTACTTCCAATTGTACTTGCATAAATATTAACTATACTTTTAATTAAAGAAGATTCATCATTAGCTTCTCCATTGTTATTAGAAGATAAGCTTTTCACGCTTACTTTAAGCTTTTTATTATTTGCATATATATTAGAAGTATCAAGAAATCCATAAGCTTCTTTAATTTCTTCAATAACATTTCCACCAAAGTTACTACCCTCAATAATCTCTTTTATTTTTTCAGAAGCAGCACTAACTTGTTTATCATTATTCTTATCAAGATGCATAATCTGTGCTTTTATTCTAGGTTTTATTCCGCTGGCTTTTATAAAGTTCTCACAGGTTTCTTTAGATAAAATAAATCCAGGAGGAACAAGAATCTTCTTTTGATATAGTCGAGCTATATTAACACCTTCAATACCGACGCTACTTTCATCAGCATTAGTTATTTCAGAAAGCCATTTAACGCCCAAGCTATCACTCTTTTCATCCAACATACATTATATAGAAAAAGCCAATTAATAAAACTTATCAATCCTTAAAGTTTCTCAAAAACAATACTAACTTTACAAGGCATCTTTGATTTTACGGCAGAAAGTGAATCTCTAGCAATTCTAGCAACTTTATCATTTGCACAACTTATGAAGAATACCGTCTGCCCAGGCTTTACGATAGCAGCCCTACCTATAACTATACCATAAGAGTGAGTCATACCGCTCGACATTCTGTCCGCTCCAGCTCCAGCAGCAGTCTTATTCTCTCTAAGAAGATGATGTGGGAAAACTTTTACAGCAAGGTAATACTGTCCAAGCGCTTGTTCATCAAGTGCTTTAGTAAGAAACTGTCTAGCAGCTTCAAGAGCATTATCTCTCATCTGCGATCTACCTTCAGCAACCATTCTAACTGCATAACTATGTTTTCCTAACTTGTAATCTTTCTGATTTCCAATATGATATTTTACAACTTTATTCTGCGGAACAGTTTTTATATAAGATTTACTTTTATTTCTACTATTTCTTGTAAACGGTCTTGCCTTTTTCTGAGAATATGATGATGCCTTTCTAATAGCCATTTTACTTTACCTCTATCTCCGTTGTTACAGCCTGTCCAGGCAAACCAGTTTCAAATATAGCTCTAACAAGACCTTTATTTCCATGAGCATCGCTTACTTTTCCAGTTATAATCTTTCCACCAGGAGATTTCCAAGATACAATTTTACCAATAAGCTTCTTAGCTTCTTCTCTAGTCTGAGTTCCTAAATCAAGAAGATAATGCTTCTCATGTATTCTATGTCTTCCACGTCTAAATTGAACTAAAATTCCTTTCATATTATCCCCTAGAAAATTGGCTTTTTAAACATTGCTTTTCAGAAAATCTTTAATCCTATTCATACACTATTCTTCGAACTACTTCTCCATCCAGACCTTTTCTTCCTATTTTTCTTCCTTCCATATCCATTATACTAAACATGGTTTTCATTGCTTTATAGATACCAACTTCTCCATATTCCCCAATAACTCCTGCTGGAAGGCTTGTAGCAATCTGCTGACCTTTTATTTTACCTTGTGCATCAAATGTAACTGTAATTAATGGATGAAAAGAATTTGAAGATTCTAAACTTGTGTCTGCTAGAACCAATGATGCTGGTGATTTTTTATCAGTTGGTACTTTAAGTCTAAGATCTAATCCGGTAACCACATTTCTAACTGAATAAGTAGGAACATCTCTATACTCTTCTACCGGACAATATAATTGATGATCTCTACCAACCAACGCAGTTCTTTTATCAAAAAATTTAGCTATAACTCCAGCATATGGTCTTCTTTGCATGAAAACAACTAATTTAACTATTATTTAAACCTTTCTTGTTGTCATTCCAGAGACACAAATAAAGAAAGAACTATTCTCCTCTTCCACACAGTACATAACGACTAACTCTTGCAAGATCCCAGTTTTTACCTTTCATCAGTTCATCAGTTAATTCATAACCCTTTCTTATTTCTCTTAATGGTTCAACACTTACTAAATCATCTCTTCTTAAATCATCTAAAGTCCTATGTAAAAATAAACTTGCACCTAAGTAAGAATCGCCCTTTAATTCTCTTTCTAATGAACCTACTTGAAAAGAAGAACCTTTAGCAAAAGCATCTTTTAGATGATGAAGAACAGGAACTTCAGCAAAACCATAGCTAAGCTTTTTTCCATCAGGCAATAATAATTCAAATGCTCCGCCACGATTGCGTGTGTTGACAGAAGCAACCACTCCTATAAAATCATAATCTCCAATCGGTGAAGATTTATCGTATTTTAAAGCTTCAGGCATAGGACTTGACATATCAACCAAGAAAATTAATGATATATAAAACTTCCTATATTCAATGCTTAAAGAGAAAATAAAAAAGAACTAAAACTCAATATCAAAGTCACCCAATACATGTTTCAATGTATTGAATACTTCACCAGAAACCTTAGTAGTTATTTTCCCCTTATTTTCATTGAATGCTTTCTGGAAATCTGCTTCTTTTATAGCAACAAGCTTTCCATTTTCAATCTTCTTTATCTCTTTTCCTTCTATCAAAAAGTTATGCTCTCCAAGTAAAAGCAGTTCAGCTTTTCTTCCATTATAAGAAATCTGCATAGCTCCTTTCTTAGCTTGCACAAGGTCTGCTCTCTGCGCATATTCAACCAATGCTTCCATTAAATCAAAAGCATCTCTCTTCACATTATCTGCATCTTTCTGGTTTATTTTGCCAGACTTTACTTTACTTTTAGCATTTACAAGTTCTTTTATAACATTTGAAAATCTTGACTGCATTTTCCCTTTTTTAATCATCTTATTTTCAAACTCTTTAATAAGTTCAGCTTGAGATTTATTTCCAAATATAGTTTTAAGCAATTTGAATACTTCTTCATAAACTTCTTCAGTGCTTTTTTCTTGCACTCTCTTCTCAAGCTTTGTTCTTAACTCTCTTAACATTTTATTATATTCCAAACACTCTTTCAAGAAAACATCTAAGTCTTTACCAGGATATTCTTTAAGTTTTCCATATTCATACTGTTTGAACAAATGCACAGCCTTCTCAAGAATCTTAAGATTTTTCTCATCCATTAATTTTTCTTTCTCAACAAACAGCCTTCTAACCTGAGTTACTATATTTTTAGGAACTTCAGGCCCTTCACCAGCTAACATAGTCATACTTTGCGTCGGAGTTAAAATTCCATAATAAATATCAACCATTGCATCAAGCAATCTTCTCTTAACAAAGTCTTGAGTCTGCTCTCCCTGTTTCATATACAAGTCAATAGCTTCTGGGCTAGGCTTTATCTTACCCATCTTCAAAAGCAATTTCCATGGAATGAAAGTTCCTCTATCCCATAATGGTATTCCATCTCTTATGAAAGTAAACATAACTGGGTGGGCATCTTTAACGCTCTGCCAGAAATCAGTAAGCAAATACACTTGTACATTTAAGATATTTTTAACACCTGCAAGTGCAGTAGCTTCTCTTATGTATTCATGTATCATTCCCCTTAATCTTTCCAATAACTCTACCCTGCTCATTCTCTTAACATCAGTATCATCAATGATAACGAAAACATCAACGTCAGAATCTTTTCCAGCAGTCCCCCTAACTAAACTTCCAGCAACTACATAAGTTGCGACATACTTATCAAATTTTCTTAATACAAGCGATTTATGAATACTAGCAACTCTCAAAGCTCCTAGAAATCCTTTGTCATAAATTGGATAACCCTGCGCAGTTGCATCTAACAATTCATACTTGCTATCCAATCCATAATTCCACAAATCTAATTCTGTTTTAATATGCACCCATAAATTCTCCTTAGTTTCTTTAGCAAGTTTAACAACTTCAGGTTTTATTTTTGGAAGATTTTTATACTGTTCTTCTGGAATAACCATTATCATATGTATTGGCTTGCTTTCAACAACTTCCTTAGGTAACGCTTCATCTTCTTCAAAAATAGGGTAAGCTTGACTAGGTAAAAGAACAAGAGCCATAGTAAAATTATATTTCTTTATAACTGCTTTCTTGAAATTCTCAAGTTTATCTTTAAGAGCATTAAAATCAATCTGAGGAGCTTGAGCACTATTTTGCATTGGAGGAGAACTCTGATAATTTACAGGCACATTTCCAGGTTTAATATCTGCAAGGTTATTCTTCTTTTCATTACCTTTTTCCTTCATATACACAAAAAACAATTACTATATTTAAAACTATCCAAATCTTTTTATATCTATAAAAAATGGAATTTAATGGCTTTCAACATAGATTTCAGCGCATCAGCACAATTCAAAGGACATAATCAAAAGCCCCTTTGGTTAGCAGATGGTAGAGGTTTGTTCAGACCTTCTTTGCAAGCAATAACTGAAAAAGCCATAAGTCGAGGTTTAGATGCAGTCGTCCTCCGTTCTTATTCACATCCAAATGGAACAGATAATCGCTGGCAACATTATTTAGAAGAAGCAAGAGAAAAAGAAGATTTTTCTTTACTAGGGGGTGCTTCGCCAGAGGCTACAATTGTTTATAGGCCTCGTACTAATTCAACTCAGAAACCATTAATTTTAGTTCACGGACAAGGTCTTCAAACAGATAAGGGAGACATTCAAGTTCTATTTGCAGAGAGACAAGTAGGACTAAGAAAACCCAACTATGTTTCTAATTTTGATTATCTTATTGATGAGGCAAGAGATGCTGGTGAAGGCGTAATAGTGACAGCTTCAAAACCATATAATTGGATAGAAAAAGATTTGAGAAAAGTTGATGCTATAGAAATACATAATGGGGTTGATTCAGCAGATAATAACTTGAAAGCATTTGGATTATCTAGAAGATTAAGAATACCTGGAATAGTAGTCTCAGATAGTAAATGTCTAGCAGACTTAGGAACATCCTATACAAGATTTAGAGGAGATTTGGACAATCAGATGAGATATAATCAACAAGCAGTTTCTGAAATGTTAAAAAGAGAACTAAGAGAAGACATCTCAAGTGCAATAATAAGTTCTTCTACCTTAAGTAAAGTTTTAACTGGTTTAGCAGTTTTAGAAGTCAAACTTACTGGAAACGTTGACTAACAAACTATAAAAACACCTTTTTGTAAATATAATAAATAAAAGAGGTTAAAAGAGAAAAAATGCCCACAGCAGTTACACATTTATTAGTTCCAATTTTCATAGCTTCTTTATTTAGAGATTATATTTTAAGAAAGCAAACAAAAAAGAAATTCCCATTACATTATGTGATGATTGCAGGAATAGGAGGAGTTTTACCAGACATAGATATTTTATTTTGGCTTTTTTTAAAACCCTTTGGATATGCAATTGAACAAGTACATAGAAACTGGATACACTCAATTTTCATTCCTTTATTTTTCATATTTCTTGCTCTGTTACTTTACAAGATTAATGTTAATCCCCATAGAAAACATATTTTGAATTTGGGAATTATTTGTTTGGCTTTGGCATTTGGAACATCTATGCATATTATTTTAGACGGATTAATTTCAGGAGAAGTTCACCCAATAGCCCCTTTATCTGATTACGAATTAGGATTTAATCTCGTAAATTATCTTCCAGATTATTTGTCAGGCTTAGCAATACCTTTATTTGAAGGAATTTTACTTCTTTTATGGTTAGTTTATCTTGAATGGAGACATAAAATATCGGACTTTATATGACATTCAAAAATTATCTCCCAGAATTTGTATATGGAGGCATAGATGGAGCAATAACCACTTTTGCAGTTGTAGCAGGTGCACAAGGAGCAAATCTTTCTACAACCATAATCATTATTTTAGGTTTCTCAAATCTAGTCGCAGATGGTTTTTCAATGGCTACTGCAAATTATCTCTCTACAAAATCAAAGATAGATTATAACAATCACAAAGGAAAGAAAACAGAAGATATGCATCCCCCTATAAAAACAGGTCTAGCAACATTCGCATCATTTTTCTTAATAGGATTAATACCCTTAATTTCATTTCTTTCAGCTTTAATTTATCCATATGCAGAAAACACTCAGTTTACCCTTTCGTTTCTATTAACAGGTTGTGCTCTTGCTTTAGTAGGTTTTGGAAAAGGGAAGATAGTAAATGGAGATTATTTTCGTTCAACAATAGAGACACTAATAATTGGTGGAATCGCTGCAGGTCTAGCTTATGGAATTGGAGCTTACATCCAAACAATCGTGTAATTTAGAAGAACAAGATCCAAATCTAATTTGTGAATCTTGTGGATTCGACTTAGAGGCAAGAAAATGTAAACTCACATGTAAAAGATGCGGATACTTTAGATCTTGTAGTGATTTATTCTAATATAAACTATTTAACAACAAATCTTTTAAACCATATAATAATATATTTTCATGGATAACGACTCAAGTATAGGAAGAAGATTTCTAGGATATGCTTTTGATGCTTTACCAGATAATTTAGTTGTTAATACTGCAATTACATTTGCAGGAATTACTGCTATTTTAGGTCCAGATTTAATTAGACAAGGAGCAAAGAAACTAGAAGATAAGTTAGGCATAACTGAAGATGAATCTACTGGTTTAAAATACCAAATTAATAATTATCTACCTTATCTACCTATTTTATTTTAGCTGCCTCAAAAAGTTCCTTATCTCTTTTAAGCTGTCTCGCAGTAAGTGTTGTCCATATTTCATAATCTGGTGATTTCAATGTAACTCCAAATTCAGTTCTAGGTTTTAATGAATAACGTGCATTAAGGGAAGAAACCATACTCTCAATAACACCCAATTCATCTCTGCCTTTAACGGCAACTTTAACTTGGTAAGGGTCTAAGAGGTCAAATTTACCGGCAACTTGAACAGAGTAATTTCTATCTCTCCAGAGAAAACCTGAATTGGGCAATCTTCTTATACTTCTAGCAAACTCAAAAGCGTCATCATACAACGCAGGAATATCTACAGGGCTTCCATCAAACTTAAAGAAATTATATCCTCTCTGATGCAATTCTTCAGCTAAATAAATAACCAGTTTAGTTCTTCTATCTAGGGGTGTTTCAAGGCTTTTTGTAGCAATTTCACTCATTAAAATATTCATAAAACTAGTCTTTTAAATTTTACTAAATTTAAATGGCCCTTACCAGAATCGAACTGGTGCATGCTCGGTGTAAACGAGCCGGTCTAACCACTAGCCTAAAGGGCCCAATAGAACAAAACAACCCAGATAAAATACTTTTTAAAACTATCTCAATTCCAAACCTTTGATACTAGCTTCCATCTTCAAGCTCGGGGCGCATTTCTTATTGGTAAAAGCACATATAACGCAGCATTGAGTAACTGGGACAGTTATATGCGCATTGCATTTATCACAATCAAAATAACCAGGACTTGAATCTTCAGGGACTTTTCTCACACTTAACGCAGAACAAATATTACATTTTATCTTTGCAGTCTTAGCTATCCTAAGAATTTTCTTCCTTCCCATTTTTAGTATATGCAAAAATATGTTAATAAATCTTCATATAATTTAGATAGATAAAATAATAAGTCTATTAATTAAATATACCCTCAATATTATTGTAGCAGATAACGATGCCTCACAGAGATTAATTAAGCAATCAATATTATATCCAGATAACAATTTTTTACCAAATTATTACGCATTATTGATTGAAATGATAATTCACCCCATCATTTCAATCAATTCTTCTAATACTGCCGGAAGTTCTTTCATATTTTCTTTGCTTCCAAAATGCCCATTTCCAGGTTCAAGAATAGTCTTTGCTTCAAGATTCTTTTGCAAATCATGGCTTATTTCAAGTGGAACATATCTATCATTATCTGAAAATATACACACAAAATTGCCACAATGCACTAACACATTTTCAAAATTGACTTCAGGTTTTAAGAAATTCATTAATTCTTCTTTACCAATGCTTTTAGCAAAACCCGCAACAAAAACAGCACCTCCAATATTAGCCTTATAATCCAATTCCTCTAAATATCTCAATATACTTATACAAGCCAGACTATGACCTACAAAATAAGTTTCATCATCAGGCTTACCAACAACTTCTTTTATCTTAGCAACCCACTCCTCTTTCAAAGGCCAGTCTTTTCCAGGCATCTGAGGAACTATAACTTGTACATTTCTTTTCTCCAATTGTTTTTTCAGCCAGGGAAACCAGTTCTCATCTGGAGTTCCATGCCATCCATGTATCAATATAACTCTTTTCACCATCCATATACATTTTACAATATCTTTAAATAACCTACCTTTTTTATCAGAATAACGCGCTCGTAGTTTAGTGGTAGAACACCTGGTTGCCAATCAGGGAATACGGGTCCGATTCCCGTCGGGCGCATTTTACATTATAATTATTCAGCAACAGTATCTATTCTCTCTTCCCTTAATCTTTGATGTCTTTCGCTTAGCATATCTAAAGAAGTTTGAATATGAGCATCATGAACAAAACCTTCTAAATCTTCTCCAGCCCTAGCTACCATCCGCAAGAAGGGACCTGCTTCATCATCTTGTAAAAGAGAATCATAAGAACCTATAAAATAGTGTATTTCTCGATGAGCATGACTCAAATCTTTTTGAACGCCATCTTTCAAATGTTGAGCTCTTCTAAAATGACTCTGTGCTTCCGATAGATTCCCTCTGCTAGCCTCCTCTGCTCCTAGAAATTCTGCTTCTGCAGAAGCTACAGCTCCATATTTCAGAACTCCGTGAAATGTGTCATTATAATCTCTAGTTATCATTGTTAATTATTTCCTCAAAAAAATATTGAGCTAGTTAGGTGTGTTTAGATGATTTATAAGGCTTACTATTAACTACTTTCCTCTGATGAAAATTCTAAATGCCTCAAGAACTTTTTCTCTCTGACTTGGAACAAATCTAATAGCTCCGGCATTTTTATGTCCGCCACCATTTACAAATGCTTCAGGAAGATTCTTCTTACAATAAGCAATAAAATCATGAACTGAAAACTTAGATTCATCTGTAGCCCTCATAGTTACTGCATCAGATAAAACTCCCAAAGATAACAAATTACTTTCTCCTTCTTTCTGCATAAAGTCATGAAGCATACCATTAACTTTTCCAGGCTTAGGATAAATACCTCTTGAGAATGTTTCCTCTATAAATAATAAGTTCATACTAGTCTTTCCAATTTTCTCTTTCTTAACAGCTGACTTTGCAACTTCTAAAGCTTGAGTTTCCAAACCTCTTATGTATGGAGCAAGCAATCCAACAAGTTTTTTCTGCTGAGCCATAGGTTCTCCAAAAAGAACTTCAACATACTCTCTAGCTTCCATAAACCTTAATTTTGTAGAAACAAAATCTATAACTGTAGCAATATCATGTAACAGTTGTTTAGTATATCCTTCCTTCTCAGCAATCTTAAGATAACTATCCATTATCTCTTTGTTATCAATCATATCAGCGTATCCAGCCATTGCAGGAATATATTCAACATGAGCATCAGCATTTATGAATTTAGCAAGTTCTGCACATAACATTCCAGCAGATATTTTAGCCCCATCTTCTCCAACTAAAAATGGATTAATATGGACAAGCACTTCATCGCTTATAACATCTTTTTCAAAAAAGTGATGATCCACAACAATAAAATCTATTCCATGAATTCTTCCTTGTTTTATAGCCAGCAAGCTTTCTTCTCCAGAACCAGTATCTACAATAACTGTCAAAGGAATCTTTTCAGCAAATCTAGCGTGTCCGGTAAGAGAATGTGCAGTATCTTTTATAGAATCTTCAATTTCATAAAATGGAGTAGCGCTCGGAGATCTAGTATAATGTGTAGCTAATGCTTTTTTATTTCCATGTTGTTCAAGTATCAAAGGTAATACTGCTCTTTCTAAAGCAAAACCAGAACTATATCCGTCAGCATCATTATGATGTCTTATTATAATTGGTCTATTCATTATAACTGCAAGCCTTATTTCAGTAGCTGCTTTAAGATATCTATCTTTTAATTTATCAAGAACTTTATTTTTTACAAGAAATTGAACATCTCTAGGTTTAGCCCTTTCTCTCTGTAAATTTTGAATGTGTAATCTAACTTTATCAGCAGCAGGTCCAGACAACTTATGTAGTTTCATAACATCTGCTTCTAACATATTGTTATATTCCTTCATTGTAAATACAACTTCAACGAAATCACCTTCATCAATATCAGGATATGCTCTCACTCCCGCACCTTCAAATGCCTTAGCAATTAGACTTCCAGTTCCATCTGTCAAGCTGAATAAAGAAGGTCCAGCAGTCTGTGCAACACTATTAACCATAGCATTTAATCTCTGAATTCCCTTAATCGCTTTCTTACCAGCAGTAATCTCTTTTATTGTTGATTCCATATAAATTAAGGGTGTAAAAACAGGTATTTAAATATATTATTACTGATGCAAAACAATAATATTGTATTTTTGATTACACATATCTTATTATATTCTAATTAATAATCAAAATCATGAGTATAGCAGTTGGAGAGGTTATGACTAGAAGTTTAATATCTGTCGAACCAAATGAGAATCTAATGAATTGTTCTAAAAAACTTGTTAAAAATAGAGTAAATACTCTCCTTGTAACAAATGAAGACAAGCTTTTAGGAATAATAACAAGCACAGACATTTTAAAGGTAGTTATAAGCAAACACCATAATTTATCAAAATTGAAAGCTATTCAGATAGCTACAAGAAAAGTAGCAGTAATTAAGCCAAGCGCAACAATTCATGAAGCTTTAGCAAAGATGAGGGAACTTAATTTCAGAAGACTTCCAGTCATTTCACAAGGAGTCTTAGTAGGAGTTATAACTTTAAAGGATATCTTAAAAGTAGATCCTTCAGTATATACTGAACTTGGAGAGTTAGCAGAAATAAAAGAAGAAGAGATAAAGTTAAGCAAACTTAAAGATATTGGACCTGTAGAAGGATTCTGCGAGTATTGTGGAGCATTCTCAGAGTTAGTAAAAATAGGAAATCAAGCTCTTTGTCCTGATTGTAGATCAGAGATAGTTTAAAAAAAATATAGTAATAAAATTAATTATCAGTATCTTCTAAATGAGTTTCCCAGTCATCATCATCAGCTTGCCAGCCTAGCTCTTCTTCATCTTCAACGATGACTTCCTTGATTTTCGAGTTTGTTATCACTTTTTTAACCATTATTTAAATTGTAATGTTTAATTATTTCTGAGAGAAAAATACCCTTTTTAAAGTTTTTGATTGGGTATTTTTTTGTACTTTCCTTTTTTCTTTCTCTCGAAACTTACATCTTCAACTCCAGATTTTAGAAAATCAATTTCTCTTAGAATGTTTTTTCTCTGTGAACCGGCATTTACTATTGCCTCAACTTCTTCCTTATTCATCTCAATTATACCTGACAAATGTTCTCCCTTGAAGAAAACATTAAAATTCTCTTTTTCAGGATGCATAAAATCTTCTTTAAAGATGAAATTATCAACATTTATTTCATATTTATCTTTAGAATCAAAAAATAATCCTCTTTTTTTAATTTTAATTATCACAATAATCTGTTCAATTCAGCATATATAATGATTATTGTCTTTCTATACTCTATCAATAGTTGTTACTTACTATTGATAAAAGAAATCTTTTTATAACAGGTTAATTATAATATAATATGAAGGATTATTTCAAAGATTTCAATGAGGAAGAATTATCTTTGATTAAATCTTTAGACACTCCTCATAAAATACAATCTTTCATAAATTCCATACCTATAAACTTCGAGGAATCCAGAGAAACTTGCCATTCTCCAAAAACAGTTCTAAGAATAAGAAAGGCACATTGCATGGAAGGAGCGATGTTGGCCGCATGTATACTTAGATATCACGGTTATCAGCCTATTTTAATGGATATAGAGGCCACTAAAGATGATTTTGATCATGTTGTAGCTCTTTTCAAGATAGATGGATTCTATGGTGCCATAAGCAAGACAAATCACTCTGTCTTAAGATATAGAGAACCAATATACAAATCAGTAAGAGAATTAGCCCTAAGCTTTTTCCATGAATATTTCACCGATTCCGGAATAAAAACTATGAGAACATACTCAAATCCAGTAAATCTAAAACAATTTGATAATAAAAATTGGATGACTTCAGATAAAGATGTCTGGTTTATACCAAACCACCTAACTGAGATTAATCATAAACCAATTTTAACAAAAAAGCAGATAACAAGCTTGAGAAAAGCAGACGAAATTGAAATTCAAGCAGGCAAACTTGTAGAGTATAAGAAATAGAAATCTACAGAAAACTTAAATACAAGTTAAACATTTTAAAATAGATTAAATTATTTAAAATGGAAGAAAGAAGTTACGAATATTTTGTAAATAGGTTAAAATCTATAACTCATGATTATATGAATTTGAATGATATCTGGAAAACTAATTATGGTTCAATATACTATGTTCATTTAAAGTCTAGATCTGAAGATCCAATTAAAATCTTCTTGTCTGCAGGAGTTCACGGAGACGAACCAGCAGGAGTAGAGGCAGTGATAAGATTTCTTGAAGCAGATAATTCTCCCTTACTAGACTACTTTGAATTTTATATTATTCCCTGCTTAAACCCATATGGATATGCAAGAAATGTAAGATGGAATTCAGACGGGTTAGACATCAATAGAACTTTTGAAAACAATCTAAGCACAGAAGCAGTATTAATAAAAACTCTTCTTGCAGACAAACAATTTGATGTTTCTGTTGATTTTCACGAAGACTGGGAATATCGTGGATTCTATCTATTTGAAATATCAAAAAATAATTCACAATTAGGTAAAGAAATAATAAATAAACTAGTTTGCAAATGTGAGATAAAGAAAGAAGAGATGATTGATGGATTCATCAACAATAATGGAGTTATAAAATTAGACTGCGAAGAATTTGGAGAGCGAGTAATGGCTCTCTATCTTGCAAATAACCATGTCCAGCATTCTATAACTCTAGAAACACCTACACAGTGGGCATTTGATAAGCGAGTTTTAACACATTTAGAATCATTGTCAATCATCTTGGAGAAGTACATAAAGACAAGGCAAGAGATAATTAGCGCATAATTTATATACTATTTATTTAAGCCATTATTATGTCCATACCCAGAATAGAAGAGGACATTAGAAGAATATTCCCTTATCTAGGAATTCTCTCAGACAGAGGAATAAGAAGAGAAATAAGAAATGGAAATATCCAAATATCTGATTTCAAAGACTCTCAACTTCAGCCAAGTTCTTTAGATCTAAGGATAGGTAAAGTTCATTTATTTGATGAAGCCTATAGAAGAGAAGAAGCAGAAAGACTTTCAAGATTAAAACCAAAAGACGCATTAGCTTATCAACCTTCAGATAATCCTTCAGTTGTATTTGAAGATATTGAAGACTCTCAAATAGACATACCTCCAAGGTCTTTTGCACAGATTTTCTTTCATGAGAATATTAAGTCTAACTTTCCAACAAGAATTGATTTAAGAAGTAGTCGTGGAAGAATTGGTATAGAAATCTCATCATCAGACAATGAATCAGTTTCAGTATTCAACCATAATCCAAACATAATTAGACTTTATGGTAGAACTCCCTTTGCGCAAATGTTTTTCACACCATCGAATGCAATTGATGGATATGTAGTACATAATATTGATGAAGCAGAGAGAATAGGAAGAGCATTAGGAATTCCAACTACAGGTCCTTACGCAGTTTTATCTCTAGGAGATCACGCATTTAGATTTAAACATACTGGTTTAACAGATACAAGAAATCTAAGAGATGAAGATAATGAAAAACTATCCACAAATAATCTTACAATACCTGTTAATGAAACAACAATTTGTCAATTAAGCCCAAGAATAAACCTTCCTAATTATTTAGGCATTCAGATTCTACATAATATTCCATTTGTACAAAATCCAGGCCACTATCATCCATACCCGAGTCATTTACTAATGGAAGGACACGTTTGCAACGCAGGTTGGGTAGATCCAGGATACAAAGGCAACTTAACTGCCCATATAAGAAGAACAAAACTTCCTGGTGAATATAAAAAAGGACAACATTTAGCATTAGGAGTTTTCTTCAAATACAATGAACCAGTAGAAAGACCTTATGGCTCAGTAGGAAATCACTATCAAGATTCACCTGGCTCGCCAGCAAAAAGCTGAAATAAAGATTTATACAATCCTAGAATATCTATCATCATTTTTTACAAAAACCCTTCTATCTTTAGGAAAAACAAATATACTCTTAACAGGATATTCAGGATATACATCATTTATATGATGTGCAGGATATACTCTATCTTTAATCTCACATTTATCTCTACTTTTACCGATTATAGGTATATTCATTAGATTTAGTCTTACTTCATTATGAACTAAATGCCCATAACTTCCACCAACTAAAACTGCAGAAATATCCTTTAAACTTCCAACTTTTTTAGCAAAAGCATCAATTAAATAATCAATATAAAATTCATCTGAAGGCTTTTCAAATTTTCCATCCATTTCAAAAGGATGCGCTTTTTCAGAGGAAAAATGAGACAACAAACCATAATCTCTACCAAATAGAACAACAGCATTGCATACAGAATATCCTCTAGAAAATAATGGTCTCTTGCTTATTTTAAATCCTGGAAATTCAACTATAACTCCATTAGCTTTACCAAATTCAGTTTCTACTTTATGCATATAATTCAAGAAAAATAATGGTATATAAACTAATTGTTATGTTCAGAATCTCATACATCATAAAAACATTAAATTTAATAGCTAAAAATTGACTATTCAATCATGATAGAACTAGATAAAGGAAGCGCAGTATTCAAGCATAAACCAGAAGACTTCATTGTCGAGGAGATATGGGAAAATTATAATTGCAAAGTATCTGAATCATCAAAATCATTAGAAAATGCTCATACTGACTTCGGAAAGTTAGATTGCGATGATCGAAGAGATTTCTTAACATGTGATTTAGAAAAAATAAACATAGACCATTTTACTGTTTTTTCAGTTCTTTCTAAAGAACTGCATAATTTTCAGCATGAATTAGGGTATGCTGGAACTAAGGATAAAATTGCTTGGTCTTGTCAAAGAATATCTATTTTTAATGCAGATATAGAAAAAATTAGAAACTTTTTAATTCCTGGGATTATCTTAAAGAATTTTAAGTGGGCTAAACACAAAATAAAAGTAGGAGATCTTTTAGGTAATAGATTCAAAGTCATATTGAGAGATGTAGATAAAGATGCTATTAAGATACTAAGTAGAGTAAGAAACACAGAATATCTTCCTAATTTCTTCGGAGCACAAAGGTTTGGATCAGTAAGAAAAGAAAATGTAATTATTGGTAAATTAATATTAAAACAAAAGTTTCAAGAGGCAGTTTTTACCTATCTAACAGTATTCGGAGATAAAGAAAGTGATGAGGTAAAAATAGCTAAGAAAAAATTAAAAGCTGAAAAAAATCTTATTAAAGCAAAGCAATATTTCCCTCAAGAATTAAGATTAGAGCATTCTATTTTAGATTATCTCTCTAAAAATGATAAAGATTGGCTTGGTGCGTTAAATATAATTGGTGAAAAGACTCTATTGATGATGTGCCAATCTGTACAAAGCAAAATATTTAATGAGATATTATCAAGAGCTATTGATGAGCGTATCGATCTCAAAAAGATTAGTATATCTATAATAGGATACAACTCTAATTTTTCTCAAGGTAGAATGGGAGAAATAGAACAAGATGTTCTAAGAGATAACAATCTGGAGATTAATAATTTTAAAATACCTCAAGCACCTTTTTTGAGTTTAAAATCATCCATAAGGAAAGCATTTTTCAAAGTAAATGAATTAAGCATTGAAACTGAAAAAGACGAACTCTTTCCATTAAGTAAAAAGATAATCTTAACTTTTACATTAGATTCTGGCACTTATGCAACAACTTTCTTAGAACACTTTTTTACACTCAGATAAATACCTCAAAATAAAAATCCCCCCACCCAGAATCGGACTGGGGTAACCCGGGTTCTATCATTCTGTTCTAACGAACAAAACCTTATCGTGCTTCATCTTTTATCCTTTAAGGAAAATCTGCACTAGTCATTGACTACAGCCAGGTGCTCTACCATTGAGCTATGGAGGGAAATATATAGGTAAGAAGTACAGCAAGGGTGAAGCGTGAGGGATGTTCCCTACGCCTGCGCTGTACCGCAACCAATATAAAATAACACGCCAAATCGACTTTAAAAACCTTTAGACGAAATAGAATAATTTATAAGAATCTATTTTTTATTTTCATCTCTAGTTATACCTAATGCTTTTCCCATAGGGATGGCAAAAGCCAAATAAGCAGGGATACAAACACTATCTGCTAATAATGATGATGTTACAGGTTCATAGCCATTTTTCTGAAAATAATATGTAGCCAAAGGTCTACCAACATTATAAGCATAATCTAATAATCCTAATCCAAAAGTTAATTTAGCTATATCTTTCATAAATACGCGGCCTTTAAAACTTCCAGTCTCTCCATCTCTATATAAATCAGGATTATCTCGGAGGTGTAATGGTATAAAAGCACCATAAGAAGCAGCAGTTTGACCTAACAAAGAAGCAAGAGAGATAACGGACTTAGAGTCAGTACTCATACTTGCTAATTTAGCACCGACAGCTCCTCCAACTATAGAAGCTATGGCTGTCAGAGATAGATTCTTAACAAACTTCTTATCCTTAATATTCATAAAATTCATTCAAAAACAAGCATTAAAAACCTTCCTAATTCTCTTCGCCTCTTGCAGTTTCACTCGCAAAGAAAGCTCTGTTTGAAAGAATCTCATGCATTTTTCCATCTTTTTCATAAATAGCAGTAGCTGCTGGAAGCTCAAATCTACCCATAGGATTCATTTTAGAATAAATAATATATGAGAATGACCTTT
>JBBSXN010000003.1:88639-187445 GCA_038045765.1 Nanobdellota archaeon | reverse complement strand
TCAAATCTACCCATAGGATTCATTTTAGAATAAATAATATATGAGAATGACCTTTCTTCTCCAGCCTGTAATCTAGGTATATTCCAGAACAATCTTCTAGTGGGCATGTCTATTTTATCAGGTCTTGTTCCATATTTTTCATATAATTGAGTAACTCCTGGTAATCTATCAATCAATTGTATATTATCAACATGATTTTTAGCCCTTACAGATAATCTAACTTTCAAAGCAAATTCTCCACCTTTAGTTCTAACAAAAGATACACTCTTACTTACAGAAACATTTGTTCTTGAATAAAATCCTACGAGGAAAGTCATTATAACAATAAGCAATATTAACAAGAAAGGCAAAGTATAATTTGTAGTAATTTTGACATTCCAAGATTCTCCTGGTTTCAATTCTTTAGTCCAGAGGTATTTCACACTTAATCCATTTCTTTCCACTGCTGCTGGAGAAACTGAATAAGAAGTGAATAATCTTGAAATTATGTCTCTTTTAGCCTCGATAGAATCCTGCACAATCGTATTACCTTCATTTGTCTTAACAGTTTCGCTAGTTCTAACAATAAAACCAGATGTATCTGTTTTTATAGATGTACCCTGTCTTTCAAGATAATTCAAAAAACCATTAATCTTAGCATAAGCCTTTCCTAATGAAATTTCAGCAGTTACAACGTAAGGTCCAGCACTTAATTTCTTTATCTTATCAGAATCCAAAGCAATTGTAATATTTTTAGCTTCATAAGGCTTCAAACTCAACATACTCTGTTTTTCAAAGAATTCTGAATCAAGAGTTAAAGATAACTCCTCTATATCTGTATTTTGAGTATTTTTAATCTGGATAACTGCATTTTGATCTCCAGGTTTAAGATTAAAAGGTTTAACTTCAATTGCCTGATTTATAGATACTATCTTGACTTCAAGAGAATCTTTGTAAAGACCATTTGCATGTTTTATCTGATATTCAAATGTTAAGAATCCATCTCTTTCTCTTAATTCTTTTTTAGGATATGCTTTTACTTCAACAGTTGTCTTTCCCATAGGAATATCAAATGCACCCTTAGGACTCATACTAACTCCAAGAAGAGAGAATATTTCAATAGTATCGGGAGCGTTTGAATCGATAATAAAATCAAAAATAGCAGGGTTATTTAGCTCAGCAATTATAACATTAGACTTTTCAACTTTTTCAACACTTATACTTGCACTAACAAAACTAGAAAATAAAAAAATAGCAAGAACAAATAAAATTAAACCTTTTTTCATAAAATAAAATTAGCAATTGCATTAATAAATATTTGTATGCAGGACTATTCTAAATTTTAAGGTATATATGGTGAGTTTCTCTTTCCGCTGAAATCTAAAAATGACTTAAAAGCTTCTTTAAATGCAATAGTATCTTCCTTAACTCTATCTTCCATTTGGTCAATTCTTCCAGCTATAATATATTTATTGTAAACCTCTCTTAAAAATCGATAATATGCCGTTGTTTCCCAAGTACTTTTAGGGTCTCTTACTAATATTCCTTTTAACTCAACTTTAAACAAACCTTTATTCATTTTCTTCTTCTTGCCTTCTATTTCTACTTCTACATCGACCATCCTCTTTACCTCAATCTTAATATCTATTTGTATAATGAAATAATCAGTAAGCTCTCTTCTCGCCTTCCATTCAATAGTAACTTCTTTTCCATCAGGCTTAATCTTCTCATTATGTTTCTCTTCTACAACTAAATATTTGTCATCTTTAAACCATTCAAAAAAATAGGAATAGGCCTCTGGGTAATCAAAAACTCCAGTATATTCTGCCTTTTCTCGAATAAGAATGTCTTTTTCAGCCATATTTCTCTTTTATATTAATAGAAAGAACATCAGATTGTATTTAAACATTACTCTCTCTGGCTTTGTATATTTATAGATACTTTATTGTTATTCATATTCATCTCATTTCTGCTCACACTGGATTCAACCTCAAAAGAGACAATATTTGCATCATTTGAGATCTTCAAGTTTGTGACGCTGAAGATTTTACTATGGCCTACTTCAATCTCATCAATCTTAAATTCACCTATTTGCTCTCCCCCTCCATGAACAAACAACTTAGATTCTCCATAATTCTGCAATCCTTGATTACTTAAGACTATTTCGAAATTAAGATACCTTCCAGTCTTATTCAAATCAACTTTAGTTATAGCCAAATCGGGCAATGATTCAATTTTATACAATGCATTTATGCTATTTATCAAAGCATCATCAATCTCCTGTTCACACGATGTTATTGGGTACAATATGCTCTTTTCATTTGAATTATGGTCAAAACCTAAAGCATGTAAAATTTCATGTAAAGCAATATTAGGAGTTTCACACTTTTCATCTCTATACAATTCAATCTGTGCTTCTTTAATAATATAAAAAACACTCGCATTCAATATCTTTGTAGGACCTCCTTCTCCAGCCACAAAATGCCCCTTATCTTCTGCTTTAGGAGCAATTTTAGAACAAAGTATAGATATTCCTTCTATATCTGCATTTTCAGAGAAACTGACAATTGTTCTAGCATCTAGTATTGAAAATGCTTTTCTAACATTTTCTTTCTTCAAATCATCACATTCATCAGCAAAATTATATCCAATTTCTTTCTCAGAAAATCGCATTCCAGGATAAAATTGTTTACTCTGTTCTGTCAATCCGGAGAGAGTTTCAGGATTATCTGCAACAAAGCTCTCTGTCAAACTATCCACATTATAATACTCATTATAGAAAAATTGCAGTCCAAAGAGTAAAGCACCTAATAATACAATAACCAAGATTAAATCTCCCCAACCCATATCAAAAAGAGAAGAAGACAGTTTATATAACTGTCTTTCGTATACATTAAATGGAAGGAAAAGTACCATTTGAATTTTTAGATCACACAGCAGACATAAAAGTAAAAGTAAATGGAAAGACTCTAAACGAAATATTTGAGAATTCAGTTAAAGCAATATCTCAATATGTCTCTGGCAATCAAAGAATATCTAGCAAAAAAGGGAAAGTAATAGAAGTAAAAGGAACAGACAATGAATCTCTCTTATACAATTTTATAGATGAAATTCTTTACCTTATAGATGCAGAATCTTTCATCCCAGTAAAAGCCACAGTTACAATGCGAGGCAACAACCTAAAGGCAGAACTATATGGAGACTCAACAAAAAGTTATAACCTGGACCACATAAAAGCAGCAACATATGCTGAAATGATCATAAAGAAAGTCAACAACAACTGGGAAGCTATTTTCGTTTTGGATGTTTAATCTCCGAGTATTTTCTTAAAAAAGCTAAAACTTTTCTTCTCGCCATAATACCTATACCAATTAGGTTTAATCTTTATACGAGAGATTATTCTCCTCTTAATTACCTTAAAATCTTTATTTTCAGGTTTCCAATCATTCAGCAAAGATTTATCCAATTCTTTTAAGTCAATTTTCTTATTAACTGCAAATTTTCTATTCTTCATTTCTTTTCTTATTTTTTCATGCCTGTCTTTAAGATAAATTAATTTATTCTTAAAAAATTTTATATGTCCTTTTCCAAGTCGATAATCCTTTGGAATTCCATCAGTATTAGGATACTTTTTAGTATGTCCAACAAGCATCATTATCTCAAGATACTCTGCAATTAGATGTTGATCAGCAAGTTTTTTAGGATGAATTATATTTACTCTTACCATTACATTAATATGATATAAGGATATAAAAACATTAATCCCTATAATAAGTAATGAAAATGAACAAATTAACTCCAGAACAAGAAGAAGTCTTATTAAGAAAAGGCACGGAAAGACCTTTTACTGGAAAATGGCTGAAAAACAAAGAAGGTGGTATGTATACATGCGCACAATGTGGGAATGAACTATTCTCTTCAGACACAAAGTTTGAATCTGGAACCGGCTGGCCAAGCTTTGCAGATGCAAAGAAAGGCAACGTAGAATTGATAGATGATAATTCGCACGGAATGAATAGAACAGAAGTAGTATGTAAAAACTGCAAAGGTCATTTAGGACACATTTTCAATGACAGTCCAACATCAACAGGAAAGCGTTATTGCATTAATTCAGTCTGTCTTAATTTCAAGAAAAAATAATTATATTTTATTAATCGTCTGCTGGTCCGCCCTTGTAAGGAAAGGGAGGTCTGTCGCAAAAATAAGACTTATTTGGTCTAAAATGTTCTTCATATAATTTAACAGGTCTTCTTTCTCCAGAATGATCTGCAGGCAAGCCAGGAGTTATATTAGGAATTCTTAATGTTTCACTTTTCACAGGACTATGAGTAGTTCCAGCAGGACTATCATGATTATATAATCTTCTTGTTAATTCCATAAATCCCCTTGAAAATAAACCTATTTAAACCTAAGTATTATCTTGTAAATATGCCTAATAAAATATCTGAGAATATATACGAAGTAAAGAAAGAAGGTAAAATGAGAGTTCATGGAATAATTTTTGCATCTGAAAAGCTCATGAAGAACATTGAGAAAGATGGAAAAACAATAGAACAGATAAAGAATGTAGCTCAGCTTCCAGGGATAGTTGAAAAAAGCATAGCAATGTCGGACGCACATTGCGGTTACGGTTTCCCAATTGGAGGAGTTGCGGCCTTTGACTTGGAAAAAGGAATTGTCTCTCCAGGTGGAGTTGGTTACGATATTAATTGTGGCGTCCGTTTACTTGCAACAAATCTAACAAAAGACCAATTTCTAAAAAACAGAGAAAAAGTTTTGAATGAAATGTATAAAGAAATTCCATCAGGAGTGGGCAAAGAAACAGAATTCAATTTAACCAAAGAAGAATTAGATGAAGTTCTTAACACTGGAGTAAATTGGGCTGTAAAAAAGAAATATGCAACTTCAGCAGATTTAGAGCATATAGAAGATTTTGGATGCATAAAAAATGCAGATGCAGATAAAGTTTCTCAGAAAGCAAAATCTCGTGGAAAAAATCAATTAGGAAGTTTAGGTTCTGGAAATCATTTTATAGAAATTCAAGTTGTAGAATCAGTTTTCAATAAAGACATAGCCGAAGTTTACAATTTAAAAAAAGACCAAGTAGTGATAATGATTCACTCTGGTTCAAGAGGATTAGGCCATCAAACAGCATCTGATTACATTCAAAAAATAGAAAAGAAGTTCGGCTTTAAGCATTTACCAGATAGAGAATTAGCCTATGCCCCGTTATCTGATGAAATTGCAAAAGAATACATTTCAGCAATGAATGCAGCTGCAAACTTCGCATTTGTAAATAGGCAATTAATGACTTACCAAATAAGAAAAGTATTCAATGCAAATTTTAAGAATTCAAAGATAGAAATTATTTATGATATCTGTCATAACATAGCTAAATTTGAAAAGCATTTAGTTGATGGAAAAGAAGTAGAATTATGCGTTCATAGAAAAGGTGCAACTCGTTCATTTGGCCCAGGAAGAAAAGAAATTCCATCAGATTATCGAAAAGTAGGTTGTCCTATCTTCCTTCCAGGAAGCATGGGGACATTTTCATATGTATTAGCAGGAACAAAACAAGCAGAAAAGATCTCATTCGCCTCAACAGCACACGGAGCAGGAAGATTACTTTCAAGAAGCTATGCGATAAATAATCTCTCAGAAGTATCTATAAAAACAGAATTAAGCAAAAATGATATTATGTTAAAATCTGGGAGCCGAAAAGGAATTTTGGAAGAAGCGCCAGAAGCCTATAAGGACATTGATGAAGTAGCAAGAGTATCCCACGAGTTAGGCATAGGCCAATTAGTAGCAAGATTAAAGCCAATGGCAGTTATGAAAGGGTAAATTATAGAAATAATGAAGTATAATAATCTAAAAGCATCACCCATATTTAAACTTACTGCCGTCGGAAAAATGCTATAGAAAGATTAAAAAACACTCTTTCCATTATCAGAATATGTCTCTTCTAAATCGTCTTCCTGGCCATATTCCTTCAAATCTGAAAGATAGCTATATTCACTTTCATAGGCAAAATTATGTTTTGAGTGCATTGCAATAGCAGGCATTCAGATATATAAAACCTATGAATATGAAAAGAGTAAAAAAAGATATTGACTTTTGGTATAATCTAAAGATTTACTTTAGTTTTCTAAAGAATTACAAAGCAGTTTTCGCAATATTGTTATTAATCTCTCTTATCCTTGAAGCAAGTAACACCATAGAAAAGTTCTTGTTCAGAGCAATTGTTGATAATGGAACTTCATACGGTGCTGGGACTTTATCAGTAGAGCTATTAACTTCAAAACTCGCCATGATAGGATTAATATTTTTAGGACTCGTAGTTATAAGAGTTTTTTTAAGATGGGTAGAACCGACATTAATACATAAATTAGAAGCAAATTTAATATTTGATGTAAAAAGAAGGTTCTTTGGGCATCTTCTTCAATTATCTCATAATTTTCATATAACTCACAAAACTGGTTCATTAATTTCTAGAATTGGAAGAGGGTCATTAGCAATGGAAAGAATGACTGACTTTTTTATATTCAACACATCTCCTATACTTTTCCAGTTAGCAATAATAGCATTCACAGTACCATATTTTGATATGACTTCAACAATTGTAATTTTATCAACAGCACTGGCATTTACAATATATGGAATTATAGTTCAACAATTGCAAAGACCAGCAAGTTTGGAACACATAAGAGCAGATGATGTTGAGAAAGCAAACATTTCAGATGTTTTTACGAATATAGATTCCATAAAATATTATGGAAAAGAAAGCTACATAAATCAAAAATATGCAAAAATATCTGGCTCAACAAAGAAATTTCTCCTAATTGATTGGGGATACTATTCTTGGCTTGGACTTGGAAATTCATTAATATTAGTAATCGGGACATTTTTAACAGTATATTTTCCATTAATGAAGTTTTTAGCAGGCGAGATGACCTTAGGTACATTAGTATTCATTTATACCTTATATGTAGGAATCATAGGAAGTCTTTTCAATTTTATGAGTGGAATTAGAGGATTATATCGTTCCATGACTGATTTTCAGGATTTATTCCAATATGGAAAGATAGAAAATGAAATTAAAGATAAAGATAATGCCTCTGATTTGAAAATAGAAAAGGGAGATATAGAATTCAGAAATCTAAAGTTTAGTTACGGTAAAAGAAATATATTTTCTAATTTCAATCTAAAAATAAATAAAAATGAAAAAATAGCCTTAGTAGGTCATTCAGGTTCAGGTAAATCTACTCTTGTGAAATTACTTTACAGACTGTATGATTTAGATTCTGGAAAGATATTAATCGATGGAAAAGATATATCTGATTTCAAGCAAGAATCATTACGTTCAGAATTGAGTATAGTACCTCAAGAATGTGTTCTTTTCGATGATACTTTATACAATAACATTTTATTCTCAAATCCATCTGCAAAGAGAAATGAAGTGATGAATGCAATTAAATTTGCACAATTAGATAAAATAATAGAAAAATTCCAAAATAAAGAAAATACTGTCGTAGGACAAAGAGGAGTAAAGTTATCTGGAGGAGAAAAACAGAGGGTTTCTATTGCAAGAGCAATTCTTGCAAACAAAAAAGTTCTAGTTCTAGATGAAGCAACATCATCTCTAGATTCGCAGACAGAACACGACATACAAAAGGATTTACACAGGCTTTTAGAGGATAGAACATCTATAATAATTGCACACAGATTATCAACAATAATGAGTGCCGATAAAATAATAGTTTTAGAAAAAGGAAAAATAGTTCAGATTGGTAATCATAAAGAACTAATAAAACAACCTGGTTTGTATAGAAAACTCTGGAATCTACAAAAGGGCGGTTACATTGGTGAATAAAATAAAGGCTAAGCTTTAAAAACACCCCTAAGATTCTGAAGTCATGGATGAAAATAGTAATTTGGTGGAAAGATTACCTTGGATTATAACAGGATTAAGTACTGAAATGAAGATACTTCCTTTATTCGGACTAGATAAATCTCCCAGAAATAGATGCGAGGTTAGAGATGGTTTATTAGAAAGACTAGGTCACGATGCAGGAGAATTAGAAATACCTGCATTAGCTTCTATTGGACATGCTTGTAAAAGACCATTGTTTAAAGCAGGAGCAGTTGAGATAACTCCAGGAGGATATAGATTGACTTCTTTAGGTAAAGATGTAATTCTACCGATTGCAGCTTTAATGATAAATTATAGTGCTACATCTGGACTAAGTCTTTACAATTTATTCGGAGAAGACTCAACAAAAGCCAGTCCAAGCGCACCATTTGGAAGATTTAAAACGTTATTGAGTATTGCTGAAAAAGGTACAACTTCCAAGAAAAAATTAGCTCAAGATACTGGATTAAGTGAAGATGCTATAAATCGCTATTCAAATATTTTAAGAATAAATGGTTTAATAGGAGTTGAATCAATAGGAGACAATGAAGAAAGAGCGGAAGCAAAAAAATATAAAATTAAATCAGATTCAGATAAAATACCTGTTCCAAGAAGAGCAAAGATTGTTTTTAATGCTTTAGCAGAAGTTGGAGAAGCAAGTGCAACAAGTGTAGCGAATAGATTAAATGAAAGAAAAGTAAAATTAACTCCAAGAAAAGTAAGAGATATATTAAATGAACTAATAATGACCAGTCATTTAGAATATGCCTCAAATTCATGGAGTGAAGCACAAGTATGTTCAAGAGTAACTGCTTATAATGGAGTGTACGATTTTGCTGATAAATTAGCTAGGCCCTTAATGCGTGCTTTATCAGAGCCAGCATATTTAGCAGAAGTTAGAGATACATATCTAGTACCTTTTGAAAGCCCAGATTATCTAAGAACTCAATTAAATCTAGCGTTATCAAATTATAGAAATTCTACAAATAGATTAGGTCCTCGTTTAGATAATGCACGTCAAAATCAAAGAGCCAAGCAATTATTAGATGTCTTACCAAGAGATGGAGAAATAACAAGTTCAAAACATTTAGCAGAAGAATTAGGTGTTAGTCGAACTACTCTAAAATTAACTGTTAGAGATCTAAAAGATAGCGGAGTAATAACCATAATTCCGAATTCAATTACTGGTAAAAGATTCGTAGCACTCAGGCCTTAAATCAAAAAGAGCTAAATAACCTCTACCAATTCCTTAACTTTCCCAGCAATATCTCTTATAACTTTCTTCATATCTTCCTCTCCATGTCCATTAAGTTCTTCTATCTCCCAAGTCATTAATTCTTTCCCACTCTCCAAATCATCTCTTGTCAATTCCAATTTCACACTCTGAGTAGTAGTAATTATCAAATCAAAAGCACCCCACATTTCTTTATTCAGTTTAACAGGTCTTCCAATAATATCAATCCCCATCTCTTTGCAAGTTGTCAGCATCTTACTATTAAAATAATATCCTCCATAATAAAGACCAGCGCTCTTAGCAAAAAACTTTTTATTCTTATTAAATTTATTAAATAACATCTCAGCTACCTTGCTTTGAAATCTATTTGTTTCGCATAAAAAAAGTATTCTCATTTTAATTATATTTATTTTTTAATTTTCCTGACAATTCCAGTATTAGCATCAACTTCAACATAGTCTCCATCTTTGAAAGCACGAGTAGCTATCTTCAATCCCACAATGCAAGGAGTTCCAAGTTCTCTTGAAACAATAGCTGCGTGACAAGTTAAACCTCCTTCATCTGTAATAATAGCACAAGCTTTCTTCATTACGGGAACTATTGAAGGAGTTGTAGCGATTGAAACTAATACATCTCCTTCATTCATCTTACTCATTTCTTGAGGAGTATTAATTATTTTTACATGTCCCTTTGCTAATCCAGCACAAGCAACACTACCTTGAAGTTGATTTATATTTTCATTTACAGCTAACTCTTCATGTTTCTTAACATTCTCCTCATAAAAATCAATGGCATTCTTACCTTCTAAAACCTCAGTCTTACCCTCATTAAATAAACAAATATGGAACTTCTTCAATGAACTAATATAATTCACATCTAATTCAGTTCCTTTCAACAGAGCTTCTTTTAGCATATCTGGAGGACAGCTTCTTACTTGATCAAGAGTTAAATAAACTCTTTTCCCGATTTCAATAAGAAGTTTTTCAGAGTGATAATAGCTTTTACTCTGGTAATCCTTTCTTCTTGGTTTTGCCCAAACTACTTTACCTGCTAAATGAAGTATAAAATTTTCAAATTCATTAGGTTTTATCTTATTTATATAATGTTCAAATAATTTTCTATTGTCTTCTTTCTTTTTCTTAATCTCTTCCAATTTCTGACTAGGATTAATATTCTTCTTTATATTTTCTTTAATAAAATCAAGAAAATTATTCTGTGTAAATGCCGGACCAGCATATACATAATAAACCCAGCAATGTCTATCAGTGTGTTTCTGCAAATCCTTATAGAATTCAGGATATCTCACTTTTAAATCCTGAATAGTTATATCTTTTAATGAATTAAACCAAGCTTCATCATAATATCTTTCCATTAAAACAAGCAAATCTTCATCCTGATCCTGTGAAAATGAGTTTTTACTTGGTTCTGTAAATACTCTGTAAGCTTCCCTATATTCCTCTTCACTTAATTTTTTCTTTAATATCTCATTCAAATTTCCTTCCACAAATGAAAACTTTTGAAAATCAAGAGTTGGAAGACTAGTTCCATAAGCATACATAACTGCCTGTTTTTCTATAAACTTTTCAAGCAAGTCAGCCAATGGTTTATTGCTTAATCTAGTTAAATCAGCATTTTTAATCTCTCTCTGACTCCATTCATTAAATGCCTCTCCAAAACTATTTGTCAAATCAATAATTTCTTCAACTCTATGATAATCTTTCATAACCTGCTTTTTCAATTCTTCATGAGCACTAAACCAGGCTTTTCCATTCCCAGCATATTCAATGACATTATTTTTAGAAACAATGCTCATTATCGGAGCAGGTAAATTAAGTAATTTAGGATATTGAGGAAAACCTAAAACAAATATATAATTCCTAAATAAAGGAGAATTAAAATCTCCTGCCACAACTTCTAAAAGGTATTCTTTCTCATTTTTATTATCCATAAAAAACAGTCATTTTTATTATTTATAAACTATGCCCTATTTCAGTTAATACATAAAAATTAAATTAATGAACATAACACTCATTAACTATAATATCAATATTGTTTTATAAGTTAATAATATTTTCTCACTTTATCTTACATATATCTGGTTACTAGGAGATTATTCACAAAGTCATAATCTCATTCCAACGCTCTTCAAGAAATTCTTTATGTTCTTTAACAATATTCTCAGGTAATTTAGAAAATGATTTGACTTCCAATGCATTTTCATCTGGTCTCAACTCTCCAGACACAAAATCACACAAAATCATAAGACTTACAGACCATCCAAATCCTCTTTCTTTCTCCTCGCTTGGAAATTCCTTATATCCAAGCACTTTAACAATTTTAACCTCTATTCCTATCTCATCTTTCATTAATCTTTTCAATCCTTGTTCAACAGTTTCTTTATAATGTAATGTTCCTCCAGGTAAATGCCATTGATTCTCCCAGCCATAATTTCCATTTCGTAAAGACAATACAATTCCCTCTTTAGTTCTAACAATTGGATCGATACATAATCTAGGAACTTTAGAATAAATCTGTTTAAATTCTTCAGGAGAAAATGGTTTCTTAGTCATAAATGAAATTAATTTTCAGGATTTATAAATGCTATTCAATTCAAAATTCCAAAAGGAGATAATGCATCTAATATTTCCTGTCTCGGATTCTGAGGTAATCTGATAGTGTTTCCAGTTAAAGCAGAGGTAAGATTAAGATATGTTTTAGAAACTTCATAAAACTGATCAACAGGAACTCTATAATTTCTAGCCAATTCAATTCTTTCAGCCATTCTATCCTTATTCTCCATTATATCATTGCCATGAATTTTCTTAAGAAATTCTCTAAAACCTTCTTTAGATTCCTCAACAACTCTTCCTACTTTATACTGTTCTATAGGCCAGAACCTTGATGAGTCAGGTGTTAAAACCTCATCAATTATACCTAGTTCACCACCATTAGAGCTTGGGAAATATCCAAATTCAAATTTAGTGTCTGCAACAATTCTACCTCCTCTAGCAGATAATCCTCTTCCACAATTATAAGATTTAATAGCTAAATCATAAATCTTTGCTAAGTCATCTGGATTCTTTAATCCAAATTTCTGCCAATTAGCTAATATATGTCCACTATGAATATCAACATCATCTTTTTCAGGAACTCCCTGAACACCTTTCATTATACCTTTAGTTGTAGGTGTGAATAATGCTTCAGGAAGTTGTTGATGTTGCGTCAATCCATCTGGAACTTTATTTCCACAAAATTCTCTCTGCCCTTTCGCATATTTGCTCCACATGCTTCCAGTTATGAATCCCCTAACAATTCCTTCTACCATTACAGGCTCAGCTCTTTGAACTATCCACACAAGAGGATGAGGCTTTCCCAATAAATGATTTTTAGCAATTCCAGCCTGTCTAAATTTATCAAAAAAATATTCAGAAGTGGCATTCAAAGCGGCTCCCTTTCCAGGAACTCCATTTAATCCATCTTCCCCTTTCCAACCACACTCAAAGGCAGATATTCTATCGCTGATAACCATAACTCCTAGCTGAAAATCGGATGAAAAAGAATAACTTCTCTGACTAGCTAATCTATCACTATCTTTTTGATTCAACCAATAAACACTTCTTACTTTACCGCTATGAACATCTCCAACACGCCTAATAGGAAAGTTATCAGTTATATCAAGAGCAGCATTTTCAAGACCCATTATCTAAAATCAACCTCTTGAGCAGGATTGATAATATATTTATCCAGTATTTTTCCAGTTACAGGATCAAGATGCAGTGCAACAACACTAACTCTAAATCCGTTATTTAAAGAGCCATAGATTGCATTAGCTGTATGTGCAGGACTAATAAATCCGTCAATTCTTCCATCTAATGGTGGTCCTACAAAAGAAGGCAATGGATCTTTCCCAGTATCTTTTCCGGCATAAGTAGTTAGTAATCTTGCTTGTCCTTTTTGATAATTAACAAAGAAGGAATCTCTTTGAGATCTATCTAAATCATTCTTTCTTATAATATGCATAGTACCTTCATTTGGAAAAGTAAGAAGACTTATTCTAGGAGTATTATTGGGTGCATCAGGTTCAACATCTGCTAAATTAATCCATCTATCTCCTTGTTGATCATGAACCCATCTAGGCTGAGCAAAAGCATTGATTATAGTATTATTAACTGCTACGCCCTCACTATAACCAGTAAATGAACCATTCATTAAATCAGAATATATAAGATTAGTATGAGCCACCATTAGTAACAATTAAACCGTGTTTATTCGATCCATTAATAATTTTCTCACAAGGAGCAACAGCAGGATAAATCAAAAGAGCAGAACTTCCTTTAGCCAATTGTGCAGGATCCGTAACATGTGTGCTTATCACTCCAGTATTATCTCCAACTAAGAATTCTCTTTTCTTACTAGGATCGCTTCTCCCAGTTAAAAAATAAGCAACAACATTATCTCCAAAACTATTTCTCCCAGCAATAATTCCTCTACCAGGATAAGGCATCTCACCAAGAATATCAACTAAATTCTGCATGAGAATGATTGTCACATCACCTTTTAAGCATTTATATGTTAAAAATCATATATTATTTAATAGCTCACAATCTTTAGATTAGGTATTTTTTCAAAATGTTTTTTATTTCTAGTGACTAATGTTTCTTCATTTAACAAAGCAGTTGATGCAATCATAATATCTTCAGGCTCAATGGAGTCTCCTTTTTTCATAAGTTGAGCTTCAATTTTTCCAGCTTCAAAAGCATCATCTTCCGTAAAGTCAAATATGGAAGTTTCTGCTAAAAAATTCTTAACTTTACTTATCTCTTCTTCAGTCTTCTTGCTGACATAAGCTCCAGTAATAAGTTCAGTAATAACTATTGCCGATATATTAAGAGATTCTCCACTAATTTTAAAATTTTGATATACTTTTCTAGCATTTTCTCTACCCCTTAAATAATCTATTACAAAAGAAGTATCCAGAAAAACCATTAACTCATCTCCATTGCTATTCTTTTTATACGAGCCATTCTGCTTTCTTTATGCTTTTTTCTTCTTTCCATTATTGCCTTTTCAAGTGAATCAGCAGATTTATCAGATAATATTCCAAAGAAACCATCAATATTATTTTTTTCCTTTCCAGCAATTCTTTCTATAACTATTGAAAAGCTTTCATTCTCGCCTTTAAGTCTAGCCAGCTTATTATATGCACTTTCAGTTATAGATATGTTCTTTGTAGCCATACCCACACATATGTGTGGGTACTTATATATTTATCGGTCCAACCAATCAAACAGGCACTTTACCATCCTCATACTTAACAAATCTAATCTTATCCTTTATCTTTTCTATGTCTTCAATTACTCTCCAACACTCTTTAACTTCTTCATCACTTGCAAAATAATCTTTTCCCCCATTAACTGCATTTTCAAGAAGGAAAGAATATTCATCTAGACCTTTCTTTCCAGGAAATATTGAGAAAATCTTATCTTTTCCATCTTTAAACTTGATTTTAATATAACTCTCTTTCTTTCCAAGCATTTTTCCAGTTCTTAATATAAGTTTTACACCCTTCCATTTTTCATTTTTACATTCAAGAACAATATTAACAAAAGTCTCTCTTTTAACATCTTTAAGCATTTTAACATTTATTTCCTTAGCATAGGAATGATACTGCCCAAGCAAATTCTCTTTAGAATTAACTACCTTCAATTTACTAAGAGCTTCAACTTTTTTATCATGTATTTCTTCATTGTTTTTAAAATCAGCTAAAACAATAGATAACAATTGAAGAAGATGATTCTGCACCATGTCTTTCAAAGCACCAGATTCATTATAATATTCAAGCCTTTCACCAACTCCCAGGTCTTCATCAGATCTAACTTCAATCTTAGAAACATTTCCCCCATTTAAAGAATCATTAAACTTTTTATCACTTAACTTCAATTTAACAAGCTCTTTCACAGCCTCTTTAGCTAGATAATGATCTATTCTAAATACATTTTCTTCTTTAAACACATTATGTATTGCCTTATCAAGTTCATTAGAATTTCTTAGTCCAGAACCAAAAGGCTTCTCAAATACAATTCTAGTAAAACCTTTTTTCTCCTTATCTAAACCATATCTCTTCAAACCTTCAACAATACTTGGAAAAAACTTGAATCCAGTAGACAAATAATATACCCTATTACATCCAGAAATATCGCAATATTTAAGTGATTCTCCAATTTTCCCAACTTCACCAGGATTTGAAAAATCCGCACTTACATAATTCACATCCAAGCTTTGAATTTCCTTCTTTAAGTTTCCTTCAACAGAGTCAATAAACAATTGCTTATACTCCTCATCGCTAAAAGGCTTTCTTCCTACGCCAACAATCTTTGACCTTTTGCTTATTACTCTCCTAGCAAGTAAATCGGCAAATGCAGGAGCTAGCTTCCTTTTAACTAAATCTCCAGTTCCTCCAAAAAGCACAAAGCTAACTACTTGCCCATCTTTTTCTTTATCGCTATTCATATCTAATTAAAAGAAAAATATATTATAAATCTGCCTAATTAGCCCTTTTTAGAAAATTTTATATAGCTATTAATCATACATTCACTATGGAACAGCAGAATATAGAATCTAGATTAGATAGAATTGAAAAAATGTTGAGATATATCCAAGAAAATATGTCTGAGGTAATTATAACTAAAGAAGAAAAAGTTCTCTTAGATGAAAGTGTCAAAAATGAGAAAGCTGGAAAATTAGTGTCTTTAGAGGCAATAAAAAATGTTCGAAATAAAGTTCGATAAACAAGCAGAACATTTTCTAACTAAGTGTGAAAATGAGGTATTTGAGCGTATTTCTGGTAAACTTAAAACTTTAAAGATAAATCCAGTCCCTCAAGATGCGAAAAGACTTATGGGATATAATTTGCCTGTTTTTAGAATAAGAATAGGAAAATATCGTGCAATTTACAGAATAAACTACCAGGAAAATAGAATAATTATCGTAAAAATTGATAAAAGAGATAAGGTTTATGATTAATTAGCTTTTTCTAATATAATAATCTGGCCATGACTCGCCTTTACTTCAACTAAATCCCCATCCTTAATAACTTTAGTTGCATTTTTTGTTCCAATTACACACGGCTTCCTCATTTCTCTAGCCACAATAGCTGCATGACATGTAATTCCACCCTCATCAGTTATAAATCCTGCAGCTTTTTTCATAGCAGGTAAATATTCTGGCCTAGTCATGCTGGCTACCAATATATCTCCCTCCTGAACTTTAGATAAAGATTCTATCGTAAGGCAGACTTTAGCCCTGCCTCTTACAGTACCTAATGAAGCAGCATTACCATTCAATGCTTTGACTTCAGCAGAATCATGATTATCAAGAAAAACTCTCATTTTATTATATTCTTTATTCATCACACACCCTCCACTCTCAAATGTGCTGAAAATCTGGAAGAAAATACACCCTTTTCTTCTTTCTTCAAGTTCATCTTTCAATTTTACAGAATTGCTATTTATTTCTATAGGCATTATATATCTTAAAGTTTTGATGTCTATTTTAGTTCTAGCACTTAATTCTTCAAGCAACCTATCCATATAATCAATCCCGATAAGTATATTTTTCTTCCTTTCATCTTGCCAATAAGTTAAAAATTCAAGAGCATTAAGATGAGAGATAATCTCTTTAGGAAGGTTAAGCTCCTCTAAAGCTCTCTTCTTTTTCTTTAACAAATCATCAATATTGGATGCCTTTCTATCCTTCAAACTCTCTGCTTCTTCCAATACATCCTTCTTGCTTAATCTATATCTCCCCGCATAAGAATTTCTTATCCAATAAAACTTTTTGATATATTCTTCTATAAGCACATCTTTCTCTTTAGATTTAGCTAGAGTATATAGAAAATCTTCAGACTCTTGAGAGAAGGATTTTTGAGAAGGAGTAGTAAGAAGAACAAATTTCTCATTCAATTCTCTCTGATTAGGAATATATTGAGCTATTTTATCCTTCAATATGTTATCAGTAACTAATGCAAACGGCTCAATTACATGTCCAACTCCAACAGCAGTTCCTATTGCATCAACTGCTCTTCTAAAATAAGCGAATAATTCTTGATCTGATAAATCTTCCAGCTTTCCACCATCAACATCTGAATAAAATTTATAAGAAGTCTTCATATCTTCATCATAAATCTTCTTTATCCCTTCAAAATATTTACTGTTTTTCTTGAGCCTTTCAAGAAGTATAGAGCTTAATCTTTCAAGGTCTGATATTTTATACATCATTCTAGCATTTTCCTCCTTTACATCATAAATAAATGCGCTAAAAGTGAATCCCATTTTCTCTTTCATAAGAACCGTGCTTCTTGCTGCAGACATAAGATGTATTGGTGTTGCACTGCAGCCTTGCACATACCATTTATCTTTTACCAAATCACTTACATGCATTAAACTAATAAAACGCATCAAAGAAGCACAAAGAGGGTTAGTCTTATCTAATTCATAGAACGTATTATTCTTTCCATGCTCCCGCTTCAATATTCCAGCTTCAACAAGCATATTGAGATTCTTAAGAAGATTGTTTCTGCTCTTTATCCCACTTATTTCGCATATCTGATTGAAATAAAGAGGTGAATTTCCAAATAACTCTACTATCTTCGCCACGTTCTTATTTATTATACTCAAGTCCATCTCAATTAACTCCTTGAATAGAACTTATTTTAAAAGGTGAAACTGTGGAAGGTAATGGGTATCCTCTAACAACTAAGTAATCATCTTTTCTAGGAGGATTGAAAATCTTAGGAGACTCTCTTTCAAAATCTTGTGTAGAAACAGATCCAACGACAAAAATGCTATCACTTTCAAGCTGAGATAAACCTCCAGAAGAAACAGTTCTTACTATCAATCCATTATCTGCGGTCAAAAATTTGAATCCATCTTCTAAAGTATATTCTATCATTTTAATATTAAGTACATATTTAATACCAATAAGTATCAAATTAATACCTTTTAAATCTTACTATATAGATGGTTTTTATTTAGCCCTTTCAATTACTCTAACGATACCACTATTAGCATCTACCTCTACAAGATCACCACCCTTTAGAATATTAGTCACGTTCTTAACACTAATTATACAAGGTTTGCCCATCTCTCTAGCAACTATAGCTGCATGACTTGTTATGCCTCCAATTTCTGTAATAAAAGCAGAAGCTTTACTCATTACAGGAAGAAAGTCAGGAGTAGTTTCATATGTAACTAACACTTCTCCTTTCTTAAAGTCTTGATGAAAAGGACTTAACATAATTCTTACTTTCCCACGCACTTTTCCTTTATTAGCAATAGTACCTTTAATGATATCTACATGAATATCATCATCAATAAGCCATTTATCCATCTCTTTAGTCAATTCTTTTCCAGAAATTATAACTTGTTTATTACTATTCATATAAACTCCAACACCTTTCTTCCTCTCATTTAATTTTTTTCTATCTGGATAAGTTTTATTCTTTAAATGGTAAATAATCTCTTCAGCACTCATCCAGATTATCTCATCATACTTTATCTTAAGCTCATCAGATGCTCTTTGGAGAAAAGGCTTCAAGCCATATGAAACTAAAGCAGCTAAATCAGCAGATTGTTGCCTAACCCACGAAATATCAGCTCCAATTTCAAAGATTTCTTTCAAACTATCAGGAATCTTTCCAATTTTCTTATTTTCAAGATTCTCTTTTTTAATCTGTTCAATTAAATTTTCAATATTAAATGGCGCTCCCCAGAAATGTAAGTTACCTAACCATTCATACTTCTTGACATGATTAACTATTTCATCATACAATTTAGTATTTTTATCTTTGATATAATTAATACTTTCTATTTTAGACATTAATTTATTCTTAACAATCTTCTTCTTTATTTCATGCATTTCCTCTTTCTGTTCAACTGAAAGAGTCTTCCTAATAGGATTAAGAAATCTTATAACCTCAAATTCATCAAGACCTTGCGCTTTAGCATCGGCCATAATCTTTGGTTGAAGTGCATCTCCGATTAATATAGATGCAATCCAAGGCGATTCTAAATCAGTATAACCTTTGAAGAAATCTTCTATTGCTTTAGTATAATCATTTTCATTATATTTATCTAATCTTTTTTTCAAAGAAAGCAATTCAGCAAATATCTTTTCAGTTTCTTTCATAAATGATTCGAATATTGTAAAGTCATTATTTTTCAAAGCATAATTCACTTTCATATCTATCTTCTGCCTAGCAGATTTAGGGTTAATCCAAAACCCGCTCAAAGTAAGCATATAATCTGAACCATCATTATTCAAAGATTTTATTACTTTATTCATATCCCAATAAAGAACTGGAGCCCATCCAAGTGTAGGAACAAACCATCTCCCCATTATCTCATAATTAGGATTCTTTGACTTCATTTTATCTCTTAAGAAGTTTAACTTCCCCGTTTTCACTATTTATTTCAATCATATCACCATCCTTAAACACCTTCGTTGCAACTTTAGTCCCTACAATACATGGAACGCCAAGTTCTCGTGAAACAATAGCGGCGTGGCTAGTCAATCCACCAGCATCCGTAACAATAGCACTTGCTTTCTTCATCAAGAAGATATATTCTGGAGTAGTCATGCTGGTTACAAGTATCTCTCCTTCCTTTAGCTCTGTTGATTTCTTAGGGTTTAGCACAATCCTAACCTTCCCAGTTAATTTTTTACTATTTCCTTTGCTCGCAACAACTCCTTTAACACTGTCAACTTTATCAGAAACTTCCTCTTCAGCATATAAGTCCCAATATCTCAAAGTAGTTTCATCATCGAGCAAAATAATCTTACCATCTTCACATCTGATGCCAAAGCAAATCTTTCTTTTTTCTATTTCTTTTAAAATATCAACTTTTCTTCTAAGAAAATCTTGAATTTCTAACTGTCTAAAGTTAAGCATATCATCAAATGGTAATTTATATCTTCTACACACTTCCTTTAAAATTAAATCTTTATAATGCAAATAAATCCAAATGTCTTTCTTTCTAGTATCCTGCCATTCAATACCCATAACTATTGCTTCTGCAATCTTCATTATATCATCAGACAGTTTATATTTTTTCTTTAATTCAATTTTTCTTTTCTTTACTTCTTCCTGCTTTTTACCAATAATCACTCTCAAGTTCTTTGACAATTCCTTTTTCCTTTTTTCAAAGAACTTTTCATCAGCAATTTCTACAGATTCATAACTATTCTTAATCCAAAAATACTTCTTAGCATGTTCTTTTATCTCCTTACTCTCAACCAAGTCTATCTCTTCTAATTGATAAAATGAAGAATTCTCAGGAGCAGTCAAAACTTCCATAGCTGAATGAACTTCTTGTTCATTAGAGATATATTTTCTCAATTTCTCTTCTAAATAAGGCAAAGAACCATAATTAGCCAGTTCAGGTACAGTAACATATATCCAAAACTGCTCTATTGCTTTTCTTAACTTCTCAGAGAGACTCAATAATTCTTTTTCAGAAAGAGCTCTCAAATTAGTTTTATCAATCTCTTTCTCAATTTTTTCAAGGTTATTCAAATCAACAAGCCATTTATTGTAGATAATCTTTCTTTCAGCTTCAGGAAGCATTTTCTTAAGAAAGGCATTCAAGCCATACTTTCTCATTTCTGGGAAATCTTGTACCCAGACAAATTTCTTTTCCTTATGTAATTTATATAAAGCAAGACCCCTAGGCCATTCAATACCTGGATTAGCTTTCTGAAAATATTTCCCATCAAATATACATTCAAGAAAATCACCAGTATAAAATACTCTTATCGGAGTGGGTCCCCATCTAAGAACATCTTTTCCAATCCAATTTACTTCTCCCAAGTTCATAAAAAATAGAATTAAGCTCTCTTTATTATCTTTACTATTGCTATTAATCTAAGTAGTTCTCAAACGTGAAGAATTATCTTTACAATAAACTTCCCCTAAAAACATAGTGTTTAGTAAACCAAATGTGACAACGTTCAATCCTAATCCAGTTATATCTCCGCTTGCTTTGAAAAACTTTTCAGCTAATCCTCTTTCTTTTTCTCTGAAAAAAAGCTCCTGAGGAATATGATGAAGACGAGGATTTAATCCAAAAACTTCCATTTTCTTTCTTGTCCCTATCAAACCAAATCTATCTGCTTGATAACCTCTATGTCTTTCATCACCAGTTGAATAACCTATAACTGTACCAATTGCATCAGCTCCAGTATAAAATCCATCTAAAAATGCCTGTACTAAGTCATAAGTATTATTTCCCATAGAATAATTAACTTCTTTTGAGTATTTTAATTATTCCCTTACTAGCATCAACCTCTATCAAGTCACCATCTTTCAAGACCTTAGTAGCAATCTTGGTCCCAATAACACAAGGAATATTCAATTCACGAGAAACAATAGCTGCGTGACTTGTAACTCCACCCTGTTCTGTAACAATTGCAGCTGCTTTCTTCATAGCAGAAACAATATCAGGGTCAGTAGCAATTGAAACTAAGATATCTCCCTTACTCATCTTATGCATATCACCAGGTCTAATGATAATTCTTACCTTACCAGTAGCTTTACCCATACATGCAGTCTGGCCTTTTATCTCACTAACTTCTTTAATATCTACTCTTTGTACACTTCTAACAAGTTCTTGTGCTTTTGTACCAGTATAAATTATTTTCTTTCCCAATTCAGCATAACCTACACATAATTTTTCCCTTTCCGATATATTTTCCTTATCAATTTTGCCTTGAAGTAAAGCTTGTTTAGCCTCGGCAGGAGTCATAAATCTAACTTGTTTAATGGAAATATCAAATCTTCTTGCTATTTCATTTAATATAAATTCCATTTTGTATACTGCATAAATCTGCGCAAATCTTCTATATATCTTAGTTATCATAAATTTACCAAATTCATCAAAAAGATTCTCCCATTTCTTATCAAGTTTTAACTCTTTCAAAAGATTTTTTCTTTTATTATATGTAATTTCAAAATCATTTTCTATATCTTTTAATGTAGCAGCGTTATCAGAATGATTTGCAATGAGTTTAACCAGTTCCTTAAGATAATGTTCAATGGTCGAGGCCTTTCCAACCCACATATGATTAACATAGAAGTATTTCTTATAATGATTTTTTATAGCTTCAAGTACATTAGGTTTTATATGAGCTACAAGTTCGCCAACTTTCTGTTCAAGTAACTCTTCATATTCCTTCGTATGAGTTTGATATCCAAATTTTGCTACTTCTTGTTCTTTAAAACTTTTATACAATTTTTCAAAAAGTTTTCTATGATTCTCATCTTTCTCAATAGCTAATGCAATTTGTAGGAATTCTTCTTGTTCAACCTGAATAAGAGATTTTTCTGTAGGGGAAGTAAGAATAACAAAATATTCATTAACTTGTTCTTCCGTCAAACCTTTAGCCCTTAAAGCATCTTTCAACCTATTCGTCAAATTATCGTGGAACATATCTGCCGCGACAGGTATCCAAGCCCATTCATAATATTCAGTATGTATTTTATTATGTATTTCATAAATATCCCAAAGTTGTGCATTAGATAATTTTTCTAAATTTCTTTCCGGAATACTATCAGAATATTCTCTTAATTTATCTGCCCAAATTACAATATTCCTATTTACAGTATTAGCAAATTCAGGTTCATTAAGAAACCTTTGAACGATATTCTCTCCAACTTCGTAAGAATCTTTCTCTCCAAAATAAAACAAGAGATGATATCCTTTATACACACATAAAATCTTTTTATAGGCCTTACCAGTCGAATTCATAAGGTTATCAACAAAGCAAGATAACCATATTTGAGAAAAGAAAAAGTCCATATCAGGAATATCTTCAGCAAGCATCCATTTATCACCATCATTCTGATATCTCATATCTGGTTGATCTGTTTCTAATTTGTATTTATTAACAATATATTCAATTACTTGACCTTTATCCTTCAAACCCTGTTTAACCTTAACCAAGTTAAGAATTTTATTCGTTTCATCATCTATCTCAATAAGTGCTTGTACCATACTACTTAGTTAGACTAAGTTAAACTTAGGTATTTAAATCTTCCTATAGAGCACTATTAATGTATATAACTTCTATGACTTGGCTTAGATTCTTCATCATGTTTGCCTAGAAGAGCTTTCTTAAGGTTTTCAAGCACATTTACATCACCCGAATTCAAGGAATCTTCAACTTTCTTCAGTACAATTAACCCAGAATCCTCAAATATACTAAAAACATCTCCCTCTTTCAGCACCATTTTATCTCTAAAGTCAAGAGGAATAACTATCTGCCCTTTACTGCTTATCTTAGTAACTCCTATTTTCATATTCTAGTAAGATTATCTTACTATATAAGCTTTACGCTCATAAACAAATAAAAGTACAAAGTAGTACCTAATAAACAGAAATAAACACTAAAAAATAGGGAGTTACTCAAAGTTCCTTAACATATAAAAACTCCGTTTTCCTATGAATATAGATAAAAAAGAGAAATGAGCAATATAAAACAACTCCAAGATATAGCTTCAATTTTAAGAAGAGACTTGATAGAAAACTTAGGAGCAACTAGCCAAAATAATTTATCAAACAATCTAAGTTATGCAGAAATGCTTTCTTGCCTGTTCTTTTCTCAAATACATATAGATGTAAAAAATCCAGACAATCCAGACAATGACGAATTTATACTTGCAAACCATAATTCAAACAAACTTCTTAACATAATATTAAAAAGAATTGGAGCCATAAAAGAAGAAAGCCCTGAAAATCCTTGGATAAAGATAAATAAAGAAAATTCAAATCTAAATTTATCAATTTCTGCAGGTTTAGCGCTTTCTTCTAAAATAAAGAATAGAAAATTCAGAAGCTATGCATTACTAGAAGAAAAAGAAGTGAGTCAAGGATTATTCTATGAAGCATTAGAATTCTCTTCATCACACCAATTAAACAATTTATGCGTTTTACTTGCATTACACTCAGACAATTCTAAATTATATAAACAAAGATTCGACTCATTTGGTTGGAATTCAATTAATATTCAAGGAAATGACATTAAACAAATACTTCTTGCATTCAAAGAATCAGATAAATCCGATAAACCGACAATAATACTTGCAAATATGAATAGAAAAGAGCAAAATATAGGCAATGCTAATGGAAAAGACATTATCTTAAATGATTCCCAACTTTTACAAATCTTAAAAGAAATACCCTCTGTTAAAATGCCTAAAATATTAATAAATAAACCTAAAAAAATCTCGATAAAAGAAGAAAAGAATAAAACACAACACAGCACAACAGAATACAAGGTAACTGATCTAATATCTACTGAAGAAGCATGCAAAAATGCATTAAACAAATTGATATCTTCAAATAAAAATGTTAACTATCTAAATTCCCACACCATAATTTCAGAAGAAAACGCACTCGGGATAGCTATAGGCTTATCAACAAGAGAAGTAATTCCATTCATCACATCAGAAAATGGCCTCATTTCAGGATGGATATCAAAAAATAATAGAAACGCCTTAAAGATATTTGGAAAATCTCCTTCAGATATTTCTTCATATCGCTCTATTAAAGAGTCATATGTTTTCTCCCCTAGCGATGCTATATCTTCAGAGAAAATTGTAAAGCTAGCTGAAAACCTTCCAGGTTTAACTTACATAAAGAATTCACACACTCCAAAACCAATATTATACAAACAAGATGAAGAGTTTCTTCCAGGAAACTTCAAAACATTAATCTCCTCATCACTAGACAAAGTAGTGATTGCAGGTTCTGGAAATACTATCCAGGAAGCAATGAAAGCACATACTCTATTGAAAGGCGCAAGAATAGATTCAGCAGTCATAGATTTATACTCAATAAAACCTTTTAACACGCAAAACTTAATTGATTTCGTAAAGATACATGGCAATTTAATATTAGTCATGGAAGAAAATTATTCAGAAGGTAACATTGGCGAGATGCTTTCCAGTGTTCTAATAAACTCAGGTATAAATCTTCTCCATCTACCTATTAAAGAAAATACTCAATTAGATGCAAATGCAATTTTATTATCCATAAGAAATTTTTTAGAATCAAAACCTCTTGAATCATTAGTAAAAGAAGATAAAGTGGATAAGAAAAAATCTAAAATAAAATCAAGAAAGAGGAGATAAGATGAATATATTAACGGGTGCAAAAGAGTATTTAGATAAAAAAACGGCAGAACAGATAGCTAAGCTAATAAACAAATATTCTGAAAAACAAACATTTGTAACTCTCGCATTACCCGGAGGAAGGAGTGTTTCAGGAATATTCTCAAATCTTCTAGAACAAAACATTTCCTGGAATAAAGTCCACATCTTCCTAATAGATGAAAGACTTGTTCCATTAAATAGCGAGGAAAGTAATTTTAGACTAATTAAAGATACTCTTGCTACTTCGCTAGTAACATCTGGTAAACTCCCACCAGAGAATATACACCCATTCAAATATGACAAAAATTTATCTGATTCAGGCTTAGCTTCTTATGAGCAAGAACTATTAACTATCTCAAATTATTTCGATATAATTGTTGTAAGCTCTGGAGAGGACGGCCACATAGCAGGCTTATTTCCCAATCATGAAACAATTCTAAACACCCATCAATTCTTTATTACAACAAATTCTTCTCCAAAACCTCCAGAAAAAAGAATGACTGCATCAAGAAGTCTTATAGAAAGATCAAAATCAGCAGTCATCCTATTTATAGGAGACGCTAAAAGACAAGCTTTATCAAACTTTGACAATCCAGCTTTAACAATAGAACAATGCCCTGCAAAACTAGTAAAGAAAGTCCATGATAATTATATTATTACTGACTTGATATAGTTAAGTATTTTAAGACATTTTTCTTTAATTCTTTATGAAATTCAAGAAAGATAAATATCGAAAATCAAGAGGAAATTATTCAAGATTATTGAATTTATATTGCAGAGTATGTCATAAAAATATTATGTCATATCAAAAAGATGGTGCTGGAAATTTAAGAAGAGTTTATTTAGATAGAATATTTGCACCAAAGCAACTAGTTAATCTTCAAGATAATTCTATCAATAAAGTCAAAAAGTTAATTTGTCCAAATTGTAAAGAAGATTTAGGAACGCCTTATATTTACAAGAAAGAAAATAGAAAAGCATTTAAATTATATCAAGACTCATTAATAAAGAAAGTTGGAAAATTAAAAAATTAATATTTCTGCTCAGGCGTTTGATAATATTTAGGCAATCTCTCCGAATCTAATTTGAAGTTCCTTTTATGATTCTCAACAATCAATTTCGATAATTGAGTTACTCCTTCTAAACTCCCTATAAGTAAGTCTGCATTTCTACTCTTCGCTCTTTGTATGCCTGAATTAATAGCTATTTCTTTCAATTTTTTAGCTAATTGTACTTCTCCAATCGCGTTCCCTACAATATTCTCTCTAACATCTCTAATCAAACCATTAGTCCTATTGTCAATTGAATCTAATATAACTGTGTGAATGCCGTCTCTTTCAATAGAATAAACTCTAGCAAACTCTGTAAAACCATCAGGTAAACTTTCATAAACAGTGTAACCTTTACAGTTCTTAGCCACATAAACTAATTCGCCGTTCATAAAAAATCAGCTTTAATATACTATTTAAATCTAATCAAAAGTAAACTAAACCTTAAGCACTAACTTCAGTTTCAGCATCAGCTTTAACCATAAATGCCCACCAAGGTCTTTTCACAAGAACAACTTCTCCAGTTTCAGCATCAACTTCAGTTTGAACATTCATATTTGACTTAAAGACTCCCAAGAACTTTCCAGATGAATTACCTTCTAGATGATAAACCACTTTAGGGACATTCTTATGCATTATTTCCCTTATTTCTAAGCTATCATTTCCATACTTAGCTCTCATTCTTGCCTTAGCAATTTCACTAGCTCTATCTGGAAGAACTTTTATCTCCTTATGTTTTCCATCCTTAAGCTTAACTTTAATACTAACATTTCCATCAACAGTTTCATTTTCACTTATTTCCAAGTCAGATCTAGCTTCCAATCCGCCTTCTTCAGCTCTAAATAATTTTCTTGTCTTACCATTTTCCATTCTTTCTCTCATCATTAATTTAACATTTCTCTCCTTTCCATCAGAATCAATAAATTTCTTTCTTTCCCTTATCATTTCTCGAACAACTTGCCCATCTTTTATTCTAGTAACAACATTTCTTTGACTCTCAACACCATCTTTAACAGTTGTAATAGTCTTTGTAACAATCTTAGTTCCATCCTTATCATAATCAGCATTTATTCTTGTCTTTGTAGCAACTTCAGCTCTTGCCTTTACTGAATCATTAGAACTCATATTATCATCTGCAAGAACTAAACTACCAGTAAGCATAACTACTAACAAGAAAACCATAGAAAATGCAAATAAACTCTTTCTCATAATTACATATCCAGAACTGAGTATAAAAACCTTTGCAGGTTTTTAATCTCTTTTCTCCAATCCAAACGAAACATTAAAAAAATAAAAATAAAAATTATTTTAAAAAAGATATTAATTAATATCTTTCTCTTCTTCCGCCGCCAAATCCGCCTCCACCACGGCTTCCGCCACGGCTTCCGCCAAATCCGCCACCTCCACCAAAACCTCCGCCGCCTCCGCCTCTTCCGCCATCAAAGCTTCTGCGCATCGGTTTTCTGTCAGGGTCCATTGGTTTAGCTTCGTTAACTGTCAAAGCTCTTCCATTGACATCTTTTCCATTAAGTTCTGAAATAGCTTTTGCAGCTGCTTCATCATCATTAATAGTAACAAAACCAAATCCTTTAGATCTGCCGCTGAATTTATCCTTTATAATAACTACTTCTCCAAGTTCACCAAAACTTTCAAAAAGTTTCTGCAAATCTGCTTCTGTAGCTGTGTAAGGTAAATTACCAACATATATTTTCTTGCTCATTGTATCCTCCTGTTCGCATTTAATTCCATTTTCGTACATTTCCAGAATGAGTCCACGATACTTTTCGAACGAGTCGAGACATACGTTTCCACATCAGGATGGTACTAATTTCTTACTAAATTTGAGGTTATAAAGTTATGGGTAATGCCTAACTTTAGACAATCACCAAACCTTTAAATCAATCCCAGATATCTTTATATATCTCTTTTTAGCATGTTTTTTATGGTTCCAGCTCGATTTTGGCTAAGAGAAGAAGATCAAGAGCATTTCTTCTCTATGACTTTCAATGCATTAAAGAGGACTCCAGATAAATATGTAAGAGGATTAGTTACTGGTGAGACGAAGGGGTTAGAAGAATTAAAGAGATACACTAGACATGTAAGGAAAGATGATCCATTTATATTTGGAGCAATCAGACCTTGGGATGCACTAAGAGACCATAGGTGTCTAAAAGTGCAAATCGAACCTTATGATTTACATCCTCATGGATTGGTTCTTACTAATTATCATGAAGAGGATCTCCATTTTCATCAACCACTAGAAGTAGGTCAACAGGAACGTATACGCAAATTCACTATTTCTGAAACAACTAATCTAGAAAGAACAGAATTTATCTCTGGAGTAAATTTTGTTGATCAAGCTTACAAAACTTTTTATGAAAGGGCTTTAATTGGTCGTGCTAAAACTGACTTCACCCCGAGACTTCTTTTATATGATCCAGATGGTCAATTAGATGAAATGGGAAACATGGCTAATCCAACAACTGCTGACAATTTAGAAAAAGCATTAGAACAAAAAAGACAACAGAAATTAAGAACTGAAACATTCAGAGAATAAAATCATCCTTTAAACTCTTCTTCAAATACCATTTCACTCAATTCATTTCTTCCATTTGGCTTTTCTCTAGCTCTATATTTTTCAGGCAAATCTGCCAGCTTACCAGGTTTACCAACACCGATCATCATTTCAACTTTATACTCATCACTTACTTTAAGCATCTCCTTAGCTTTATCATAATCAAATCCAGCCATTCCATGAACAACTAGTTTTTTCAAAGAACCTTCTAAAGCAAAATTCTCCCAAGCAGCTCCAGTATCAAAACTATGAGTTGGATTAAAACTTCCATCTTCCTTCCAATTCTTTCTTGAAATAACAACTATCAAAGCACCAGCTTTTTCAATCCAAGCCTGATTTCCAGGAACTACCAAATCAAAAAACTTCTTCCAATTCTTGCTTTCTTTCAAGACATAAACAAATCTCCAAGGTTGTTCATTACTAGAACTAGGAGCCCATCTAGCAGCCTCAAATAAACTCATTAATTCTTTCTTGCTGACTTTCTCCCCAGACATAGCTCTAGCACTCCATCTATTAAGAAATATATCCCTAACATCATTTTCAGCCTTTCTAAAATCACTTACTTTCATAACTCTCCTCTACTAATAACCTATTTAAAATGTATGAAAAACAAATCTTAGGCACTTAACACTTATAAGTGTTATATGGGGAAGACCATAAAAAAGATTTATTAATAGTAATTTTGACTTATAAGAATGAATCAAATATATATCCTAGAGCATTTAGACGCAGAACTTTTTGCCTGGTCTTTAATTGAATATAAAAGAATATCAAAATTTGTAGGTAAAGATAATCTCTGGTTTACAAATATTGAAGAAAAAGACATAAAGAAGCTATCAAGTTATGGGAAAGTCTTCACTCAATCAGTAAAAGACATGAATCTAAAAGATACTTGCATATTAGACCCAGAAGCAACTCAAACATTATCACCAGAAGATAAATCTAGATTCAAATATATAATAATTGGAGGTATCTTAGGAGACTATCCAGCAAAGAAAAGAACAGAGGAACTAATTACCATTTTTATGCCTAATTCAGAAAAAAGAGATCTAGGAAAAGAACAACTATCAACAGACAACGCAGCTTATGTAGCTCATAAAATACTTTCAGGCACACCATTAAGTAAAATTGAATTTATAGACTCTCCAGAAATTGAAGTAAATGAGATAGAATCAGTTATTCTTCCTTTCAGATACCCAGCAGTAAAAGGCAAGGCATTAATGTCAAAGCAAATCATCAAACATTTAAAAGAAAGACCTGGATTTGATTAATTTAAATAAAATAGTTTTAAATAGCCAATTTCAAGAATAAAATTATGGACGATTATGAAACAGTTTTAAGGAATGAGGTTATACCTCTCCTAGAGAGAATGAGTAATTCTACTAAGGGTGATGAATTTTTTGTAAGAGGGGAAGGATATTTTTTTACAGGAATAGATAAAACTAGCTTACCCAATGGAGGTTATGTAGCGCAAGTGGTCAATACTGGTGAATTAACAGTAATTAGAGTGCAACCTAGTGATGCTCTTAGATTTTCTATTTTTGATGATCGTGTAAAAACAATTTTTAAGTCGTTAGAAGAACGAAGCAAACCTAGATTTGACTAATTATTCCTTCTCTCATAAACAACTCTTTCTTTTTCAGAATCATAAAATCCATTATCTGATCTATTGGGATTATACACACTAATTTCCTGAGGATTAACATTCAACCCATCACTTGTTCTTGTCCAGAACCGACATTCCTCTATGACCTTTCTTAATGAACCGACTTTTTGTAAGTTAGGCTCTCCAATAAGTTGAATATCTCTAGATATTAAAGTTACAGGATATTTAACAGCCATTGCAATAGATGTAGCAATTAATTTTCTATCTGTTTCTAATCTATCTCCAGGAGTCTGTTTGTCACCCCTTTCTTTATGACTTAGGTGTATCCTCCTAGCTTTCTCTAGAACACGATCATAAACAAGTTTTTGTAAAGGATTGAAATCATCCAAACAAAAAGCCCTTCTTCTAAAATAAGCGTTAAAAGCTGTAAAGTTATCTACATAATTTTCAAGTCTTTTAGCAAAAGAACGGTCATATAATCTTAGTTGACTATTAAATTCGGTATTTTCATCGTCATCTCTTGCCAGTTCTTCATAATCTGAAACAACTTTAATTTTTTCTTTAAGAGTAGATATAAAATTCCCATTTTCTTTTAAGACTTCGTTAATGAATACGGAATCATGTGATCTAAAAAAATTATCTAATTCAGCAAGCAACAGCCCATGCTGATTTAATATATCTAAAGGTTCTTCACTCTGAGCGAATAAACCTTGATGAACACGATTGGCAAGCCCATTATCAATTTTCTCATTGGAACCTACTGTAAATGCACTCGTATCAATAATAAATTTCCTTTTTTCTTTATCAGAATCCATAAAAACAGCACTAAAGAAAGAGTTTTAAATATTTCTATAAAAACCAGAAATTTTATTCCTTATAATATTTCCTAAAATCTTTCAATAATTTCTGGAATTTTCCTTCTTTTATACTCTCTCTTGCCTTTTTCATAAGACTTTGAAGGAAATGCAAGTTGTGAATACTAGCCAATCTATATCCAGTTCCTTCTTTTTGTTTCAATAAAAACCTAATATAAACTTTTGAATAAGTTTTGCATGAAAAACAATCACACATTTCATCAATAGGTCTTAAATCATTTTCATGCTTTTTATTCAGTAAATTTATTTTCCCCTTCCAAGTATACAAACTTCCATGTCTCGCATTTCTTGTTGGAAATCTTGAATCAAACATATCACATCCCCGATTAATAGCTTCCAACAATTCAAGAGGATGCCCAGCACCCATCAAATAAACGGGCTTTTCTTCAGGAATTATCTTCTTACAAACTTCAATCATCTTATACTCCTCAGATTTAGGTTCTCCAAGTGCCAAACCTCCAATACTATATCCTTGAAAATTCAATGCAGTTAATTCCTTAGAACTTATCTTTCTTAAGTCAGAATGAATTCCTCCCTGTATAATCCCAAATAAAATCTGTCTTTCATTCAAAGGCAATTTGTGCTGTTTCTTATCATGATATATCTTGCACTTTCTAGCCCAATCCGTAGTCTTTTCAATTGCTTTCTTTATCTCTTCCTTTGAATTCTCAATCAAAGGCATACTATCCAAACACATAGCAACATCAGAATTTATATCTAATTGAATATCCATATCTTTCTCAGGAGTAATATATAATTCCTTTCCAGTATAAGGATTCTTGAATCTAACTCCATTTTTATCGCTTCCAAGATAAAGAGAATCAGTATACATCTGAAATCCTCCTGAATCAGTAAAATTAATTCCATTCCAAGCCATCATCTTACCAATTCCTCCAGCCCGTTTTATCACTTTGCTTCCAGGCTTCAAACTCAAAATGAATGCATTACTTATTACTGCTTTCGCATCCATATTAGTAAAGTCATCAGGGGAGACAAACTTTGAAGTCATCTTAGTCGCAACAGGCATAAAGAAAGGAGTTTCTATATCACCTGACTTTGTATGTAAAATACCAGTCCTCGCCTTGCTCTTCTTATCCCTAGCAATTACGTCAAAAACCATAATCTTATCTATTTTATAGATATAAAAAGCTAATTGAATTTACTTAAAACGCAGATTTAAATAATCTGCCCTCTATTTGATAAAGTGAAGACTGAAGAGATAATACAATTATTAAAAGAATCTGATATTTACGCAGAGCATTCAGGTTGTGGTGGTGAGTTTAAGATTTCTGAAGCATTGTTATTTGATGGAACAAAGCCATTTCCTTTTGAAGCAATTGAAGTTCAAAAAAATCTAGAAGAAGCATTAAATAAAAGACAAGAAGAGCTGAAAAAAGGCATGAAGAGAGCTACAACTGGAGCTGAGAATACTGCTAAATCAGTCAATGTTGGTAAATTATTAGAGAAAGTCTTTCCCACTATGAGTGATTTTGAGTGGGAATTATCCGATTGTCGATTTTTAGGTGAACCAATAGATCTTATAATCTTTCATGGCTTAACAGCAGGAAAAGTTGAATCTATCAGATTTCTAGAAGTTAAAAGTGGGAAGGCTAAGCTTAACGAACATCAAAAACAAGTCAAAGAAGCTATTGAAAATAATAAAGTAAGATATGAGGAATTTAAATGAGTAATCTATTTGAAGAATTTGGAGAATTAAGAAAGATACTCTGTATTTGTCCATGTTGTGGAGAAATAGTTCGAGTTTCAGACTTACATCTGAAAGTAAAAAAACCAATTGAGAAAACTTGGTTAGATACTTATGAATCTAAGATAATTGCAATGAGTGAACAAGAGATAAAATTTGAGGAAAAAGAAAGGAAGATTAGAGATTTAGCCGTTGAGAAAGGAAGAAATGAAGCTAAAAAGATTGTAAATAAAGTTATTTTACCCATCTTTAGAAAATTAAAGCTAAACCCTTTTGATGTTAAACCTGTCCTTAGTCCTATTGATTTTCTAGTATTTAATGGAATGACTGATAATGATAATATAAAAGACATTATCTTTTTATCAAAAATCTCTAAGATAGCCTCCCTAAACACCATAAGAAAACAGATTAAGACAGTTATATCAAAAAAGAATTATATCTGGCAAGTTGGTAGAATTGATGATGAAGGTAGTTTGAGTTTTGAGTGAAGTTAAGAAGATTAAGTTTTTATACATCATATACTAAAAATTCTAATGTTAGATATAGAACAATCTAAGACTAAAATTAAAGAGCTAATTGAGCAATTTTCTCAAGCTTCTAAAAATAAAGACTATATCAATAGTCAGTCTGAAGAGAATATAAAGAATCATTATATTGAACCATTATTTGAAGCTCTAGGTTGGACTAGATGGGATATGTTCAAAGAAACTCGTGTTCTAAAAGGTAGAGCAGACTATATTTTAAAGATAGGAAACGAAGAGGTTTTAGTTATTGAAGCTAAAAAGGTTAATGTTCCATTAACAGAGGAAGAAGGTAGACAAGCTGTTTCTTACGCATATCATAGAAAGATAAAATTCGCCGTTCTAACAAATTTTAAAGAAATTAGGGTGTATCACGCCCTAAGTAACATCAGAAATATCGACAGAAACTTACTAAAGTTTGAGTCTGGAGGTTATTTCAAATTTACATTCGAGCAATTAATATATAATTTTGATAAGTTACAACTTCTCTCAAGAGAAAGTATTGAAAAGAAAGAATTAAATCAATTACTTTCAAAGAAAGATGAAAAGTCCTCAAAACCTATTGACAAGAGTATATTAGACGATCTTTTAGAAATTAGAGAATGGCTCTCAAAAGATCTTAAGAAATTGAGAACACATCTAACAAAAGAGCAGATAGATGAAATTGTCCAGATTCTAATTGATAGACTTATTTTTATACGTTCAGTTGAAGACAGAGGTCTAGAGGAAAAAGATTTCTTACTAAAGATGACAAAAGATTTTCAAGAAGGTAGAACTGAAAAGAGATTATGGGAATCTCTAAAAATAAAATTCAAGATTTTTGATAAAGAATATAATTCAAAGCTTTTCGCTGAAGGCCTATTAGAAAAAGAAGGATTTTTTGATGATCAAATTTTAATCAAAGTAATTAAAGAATTGTACTTCGGTAATGAAGGACAGCAGGAAAGATATATGTTTGACATTATTCCGGGAGATTTGCTAGGTACAATTTATGAACAATATCTTGGGACGATACTCGAAGGCACTGAGAAAAGAGTAAAACTAGACTCTAACTCAGGTAAGCGTAAGAAGATGGGTATTTATTATACTCCATCTTATATTGTAGATTATATAGTAAAAAACACAGTTGGAGAATATATTAAAGATAAGACAATAGATGAAATTTTAGAAGTTAGAATAGTTGACCCTGCGTGTGGGTCTGGTTCTTTTCTCATTAGAGCATTTCAAGAAGTATGTAATACTGTTGAAAATAGATTAAAGGAAGGAAAGAGGGGAAAATCATTTACTTTTGATAAATATAGAGATAGGTTAACAATAGACCAAAAAGCCATGATATTATCTAATTGTATTTATGGAGTAGACTTAGATGAGAAGGCAGTTGAACTTGCACAATTAAACCTTCTTTTAAAGATATTAGAAGATGAAGATCAAACATTGACGAATAAAAGATTACCTACTCTCCTTAGCAACATAAAAAATGGTAATTCTCTTATTGATGATTCATCTATTTCAGATAGAGCATTTAAGTGGGAAGCACAATTCCGAGAAGTTTTTCAAAATGGAGGTTTTGATATTGTTATAGGTAATCCTCCCTATTTCAAAATTAGAGAATCAGACCCAATAAAAAAAACAAAAACTTATTTAGAGATTAAAAGTGGTATGATGAATGCAGCCGCTATTTTTATTGTTAGAGGATTAGAATTAACAAAGAAAGAAGGTTTTATGGGGATGATTGTTCCTAAAATGTTAGCTTTTACAGAATCTTGGGAAAAAGTTAGAAGAAAAATTCTTTTGAGTAGCTGTTTAAATAATGTTGTTGATGCAGGTAAGGCTTTTGATGATGTTTTACTTGAGCAAATCATATTTTGTCTTAAAAACAAGAAAGCAGATAATTCTCATCAGATGTATATTGGTAAAATTTTTAATAACAACCAAATAATTGACACTATTTCCATCCCACAAGAGTTATGTAAAGAAGAAAATAAGATTTATCTTGAACCAGATAAAAGGGCTTATTTTATTAAGGAAAAGATGGAAAAGAGTGATTTAACTTTAGGAGATATATCTGAGATATTTCTAGGATTGGGCATACAAGGAATGGATAACTTTATAGAAAATCCAAAAAAAGATTACAAAAAAGCCTTAGGTGGTAACGATGTACAAAGATTGCATATTAGGGGATGTTGGTATTATAACCCTCTAGATAAAGAGTTGAATAAGTACAAAAATCAAATGCAAAAGTTTTATAGACCTAAGATCGTCGCACAAAGAATTGTTGCACACATAAAAAATCATATTAAGATAACTGCTGCTTTCGATGAAGAAGGATTATTTACATTTAATACGGTAACTAACATAATAGTTCAAGATAAGCATTACGATAGTCAATTTGTCCTATTACTTCTTAATTCTAACATTGTGCAATATTATGTTTACAAATTTATCTATCAGAATGCAATTCGTTCAATGGATTTTTATGAGGCATATGCTAAACAAATCCCAGTACCAAAATCTGATAAAAAAATACAAGAAAAGCTAGTGATTTTCGTTGAAGAGAGATCCAAAATACAGAGAAAGATTCTTGAAGATAAAATCTCTGGTAATGAAAAAGAAAGATTAGAACAACAGATAAAAAATATAGACTATGAAATTGACCAAGATATCTATAATCTATATGGAATAACAAAAGAAGAGCAAAAGATTATTGAAGATAGTTTGAAATGAACTATTTCTAAATTTTTAAATAATTTTATACTGAGTTAAAAAATAACTAATTCTATTATGAAGTTGCAGAGACAGTTATCTAAGAAAAGGGGAAATAAAATATATCATAAGTATGTTGTTGTTTTATCTGAGGATTTGATTAAAGAAGCAGGATTAAAAGAAGGCGATGAACTTGAGCCTTCTGTGAGTAAGGGTGAAGTTAGGTTGAGGAAGAAGTGAAAGAGTAATTACATATAAAACTATTAAACGTAAGGTTTATAAATTTCATAGACTTGTGGTTTATGTATAGGGGAACGCGACCTGACGAATCCCGTGCTCGCTTTGCGATGATGCGGTTAGTAGGATTGACGGACGCCCTTACCCTATCGAGTTTTTTCAGTATTTTATACTCTTTTTAATCTTTCAATATTTAATAAGGTATCCAAAACGAGGCTCATTTGATACTCTTTCGAGCCATATTTCAGTTGACTTTCTTTAATTACTCTAATATTTTTATCATTAATTACTTGAACAAGTCTTTCAAAATTAGAATATTGTTTATTATCAATAGAGATAAAGATTATGCAATTATTATGATTTTTCAAGAAAACGGCTATGTCTGCATAAATCTCAGGACTATCGATAATTTTCTTTATTTTTAATTTAAATAAATATTCTCTCAGTTTATCTCTTTCTAGTCTCTTCTTAATAGAATGAATGTAGGAAGATTTATGCCTTAATTCACGATAATGTCCAAATTTAGATATTTTAGGTAATAACTCCTTTATTCTTATATTCTCTACAATCATATATCCTAATATCTCTTCAGAATAATCAATGAAAATATAGTAATCAAACTCTTTCATGTTACTTATTTGGACTAATCATTATAAAAATCTATTCTATCCTAAGTAACTACTCTTCAGAATTACTAGCCGAGGGTCACTCAAAAGTAACTCGATATATAAATTAAATTATTGCGAGATAATCTCATTGTACTTCTTATTATATATTTAAAGAAAAGGTATTTTATGAGGGTATTATGGGTGATAATTATTCTAAATATCATGGTAAAAGAAAGTTTGTTAGAGATATTAATAGTTTAAAGGATATAGAGAGATATGCAAGGAAGAACATGCAGAAGTCCAAAAAAGGTGATAGTGATATGATTGAGAAAGTAGTGATTGTCTATGATTCCATTAGGAATCTTGAGGATAAAATGGGTCTATTAATTCCTTATTCTGAGTTTGAAAGATCAGCTAAGGATAACTTTAAACTATTGAATAAAAGAATATCTAAGAAAGAGATTAATAAATTGTTTTGGAAGTTAATGAGTGCTGGAGTTGTATTTATTCCCAAAGAAGGATATGTTGAAAATTTTATCAGTAGAGAGATGTTATTTCATGAAAATATATAAATTAGAAAGAGAAATGCCGAGATTAGGCAGGAAGCCTAAAGTGCCTAGATTGGATCAAAAAGCTTTATCTAAAATAGGTCAGGGAATGTATTTCTGTGAAGGTGTTAAAGATGTTAAAATGGAGATTAAATTCAAGAATGGGACTACTTTAGCTTATCAGAGAGGGGAAGATGAGGATGAATTTGAAGATTATAGAAGGAATAGAGATAAAGCAAATAATGGTAAGGATAAAGATATGGATTGTGATTGCTAAATAGTTTTTCAATCATTTATTCGTAATCTAATCAATAGATATTATCATGATGATCGAAATCCCAAAAGAGAATAAAGTTATCGGCAATATCAACTTTGAAAGTTAGTACAAATGACTTATCAATATGAACTCTTTTCAAGTCACTTAAGTCATGTCTCAAATTCTTGTATCTTTTTATAGTCTCAGAGTCATTATTGACAATCTCTTTAATTTTCTTATAAATAATTTCTGCTTTCTTCTTATCTTTTTTCAAAATCTTCTTTATTTTAAGTTTCAATTCCTCTCTAAAATCATATTCAAACATTAAACCTCAAACAGAGCATCTAGCTCTTCAGAAGTCATCCTTCTATTTTTATATTTTTTTATATGTTCATTAACACCATTCATCATATCTTTAACATATTCTTCTTTTGCATCTCTCTCAGATATCTCATCACCATATAAGTCTGCAAACTTATTTATTGCTTCAGATTTATCTTTCAGACCATATTTAGCTTTAAGAATGGCTAAGACTTTATTTGCATAAGGAGTCAGTTCAATTCTTGCGCTTATACTATTGCTTTCCATATGCATGTTATGTGCACACCATGTATATAAATCTTTTTCTTTTAATCAATCTTCTTTCTTCTCAATAAATTAGCATTCACAACAACACTTATTGAAGACAAAGCCATAGCAATCTCGGCAAATACTGGTGGCAGAAGACCAGCAACAGCAACAGGGATAGCAATAGTATTATATGCAAAGGCCCAGAAAAGATTTTGCTTAATCTTTCTAAATGTAGCCTTGCTTAAATTAATAGCTTCAACAACACCAATCAAACTTCCTTTAACAAGCACTAAATCACCAGCTTCAATAGCAATATCAGTTCCAGTTCCCATTGCAATACCTACATTGCTCTGTTTCAAAGCAGGCGCATCATTTATACCATCACCAACAAAAGCAACCATTCCCTCTTTCTGTAATTCCTCAACTCTTTTAGCTTTTTCTTCAGGCAAAACATTTGCAATAACCTCATCAATTCCAACTTCTTTAGCAATTGCATTAGCAGTCCTTTCATTATCTCCAGTAATCATTACAGTTTTATATCCCATCTGCTTAAGCCTTTGAACAGCAATAATCGAATCTTCTTTCAAAGCATCTGCAACAGCTAAAACACCAAGAACTTTTCCACTTTCACTTGCAATTAGAGTAGTCTTTCCTTGTTTTTCAAAACCATCAATAATCTTTTCAATTGTCTTCAAAGAAACATTATTTTCATTCATAAGAAGCCTATTACCAATCAATATCTCTTTACCAGCAATCTTTCCCTTAACACCTTTACCTCTTAAATTAATAAATTGGGAAACTTTCTTATACTTCTTCAACTTGACGTAATTTACAACAGCCTTAGCAACAGGATGTTCACTTAATTTTTCAAGAGAAGCACACACTTCCAATAAATAATTTTCTTTTACAATAGAATAAACATTTGTAACCTCTGGCTTACCTTTAGTTATAGTTCCAGTTTTATCAAAAACAATTGTCTTAACTTCTTTCATAGTTTGAATAGCTTCCCCTTTTCTAATCAAAATTCCATGTTTAGCTCCTAAACCAGAACCAACCATCAAAGCAATTGGAACTGCTAGTCCTAGAGAACACGGGCAAGCAATTACTAAAACAGAGATAGCAACTCCAAAAGCTCTGCTAATATCTGTAAAAAACCACCAATTAGCAAAAGTTAAAACAGCAAGAACAATTATAACTGGAACAAAAACATTAGTTATTTTATCAGCTACTTTCTGTATTGGGACTTTAGAAACTTGTGTCTGTTCAACCAATTCAATAATATGTGCTAAGAATGTATCACTTCCAACTTTACTAGCTTTCACATATAAAATACCATCTTGATTTATAGTAGCTCCGATAACATTATCTCCTTTTTTCTTATCAACTGGCAAACTTTCCCCAGTAACCATGCTTTCATCAACAGAACTCTCTCCCCTCACAACTATCCCATCTGTAGGTATTTTCTCTCCAGGTTTAACAACTAAAACATCTCCAACTTTAACTTCTTCAATAGGAATTTCAATTTCTTCTTTTCCTCTCAAAACTCTTGCTTTTTTAGCCCCCAACTCAAGTAATTTCTTTATCTCCTGACTTGCTCTTCCTTTAGCCAATGCCTCAATATACTTTCCAGTTATAAAAATAGCCATAATCATAGCACTTATTCCAGAATAATCCGTAAAGCTTTTATCAATTAAATGTAAAATTCCAGTAAGGTAAGCAACAACAGTTCCAAGAGCAATAAGAGAATCCATACTAAAGTAAAAATTAACAAATCCTCTAAAACCAGCACGCAAGGTCTCATAACCTACATAAAAAACAACCGGCAAAGCAAGTAAAAGCACAACATAATGAGTATTTCTCTCAGATAATATTCCTGCTCCAAAAACATCTTCAGAATACATCAAAATAGCAAGAGGAATAGTAAATAACCAAGCCAAGATAAGTTTTTTCTTCCAACCCTTTATCTCAGAATCTTCTTCAACATTTTCTCCATCCATCTGCATATGCTCATGCTCCATTTTTTAAATTATATATTAAAAATATACCTCCAATTATGAATCCTACACTAGTATAAACACCAGCAACTTGAGTTATAAGATGATCAATTCCATCCATTATTATAATAACTGCATATCCATAACTCAAGAAATATGCAATTTTCTTCTTTTTATAGGTTAAATAAAGTAAAATTATAGGGATTATTAATAATATTAACATAATTGCTAAGAAATTAATTGTTCCCCCATAAACTGTATTTATGAAATAGGCTTGACCATATAATTCTTCTAAGACATGTAATAACTGAAATACAATTAAAGATGCATAAACTAACAATATCTTCTTATTCATTTACTCCACCTTCACAAGTTTATATCCTGCAGATGCAACAGCTTTCTTCAAATCATCCTCGCTTATCTTCATGTCACTTTCAACACTTGCTTTTTTCAAAAGAACACTAACACTCACACCATTTACTCCTTTAATCTTCTTCAAAGCCCTCTCAACATTTCCACCACAACTAGCACAATGCATTCCTTCAATAGTTAATTTTGTTTTATTCATTTTATTCTTTAACCTCAAATTCAAACATCATTCCATCACTTAAATGTTCTGCTATATGGCAATGAGTCATCCATTTTCCGGGATTGGTCATATCAACTAAAATCTCAATTTCCTTACCAGTAGGTACAAGAACAGTATCTTTCCAAACCATATTGTCATTAGGGACTCCGTCATTTGCTAAAACTAAGAATCTTTGTCCGTGTAAATGTATTGGATGTTGCATAGGATGAGGGGAATTTTCATCATTTTTTATTCTAATCTTAACTTTATCACCCACTTTCCAAGTATATTTTATATCCATATTTGATTTTCCAGTCTGAATATCAGTAATCTTCCAATCTATAACTCTGTCTGAACTACCCAAATTCATCATTTGCATAACATCTTCCCATTCTAATCCAGATTCATCTGCATGATTCATCTGCATATGTTGTCCCATCATACGCATTCCAGGCAAGTCTACATCGAGTTTTAGATTCACATCTGGCTCATTATTAATCCATGACTTATATTTTTCAATATTTTCTGATACTTGTTCATTATTTTTTATTTTATTAAATTGTGAAGAGTAATCAATATTAGTCTTTTCATTTAATACATTTACAGAACCTAAAATATATGTTTTATCAGGATTAGTATGCAATATATTATAATTTCCAGGTTTATCGAAAAGTGCTTCAACTACGCTTCTTTCAGAAGGCGAGATAATAACTGAATCTGCAAGAAATTCTTTTTCATAATTGCCTCCATCACTTCCAATCACTTTTAACTTAGAATCTTTTATGGAAAAGTTAAACAACCGAGTATTAGCCGCATTCGTCAGATAAAATCTAACAACGTCTCCCTTTTTTACATTAATGTCATATCTTTCTTCTCCATTTATGAGCATAGTATTACCAAATCTGCCCATTAGAACTTGATTTATTTTTTCTTTGTAAACTGGAGTTATATCATTTCCAGTCATCTGAATATCATCTAAAAATATAAATTCTTCTTTATTTACTTTATTGTAATAATCTTCTTTTTCTGGGATAACTAGTATATTCCCATAAAGTCCTAATTCCTGCTGATAATCTTCCCTTACATGAGGGTGATACCAATAAATTCCTGCATCAGGGAATGTTAATTCGTACATAAAAGAACTTCCAGGACGAATGGCTTCTTGAGTAGTATGAGGCACACCATCAAATTGATTTTTTAGTCTTATTCCATGCCAATGGACTGTGGTTTCCATATCTAAATTATTACTAACATTAACATAAATCGTCTCACCTTGACTAACTTTTATCAACGGACCTGGAATTTGGCTATTATATCCATACATTCTTATCTCTTTACCACCAATCATCTTTTTAACAGGATCAATCTTTAATTGCATTAATTTACCTTGAGATGCTTCATATACTGTTGATTTTTTTACCAAAGAGAGATCAGTAGTATCTCGTGTTAAAAGCTTACTGGTTTCAGTATATTCTCCTTCATATTTTTCACATCCATCGGCACCAGGCAACATAGCACAATGCTCAGATAAAATAGAAGAGCCAAATAAATCAATTATAAAATAGAAAAATCCAAAAAGAACTAAACCTCCTAAGATAAGATAAGATAAGTTATTTTTAGATATCATTTGCCTTCTCCCAACTGTTTAATTAACCATAGAATAAATAAAACAAGAGCTACTGAAATTAAAGTCATAAATAAAAATCCAAATATCCACATTCCACCAAAGCCATATCCAAAATTTCCCATCATTCCACTAGAATTATAACTATCAAAACTGATCATACCAAAACCTCCAAAAATAAAGAATACTACCAATAATAAAATAAAGAATGTAATTATATTTTCTTTGTTTTTCATTTTATCTCTTCTCCTTTCATTGCCCTCAATATATGTATACAATACTGACCCATGTGTTTTTCAATAATTTCTATTAAAGGTAAGATAGTTTTTTCATTTAGAGAATAATCTCTAAATTTACCAGATATATCTACATTGACAAATCCACACTCCTTTAATCTAGCAAGATTGTGACTAACAGAAGTCTGATCCATAGTAAGTTCTCCCATTATCTCTGAAACATTCTTTTTACCCTTTCTTAAAAAGTTAATTATTCTTAATCTTGGTTCAGAATTTAGGGTTCCAAAAAATATTTTATAAGAATCATATAACTCTTTCTCAGTAAATCCTTCAGAACAACATTCTTTTAATATGGCTTTATTTATCATATGATAATATCATACATATAACTATTTAAACATTTCGATAGTTATTATTCAACAATAATATTTCCATAACCCATTCCCATACTACATGCGAATCTATAAGTTCCTTTCTTGCTAGGTGTAAAATCAATAGTTTGTCCGGGATTTTGTGAATATCCTTTAACACCTAAATCTTTTATATTGAAAGACCTTAAACATCCTGCAACACTCGAATCTAAAGTGATGCTGACTGGTTGTCCAACCTTAACATTAATAGTATTAGGATAATAATTCATATTTTTTTCACTCAAAGTAACTAATTGCACCTCACCAGTATTTAAAACACTTTTTCCTTGACTTTTAGAACCATCTAAGAAAAATACTCCTGCCCCAATAATAATTAAAAAAACAACACCCCATAATATTTTATAATTCATATTATTTTATAATTTCTCCCATTTTTATATCTTTTGAATTTCATTTTTTAGTAATATACTCAATTTTTATAATATCTTTATCCTTCATAATATAGTTCTGAAATTCAAAATTTTCATTTCCATTCACAAACATTTTCATTTCCCCCTTATCATTACAATATTCAAATATACAAGTAGAATTAAATACCTTATCCCAAACATAAAAAAAGTAACCCAGAGCTAATGTTTCAGGTTTAGAGCTAGGATTACTATTTTCAAGATGAATTGTTCCATCTTTCTCTTTATGAGTGTGTAATGGAGACATACCCATACCACTAAGGTGAGTATCGATTATTCTACCTTCTGTATGACCTAAGTTTTCTGTTAAAGGAGTAATCTTTCCATCAATAATTATACTTAATCTAGGATGCCAATGAACTGCTCCAGGAGGAATAGAATTGGATTCTAATTTTTCATTATCAACATTCAAATTAGATATTTCATAACCAGGTATTAAATAAAAAACCATTAATACAATTAATATCAAGATAGCTATAAAAACACTCCAATTGCGAATCTTTTTAAAATTAAATTTATTATTCTCATTTATTTCTTTAGGAACATTTTCGGGATGTTTTGCTTTTTCATGCATTGCTAAACCCTCTTCATCCTTGAAGTTTCTATCGCATATCACACAATATTGTTTTGCCATCTTTTTATTCCTAACTTATATTTATCGAGTCATTTTCCAAATAAAATAAAAAAAAATAAAAAAATGTTATTTATTTGGCTAATTCTGCATCAATTAACTGCTTGAAAGCTGAATACGGCTGCGCACCACTTAAGACTTGCCCATTAACGAAAAAGCCAGGCGTTCCCTGAACTCCTGAATTGCTTCCATCTGTAAGATCTTTTTGTATTTCACTCTTGTATTTTCCATTATCAAGACAGCTTCCTATATCATATCCAATATCCTTAGCCCACTTTTTCAAAGTCTCTGCTCCAGGGTATTGAACTGTAGAACTTACTCCACCTCCATCTAAAATATTTTGCTCAGCAAAAATCTTGTCATGCATTTTGAAATAAGCTTTATCTCCTCCTTTCTCTCTTGCACATTCAGCAGCCATTGCATAAGGTATTGCTCCATCATGAAAACCTAAAGGAAAATCCCTATAAACAAACTTTACTTTTCCAGTATCAATATAATTTTTCTTCAATTCAGGCATAGTATCTTGCCAGAATTTTCTACAGAAAGGACACTGATAATCTGAAAATTCTATTACAGTTACGGGGGCATTTTTGTCTCCTAACACTGCATCATCATCTGCACTTACTTCTGCTCTAGCTACAGCACCAGGAACATCATTATTTCCACTAGGTACAGCATATACTGTAGGAGTTTTATCTCCAGTAAATACAACAATTCCTCCAATTATTAAAATAGCTAAAAGAAAAAAAGTTGAATACTTCCAAAGATCATCTTTCTTTATAGTTATTGTATCAACACTCATTTTTTATTACCTCCTTTCATATTATGTGAATATAAATTCCTGTCTATTTTACAAGTTAATGGTTCTACGATTGCAAGGGATATTTTAACTATTGAGAATAAAAGAAAGATTATAGCAAGAAAGCTGATCTCAAGACCTTTGAATGGGAGAAAAGCCAAACTTGCTCCTAAACCTAATATTCCTGAAAGTCCTATTCCACAAGATATACAACCAGGGGCCAGCATTCCTAGAAAAACACCAATTCCAGTAAAGAAACCTACCTTGCCTGAGAACGCATTTACTTTCTGGAAACGAAAAGCCAGCAATCCAATAAGAATACCTGTCAAAATACTTATTAAAATAAGAGTTATAACTGAAGAAGGTAAAATTGTTTGATGAAAAGTTAATAAAAATATTTTTAACAAGCTAAGAGTCTTACTTATTCCTTCATAACGGAAGCTATATATCAGATTACCAGAATTAGTAATTAGAACATTAACAATATAAAAAATTAAAGCTCCGAAAATAGCAATTCCTAAATATTTAATACTGAAAAATATCTCTTTCCATATTTTTATCAACTCACTCATCTTTTTCATATTATCTCATAGAAATTAGGCTATATAGCATTTAGGGTATGAACGATGAAGCTTAAAATGGCTAAAAAGCCCTTATTTGAGCTTTTTAACGTTCATAAAGGCAAATTAGAACCAAGTTTTTTCCTTATAATCTAAATATTTCTTTCCAAATTTTTTAAAAAGCTTTTCTTCTTCTAACTTTGCCCTAACAAATGAGCTGACCACCGTAGCAAAAGCTAGTAAAATTAGTAAACTATTTTGGGTCAATACTGCCCATCCAATTCCAGTTAGAGAAACCCCTACATAAATAGGATTTCTAATTTTTGAATAAATACCTGTCTGAATAAGGCCACTAGCTTTAGGCATTATAGAAAAATATTTTCCAAGTGTGATTGATGCTACCCACCAAATAATAAGGCCTAAAATCATTAAGAATAATGAAATAAATTTTTTTAAACCACCATCCCAATAAAAAAAGAAGAGTATGCCTGAAATAATTGTTCCTATCAAAGGATACACATTGCGAATTTGATAATGTTTAATCACTCTTTGCTTAAGCACAATAACTTTTTAAATATGACTCATACTTTCAAATAAATAGACAGAGTCTTACCTTTCTCAATCCTTTTTATTATTCCTCTTTTTTCAAGTTCCTGAAGAACATAACTTAACTTGGCTTTAGACATCTCTGCTTTAATGCGTAAAGTACTCTGAGTAATTCCAGGTTGTTCACGCACCATCTTGACTACTTTTTGCTCAAATGGATCAAGTGCTCTCAAAAGCATTTCAAATCTAGCATCTTGAATCTTTTCATTTTTATCATTTTCAAGTCTTTCAATAATTGCTTTCTCAGTCTTGTTAAATAATAGCAAATAAAATCCAAGAGCTAAGATAAAAGAAAATACTCCTACTGCCAAATGAGTAAAAGATAAGGTCCTCTCAATCTTAATACAATCTTGATTTGGAAAACATCCCATCTCCAAACTTTGTTCACTTAATTTTTCATTATAATAAATGAACAATCCCCCAACAACCAATGCGATAACCATCAATAACACTCCTAGCTTTTTATTTTCCATAAACAATTAAGTATATTCCCTTAGCTTTATATAGATTATGAAAGATTCTCATTTTATTCCACAATTAAAGTTCCAGTACCCATACCCATACTACAAGTAAACCTGTAAGTTCCCTTCGTAGGAGTAAACTCAACATAATCATTTGGAGTTTTCAACAATTTGCTTACACCTAATTGTTTAATATTAAATCCTCTATAGCATCCAGTTACACTTGAATCAAGACTGATTCTTACAGGTACTTCAGCTTTAACATTAATAGTGTTAGGATAATAATTGGCATTCTTTATTCCAATTACCACATTCTGTACATCTACAGTTTTTCCATTAATATCGTTTCCATTAGTATTACTATCACTTGACCTAAAGAATAAAAAAGCTCCAATCACAATTAAGACTAAAACCAATCCAGTATATAACACAGATTTTTTAATTATCATCTCATTCCTCCGCAACCACACCCGGCACCCATACCACAGCTTCCTGCAGAAGCACTTTGTGGTTGAACATAATTTGCAGCTTTACCAGAATCATCAACTACATTAAATGTCGCATGATACATATTCATAGAACAAGCAATATTAAATGTACCTGTTTTATCAGGCATAAATTCTATTATATTATCTGAAGAAGAAACACCCTTCATCACATTAAAAGCTGAAATAACAACAGACTTAGAACATCCAGGCATATTCGCAATATCTGTTTCTATTTTAACTGGAATTCCCTTCTTAAATGTTGAAGGTGATAAAATATAATTAAGTCCAGAAACAGATAACTTGGCTACTTGTACATTATCTCCCTGAGCTGAGACAATGGAGACCACATTACCAGTAAAACTGTTTTGAGAAAAGAATAATATTCCAAAAGCTAATATCAAAATAAAAATTCCAGCAATATAACCTTGACCTTTTTTAATTATCATTGTAAAAATGCACTCCTTGGTCCAAAGACCATTAGCCAAATAGTAATTGTAGTAAGTATAAAGCTTATAACTACTGTAGAAAACTGATCGATCTTATTATTTCTCTCCAGTCCATTACTCTCTTTATGAACCATATAATTTAAGCCAATCATAATAACTGCACAAACAACAAATACTATGCCACCCATAATTTTCATACTATCATTTATCATCATAACTGCAGTCATAGCCCCCATCAAGCCACCCATAAATCCAGCCATTATTCCTTCCAAAATACCCATAACTCCACAGCAACTTCCATTAAATATACCAAATCCAATTCCCACAGCCATTCCAAATATTCCTCCATAGAACATTCCATTTATAGCTCCAACAAAATACCCTGCTAAGAAACCAGACATCATACCCATAGTCATACCAATCATCATTCCAGACATACAAGGAAATTCCTTAAAACATCTAACTTGCCTAAATGCAGACAAAATTATGGCATAACTAAGAAATGCGAAGAACATATAGAAACCATACTTAGGAAAAAGATTTTCTATATCTTTAAGCTTAAGAAAGTAAAATACTCCAAAAGTAATGAAACTAACAAGCAGAGAATAAAACATAGTCTTAACTATCTCTCCCTCTACTTTATCATTACCCAGATCCTTAACAAACTCTTTAAATGTCATAAAAAACATAATGAAAAATACTTTATAATTCCTTGTATGAAACTAGTTTCACATTGAAAAACAGCAACTTTATTATACTCATAACCATTAAATAAACTATGGAAAATAAAAATGTAGGTTATCTCCTCATAGGAATCTCTATATTAATAATAGTAATAATATTCATATTTAACAGCGCATTAAATAGCTTTGTTGATGCTAGTTGCACTATCGCACACGGAGGAGGTTATTGTCCAATGTATGAAACAATAGATAGACAAACCTATCTAGCATTATCCATAGTAGGAATTTTAATAATAACTGGGCTTTTCCTGATATTCTCAAAGCCGAATGAAAAAATAATAATAAGAAAGATAAAAGAAAAACAAATTCAAAAGGAATTTAACTTAAACAATCTAAAAAAAGAAGAAAAAGATATATTCAATATTATAAAGAGCAACAAAGCGATTTTCCAAGCAGATTTAATAGAAAAGTCTGGATTAAACAAAGCCAAGATCACTAGAATTCTTGATAGACTAGAAGGTCAAGGATATATAGAACGAAAGAGAAGGGGAATGAATAATATAGTGATATTAAAAGACAATTAATCTATTTTTTATGATCTTCTTTCTTTCCTTTAATATAAAGATACAACAATATAGCTCCTTCAATTACCATAGCAATAATTCCAATCAAGTTAACTGTAGAAAGCACCTCTTTAACTAAATCCAGCAAACTATTCTGTAGATACATTGTCTCAGGAGTTAATTCAATATATCTTGATAAAATAAATTCTATAAATTTAACAGTCAATACTGAGACTAGTCCAGCAACAAATATGCTTATCCCACTTATCTTCAAACCTTTTTTCCAGTCATTTTTATCAATCATAAATATCAGAATTATAAGTCCTATCAATAGTACACTTAAAATGAAGATGGAATTATAATAATAAGTGATAAACCTCTGCATTTTCTGAAAATCCTTATATTTTCCAAACAAATCACCCATATTTACTTTATCCGTAGCTAAAACCTGACTCATATTTCTCTTTTCAAACATCTCATTTACAAGCTCATCACTTGATTTTCCAGCAGGTCTGCAAACAACTTCACTAGAACTATCAAATGAACTTTCACCAGGATTACAAACCCTCACATTTTCAACCTGCTTAATAAAGAAATTTTTCAAGGAATTATTATTTATATAAAGATAAATGTCATCATTATCTCCCTTTGCAAAATCTAAAACCCCTCTGACCATCCCATTTACAGTATTCTTTAAATCAGAAGGAGAAATATGTATTTTATTCTCACTTAATTCATTCCCTCCAAAAAATTGTTTATACAAATCCTCGTAAAGATTATTCTTTTCAAAGGTTTTCTCATAAGTTTCAGGTTCAAGCAATAAATTAGCACTTAAAAAGAAAGACAATGAAAAACTAGTCAAAATCAATAAAAAAGACAAAACAACAATCAACGCCCCTTTTCCAAAACCCATATATGAATTAAGAAAATAGGATATTTAAATATAACAGCTTCCCAAACCCTGCTTAGATAAATATTTTTGATGATATTCTTCCGCCTTGAAAAATTCTTCCGCTTTCACAACTTGCGTAGCTATTTTATTCTTGAAATTATTCTGGCTCTTTTTTATAAAATCCATAGCTTCCTGCTTCTGTCTAGCATTATAATAAAATATTGCAGACCTATACTGATCACCCACATCTGGCCCTTGCCTATTGATTTGTGTAGGATCATGGAGCTCAAAGAATTTAGCCAGTAAATCTTGATAACTCAAAATTTTACTATTATACTTAATATAAACAACTTCAGCATGACCAGTATCTCCAGAACAAACTGCCCTATATGGATTTCCACTATCTAACTTAACATTTCCACCCATAAATCCAACTTCAGTTGAAATAACTCCCTTTATTTCATCAAAAGCACTTTGTACGCCCCAAAAACATCCTGCTCCAAAACACGCTTCTTCATATTTTTTATCTTTCATATATTAAATTACCGTCGACACTTTATAAAACTTGTCAAGGTTTAAAAAGCCAGTTTGTGAATCAAACACCCATGAAATTACATAGATATAATCTAATGAGAAATGCCGAACCAATGCGTTTTGGCCCACATGAGACAATACATACCTGGGAATTTGAATGGTTTTATCCTGTAAATGGAGAACTACGCGATGAAGACCATAGAATAGATCATTTAAAGCACCTAAATAAGATTGGGCTGTGTGGACTTCCAAAACCCAAATCAACTTGCCTAATTGCAAATCTCTTTCTAGGCCATGAACCGCTAGTAGTTTCAAAGGATAAAGATAAACCCTTACAAAGAAGAGGCAAGGATACAATTGACAGATATTTAGACTTACGTACTTCAGGTATAGAAGAAGTAAGTAGATTGGTTGATTTCTTAAAAAAACATGATGAATACCACTTATTCATGTCTACCACAGGCCTATTAGACGAAAATAAAAGACCAGTTCCAAATATAGTTACTTTTTCAGCACACAATCCTCCAAAGAAATCATATTCACATACAACACACATAAATCTATTATTTGCTGGTAGATCTTATCAAGCAGGTTTAGAAAAAGTTTTTAGATATCTACCATTTAGAAGAAAATAACTACTTTCTCTTCTTTCTTCCTTTCTTAGACCTTGAAAATATCCCAATTAACTTATCATCAACCTTTCCATCTCCAATTACATTTCCTTTATGATAAGATAACATACTTCTTCTTACAATATCTTCAATAAGCTCATTAACTTCGAGAAATTCCTTCTTAGCTCTTTTCTCCAAAGCAAGATACAATTCAGAATCAATCTTCAATGTTATGTTTTTACTCATTTTCTTATTAGTTTAATTATTTTAGATATAACATAAATTATAAAAACAAATGCTAAAATTGCTAATAAAAACCAAAGAGTTAATTTAAGGTAAGATGCCTTCTGTACTTCCTCAACTTCTTCCACAGGTCTACAACTAGATTGTCCTACGTAACCAGGGGGAAGATAACCCTTACCACCCTCACAACATGACTCTCCTTGAAATATAGGTTCTCCCAAAGGAACACAAGGTAATGGTTTAATTTTATCAGCCCCACATTCATTTCTATAAAAAGTCCAGAGTTCACATTTCACACCATCATCAAATACACAATAATGAGTTTCATTAATAACTTCTACACCATAACCCATTCTCTCACAATATGGTCTTGAAGGATCCATCGCAGCAGATACATAAAATATACTAGCAAAAGAGCAGATTAAAAAGAGTAAAAATAATTTATTTATCATTTAGCTCTTTTACTCTCCACATAAATCTTCTGTACTGCAAATGATTTGTAAATTCCTTCTAATATATCAGTTCCAGCATAACCTGCAAGTAAAGATAATCTATAATCAAAATTAAATACAATTCCCACAAAAACACCAATTATCGCAGCAACTAACACCGTAATAGCATAATAACCCCAAAGTATTCTTCTTCTAAGTGAAAGTGCTTTCAACAGTCCAACAATGCCTCTTGTCAATCCTCCAATTCCACCAAGCACAGCAGGATAAACTATATCATTCAACAGAACAGCATCTAAAACCATTTATCATACACCATCTTTTTACAATAAAGCAAAGATGGAATAATATTTAAGGGTTTTGGTCAAGCTTAATTCAATTCTTCAGTACAATTCTATATCTCGCCTTATTCTTCTTTACCTTTTCAATACCCTCATTAGCTTCCGACATAGGCATAGCCTGAGTTTTAGCAGATATATTATGTTGGGCACAAAATTCAAGCATTTCTCTTATTGTCTTGCAATTTCCAGTAAGGCTTCCAGTCAAAGATTTCTGATTAACGATAACTTGATTTGAAGGTATCTCGAATGGTTTTGACAAAGCTCCGACTTGGCAATAATTACCGTTTTTACGCAATATTTTGAAGTATTGGGCATAATCTACTGTAACATTAACTGTAGAAAGAATAAAATCAAGAGTATCTTCTACTTTTTTCATTTGTTCTGAATCTGTACTTAGAATAAATTTACTAGCTCCTAGTTTCCTAGCTTCCTGTTCCTTATCTTCTGAAGTTGAAAAGGCAGTAACTTCACATCCAAGAGCTTTAGCAAATTGAACTGCTAAATGTCCAAGACCACCAATTCCTATAACTCCAACTTTCATCCCCGGCTTCGCATATCTAAAGATGGGAGAATAAACCGTAATTCCTCCACACATTAAAGGCGCAGCATTTTCGGATTTCAACTCTTCAGGAATAGAAAATGCAAATCTGCTGTCAACTCTTATTGAATCGGCATAACCCCCATGATTTCCTTGGCATGTAGCTTTTTCTTCCGGACAAAGATTTTCTTCCCCCTTCAAGCAATATTCACATTTCATACAAGAACCAGCCTGCCAACCAACACCAACTCGCTCGCCCATTTTAAGATCCTTAACATTTTTACCCAAAGCACTAACATTTCCAATAATTTCATGGCCAGGTACAATTGGAAAATAATCTCCCCAATCACCATTAATCAAATGAATGTCGCTATGGCATATCCCGCAATGAGTTATTTTTATTTCAACATCAAGCAAACCAAGCTCCTTAGCCTTGTAAGAAAAATGCTCAAGTTTAGTACCAGCCTTCTTAGCAGCATAAGCATTTACAATTTTATCCATAATTAATCAACACTGAAGGAGTTTTTAAAATTATAGATAAGACAAACTTTTAATAATATAAAAACAACAGTTAGACATATGAAAAAGAGAACAATCATAACCATTTCACTATTATCTATCCTATTTCTATTAATTCTTGCTTCTTACATTATTTCCAACAAACAAGCAAATACTTACAATACTACCAATAACCTTCAAGTAATTGATGGAGACACTTTCATCTACCAGGAAAAAACAATTCGTCTTCTATGTGTAGATACTCCAGAAAAAGGTCAAAATGGATATGAAGAAGCCTCAAATTTCCTCTTCCAACTGATAAAAAACCAAAATCTAACTCTTGAAGAACAAGGCATTGACAAATATAATAGAACCTTAGCTTGGGTCTATACTGAAGACAATACATTAGTAAATAAAAAAATAATAGATAACGGTCTTGGTAATTTATTCATCTACGAAGAAACAAACTGTTCTAGACTAAACTCTTAAATACTCATCTAAAAAACAATTTTACTCGAGAAGATTCAAAGCTTCTTTGTCTTCTATAAATTCCGATTTACATATATCTGAAAAATAAGGGATTGAATATAACATAGTCCATTTTTCAGTTAAATAGTGAGAACAACCGATTATATTTAATCCCATTTTTCTTATTTTAGAAAACTTTTCTTTGTATGTCTTTTTATCATATTCAGAAGCATTCGGGCTAATAACACCAGTAATGTATGTGTTAACTCCTTTCTCTTTAGCTTTTTCTACAATTTCAGGAATAAAACCTGATCCAGTTACAATGGCAACTTTTCCAACAAACTCATTAACTCTATCAACTTTAACTCTATAATCTAGTAAACCATTTAATCTTTTTATCAAGTTATTAAGCTTTTTTTCAGGCACTTTTCCTATTAAACCTAAATTTAAACTTGGATTAACAACATCACTAGCTAATTCATCTTCTACTTTTAATTTTAAAATCTTTGCGAATGCATATGCTGTAGAAACAACTTTATTATTTCTATTCTTATCAAGAGGAGTATGTAATGAATATATGGATACACCCATACCTTCCATTAACTGATAATCTCTTTCTTTAAAAAATATAAAACCTGGTCCATTTCTTCTCCCATCCCAGTCAAAGGGATGTTTTACAATAAGTAGGCAATTAACTATTCCTTTCATCATTATTTCCTCTAAAACATATCTGCTAGGAGAAAAAGCAGTATATATTTTATTAACTTCATCAGAATTTTTAATCATGAGACCAGTATTTTTTCCAGTTTTTCTAAAAGAAGCAAGTGATTTCTCTAAAAAGAGCTCATCAAACATCCACTCCCAATCATCATTGACATTATTAATATCAAAGTCTTTATCTAATTTTGAGACAATTTTACCTAATTCCATAATTAAAGTTAAATCGACTTCCTTAAATCCTTTATAACATCATAAGCCTTTAGAACATCATCTTCTTTAAGATAAAGTATAAGCTCTGGACTAGAGGTAAGCATCTCCACAACAACAATATCATGAATCAACAACTCCTGGGTTATCAAAGATAAAATTCCTTTTGAGTCAATTGGTTCTTCTCCGAAGATAAGACTAAGTTCTGAAATCTTATCAAATCTTCTCTTTAACTTGAATTTACTGATAATATCCTTTAGCTCAGCTTCTTTTTGCTTGTCAATAAATAATTTTATAGAGCTAGAACCAACAACAACTTTCAAAGTGTCTCCCTGATCATAATCTATATGAGTTATTATTCTCTGCAATTCCTTCAAAAATTCTTTCTGCTTTTCAAAATCCAATATCAAAATATTATCTTTCATTGTAGTTCTCTTTATATCTAAAGTAGAACCATGAACCCCTGATTTTCCAAAATCATACCTTCGGAGCATTGCAATAACTGCTTCTAATTGATTTCCTTTAGCTAGTTTGTTATCAATTAAATATCTAGCAAGAGACCTCCGATTAATCAATCCAGACTTGTAACACTTACCTATTTCAGGCCTTTTGGCCATAAATTGCCTAAATTCTTGTTCTATTTGTGACATATAATATAGATATAGGTCTTTTCTTTATATATCTATCTATTTATGACCTAATATATAAATAGGGTAAAAATCTCCATAAATGTATGGATGACCTTTATACATCAGATCAAAGAACAGCATATGAATCCCAAAGCGCAAGAACAACACCTGCGCTTTCAGTTAGAGATAACACTCCATTTCTAAGTAGAGTATATAGAGCAAAAATTGATTCTAATACTCAAAGATACGTTGCTCCAGAAATTCTATGCTCTTTACCAGAATCAACTCCGCAGTCAGATCTTGACGCTTTGCGTTTATTAGATATGGGGAGATTTGCATTTACACCTTCAGCTCAATTAGCAGTAAGAGCAAAAGAAATAGGATTACCAATAATAATAACTGAAGAAAGAGATTCGATAAGGATAGGTCTCTCTCCTAACTTTAGAGATTTAGACCAGCTCACAGGATTTTTAAGCAATAATATGGGTGTAGGTCCTTTTCTTGCAGAGGCAGCATGAAAAGCGATTCTTATTTTGGTAACTTTGGTGGAACATTCGTTCCAGAAATGATGATTCCTGCAATGGAAGAAGTTGAGGAAGCGTACTTAACTCACGTTCATTCTAAAAAATTCCAAGAAGAATTAAAAGACTTGCTAAAAAACTTTGCAGGAAGACCAAGTATTTTATATCATGCAAAAGCAATGTCTAAAGATCTTGGATTTCAAATTTATCTAAAGAGAGAAGACTTGCTTCATACTGGCTCTCATAAAATAAATAATGCTCTTGGTCAAGCATTACTTGCTAAATACATGGGAAAGAAAGAGATTATTGCAGAAACAGGAGCAGGCCAGCATGGAGTTGCAACAGCAGTTGTAGGGGCGCTTCTTAAGATACCAGTTAAAGTATTCATGGGAGAAAAAGATATTGAAAGACAAAAATTAAATGTTTACAGAATGAAATTATTCGGCGCTGAAGTCATCCCGGTAACAAGCGGAAGCAAAACACTTAAAGATGCTGTAAATGATGCTCTACGTTACTTTCTTTCAAATGTAAAAACAGCCTATTATTTAATTGGAAGTGTTGTTGGACCTCATCCTTATCCTAAAATGGTGCAAGAATTTCAAAAGATTATAGGAGAAGAAACAAGAGAACAAATTATTAAATTACATGGAAAACTACCCACATCAATTGTCGCTTGTGTTGGTGGAGGTTCAAATTCAATTGGAATCTTTGACGCATTCTTGAAAGATCCAGTAGAATTAATTGGAGTTGAAGCAGCAGGAGATAACAAAAAGCACGGACTAACTCTAAGCAAAGGAAAAGTTGGAATATTCCAAGGAAGTAAATCTTTTGTACTTCAAAACTCTGATGGACAGATTGATGAAGCGCATAGCATCTCAGCAGGCCTTGATTATCCTGGAGTTGGACCTGTGCATAGTTTCCTAAAAGACTCGGGTAGAGCAAAATATGAGGGTATAACTGACCAAGAGGCTTTAGATGCTTTAGTATATCTTTCTAGAATGGAAGGGATACTTCCAGCTTTAGAATCTGCACATGCAGTTGCATACGTAGTAAAAAACAAAGCTAACTTCAAGCCTTCAGATTGTGTAATAATAAATCTCTCTGGAAGAGGCGACAAAGATGTCGGACAAGTAATGGAGCTGCGTCATGAAATTTAAGAATAAAGTATTTGTTCCTTTTCTTGTCTTAGGAGATCCAGATTACGATACATCATTAAAATTAATTAAAACATTAATTGATAATGGAGCAGGAGCATTGGAACTTGGTTTTGCTTTCAGTGATCCAATTGCAGACGGTCCAACAGTTCAGAAAGCAAATAATAGGGCATTAGCAAACGGCATAACTACTGAAAAGAGCTTTGAAATTTTAAAAGAAATAAGAAAATACTCAAACATTCCAATAAGTCTTTTGGTGAGTGCAAATATTGCTCTTCAGTATGGATTAGACAAATTTTATAAAAAATGTAAAGAAATTTCAATAGAAGCAGTTTTATGCCCCGATATTCCTCTTGAAGAATCAGAAATATTCATGAAAAGTGCAAAAGAACATAATGTTGAACAAATATGCATAGTATCTCTAACAACTTCTCAAGAAAGAATGAAAAAACTATCGGAATTATACAGAGGGTATGTTTACCTAGTCTCTCTTTTAGGAACAACAGGAGTAAGAACAAATCTAGAACAGACATTACAAGACCTTATTAAACAGACAAAGAAATATTTTCCAATTCCAGTTTATGTTGGATTCGGTATTTCAACACCGGAACATGCAAAGAAAGTAATTAGTTATGGAGCAGATGGAGCAATTTGTGGTTCAGCATTATGCAACTTAATAGAAAAAAATCTAAACAACCCTCAAGCCATGCAAGATTCAATAGCACAACTCTGCTCAAGTATGACTAAAGCAGTAAACTCCTGAAAAATAATTGTTCTAAACTAAACTCTTAAATACTCATTTTAATCCTAATTTTTATGGGAATGAAACTATTCATCAAAGAAGGCGGAGACGCCAGACTGCCAAATAAGCCAAGAGGCTTTTATCTTCAGCTTAGGTCAGAAGGAGCTAAAACTATAAACCTTTACACAGCCATAGCAGATAAAAATGGAAAAGAAGGACTGGAATCAGCTTTCAATTTAGTAAAAAAAGAAGCTCGTGAATTTCAAGCAAGTTATCAAATACCAGTTATGTACCAAGACACTAATCCTGGAGAAGGTAAAGTAATTAGAGATTTAGACTCTTTTATGCCTGAATTCACTTTTTAATCCTTTATGCCCAAGATTACCATTACATTTAGTGATAATTAGCAATATTTAAATACTTTGTAATGTACAAATAGTTATGAGAATAATTCAAAGAAAAAAAGGCCTAAAAAACTATTATTACTTGCAACATTCATTTAGAAAAGGAAATAAAGTAATAACAAAAGAAAAGTATTTGGGTTCTGAGATACCTAAAGATATTGAAGAAATAAAGAAAAACTTCATGAAAGAAATAAAAAGTGACTTGAACAAAAAGCTAGAATTAATAAAAGATAATTTCCAGTCAGAATGGAAAAGAATACCTGAAAGTGCGAGAAAAAAAGAACTGGAAGAAATATCTGTAGCATTTACATATAACACAAACGCTATTGAAGGCTCAACTATTACCTTAGAGGAAGCGAGAGAGATTATACATGATAAAGTCTCTCCAAATAAGCCATTAAGAGATGTAAAAGAAACAGAGTACCATAGCCAAGTATTTCTTGAAATGCTTAATAAAAAAGAAGAAATAACTAATGAAATTTTATTAGATTGGCATAAAAGAATTTTTGAGTCAACCAAATCAGATATATCTGGAAAATTTAGAGATTATATAGTGCGAGTAGGTCCTTATCTTGCTCCTGACTGGCAAGAAGTTAATGAGATGATGAAACAGCTCATTGAATTTATGAAAAATAACAAAAAGATAAATCCTGTTGAACTTTCTGCAAGAGCGCATTATAAATTTGAGAAAGTGCATCCATTCGGAGATGGAAATGGCAGAATAGGCCGTTTGCTTATGAATCATATACTTTGGCATGCAGGATACCCCATGATAATAATAGAATACAAAAGGAGAAAGTCATACTACAAAGCATTACAGAAAGATGAAGAAGGTTTTACATCCTATTTCACAAGAAGATACATAATGGTTCACAAAAAGAGATACCTCAAACAATAAACTAATCCGGGCAAAGCAAAACTATTTAACCAAACTTTCCGTCAACATTTTATGAAAATGAAAAAGTGCCTTGAATGTAAGAAAGAATTTGAAGTCAAGCCAAAAGCAAGATTTGTAAGAAAATACTGTGATAAATGCAGTAAAAAGAGGAAGAAGATGTGGGATAATCAGTGGAAAATCAAGTTTGAAGATTTGGATGACGAATAAATAAATTTCAAATCATCAAGATATCTCCCGCACATTTAAATAATATAAAACCCTTGAAGTAATATGACTCAGAAAATAACACCATTCATTTGGTATGAAAAAGAAGCCCGTGAAGCAGCAAAATTATACACTTCCACATTCCCAAGGTCAAAGATAAAGAGCCAATCATCATTCAATAATACACCATCAGACACTCCAGGGGGAAAAATAGATATAATTGATATTGAGTTAATGGGTTTAGGTTTCAGTTTAATGAGGGCAGGTGTGCATGATAAATTAAATCCAGCAGTTTCATTTATGGTTCATTGCAAAACTGCAGAGGAAGTAGATAAGTATTACTCTAAATTATCTGAAAAGGGATTAGTAATGATGGCGCTTGATAAATATCCATTCAGCGCGAGATATGCATTCATACAAGATAGATTCGGAGTATCCTGGCAATTAATGTATACAGAAAATGCAAAAGAAAGCAAAATAGTACCTTCTCTTTTATTTGTAGGCGATAATTTCGGCAATGCTGAAGAAGCAATGAAATTATACACAAAGATATTCAAAAATTCAAAGATAGATGTTATGGAGAAATATAAAAAAGGAGAACCGAATGGAAAGCCTGGAACTATAAAATATTCATCTTTCCTTTTAGAAAATCAGAGATTCACAGCAATGGATGGCCTTGGAAATCATAAATTCTCATTCAATGATTCTATTTCATTCTTAGTGGACTGTAAAGACCAAGAAGAAGTAGATTACTTCTGGGAAGCCTTATCTAAGGGTGGAAAGAAAGTACAATGTGGCTGGTTAAAAGACAAGTTCGGAGTATCCTGGCAAATTGTTCCGCAACAATTGAATGAATTGATGAGTAAAGATAAATCGGGAAGAGTAATGCAAGCAATGCTTAAAATGGTCAAGCTAGATGTTAAAGAACTTCAGAAAGCTTATGATGGCAAGTAATATATCTCTCAATTACCAATTATAAATCTAATAAGAGTTAGATTTATAAGCCCTCTTAAGAAGAATTTTATATGAAAGATTTAACTTCAAGATTTACAGCTAGTCCTAGTGCTTTTTCCATAGTTGGAAAACCAGCAACCTTAATCAGAAAAGTTGATATGGCTAAGATACCAGCAGTAAGATTCGAAGATGACCCTACCCCGTATAAAGAAATGATGATTGCAGCCGAAGAACATGCAAGAAAGCACGATATAAACGCTGAAGGCTATGTTTTAGAAGGCAAACCTAAAGTTTTCAGAGGCGTTAAAGAAACTGAGAGTCCATTCTATGTAACTGCAGTTATGTATGTAAATGGAAGATAAATTATTCCATCAATTAACTAAATTTTGAATCTTTTCAACTAAACTTGGTTCAATATAATGATGAATTGTAACATTATAGCTATCTTTCCATTCCCCACTCTTTTTATCAAACTTCTTATGTCCTAGTTCTGATGCAATCGAATTAAAAAGGTCTTTTACTTCCTCTTTCTTAGCAGATTTATGTTTATTTAGAAATTCTTTTGCTTTTTCCGTAGCGATATAAGACCTAACAATATGTGGATAAAACTCTTCTCCACAATACTTCTTGAAAGCACCTTTAAAATCACTTTCTTTCAATAAATTCCCATTAGAATTTTTAAATATAAAATCATTATTACCTATTTTACTAAGTAAATGTTTTAATTGAGATATATACCCTTCAGGAAATTCCTTATTTATATCAATAGGAACTCCATCCTTACCAAGATAATGAAAAATTACATTATCTTTCTTAATATTGACATCCTTTTTCATTAAAGTAGAAAGGCCTTTATGCTTATGCAACTTATAATAAATCTCATTGCCTATCCTGATATGAGTATTAAGTAAAGTAAGCATAGGTAAAGCCATGGGTTCATGCTTATTCAAAGCCAAAGATACATTCTTTTTCAGCTTAGGAAATATCTTCTCAAATTCCTTAACTTTTCTATATTTCTCATTTTTTGAACTTATATCTTTCTTAAGAGTATAAACATAAGCATACTCTCCATTAGGATTTTTATAAATAACATCCCAGTGATCATGAGACTTTTCATCATGAATTGCCAGGTTTTCAGCAAAAAGAGAGTAAGCCTTATCCAATTTATCGCCATTTGGCAACATATTCAACCTTGCACCTTTTATCTCTCCATTAGACATATAACCCTTCAAAAATCTCTTCTCATTCTTATCAATCAATTCAGAGAGTCTTCCATTCGCTTTAAACAGTTTAACAGCGTGAACTGCTTCAGGAAATTCCTTTCCTGATTTCTTCCAACCATTTTTAGTTAACTCGTAACTTTTCAAGTCTTTACCAATTCTAAAAGAACCAATGGGAATTTTAACAGATTTCTTCACTTTTTCCACCCATAGAAAAGATAAAATGTGATAGCTAACCAGAGAGTTGCAAAGAAAAATCCTCCAAATATATCACTCAACCAATGCACATCTAAGTAAATTCTGCTAAATCCGATTAATAATGGAAATACAAGTAAACCAATAGCTAATTTTTTATTTTTAGGCCATAACAATAAAGCTAAAGCTCCAAAAGCAACAGTAGAAGCCATTGTATGTCCACTCGGAAAAGCAAATTCACTTCCATAAACTTCAGGTCTTACTCTCTGGAATAAATTCTTCAATTCATAATTGAAAAGTGTCGCACCAGCAACACTCACTAAATAGAATAAAATGTAATTATACATCTTCTTAATTAAAAGAAAACTAACAATAAATAAAGAAATAACCATTATTCCCTCTCTTCCTCCAAGTAAAGTAATATAATTCATAATTAAATTAAAAAATCCTTCATTTTCATAATGAAAATAATTCTCTACTGGTTTATCAAACCCAGAATAATAAATAATAACTGTAAATAATAAAGAGATTAATGATAGTATTCCTAAAAGTAATAATTTACCTCTAACCTCTTTTTTCATTAATAAAACAAGTTAGACCTGCTTAAAATCCTTACGGATCAAAAAAACGATGTGCACCATGTCCTTTAGGACATGGTTTGATAGCACTCGTTTTTTGGATGCTCAAGATTCACCATGCACTAAAGTGCATGGTTTTCTGTCAAGAATCTTGACATAATAATTTCACATAAAACTGTAAAAGAGAAGCTTAAATAATGCTTATTTTCTCAGTTAATGATGGAACTTCACTTAGCGCCTTTAGAAAATGTATCTTGTTGGGCATTTAGAAGGATATACACAGGAGCTTCAGATTCATACACTGGAATGTTAAGCTTAACCAATTTAGTAAAAAGAAGTAATACTTGGGATGAAGTAGATACTTTCTCTATTCAAGGACAACGACAATGGATTCAAATAGCTACATCAAAAGAAACCGAATGCTATGCTTTCCTAAAGAAATTAGAAGAAGAAATTAAGAAACATCCTGAAAAAGACAATATTTACGGAATTCAGCTAAATTGTTCTTGTCCTTCTCCTGGCTTGATAAGTATAGGACAAGGCCCTGCTTTAATCAAACGTTCAACCAAGGTAAGTAATATCATAAAAGAGTTACTCAAACAAGATAAGTATAAAGTAGGTGTAAAAGTAAGGTTAGGTTTAAATGAATTCGAAGTAAAACAAAGAAAGATATTTACTTTATTTAAAGAATTAGAAAAAATAGCACAAGAAAACTCAAATTTCACAAATGTAACAGTACACTTTAAACACGCTCAAGAATCTTCCTCAAAGGTATATAATTATTCCTTACTTAATGAATTAGCTTCTTATAAAGTTCCACTTATAATTAACGGCGGAATAAGAAATTATGAAGACATGAAAAAATTAATTGAAAGTATCTCTCCAGAAAATAGAAAAAACATAAAGGGAGTAATGCTTGGCAGAGAGGCTATGAAAAACCCTAATTGCTTCCTAGAAATTAAAAAAGATATAGAAAATATTCAATTTATTCCTAAAGGATTAAAAGAGATAAAAGAAGAATTCATAAAATTCTGTAAAGAACACCCTCCTAAACCAATTTACTTAACCACGATCAAAGAAAGAACAAATCTATAAGCCCTAAAATCTTATAGAAAACCATGGATTTGAAAAAAGAAGGCATAGATAAGATCTCATTTAATTTATCTCCATCTAGTCTTAACATATTTTATCAAAGTCCACTTTTATTTTATCTTACATATATAGCGAAAGTAGAAGATGATACAAAAGTTCCAGTTTGCTATTCTCTTTCAGGTAAAATTGTCCACGACTGCCTTGAAAAATATGCAAAAAAAGACTTAGATAAAGACCAAGCTTGTTTACATTTATTAGACAAATGGGAAACTCACAATCTTAACATGCATAAAGACCTAAGAGGTAATTCTCTAAATTCCATAGAATATCTAACTGCTATGTTGCAAGGAATTCAAGTAGTAGATGCTCATGATAATCATATTACTGAAGAAATTATATCCTTTCCTTTGAAAGAAAATGAAAAGATGAAAATAGGCATAAAGGGAGTTATAGATCTACAAGCAACAAAAAAAGAAGATGATAAATTAGTAATTATAGATTACAAAACAAGTAATAGCATAAGCAGAAATGAGAATTTTGAACGCCAAGCATTATTTTACAATCTATTATTACATCAAAAGAAGAACATAATTCCCTCAAAAACAAGTTTCCATTATCTAAAACTAGGGGTCTCTAAAGATTATACCTTTGGTTTAGAAGATATAGATGATTTTAGACTAGAACTTAATAGAATAGCAGACCAGCTATTAGAATATGGAACAGATATAAGAAAATACCCTATTGGTGAAATAAATGACCTATTTAACAGTAAAAGACAAGCCTGCCTAGAAGAAATAGAAAGAAGAAATAAAATTCAAAACCCAGATTACTCAGACCAAATAGAAGCAATGTTCTAATGAAGATTAGATTTAAATAAGGAAAATTAACCTCTTTTTTATGGAAAATCCAGAAAAAGTAAGCATAACTGTCTGCGATACTTGCGATTATGGTAGAAGAATGTATAGCATGTTATCACAACTTAAGCCAGCAGACATAGGAAAAATAAACGAATTAGAGATAACAACAACTGAGTGTTTAGGAAGATGTAATCATGGTCCAACAATAGAAGTTAAAATAAATGGTAAGGAGAGACTTTTCACAAATGTTGCTTCAGAAGATTATTATCCAGAAGATTATGAAACCTCTCCAATAGGAAAAGATCATTTAGCAACAATAAGAACATTTGTAGAAAGATACGCTTCTTAATTACCTACTTCAATCAACATAACCTCAGAATTAGAGTTAAATCTGATATTCAACAAAGAAATATCAGAAATAAGTGCGGAATCTCCCATTTCAATAAAATTATCATTCACTATTAACTTTCCTCCAATAACAAAAAGGTAAACTTTTCTCTTATTCTTAATTTTATATTCAATTTCCTTTCCTTCATCAAATTTACCTAAAAAAATGGATGCATCTTGATTTATCTGAATAATATCTTTCTTATCCTCTCCAGAAACTACTAAATTTAATTTATTATGCTCAAAATTTTTAATTGACTTCTGTTCATAACTCGGAGAGACATTTAATTTATTAGGTTCTATCCATATTTGTAAAAAATGTACTTCTTCAGTATTACTTGCATTAAACTCAGAATGCCACACCCCACTTCCAGCAGAAATTCTCTGCAATTCACCTTCATTCAAAATTCCTTTATTTCCTTTACTATCTTCATGTTTTAACTTTCCCTTTAAAACTAAAGAGATTATTTCGGCATTTTCGTGAGGATGTGCTCCAAAACCTTTTCCAGGCTTAACAATATCATCATTAAAAACAATTAACTTACCAAAGTTAATTCTCTCAGGATTATTATATCTTCCAAAACTAAATGTATGTTTACTATCAAGCCAATCCAGTTTACTCTTTCCCCTTTGCTCTGACCTTATTATCTCTATCATCCCTATTAAATCTGGCCAGTTTGTGAGAACTTTTTCATTGCCTGTTCAAGAATTATCTGTGGAGCAAATCCCTTTTTGCTACAAGCCTTCATAAAATCATCATAAACTGCACCATCTACATTATACTCTAATTTCTTCTTTCTTGCTCCAGGTGCTGTTGCTGCCATAAATATAATTAGCAAATGGTCTATATAAATCTAACTTAACCAACCTAAAAAAGCTCAAACATATATAGATTTTTAAGTAATAGACTCAATCTAAAGATATGAAAAGAGAAAAGTACCCTGGGGTTAGATTACTAAGAATAGGTACTGCAATAAGATGGTTTGGGTGGGGTTTGGGAGAAGCATTAATACCCTTATTTCTTCTTAAGTTCACTAATAGCTTCTTTGAAACTGGTCTTCTATCATCAGTATATAACATTATGTTTCTATTATTTCTTCCCATTGCAGGATATCTTGCAGATAACTATAGAATAAAGAAAATAATTCTTTCGGCAATGATTCTCTACATATTCGTAGGTCTAGGCTACTTCTTAGCCGGCCTAACTAGCATGGTAATATTCTTGATACTAGCTAGGGCATTAAACGGTCTATCTTATTCCCTAGATCAAACAAGTAGAGAAACTTATATTATAAAACATGTAAAAGACAGCCAGGAGTCCAGAGTATTCGGACATTTTGACTTAATAACAAACTTTTGGTGGGTATCAGCAGTATTAATAGGAATGTTTTTAGTAAAATATGTTGAAGTGCACTGGCTTTTCTTAATGATAGCTCCAACTTCTTTCCTCGCTTTACTCATATTCAGCAATATAAAAGAGAAAGAAAAATATAAAAAAATAAAGTTTTCAATAAAGAATGCATACAAAGAAACATTTGAAGATATAAAGAATTTCACTCCTGGATTAAAAGTACTCGCAGTACTTGCATTTGGATTTGGAATAATAAGTTCAGCAATATTCTTTTTCGCACCAATACTTTCTTACACTCGCGGAGGAAGCATAACTCAATCAATAATAATTGTTTTAGTTTATACTCTTCCTTACCTCCTAGGAGACTTTACAGGAAAGATAGCTGACAAATACAAAGAGAAATTATATTTATTCGGACTAATAGCAATAATCTTTCTTGTAAGCATTTTAGCATACACACGAGAATATTATGTAATATTACTAGCAGTATTCTTTACGAGTTTAATATTTGAATGCTTTTATCTAGTGAATAAAGGAATTCTAGCAAGAATAGCAGATAAAACTCATCTTGGAGAAGTAGATGGATCATTAAATGGATTCAGTACGATTGGAGCGATACTAGGCCCAATCCTTTTCGGTATCATGATAGATAAAATAGGAAATATCTATGCATATTCAGTAATATCAGTTATCACTCTCATCCTATTCTGCTATGCATACATAAACAGAAAGTCATTAAGAAAGAAAGCCTGATGCAACGATTTATAAGCCCTCATTTGCCTCCCTTTTGATTGAGGGAGGTATAACATGAACGGCAAAATAAAATTTTTCAACAAAATGAAAGGATTTGGATTTATAGCTGGTGACGATAAACAGGACTATTATTTCCATATGACTAGCTTAGCTACTGGATTAACAGTTACAGAAGGAGACGAAGTTGCATTTGAAGGGGAAAAAGGCGACAAAGGTCTTAAAGCAGTTAAAATCACTAAGAAAGCATAAACTTTCCTATTTAAATCTTAAATTTTTAATACAGAATTATTTTTTTATTTTATGTATTAATTATCAATTATCAAATTACTGTCTTCTTCTCCGAAGTCTTTGCTGATTTGGAGAAGCATGCTTACTTTTAGCCCTGCATGATTTACATCTTATATCACCAATTACCTCTCTTTTACATTGAATACAAATACCTTTTTTCTTAGCCATTGTAATATTAAATAGAATAAGTTATTTAAATCTGCCTTTAATAGAAATATGTCAGATAGTTAAGCAACAGAATATCTTACCGTCTCAAAGAAGTTATGCTTTATCTTCTTGCATTCTTTCTTTGAAGCCTTGAAATCAGTTTTACATTGCTTCAAATCCTTCTTGTAAGCAGGTTGACATAAATCAGAATCACTTGCATTCAACAAACAAGATGCCCTAGCATTCTTAACAGCAACATAGCACTCATTCTTAACTTTAGCATTTTCAGAAACACATGAGCCATAAGTCATATTCTTTCCAACTTTATCAGCCCTCTCCATCTTAGCTGAATCATTATCAGACTTCTCAGCCATAACTAATGAAAACAAACTAACTAAAAAAACAAAAGAAATCAACATAAATACAATCTTTCTCATAAATACTAGAGGTATAACTTCTATATAAACCCTGCTTAAAAAAATAAAAATAATAAATTTTATAATTTACTTATGCTTCATTGTACACATACTATATGTTGCATAGATAGCAGATATTAAAACCAAATACTTAACAAGCATTATTGCGGTTGCGTTAGTAAGAAGCCCTATAAGACTAAACCATTGTGATAATCCTACATCAAATGAGGCAATAAGAACTATTGTCCATGCAGTCATTGTAATCTTCATATTTTTTTCCATTTTTACCTCCCTTTAATATATATCAATTAAGTTAAAAGTATATATAAATTCTTTCTAAAAATTAATCTAACTTCATTTTCAATGCCTTTTTCATCATATTATTCAAGAACTTATCTTTATACTCGCGATACTTCTTACCTTCACCTTTTGCATAATTAACAGCTTCTTTCTTTATTTGGGCATACTTCTCGAGCTCTTTACTATGTTTTTTAAGATACTCTCGAAAAACAATATAAGTATTCCAATACCCATCATTAAGAGTAAGGTGAATATGTACTCTACTTTCTTTTCCTCTATATCTTACTATCTTTTTAAGATATATTCTTCTACCATCTCTTAGGTGTTCTGGATCAGTTCTATACCCTAATTTCTCTAATCCTCTTATATACTGATTAATCTTTTTTCTTGGAGTTTTTATCGCAATATCAATTATTCCTTTACCTCCCAACCCTGGAATTGATGTGCTACCAACATGTTCTATGGTAATATTCTTACCAAGCGATTTTGTTATTTTATTTCTCTCTTTCAAAAACATTGATGGGTATTCTGCACTATAAGGTAAAAATCTATATTTTTGCTTATTAATAACAACAGTATTTTCTCCCACCATCTTTAGAGTCATATACATTTATATTATATAAATTTATACAAACGCCCCAACCGAGCAGAACTACTTTATGTCTAATCCTAAGGGATTAACATTGTGATCTTATGTTTATCTATAATCTAAGGAGTTTATATATTTTTGTATAATACCTTTTCCAATTCAATAAAGAGCAAAATCATTTTGGCATCGATATTATTTGCGTGAGGGTTAGTGATTTGCCCCTTATCCTTTACTATGTTCTCTCTATAGGCTGTCCAAAACATGATAGGAGTCATATAAACTCTAGGTATTGCAAAAAACTTATTTAGTTTCTCAATATCAACCTCTTTATCAAATATAGTGAATCTTTTTTCATCTATCCTCTTTACTCCAGGAATACCATCTAAACCAGTTTTAGTAAAAAGCTTGATTTTGGAAAAATTATCAATATATATTTTAGCTTGTTCTATTTTTCTTTTAATCTCTTCATTTGAAAGAGACTTTTTATCTCTAAAAGTTATCTTTACAACTTTTTCATTTAGTAATCTAGCTTCAGTAAGTTTAGAATTAACTTCAATGACTCTAAATGATGCAGTTATTTCATCTATCAGTTCTAAAATCATTTCTTTATCTTGGATGCCTTCAGTCATTCTAAAGAGCTCATTAAACAATTTTTCAGAGAGGTTAGTACGAAAGTAATATCTGTTTTTCTTTTTATTCCATTTCTTACCATAAGCATATTCAAATATCCATTTATAATTATCATTCTCAAAAGACTTATCAATATAGCCAATTTGTCTCTTAGCAACCATATGATCCAAATAATCCTTAATTAAAGCTGTTTCAGATATACCTACTAACCCTTCTTCTTTTAATTTGCTTAATATCTCTTTTCTAGAAGAAGGCCTTTCTATATCTGACTTTGGCTGTGGCTCTAGAAGACTTAAGATTCTTTTATATCTCTCTTCACGATTTTCTAATATTTCTTTTCTATTATATGTGTCACTCTTATGTCTTTCCATAGTTAGTGTGGGGAAATCTTAAGTTAATATAATTATTTCTATTTATGAAAGATATAAGCGAACAAATCCTAGAAAACCTTAGAGAAATAGAAAGGAAAGTAGACGATCTAAAAAGGGGTGCTAATGGGAAAGAAAAACTCTCATGTTCATCTAGTTCTTGAGACTGAGCTTCATAATATTCTGAAAAAAGAAGCTTCTGATAATAATCTCTCTGTTAATGAACTATGTAGGCAGAAACTTAGAAATATTTCTAGATTAACAAGAATTGAGCTTAGACTTGAACAGATAGAGAAAAAGCTATCTAGGAGTAATAAATGAATACTCTCCCAGCCATCTCTGAGTCAGAGCAATTTTCTCCTCCAGCTTTAGCAGGAGAAAATTGCGTTTTTCCTACCTCCCCTCCCCAGGCGTTCGAAGAACGCCCTTTACTTGATAATATACAAATAAGTATGCATCTATCTGATGAATTAAAAACTCAAAGTATAAGACTAAGAAATTGCGGTAAAGGATTTCATATATTTATATGCAATTGTAATATTCTCAAAGTTAAGAAAAGATGTAACTATCGGGTTTGTGAATTTTGTGGGAAAATTAGATCATATAAATTCTATGATAAGTATATAGAAATAATAAAGGTAAAACCTATTCCTCACTATTTTAATGGAAGAGGTTTAAAGTTTCTTACATTAACCATAGTTAATCAGAGCGATATGATTAAAGCCATAGATGAACTTTTTGAAAGCATCACTCGTTTTAAGAGAGATAAATATGTAAAAGAGCATATTTATGGAGGTTTGGGATGTATTGAAGTAAAAGTAGGCAATGATGGCTTATGGAATGTTCATGCACACTTTATTATAGACTCTCGTTATTTAGACATGAGATCTCATAATAAAACAGGTCAAGATACAAAACTTGTTGAAGTCTGGAAAAGATGCTCCAAGGGAAGTTATATAGTCGATATTAGGCCTGTAAAGGGTCGTGAAGGTGCATTAAGATATGTTTTAAAATATCTTACAAAGGGCATTATTGATTTAACCGATAAACAAAAAGCAGAATTCTTTGAAAAGACTTTTGGACGTAGATTATTATTTACTTTCGGAGACTTTTATGATATTCCTAAGATAACAAAAGAAAAAAGAGTCTGTAAAGATTGTGGTGGTAGATACATGTATATTTATGAGGGTTCTGAAGAATATGATATGATTTTTGGAGTTGGGAGATATAAGCGAGAGCCACCACCAAAAGACTTGAATGACTTTATTGGATAGGTTTTTAATTAGTTATTCCTAATAATACTCAGGCAAAATGGACAAATTTAATCAAAAACTCATATCTTTGTTAAAGAAGGATTTAAGATTAGTAGATGAAGAATCTGGAGAATTAATACGGAACGAAGTTGTAAATAGTGCATATAAGATAGATAAGGAGTTAATATCTCTTTTATTGGAAGATAAGGAAGTAAAGAGTAAATTTTTTTCAGAGATTAAAGGACATTGGATTTTCGAGATAAACCTCTTTGTTTCCTATGTTCAGGATAAGAACTTTTTAAGCGATTCATATACTAAATTCAAGAATAAGATTGGATTAAATATTGATGGAAAATTCTTAAATGAAAGAAAAGAAGTCTCTCTTGTCTGGCCATTCAAAGATTGTGTATTGGAAGGTGGAATGACAAAAGAAGATGAAAAAAGAAACGAAATATTCTTTAATGAGATTTTGGCTCAAGATGAGATTGATAGACTATTAGATCCAAAAATTTTAACCAATTTTAAAAAATACAATTCTAAGGGTGAAGAAAAAGTTAAAGATTTTAACCGCGATAAAAGCGGAACAATAAATGATAATTTAATCATTAAAGGGAATAATCTTATCGCCCTACATTCTTTGAAGAAGGAATTTGCTGGAAAAGTTAAACTAATTTATATTGATCCACCATACAACACTCAAGGGAATACTGAAACTTTCACTTATAACAATACTTTCAGTCACTCTACATGGCTAACTTTTATGAAGAATAGATTAGAGATTGCAAAAGAATTGTTACGAGAAGATGGATTTATTGCTATAGCCATTGATCACTATGAACTATTCTATTTAGGAGCATTGGCAGATGATATATTCAGAAGAGAAAATAGGATCGGGGTAGTATCAGTAGTTCACAAACCTGAGGGAAGAAATCAAGAAAAATTTTTTGGAACTTCCAATGATTTTATGCTAGTTTATTCTAAAAATAAAGATTTAGCTAATTTTAGAGGAGTAATATTAGATGAAGAGAAAAAAGAATCTTTTAATAAAAATGATTCTCTTGGAAGATATAGACTTAATAATTACATAAGGTTAGGTGGAGGGGATCAAAATCTTAGGAAAAATAAAACTCACTTTTTTTATCCAGTATATGTTAGTAAAGATTTGAAAAAAATAACTTTGGAAAAAAAAGAAGATTACTCTGAAATTCTTCCAATAACTAATTCAGGGCAAGAAAGAACTTGGAAAACCATCAAAGAAACTCTTTCCAAACAAATAGGTGATGGAGAAATAGTAGCGCAAATAGATGAGAATAAAAAGGTGCAAATTTATGAAAAATATAGGGAAGAAAAGGGCCAGGTAATAAAAACTCATTGGATTGGCACAAGATATAATGCGATTAATAATGGTACTAAATTGCTAGAAGAACTACTTGGAAAAAGAATATTTAGTTATCCTAAGCCACTTTATGCTGTTTTAGACACAATAAAAATTATGGCTGATAAAGAAGACATAATCTTAGATTTTTTTGCAGGAAGTGGTACAACTGGACATGCTACTTTAGAATTAAACAAAGAAGATGGAGGAAATAGAAAGTTTATTTTAATTGAACAATTGGATGCACATGCAGAGGTTATTCTTAAGAGACTCAACAAAGTAATAGAATTAGACTCAAAACAAGGTATTTCCCATTCTAATATTGTCTATTGTGAACTAATGAAACATAACGAAGAAGCAATGGAAGGAATACAAGATGCAAAAGACACAAAACAATTGCTAAAAATATGGAATGAGATGTGTGGTAAATATTTCTTAAATTATGATGTAGATATTAAGAAATTTGATGATAATAAATCTGAATTTGAAAAATTATCATTGACTAACCAAAAGAAATTACTTTGTGAGATGTTAAATAAAAACCAATTATATGTAAATTTATCAGAGATGGAAGATGCAGAGTTTAAAATAAGTAAAGAAGATAAAGAATTAAATAAAAAGTTTTATAATTAACCATGTCAGAGACAACACTAGCAGTTAAACAAAATTACTTGTATGAAAAATTTGATAATTTTTCTGGTTTCGGTTTTTTAGATGAGTATAAAAACATTCCAAAGACGTTAAGCGAGAATCTTAATCCAAAATTTCCATTAAGGCCTTATCAAAAAGAAGCTTTTACTAGATTTTTTTATTATATGAGTGGGAAGAATCCCGAAAAACAAAACCCAACACAATTACTCTTTAACATGGCTACGGGTAGTGGTAAAACGTTAATCATGGCTGGACTGATGCTTTACTTATACGAAAAGGGATATAGAAACTTTCTTTTTTTTGTAAATTCTAGTAATATAATAAAAAAGACAATAGAAAATTTCACAAAGGAAGATTCAAGCAAATATTTATTTAATAAAAAGATAATATTTAATAACAAGCAGATAAAAATAAACAAAGTTGATAATTTTGATGGGACAAATAATGATGGTATAAATATATGTTTTACAACTATTCAAAAATTACACTCTGATTTATATACTGAAAAAGAAAACTCATTAACTTTTGAAGATTTTAAGGAAAATAAAATCGTTTTCATTTCTGATGAAGCCCATCATGGACAGGTTCACACTAAGCAACAAACACTTTTAAGAGAATTTGAAAAGCCAAATTGGGAAAATACCGTCTTGAATATATTTGGTAAAAATAAAGAAAATATCTTGTTAGAATTTACAGCAACAATGGATTTTATGAATAAATCTATTGAACAAAAATATATTAATAAAGTTATATATAAATATGATTTAAGATCATTTAGGGGAGATAAGTATTCTAAAGATATTGAAATATTAAGGTCTGATGCAGATAAAAAGGGAAGAATACTTTTAGCAATTATTCTAAATCAGTATAGACAAGATATTGCTAGCAAGTATGGTATTGATCTAAAACCAATTATTTTATTTAAAGCTCAAAAAACCATCGAACAATCTAAGGAAAATAAACAACTTTTTCATAAAATAATTGATGAATTATCTAAAAAGGATATAGAAGAACTAAAGAAGAAGACTGATATAAAAGAGATAAAAAGAGCTTTCAGCTTCTATGAAAAAGGAGGGATTTCAACCGAACTATTAATTCAAAAATTAAGATCTAGTTTTGAACCAAATAAGTGTTTAAGTGTAAATGACGAAAAAGAAATGGATGATTATCAATTGACACTTAATTCATTAGAAGATAAAGATAATAAGATTAGAGCTATTTTTGCAGTTCAAAAATTAAACGAAGGGTGGGATGTTCTCAATTTATATGACATCGTAAGAGTATATGAAGGGCAATCCGCAGGAGGAGGAACAAAAGGAGGAGTATCTCCATCAACAATCTCAGAAGCACAGTTAATAGGTAGAGGAGCAAGATACTATCCATTTAAGGTTTCAAATATAGACTTAGATGTTTACAAACGAAAGTTCGATGAAGATCTTGAGAATGATTTAAGAATATTAGAAGAACTTCATTTCCATAGTTTTAATGAATCTAGATATATAGCTGAGCTAAAAACTGCGTTAGTCAATGAAGGTTTAATTGATGATAAAACAATTGAAAAAGAGTTAAAATTAAAGGAGAATTTCAAAAAAACCATCTTCTATAGAGATGGAAAGATATATTTGAACTCTAAAATTGAGAATGATTATTCATATGTTAAATCATTTGAAGACTTGGGTGTCAAAGAGAAAGATTTCAAATATGATCTCTTTTCGTATAAAGGAAGCGTTTCTCAAGTAATGACTGATGGGGTGTATGACAATTTAAATATAAAGAAAGAGCCAAAGACTTTGTCAATAAAAGAAATTGACTATCACATAGTTTATTCTGCATTATCAAAAAAAGAATTTTATAAATTCAATAACCTTAGAAGATTCTGCAAAAATATTGATTCTATTCGAGACTTCATTAGTAAGAAAGAGTATCTTGCAGACATAAAGATAACTTTTTGGGCTACAAAGGAAGATATATCTAATCTAACTAATAAAGATAAATACTATGCAGTAATTAAAGTTCTTGATGAAATAGAAGATAAACTAAAGGGTAATTTTATAGATTATAAAGGTTCAACCGACTTCACTCCAAATAGAATAGTAGATATATTCCATGATAAAACAATCAAACTAGAGAGTGGATCTGAAAGGGCTGATGGTCAGGAAGACTTTCTAAAGAATAAAGAGTGGTATGTTTTCAATGCTAATTTTGGAACTAGCGAAGAAAAGGCTTGTATTAATTTAATAAATAGATTAATTGAAGAGAACTTTAAAGATAAATACAAAGATATTTATCTTATTAGAAATGAATTACATTTTAAAATTTATAACTTTAAAGATGGTCAAGCTTGTTCCCCCGATTTTGTTCTTTTTATGAAAAATAAATCTGGAGAGAGCCTAACTTATCAAATATTCATTGAACCAAAAGGTTCTCAATTCTTAGGTGCTGATGGAACGTTTAAGACTGGCAAAGAGGGATGGAAGGAAGACTTTATGAAAGAAATAAAGGAAAAATATAAGTCTTCTAAGAGTGTTAAGTTTATAGAAACGAGAAAATATAAATTAATTGGTCTTCCATTCTATAATGAAAGTAAAGAAAATGAATTTAAAGATGAGCTAATTAATGCTTTAGACTAATTCAATGAAATATCAAACCTATCTCACAAAATCCAAGTATATATCTGGATTAGAATGCAAGAAATACATCTGGTTAGCATTCAATAATCCTTCAGAACTTCCTAAAGTTGATGATGCTATGCAACATAGATTTGATGAAGGACATAGAATTGGAGAATTATCCAAGACTCTTTTTCCCGATGGAATTGAAGTAAAAGAGCAATTAAACCATAAAGAGAATGATAAAGAGACTAGGGAATTACTAAAAAAAAGAAAACCAATATTTGAAGCTGGTTTTATTCATAAAGATGGTAAATGTTATGCGAGAGCAGATATTTTAGTTCCTGTTGGAAAAGATGAATGGGATATTTATGAAGTTAAAAGTGCAACTAAAGTTAAGGAAGAGTATATTTTGGATATTGCATTTCAAAGATATTGTTATGAATCGGCTGGGTTAAAAGTGAGAAATTGTTTTGTTGTACATATAAACAATGAATATGTTAAACAAGGAAAGATAAAAGCTAAAGAATTCTTTGTTATAGCCTCAGTAACAGATAAAGTTGAAGATGAGATAAAAAATGTTCCTGAAAATATAGAAAAGCTATTCAAAATAATAAATCTAAAAAAATGCCCTGAGATAAAAGTAGGAGATTCTTGTTGTTTAGGAAAAGAGGAATATTATAAGAAGAATTTTGAAGAAATTCATAAAAACGATACATTTTGGAAAGAAAATCCTGAATGTAATATATTTGATTTATATTATGGTGGAAAGAAAGCAATAGAATTATTCAATGAAGGTATTTTGTCTATTAAAGATATGGGTGAAAATAATTTTACTACAAGAGCTCAGAAAAAACAACAAAAAATACAATATGATGCAACTAAAACTGGAAAAACATACCATAATAAGGATGAACTAAAAGAATTCATTCAAAGTTTAAAGTATCCTCTATATTTTATGGATTTTGAGACATATGCAACAGCAATACCTTTATATGACAAATTAAAGCCTTACCAAGCCCTTCCTTTCCAATTCTCAGTTCATGTTATAGAAAAGAAAGGAACTAAACCCAAACATCATTCATTTATTGCATTTGGAAGCGATGACCCAAGACCAGAGTTTACCAAAGAGCTTAAGAAAGCATTAGGCAAAGAAGGAACTATTCTTGCATACTATCAACCTTTTGAAAAGAGTAGATTAAAAGAAATAGCAGAATTCTTTCCAGAGAATGCTTCTTGGGTAGAATCTATTTTTGAGAGAATACTTGATTTATATGATCCATTCAAAAATTTTGCTTACTATAATCCTATACAGAAAGGTTCAGCATCATTAAAGGAAGTTTTACCAGCACTTACTGGTAAAGGATATGGAGATATGGAAATAGGTAATGGAACTGAAGCTTCTCTTGAATATCTTTTTATTACTCATGGTTCTTTTGATGGAAAAAAGGCAACACCCCGAGAAATTAAGAAAGTTAGGACAGATTTAGAGAAGTATTGTGGACAAGATACTGAAGGGATGGTGTGGATATTGGAGAGACTAAACAAGATTATAAAAAGTTAAAAAGGTAGTTTATCAAGTAAAAATATGGATTATAAGATATTTCATTTCACTAAAGAAGGAGAAGTTTTTAAAATATTAGATAGTATTAAACCTCTACCCAATAAACCATTAAGATCGCTAGTTTTCTTATATGATAATCGTAAGCCATTATATGAATTGCTTGAAAAATTAAAACCTATCGATATTGAAGGCATAAATTTCTTAACAGAATATGAAAATGATGAAGTTAAGCTTCTAAAGATAATATTAGAAAATCATGATGAAAAAGTAAAAGATAAAATTAAAAATTATTTACTAATTGCTAAAAATGCCCCGTTTGTAGTCTTAATTACCAATATAGATAAAGATGGTTTCAATAAGATTTTATCTCTTTTAAATAGATATTCCCCCATATTGTCTAGAATATATTTAAGGTCTTTTGAAATTAAGGAAATACTTGAGAAAATTGAAAATGAAGACAAAGCAGAAATAGCCGTAAAAAGTTACGTTTTAAAAAGATATTATGTAAAAAAGAAAATTGATTTAGCATGGGAAAATATAACTTATAAGGAACTATTTAATAAAGCTAATGAAAACTTTTTATGGGTAGATGGAATACAATTATCTATAAGTGAAAGAGGTAATTCCGGCAGTGTAAGAATAAATAGAAAGGGAATTATTCAATATGGGTCTTTGTTATATTCTACAATAGAAAAATTGTTTCTAGAAAAGATTATCTCTAAATATAGTAAATTTTATGAAGATATATTAAAAGAGAGGTCTAGAAATCTAACTAGCTTAGAGCCAAAACCTATTAAATTTGTTATGGATGAAGAGGTATTTCGACAACCAGAAGACATAGATCAGTTTATTAATTCTATACACAAAACACTTAATAACTGGGGTTATTCGATACTCTTTAAGGAGGGAATACATCTATTTATGCTAATACATGATTATAATGCTGGATCTAGTTACGAACTACTTATTACTTCTTCTTCAGAGATAATAGTTATTCCTCAGACTCAAGTTACTTCCTTGTCTTTTAACGGATTAGTAAATTTTCTTATGAGAAATTATGATGGGGAGGTTATTGATGGAAAACAAAGCTGAATCTAGTGAAATGATAAGTAAAAAAATGGTAGAAATATCTAACTATATAACTGCTCTAAAATCGCTTCTCTGTTTTAGAAGATTTGTAATGGAGAAAGCTAATGGGACATTTTATTTTGGAGCAAATTTAAATTTGAAAGAATCTAACAAAACTTTAACTCCAGATATTCTTGTTAAATTACCTAATGGTTTTTGGGTAGGAGAAATTAAGAAATCTTTATGTAAACCAGAAAACTTTCCAAAAAACAAAGATTATATTAAAGATTATATAGAGTCTAGAATAATAAATCAACTAAAAAGTTATGATAATAGTTTTAAAGAAATTGATTCAATTGAACATGATTTAATTTTAATGCTACCTAAAAGAGATATTGAAGCAGTAGGCTATCTTAAAGTAAAATATCTTGAAAAAAAGGAGAAAGAGGGAATTAAAATGTTTAATAATAAATTCGCGTTAATAACATATTCAATAACTAACGGTGCCCAGACTGAATTTATAATGCTTGATTTAGAAAAAGGAGAGTTATCCGATTCTTCTATTACTGAATTACTCAAAATTGGCTATAAAAAAATGTCTAGTGAGTTAAAAGAAGATTTAGGAAAGTTTAAGATATACGAGGAAGCTGACAAAACTCCTATAGAATATATCATGGTGCTTATGTGGACTGAAATTTTCCCAGAACTTATAAATAAAGGAGATATTGAGAAAATAATAGAATGGAAAGATAAGAAAGAGCACGTATTTGAAGTAAAACTAAGTGATTTAGTTAAATATTTGAAGGATATGTACACCCTACCCTCATTTAATAGTAATGATAGACTCCAATTTAATAAAACCTTAATTATGGATGCAATGAAAGGTTTTCAAAAAATAAAATTCAAAAATGAAAGAACTCAAAATTTTGATTCAGCAGTTGAACTAATTGGAGAAAATGAAGATAAAATATTTAAAGTGAGATATAGAAGCTTACCTGAAAAAGATGAATTAAAATTTATATTACGAGCTATGAATAAAGAAACTGACGAGCTTAAAACGCCTGAAAAGACAGTTGATCAGACAGAACTTAATTTTTAAAAAATAAAAAACCCCTCCCGAAGGGAGAGGTAAAGGTTTAATTCTCGATGAGACGGATTGCTCCGTACTTCAAACGAGGATCGCCGTTTGAGTGGTATCTTTTGGATACTGCAGGCATTTTGTTAAATCCTTATTAATAGATTTCATCTGAATTAATTTGCTTATTTTCTATTAATTGAAAACAATCTCTCGACCCTTTCAGTTTCATTACCCTTTCTTTCTTTAACAACACCTAAAGATTTCATAGTTTCCAATGCCTTCTCTATCGTTCTCCATTGAGATTTAGTTTTAAGAGAAATCTGTCTTATTGATAGTTCACTTTCTTTCTCTAAAAGTGTCTTTATGTTTTCAATAATATCAGTTATAGGCTTTCTAACCATATATGCATAATAAAGCAGATAATATTATAAGGCACGTTTGCATAATTATGCAGAGATATAAAATGACAGATTCAGAAACTGCTTGGGCTGAAAATAAAGCTATGGGTAATATGGCTGAGAATATAGTAGAATTCTTGATTAATTCTACACCAAATTGGCAATGTATAAAATATGGTATGGAAAACCATATTGATGAGCTGAAAAAGTTGTTGAAAAGTAATAATGAGGATAATATAGGCAAGCGTATTAGATCAATGCCTGATTTTATTGCAGTTAATAAAGTGACTAATCAAATTTTGTTAATTGATGTTAAATATAGATCATTTATAGATCATAGAGAACCTAAGACGGCACTTTTTGGTTTTAGATATGCTCAAATTAAGGAATATCTTCAATTCTGGCCAGAGGCACATCTCGTAGTTGTTCATAACCATGAACCTTTCTTTATAGTTATTCCCTTAAAAGAGATTGAATGGTATAGACATTTTCATAGTAGAACTTCAAATAACGGAAATCTTTACGAACAATGGAATTTTGCAGGTATACAAAAGTCTATCAAAGATATTCTTCCAGATTTACCAGATAGAGCTCTTCAGAAAGCTATTGAAATGATACCTTCCAAATAAATATAATGGCAAAGAAAAAAAGAGGCATAAAATTAGTCTACAGTTTAGGAATAGATTTGATAGGTATGACTTCATATATCTTCCCAGGCATCGGAGAAATATTTGATCTTGTGTGGTCGCCGATATCTGCAATTTTAGTCTATAAACTATATGGAAATGTCTTTTTTACAATTGTTGACTTTGTGGAAGAACTTTCTCCAGTATTAGATTTTATTCCTACTGCAACAATAATGTGGTTTTATGAAAACTTTAAAGGCAATCAAGATGAGAATTAATTAAATTTTTCATTCAACCTACTAGTAACCTCTAAAATCTTCTGCATTTGAATTTCCATATTATTTACACGTTCTTGTAAGAGTGTGTTTTCTCTTTTTGTGGCTTCAAGATTGTTTTCTAGCTCGGTTTTGGTAGTATCTAGAAATATATCTTCTTCTGAAATTGTATCTTTCATACCCAAAAGCTCAGAATAATAATGGATTTTATCTGACTTTTTCCATCCAAATCTATATTTTAATGCTGATTCTGACTTATAACGAGGTAACCAATAGCAACAAGAAACATGCCTGAAGTCATATAGAGTTATATCACTATATTTCTTACCTGCAAGACTTACTCCATCTCCTAAAACACTCTTAGCAAGTCTTTTGAGGTATTTATTAACACTTGGTGCTTTAATTTGAAATAAATAATCTTCTGGTTTAAGATTAAGATTATCAATATATTCTTTTAAAAGCTGAGAACAGAGCATAATCTTTATTCTTCTTCCAAAAGTCTTAGAAGTTTCCTCTCTTATGTTCAATTCCTTACAATCATTATACAAATCAGAAACTTTAACATTAACTAACTCAGTAGGACTTCTAATTCCAGTATCAAACAAGAACATTATTAGAACTTTGTATTCAAACTTGGCTTTATTACAAAGTTTTCTTACTTGGTCTTCAGTAAGATAAACCCAATCTGGTTTTTCCTGTCTAGTATCTAAATCTTCAGTAATATCTTTTATCTCAATTCCTTTCTTTCTATTAACTTTCTGATGCCAGTGCCAAAATGCCTTGAAAATCTTCGTATAGGTGTCTACGGACTGATATTTTTGTCCATCAACCTTTAGTATAGTACCATTCATCATGTCTGAAAAGAAACTAATGAGCTGATCTTCAGTTATCTCAATAATATTATCAATAGAATAAATATTTTTAAACTTAGTAGCAAAAAATATTAGTCTTCCTATCAATGTATTAAGACGAATAGGACTTCTTGATCCTTTTACTGCTTTAGAAGCGATGTTAATTCCTTTTTCCATATCAGAAATATATTGTTTAATCAAATTAGAATTAGTTTCGCTTATGTCTAAAATTCCATCTTTGGTCTTTTCTTTCCATTTGAAATATCTTTCTTTATGCTTATATGGATCTATTTTCATTGGGATGTAACCTCTTTTTTCCTTATAAGCCACATGTATGTTTTATGTACACCCATCAAACTAGACAAAAAGTAGAAACGCCCCAACCGGGAATCGGACCCGGATCTCATCCGCGACAGGGATGTGTACTGAACCATTATACGATTGAGGCACAATAAGGGTTAGAATAAATGATTTTTAAATCTTGTTAATGATAGAAAATGTTTAGTAAAAACATTTTTATACCTTAATAATGAGAAGAACAGACATGAATAGAATATATTCGGGTCTTGCAGCAGTTGCATTTGGAGCTTTGGCAGTTTATACTGGTGGAAATGCTGTTAAACTAGATAGAGAATTAACAAGGGTGCAAGCAAAGCCTCATGAATTAAAAGTAGAAGCTGCCAATACTGATTATGAATATTCTAACTCATTAAGAAGAAATAGTGGATTATTATATACTGCTGCTTTTTTAAGCGGGATTGCAGGATTTGTGCTCAGTCTTAAAGCAACAAATAATCCTAATCAAAGAGAATATAGATTTCCAGGGTCTATTGACGAGTATCCAGAACAATCTTAAAAGATAAAGCACTAGTTTTATATATCCTTAAAATTGAGAAATTTAACATGAGTGGCAATTTTGGAACAAATGCAGATTTGAAATTAGATGTATTAAATACAATTTTAAGAGCTGAATTAGTGGGAATAAATAATACTTTAGGAATAGATTATGAATATGGTCCTTTTAGATTTCAAAAAGCGACATCTGACAAAGGCTATGTTGCAAGGGCAGATGTAGAAATTAGAAATCAGCCTGATGGATTACAAGGGAAAAAGTTAGTAGCAGTTGTATTGCTCCCAAATGGTGGAACTGGAGATAGGGGAAGCTACCCGGATTATCCTCATTTAGATGCCTGTTGGACACCAAGAAAAAAAACAGGAATAGAAGCAGAAGCTTATTTTTCAATTGGAACAGGTTATAATGACTCATGGTTTCCAGGTTTGACTTCACTTTCAGCAGTTGGTTTATTGAATCCTGGAAATCCTACTCACCCTATTAAAGAATATAAAAGACTTACAACTGGTACTTTAGATTTTCGTAATGGACTTGTCAGAAGAGTCGACTCAGAAAGATTAAGAAAATTAAGTTTTGTAATGAATAGACAGGAAAATAGACCAGAAGATGTAGGAGACCCTCATGCAGTTATATTTGATTATCGTAAAAGTTTTGCAAATATAGAAGGGTATTCTAATTTCTTCCAGATCGGTGCATTTCTTTCTTTTACAGAACCCTCTCCTCCTCTTGATAGACTAAAAGATGCTCATGCAAAACATTTAGAGACTTTAGTTAGAAAATACGAGCATCATCACAAACCAGAATAAATATTATTATTTAACAGGAATATACTTAACTAATCCATTATCAACTACATATTCTGAAAGAAATTTTGCAGTATGAGCGCCGACATAGGGAAGATTTTGAAATTTATGGGTAAGAACTGGATCTATCCTCTCAGGAAGTAAATCTTCTCTAGATAAAACGCCTACAACTCTAAGCAAATCTCTATTTGTTACAATAGGCTCGTTATTAGGAAAGATTTCTTCTAATCCTCCTAAAGCATTAGGATTTCTGAAAACAGTCGCAAGTCTTCTTGCAAGAGGCTTATAAAAATTAGCATTCAAATCAATTGGTTCATCTAGTATATTTCTTTTAAGCATATTACTTATTCATTAACATAAAATAGCCAGTATGGCCATTACATGTGGCTATACTTTCTAAACGATTATTATTAGCTCCATCAAAAAGAGTTCTTTTACCTTTTAGAAATTTATCAATCTCTGGAACTGGCAAAGATCTAAGCCTAGATAAATCATGAAAAGAAGAATTACTAGCATATATTCTATCAACAACTTCGTTTGGTAATGTGGCTAATTCATTAATATGAAAACCACCATATGAGTTAGATATTCCTTGAGAGACAGTTGAAGGACCCATCGCGTGAAAGACTCCTTGAGAAAAACCTGTAGAGACTAAATTATCTACTTCTAAGCCTGGCCTAGCCGAAGGAAGAGTCACAAAAGATAAAGCATTTCCAAAAGGAGGAAGATTAGTATGAACTCCTAAAATTAATTCTTTACCTCTGCTAGGAACACCCATATTTTCGACTAAACCTATAACCTTACCGTCATCAAAGAAATTTATTTCTCCTTTAAAATTAATTGGCCCTTGCTTGTAGAATAAGCCTCCTTGAACACCGTAACTTCCTTTCAATTCAACCATTGTTTAAAACAATAATCAGCATTTAAAAGCTAATCTGTAATAGATAATATACTTCATCAACAGAGTATAGATAAAATTTAAATACTCTGTTGTCCCTTAAGAATTATGACTAAAATGCTATTTAAGTTGTTTAGCGCACTTGTTTTATCACTATTCCTAATAAGCATGGCCTCTGCATACTATTACCCAGATTACACTTATGGGAACTCAAGAGAAACTGTCTCAGTTGAAAGATCAAAGACTGAAGTTATTCATCACCCATACGGCACAGAAAGAAAGACAACAAAGATAACTGAAACATCAAGAGTAAACAACTTCTTGCCTCAATACTATCCAACTACTAGATACAATAGTCCTAACTTCTATCCATACACAGGTTCAAGCAACTTCAGAAACCAACCAACATATTATTATCCAGTATTAAACTGGTATAATGACGGCCAAGCAAACTATCCTGACGATTATTACTACAAACCAAGATTTGACACTTATCAAGGAAGCTATAACTGGAGATACTAATTATGTCTAATAATGGTTACTGGCAACCTGGATTTACACTACCTAAAAGTCCTGCTTATTATTTAGTGACTTGTAATTTACCTACAAGAAAAGACGAAGAATCTGGTCCAGTTTTAGGAGTTAATGAGGAAAATGCTTTAGTTTATGATATATTCCATACAGCATATCATAATCGTGGAGATAATAATATCTTGGGAAGCGGTTTAGTAGAAAGGCATTATTTATGTTCTAGCCTTAAGCGGTTATTCTTAGGTCTTGGTAAAATTCCTCAAGAGAAAATGAACGGACTTGCTAAGTTGCTAAGTGAAAATGGAAGAGGAGTTATAGTTATAGATTTGAGCGAAGCATATAAAGATCCAAGAGATGCAGCAAGAGAAGCACAAAGAAAACTTAATAAATAAAACAATGGAAAATTATTCTCACCCTCTTTATTACCTGGAAGATAGCTTACCTATGCGTGCAGCAATTACAGATCAATTAAGAAGACAAGGGATAAATAATATTGCCCAAGGAGGCAATTTATCAGATTTAGAAAAATACTTAGCAGAAGGTAAAATAGCACAAGCATACTTATTTGATGGTAACTTTCCTGAAAAATTAGGAGGAAGGGTAGAATTAAATGCCTTTCTAGCAGTAGATAGGGTTAGAACTTTAGATAGAAATGCAAAAATTGCAATACTGTCATCAGATGATTCATTAAAAAGCTCAGTAGAAGGAATTGGAATAAAGTTTTTTCATAAAAGGACTATTGAACCTAAAGATATAGCTGATTGGCTTAAACAATCATAATAAAACTTATTAACTACTGATTTATCTAAATAACATGCAAAACACAATCTGGCTTGATGGAAAATTAATACCTGAGTCTGAAGCAAAAATACCTTTTCTAACTCATGCTCTTCACTATGGGTCTGCAGTTTTTGAAGGAATAAGATTCTATCAAACAGAAAAAGGCCCTGCAATATTCAGACTCAAAGAACATGTTGATAGATTATTCTATTCAGCTAAAGCATTGCATATGAAAATGCCTTATTCTGAAGAAGAAATATTTAATGCGATAGTTGAAACAGTAAGAGCAACTGGCTTGAAAAAAGGATACATAAGACCTCTGGTTTTCTACGGTTCAGGAAGAATGGTTCTAAATCCTATTGGTGCAAATATAAATGTAGCAATAGCTGCCTGGGCAATGCCTCCTTATCTAGGATTAGATCCTATTAAAATTAAAATCTCCCAATACATAAGAATACACCCAAAATCTCTAAACAATCATGCTAAAATCTCAGGACACTATGTAAATTCAATAAATGCAAGCATAGATGCAAAACATGCAGGATTTGACGAAGCTTTACTTTTAGATTATGAAGGGAACCTAGCAGAAGGCCCAGGGGCGAACATTTTCCTAATCAAGCACGATTTACTAGTAACTCCTCCAAGAAATAATATTCTTCCAGGCATCACAAGAGATTCTTTAATTCAAATAGCTAAGAAAGATGGATATCATGTAAGAGAGATAAATATCAATCCAAAAGACATCCAAGAATACGATGAAGCTTTCTATGCGGGAACAGCAGCAGAAGTAACTCCTATAGCATCAATAGATGGAAAACCTTTCAAGTCAAAACAAGGTGAAGTAACAACTTATCTAAAAGAAAAATATTCAGATATAGTTCACGGAAAAGTCAAAGAATATGAACACTGGTTGACTTATATAAATTAAAAAAGCAGGTTTTATATACTTCACATATATAAGATATATATGAACAATAACAAGAATATACAAGCAATGATTCAAATTCCAGAAGAAGCTAATCAAATTCTGAATATAATTAAGGCAAGATATAATTTAAAGACTAAAAGCGAAGCAATCGCTAAAATCGTTATCGAATATGGTGGCAATATTCTAGAACCTGAATTAAGACCCGAATATCTAGTAAAATTGAAGAAAATAGAGAATGAAGGATATGGTGAAACTTTCAATTCTATCGAACAACTAAGAAAGAAGATAGAAAAAAATTAATATGCTGCCAAGACAATTTAAAACTAGTAAAGAGTTTGATAGAATTTTAATAAAACTTCAAAAAAAAGATAAAAAGCTTTTCGAGAATCTTCTTAATAAAATGGATGAAATTAGAAATAGCCATAATATTGAGCATTATAAGAATCTTAGATATGATTTAAGCGATTTTAAAAGAGTACATGTAGGACATTTTGTCCTAATCTTTAAGTTTGACAAAGTTAATGATCTTATTCTATTCTCAGACTTTGATCATCACGATAAAATCTATTAATTTACTTCTTATCTTCTAATTCAGCTTCTTTAAGAATTTCATCATCTCTGGGAACTTTAACTACATCAGCAACTCTATCTCCAATTTGTTTAAGATTTACTACATGCACACCTTGTGTTGCTCTACCCATAACTCTCAAATCTTTCATACTTATTCTTAATACCATTCCTTTAGTTGTTGTAATTATAACTGAATCTTTATCATGTATGCTTAAACTACCAACAACTTCTCCAGATTTATCAGAAACCGCCAAATTAATAACTCCCTTACCTGCTCTTGCAGTTTTTCTATATTCTTCTAAATCTGTTCTCTTTCCAAATCCTTTATTTGTAACAGTCAAAATAGTTGTCTTTCCATCTAAAGGCAATGCTTCAAGTGCAACAACTTCGTCACTCTTTCCTAAATCAATGCCATGAACGCCGTAACTTGCCCTACTCATTGCTCTGACTTCATCTCCATCGAATCTTATTGCTTGTCCTTTCTTTGTAATCAATAAGACTTCTTGTTTATCTTCAACAAGCCTAACATTAATCAATTCATCACTTCCATCAGCAGGAAGGTTAATTGCTCTAACTCCAGTATTTCTAGGCTTGCTCAAATCTTTCAAAGCTAATCTTTTAACAAAGCCAAGTTTAGTAGCAAACATCAAATACCCATTTTCAAAATGCTTCAATGGAATAATATTAGTTATCTTCTCATCTCTCAAACTTAATACATTAACAATTGCCTTTCCTTTACTCTGTCTTTCACTTGCCGGAACATCATTAGCTTTAAGCCAGTAAACTCTTCCTCTAGAAGTGAAGAACAATAAGAAGTCATGAGTGGAACAAGTTACCATCTTTCTTACGAAGTCTTCATCCTTCAATTCTCCTCCACTAACTCCAGAACCGCCCCTTCTCTGTTCTTTATACACTTTCATATCTACTCTCTTTATGTAACCTCCTTCAGTTAACATAACAATAACATCTTTCTTCTCAACCATATCAGTTTCAGAAATTTCAGCAATTGATTTAATGATTTTAGTTCTCCTCTCATCACCATACTTTCTCTTTAATTCTTGTACATCAGATTTTATAACTCCCAAAATTTCTTGTTCATTTCCAAGAAGTTTTCTTAAACTTTTTATCTCATTATTTAACTTATCTTCTTCATCTTTCAACTTACCATCTTCTAATTTAGTAAGCTGTTGTAATCTCATTTCTAAAACAGCTTTAGCCTGTCTTGTAGTTAATTCAAACTTCTTCATCAAACCATCGTGCGCATCTTGAACATTTCCAGATTTTTTAATAAATTCAACAATTCTATCTATACTCTTTAAAGCAGTCAAAAGACCATTAACAATCTCTAATCTGTCTTCTGCTTTTTTCAAATCAAACTGGCTTCTTGCTCTAATAACTTTTTGTCTGTATTTAACATATTCAACTATAATCTCTTTTAAATTCAAAACTCTAGGTTGTTTACCAACTAAGGCAAGTAAGTTTGCATCAAAATTAACTTGTAAATTAGTAAGTTTATACAACTTATTCAATGTAAACTTAGGATCTGCTCCCTTTTTCATTTCAATAACTATTCTTACTTTTCCTTTAGCAGATTCATCTCTTAAATCGCTCACATCAGGAAGTTTTTTCTCATTTGCAAGCTCAGCAATTTTCTTTATCAAATCAGACTTATTAACCATATAAGGAATTTCAGTCACAATAATACTTGATTTTTCTTTCTTATCTTCTTCAATTGTCGTTCTCGCTCTAATTATTACTCTTCCTTTCCCAGTCTTATACAATTCATCAATTCCTTGCGAATTGATAATTCCTCCAGTAGGGAAATCAGGACCTCTAACAATTTCTGCTAAATCTTCAACTTTAATTTCAGGTTTATTTATGTAACCTACAATAGCTTCACAAACTTCAGTTAAGTTGTGAGGAGGAATATTAGTAGCCATTCCAACAGCAATACCTGTCGCTCCATTAATCAAAAGATTAGGCAATTTAGCAGGTAAAGTTTCAGGCTCTTCAAGCGAACTATCAAAGTTAGGAACCATCTTTACAGTATCTTTTTCTATATCTCCTAACATTTCTTCAGCAATTTTACTCAATTTAGCTTCAGTATATCTGTCAGCTGCTGCAGAGTCTCCATCCATTGAACCAAAGTTTCCTTGTCCATGAACTAATGGATATCTTAAAGAGAAATCCTGAGCAAGTCTAACCATAGTATCATAAACAGCAATGTTTCCATGAGGGTGATACTTACCCATTGTCTCTCCAACAATTCTTGCAGATTTCATTGTCTGCTTGCTTGCATCAAGACCAAGATTATTCATTGCATATAAAATTCTTCTATGTACTGGTTTCAATCCATCTTCAACACTAGGCAAGGCTCTCTGAACAATAACTGACATCGCATAGTCAATATAAGCTTGCTCCATCTCTTCAACAATCTCAGCAGCTCCAACACCTTTCTCATCTCCAACTTGCTCTTTCTCTCTTCTCTTACTCTCTTCTTCCATTATTTCTTTTTCAATTTTATCTTCACTCTCACTCATCCTACTACCTCCTCTTCCTCATCATCATTACCTTCATCGTCATCTTTCTCATCATTATCTTCATCAGGAAACTTACTTGCAACAACATTTTTATTATCGATCCAATCTCCTTCATCATCGTCATCCCCTGCATCAGGCTCTTTGTCATCTTTATCATCTTCCTCATCTTTAGGCTGAGAGTCTACATGATAAAATGGAATTGAAGTATCATCACTAACTTCAAACTCAAATTCATTCTTACTTCTCTTAAAATCATTTAGAGCAATAATGAGAGAATCTATTTGCTCATCATCTAACACTAATTCATATATGCATTGTCCTTCTTCCATTTCCATTTTAAATATCTATCTCAGCCTCCTTTGCTCTCTCTGCTATGAATAATCTTCTAGGTTCAACTTCATCTCCCATTAATTTAGTAAATACCTGATCTGCAGCAACTGCATCAACAATTGTAACTTTTCTTAATAATCTAGTCTTAGGATTCATTGTAGTCTCCCAAAGCTGTTCAGGGTTCATCTCTCCAAGACCTTTGAATCTCTGAACAACAACATTTCCTCCAAGTTTAGCAACAATTTTCTTCATTTCATCTTCAGTATAAACATAATGATCGCTCTTCTTTCTTATCTTGAACAAAGGTGAAACTGCAATATAGATATTTCCCTTTTCAATTAATTGCTTCATGAATCTAAAGAAGAAGGTCAAAAGCAAAGTCTTTATGTGTGCTCCATCAACGTCCGCATCAGTCATTATAATTATTTTACTATATCTTAACTTTTCAGGATCGAACTGCTCTCCAATACCTGTACCAATAGCAGTTATCAAATTGGAAATTTCTTCATTTCCAAAAACCTTTATAGGGTTTGCCTTTTCAACGTTCAATGGTTTACCCTTCAAAGGCAATATCGCTTGGAAATCTTTATTTCTTCCTTGCTTAGCTGAACCACCAGCAGAATCTCCCTCTACGATATATAATTCAGTCTCTTCAGATTTCTTCTTAGAACAATCAGCTAATTTACCAGGTAATCCTCCTCCACCAAATGCGCTCTTTCTTCTAACTAAGTCTTTTGCTTTTTTAGCAGCATTTCTTGCTTTTTGCGCATCAACACACTTAGTGAGAACTCTCTTAGCAATTGTAGGATTTTCTTCAAATATTTCAGTCAAATATTTCATACACACACTATCTACAATTCCTTTAACCTCTGAATTTCCTAACTTTGTTTTAGTCTGACCTTCGAACTGAGGCTCCGGAACTTTAACAGAAACAATAGCAGTTAACCCTTCTCTAACGTCATCTCCGGTTAAGTTACCATCTTTAAGCATCTTATTTTTATTTGCGTAATCATTAATTGCTCTAGTCAAAGCAGTCTTAAATCCAACTACGTGAGTTCCACCTTCAACTGTATTGATTGTATTTACAAAACTAAGTACATTTTCTTGATAACTATCATTATACTGCACAGCTATTTCCACAATTACCTTCTCTTCTTCTTTCACAAAATAAACTGGTTTATGCAATTCTTCTTTTCCAGTATTTATCCATTTAACAAATTCTATCAATCCACCCTCATAGTGGAAAGTTTCTTTTTTATCATTATTCTCATCTTTAAGAATAATCTTCAAACCTTTATTTAAGAAAGCAATCTCTCTAAATCTTGATTCTAAAGTTGAAAACTCAAATCTAACAGTTGAAAATATTGTATCGTCAGGCATAAAAGTAACTTCTGTTCCAGTATCTCCCTTTTCACAATCACCAGTTATTTTCATATCGTAACTTGGTTTTCCAATCTTGTACTCTTGCTGATAAATCTTTCCTCCTCTTCTTACAACAACTTTCATTTGTTTAGAAAGAGCAGCAACAACACTTATACCAACACCGTGCAATCCTCCAGAAACAGCATAACTTCCTTTATCGAACTTACCACCCGCATGAAGTTTTGTAACTACTATTTCTAAAGCAGGTCTCTTATAAGTTGGATGATTTTCAGTAGGTATTCCTCTTCCATTATCACTTACTGTAACACTCCCATTCTTGTTCAAAGTAACATGAATAGTATCTGCATGGCCTCCCATAGCCTCGTCAACAGAGTTATCAACGACTTCCCATACCAAATGATGTAGTCCAGTCTTGCTTGTACTTCCGATATACATCGCTGGACGCATACGTACCGCTTCAAGCCCTTCAAGTACTTTTATATTTTCAGAATCGTATTTTTTCTTTTCGTTTTCAGCCATTTAGAAAATCCCCTTTTCAAAACCCAAAGTCATATACTCTTTATAAACCTTTACCTCGTAAATATGTAATTTACCGACGGCAAATGATGAGATTAATCTCTAGTTTCCCAATAAAAAGCATGCAAACCCTGAGTAAGATCAGTCATAGATTTTCTTATAATTCTTCCCCTTTCTTCAAAAGCATTCTGTTGACTTTCTAAACGATTAAAAGATTTACCCATATTATCTGTATCAAAATAAATTAATCTATAACCTCTTTTTAAATTAACATCATTAACATCTTCAACTCCGAAGTCACCATCATATAAAAAATCATTTTCACTTTTGACTTCACCAAATTCAGCAACAACAAAATCATATAATAAGTTGGACATTGTAAAAAATATTACTTCTTCTTTCCTTTCTTCTCAACTACTTTTTCAGTAACTATTCCAGCAGCTTTATCTTCAGCTTTCTTTACAGCATCTTTTCTTTTATCTTCAACTTCTTTTCTTACAATTCTAAAAGATTCAGTCCATTTAACTTTTCTTTTATCTCTATGTAATTTCAAAGCATTCATTCTACACTTATGAGTGCAGAAATAAGCAATTGTACCATCATTCTTTAATAAGTGAAGTCCTCTAAATTCTCTTTCTTCTTTTCCACAAAATACGCATTTAACCATTATCTGCTACTCCCATAACTTGGTTTTGAATCCTTTGATGCAAATCCAGATGTAGCTGTTCTCATTCTTCTAGCTTCAATTTCAGTTTCTCTCATTGTAATCAAATCTCCTACTCTTATAGTTCCCTTAACATTTCTTCTTAAACTTCTTCCTTCATTTCTTCCTTCAAGAATTTTAACTTTAACTTGTGTAACTTCTCCTCTAGCGCCAGTTCTTCCAAGAATTTGTTCAATCAAACCATTAACTGGAGGTTCATTAGAAATTTTACCCTTACCTGATGTAGTTGACTCACCTTCAGCTTTATCTTTAATATACTGTTGTTTTGCCATGACTTATTACTGTGCTTTCATTTTAAATGAAGCAATCTCCTGTTTAGCATCGCCTTCATTAACAACCGCAATAGCAGAACAGCTAACTTTTATTCCAGCAGAAATACCTAATTTTTGTTTAGAATCAACTTCATGACAAGGAATACCCTTTTGCTTGCATATTGCTGGTAAGTGCATAACAATTTCTTTAGGTTCAACATCAGCAGCATAAACAACTAATTTAGCAGAACCTAGTTCAACTGCTTTAGTCACTTCATTCGTTCCCTTATCAATTTTTCCTGTTTTTCTTGCTTTTTCTATTATACTGTAGAAGTCCATTAGACCTCCTGGTTTAGTTAACCTTCATCGGCTTATATCTTAATTAAAAAATGGCTTTATAAATCTTTCCTGAAAGATTTATACTCCTCTCCAAGCCACAATGCTACCTAATCTTAATTTTTTATGATTAAGTCTTTGTTAAAAGATTATGCAAGATAATATTTTTATTTAAATAATCTATAAATTTCCAGCATCGATCATGATATTCTCCCTTATCAAAACCTTCAAGCAGTTCAAAAACATGAGGTATTTTAGGACAATCAATGAAGATATTATAAAAATCAGCTTGCACTTCTTTGTAGCCTGAAACTAACCTTCCATCATATATACTTAAAATAAACTTCATAATTGTATCTATTTCCTTAGCAATAGTATGCATATCCAATTTATCTTGGAAAGATAAATTCCTCTTTAAATTATGCAACATATTAGGTAATAATTTTTTATGAAGCTCTCTCCTATAAGATACTGAAAAAAAAGGAAATTTTAAATTATTATCTAGAATAATAGGTTTTATGATACCATTTCTGATTAACTCAAGATTAAATACTGTTTTTGAATCAACTAAACCTGCTTCAAATTCACTCTTCGAATATACTGTAGCGCCTATCTTTATAGAAAAAATCTTAGCAGTATTATATATTAGGATGGCATCATCTGGAGAGAAATCTTTCAGGACAATCATTACATCTAAATCGCTCCAACCTTCAATAATCTTATCTCTACCACCACTTCCTGTTAGAATAAGTAAAACTAAATTGTTAGCAATATCTTTTTTTATTTTATTAATAAAATTCATGAAAATATCCCTATAACTTTGAGGCATAAGAAAATAATTCAAGTCTTTAGTCTCTTTTAAAATAAAAAATTCTACCATTTTGCTAAGATTGTCTCCAATTGTTTAAAAGTATTCATTAAACTCCCAGAATTATCAATAACATCATCTGCAATACCTCTTATCAAATGTGCCCCCCTACTTAATTTTTTCGTATCTTTTCTTTCTATCTCTATTTTCGAAGTCTGGATATTTCCCACATCTACTGCATTTCTAGTAACCCTTATATCTAATGGAGCATCAACATAAACTATATGAAAACCATTACCTAATATGTCCTTTACCTTTTTGGTAAATTTATAATTATGTAAACTCTCTAGAACAATTCCAGAATCAATTGTACTTCCCAAATCTGCTAGCTTTTCAACAAATAAAACAGCTAACATCTCCTCACCAAGATCATATACATTTAATTTTCGCTCAGACAGAGCATTAACATATTTAGCACTCACACCATCGATAACTTGACCTATTTTTATTCTATTGAAACCTAAACTATCAGCCATATGTTTTCCAATACTACTCTTACCACATTCACTAAGACCTCCTAGACCCATAACTCTTCCTAATCTAGAAAGATTCAAATCTTTAGTCATTTCATGCATAACTGTCTCATGAGTTCTTTTTGCAACAATATCTATCCCTTCCCTAGAATTTATAACTTGGGAATATAATCCTGCCTTTAGCTGTCGATTAAGTATATCTGCTAATATAGATTGGTATCTTCCATAAATCTCATCAGCTTTTTTAGAGAAAGTTGAAATTGGAGATCTAGATTGACTGAGAGTTAACATTTCCGTAGAACTATCTCCAGTTTTATAGAAAATACTTTGATCTTCAGATAAACTATTGAAATCTAAACCAGACTTTACTATATTAGTAAGCCTTGAAGCCTCTTCAATTGAAACACCTTCTCTTACTGCAATAGTTGCACTACATACTGCATCAAACATTCTATCTCCCCTATTGACAACAATTAGAGGATAATTTGCAGAAGAAATATCTTTATTTCTGTGTGAAACTGCAGAATATATTCTTCTGACTACATCAAAAGTATCTCCTTCCATAAACCACCAATTAAAAAGAGGTTCTCCTTTCAATTTAGGGATGCAAGAGTAATCAAATATACTTTTCCCACTATATACTAAAACATTATTTGCCTTTAAACTATCAAACTGAGTTGTTTTTCCACTTCTATCCAAGCCGTTCAAAGAAAATACTTTCTTCATAATTCATTAATTTCCTTATAAGGGGGAGCAACATCTCTCCTATAATCTTCAACATCCAGACAGAATCTTTGTTTTATTTCATCTGGAAAGATAGGCATGTCTCTTAATCTATTAATATCCACTCTTTCAAGAGCGTATTGATTAAGACTATTCTCAGAACTGAACTCTCGCCCTTTACCAGAGCCAAAAACGCCTCCATTAATAGAACATCTATAAAAGAACTGAGTAGCTCCACTCTTTTCAACAAACTTATACTGTAAATTTTTTACATCTACATTAACACCCAATTCTTCAAGACACTCTCGTGCCAATGCACCTTCTAAGCCCTCTTCAGACTCAACACCTCCACCAGGAAATACAAAGTAATCTCGATCAGTTTTCTTACGATGTATAAGCACCAAGCTATTATTTTCTACAATAATTGCTCTGACTCTGGTTCTATTCATTGTTTAACCTATAAATTAAACGGATTAAAGCCCTTATTTAAATTTTTCGTCATCTGAGAGTTACAAAATATATGTAAGAAAGCGATAGAACTAAGAACATCTTCAGAAGAATAATATTTCAAATCAAATGTAGCTAAAATTCTCATCGCAATAAAAAACTTAATACTCTTTTTAAGAATATCTAACTCATTTTTAGTCAATTCTTTGGAAATAGTTTCAATATACTTCTTAATAATATATCTGCGATTTTTAGAAAGTTTATAGTATAATTTCAGATATAAAGTATTATCCTTTTTACTTATCTTCTTCTGGACATTAGGGTTATTACTTTTAATCTCATTCAAAAAAATTGATCTAGAAGTATAAGACTTAGGATTATATTTAGGATAATAATAAACTTCTGCTAGAAAGACAGCCCATATAAATATGGCTGCTTCACCTGCCAAGGCATTAAATCCAGATGTATCAAAATCAAAAAATACTGGTTTAGTACCTATATTAAAAGTAAGAGGGTCTCCTTGAGTTAAAAAACATAATTCCTTATTTCTTTTTCTAAAATAATTAATAGTATCCAAAATTACCTGCTTTGTATCTTTCCGATATCTGACTCCATTTACAGAAATATTCATTCTTAGAAAAGGTTTAATTCTTTTATCTTTTAATAAACCATTTTTGAGTCTCTTATTTATTCTATTTTTAAAATACTTTTCAGCCGGATAACTATAAGAATGAACTTTCTTGTTTTTCAAAGATAATCTATAAAAATAGAGTATGGCGTTTAATTTCTTCTTATTAAATTTATCAGAATAGAGATAATCTAATAATAATCCTCCTAGATTATCGACACTTTGTTCATAATTATAAAGCAAGATACAATACCGACTAGACTTTATTAAATAAATTAAATCTGGTGTTGGATAGATTTCTTTAACTTTTCTATAATTTTCTATCTCTAGCAAACCTTTCTTAAGAGGTTTCATCTTTAAAAAGAAGCATTTATCAATAATTTTAAGTTTACCTAGTATGCATCCGTTCTTTTCATAAATGTCAATATCATCTATTCGCCCAAAAGAACTAACCAAAACTCTGTATATCGTAGATTTCTTCTTATTAACTAAATTTGAGTCATATAATTGATTTTCCACTAAAACAAGAAGTTTTATTAATTTAATAATTATTGCATCAGAATAATTCAAATGAAAAATAATGAAGAAATCTCTTTAAAATCTGCAGGAATAGTAGTTTTTACCTTCTCAAGAGGGAGAATTAAATACCTTATCCTAAAGCATCATCAGACTAATAATCATTGGGGGTTCCCTAAAGGAAGGATAGAAAAAGGCGAATCAGATATGCTGGCTGCAAAAAGAGAATTAAAAGAGGAAACTGGCCTAAAAGGTATTAATTTGATTAACAAAGAAGAATTTAGACACCAATATTCATTCATTCATAAAGAAAAAAGCTACAAAAAAGAAGTAGTCTACTTTTTAGGCTATTCCTCAGATACTAAAATTAATTTATCTAATGAACACACAAATTATTTTTGGGGAACATTTGAAGAGACAATGTCCAAATTAGATAAAATAGAGATAAAAGATGTACTCAATAAAGCTCATGAAACCGTAACTAAATATTATGGTCCTGAAAAGAAAAATTCAGACAAAGAAGAATTGATTTTCGTATCTTTTCCAAAAGCTGGAAGAACATGGATCACATTCCTTCTAGCTAGGATTTTTCAGAGAAAATATAACCTTCCAGAAATGGAGGTTGTTAACTTAGAAAATATTTCAAATAAATCTATTGACCTACCAAATATTACTATAGCTCATGAAGATGAACCCCACAAAAAAGATATAAAGTCTCTAGATAGATCTAAGATAAAATATTATAAAAAAAAGATTATATTAATAGTCCGAGACCCAAGAGACATTATAGTTTCATTTTATTTTCATCAAAGTAAAAGAAAAGGCGAAAATAATTATAAAAAAGACATCTCTTCTTTCCTCTTTGAAAAAGTAGGTGGTTTCAAAGTCTTAATAGAATATTACAACATTTGGGCTAAGAATATCGATTTGTTAGCCGATTTCCTTTTAATAAAATATGAGGACTTTAGCAAGAACACTATGGGAGAAGTAAGAAAAATCTTAAAATTTATGAATATTGAAGATGTATCTGATGAAGAAATAGAAGAAGCTATTTCATTTGCATCTTTTGAAAATATGAAAGAAATGGAAGCTAAAAATAAATTTAACGTTAAAAGATTAAGACCTGGAAATAGTAAAGATCCTGATTCATATAAAGTAAGAAGAGGAGTTATCGGAGGTTATAAAGATTATCTTGAAAAGAAAGACATTGAAAAGTTAAATAAAGAGATGAAAAAGCTTTCAGATATATATGGATATAAATAATTAAAAAAGAGTTAAATTTTTAGTCTTTTCTTATCAATAATATTTTGTATTTTTTTAGCATAAAATTTAGCACTCTTTCTTTTTATTAAAAAATCTACGAATTTAGGGGCTGAAAATAATTTATTAGTATCTTTATATTTGCTTTTATCAATAGTGTCTAAAAAAACTAGAAAGCATTTTCCAAAAGCTCTTCTCGTCTTATGTGTTGGACAAACAAAATCTGCAATAACATAACTATCAGTCTTAGCTACCTGATCGCACAACCAACCCATTCTTCTAGCTTGTTCAATTCTATCTTTGCTGCTAAATCCTAAATCTTTATTTATATTCTTTCTAATCTCGTCCGCATTAAAATGTACTGCATTTAATAATAAAGCTAACTCTTTGGAAAGAGTAGTCTTCCCACTACCAGGCAGACCCATTATTAATATTTTATTACTTTTCATTTTATCTCCAAGTCACTTTCACCTCATCTGTTCTCTCTCTTGGCTTAATATTTATCTTTTTATAATCTATTAATACTTTTTCATTGTAGTTCTTTTTAGTCAACATTAATTCACCAGTATAAGCGATCATTCCACCATTGTCAGTTAGAAATTGTTTTTCAGGACAAAAGAATTTTGCTTTTCTTTCCTTACACATTATCTTGCACATTTCTTGTAATCTAGAATTACATGCAACTCCTCCTCCTAAAACTAATTCTTTTTTACCAGTATGCGCTAATGCTCTCTCAGCAGCTTCAACTAACATAGCGAAAGTAGTTTCCTGAATAGAAAATGCAACATCTTTCAAACTATTATTTTTCAAAAGCTGTTGAGCTTTTGTAACTAATCCAGAAAAAGCAACATCCATTCCTTTTATTGTATAAGGCATTTCAATATAATTTCCTCCAATAGCTTCCTTCTCAAGTTTAGGACCTCCTGGAAAACCTAGTCCAGCATTCCTTGCAACCTTATCAAGAAAATTTCCAATTCCAACATCAAGAGTTTCACCAAACACTCTATACTTACCTGCTTCATAAGCAATTATTTGAGTATTAGCTCCAGAAGTATAAAGTAAAACTGCATCCTTTGCACCTTCTCTTCTTCCAATTTCTAAATGTGCTATGCAATGATTTACAGGAATTATTTTCACACTAAGCTTCTCAGCCTTATGTCTAGCAAAATTCATTCCAGCAAGCAAGCAAGGAGAAAGCCCAGGAGCATTAGATAAAGCAATAGCATCTATCTCTTCTTCACTAATCTTAGCTTTATCGAGTGCATCATTCCAAACCTGTTCAGCAACGAGATTATGATGCTCAGCAGCCTTAATAGGAATTATCCCACCAGTTTCAGTCATAAACATATCTCTTACATTAGCGAGAATCTTTCCTTTATTCACAATGCCCACTCCAAATGTATGCGCAGTACATTCAATTCCAATTATCATGATAATTGA
>JBBSXN010000003.1:5014-88539 GCA_038045765.1 Nanobdellota archaeon | reverse complement strand
TGCCCACTCCAAATGTATGCGCAGTACATTCAATTCCAATTATCATGATAATTGATAAGAAGAATGATTATATAAGATTAATCACTGAAATGTATTATGTGTTATCCTATTATTATTTCTACTTGCCATAGCGTAATGATGAAGCGGGGCAATCACTAAACTTGCAAGAGAACACACACCAGCAAGTTTTGCACTTGAATATTCACCAGAAAGAGAAGAAACAATTCCAGCCAATGCTAAAGCGCCCCCTATAAGATACATCTCCCTTACATCAATAACATCTTTTTTACGAGATAGATTACCTAAAAACCGAGAAGGATTATCAATCAAAAGAGTATCAATATGCTTAAGAGTCATTTCATAATCTCTTCTCAAAGAAAAGTTACCTTCTCTTATATCAGTAAAAGGATTATATTCCATAAATAATAATGAAATAAATATACTTATATATTTAACTAAACATAAAAAAAATAAAAATAAAAATTTAAGAAGAATTATTTCTTCTTTTTCTTTCTGCCGCCACGAGCCATTTTTGCTTCACATACGTTTCCCTTTCCGTCAACATAGTAAAGATAACCTGGCTTTCTCTTAACGACATTCTTAACCAATATTGTTCCCATTCATACCTCCTTTTATTTTACTCTTTTGAAAAGAGTTATACTTGATAAAAAACATTTCTCTATTTAAATCTTTTCTTTCCGACGAGAAAATGGATTATTCTTTTGTTTTCATTATTAAGTGGAATCTCGACGAGTTTTCTGAACTTTTTACTGGGTTTTGCACTAAAAATAAATGGTTTTACAATTCTTTTTTCAATAATTCTATTTTTATCGTCGAGCCAGACAGCTAAAAATGGAAAGAATACAAAAAGAGAATGTATGGAAATATTAACATTCTTTGAAAATTCAAACAATAAACTAGTAGTATCTCTACCTCTAAACATTAATCCAAAAAATTTACCAAAAAAAGAAACTTTCTTAACATTTACTTTTATTTTCTTTTTTCCATTCAATAAAATTATTTTCATAAAATTAATGTCCCCACCAATTCTTCAAAGAATTGGAAGAAGAATGAGGATTTACAGTTTTTTCTCTTAAATTAGCTAACTTCTCATGCATCATCTCTACATTTTTATCACATACAAAATCATGTTGTCTAAATCCTCCTCCAAAAGTCTTAGGTATGTGCATTAACTCATGAATTATTACTTTATCTTGTTCGCTCTGACTCATCTTATTGAATTTTTCCAAGTATTCTATAGTATACCATGCTTGGACATTCATAGCTTTCTGCATTAATTTACCGATAGTGTGACATCTAGCAATTGTTCTTTTCGTACTACTTCCATAACTTCTAAAACATCTTACTCTATTAATATCAACCCAATCCATATTAAGTAACTTAACTATTTCTTCCATTCTTGCCTGTAAATCAGGCGCAAAATCATATTTCATCTTTTTTATTTTCTCCTTTTTATTAATCAAAACTTCAAGCTAATAAATTAAATTATCTCGTAAACATAATTGCCTTTAACATCTTTTCCTGCAAATTCTATTCTTCCAACGGGAGTTCCAGTCTTTCTAGATAAAAGTCCAGCAATTATCTTCCAGGAATCCTGGTCTTCTTCAAAAGGCAAATAAATCAAATACATTCCATTTCCAAATTTCTCAAAATTCTCCTTGCTTGCATTAAACCTAACTTTAACAGTTGTCTTCATTCCCATAAAAATATCACATAAAACCCATATTTAAGTTTTTATATTCTATAAAAACTAACTGTATAAACTAGGTTTGAAACCAGCTTGCTTTCTAGCTACTTGAAAACTTCTACGAGACTTCCGCAGTCTTTCCGGCGCACTTATATCTCGAAGAGTGTCAAGCCACTTGCCATCATAAAATCTATCAAACTCAACACCCTCATCAGAAGCTCTTTCAGATAAACCTGTATCGTAAGCCTCTAAAACTTGTCTCCTACCTTTGAATACGTGAAAACACGCAGCAACTCCATCGTTAGTTTCAGGAGAATAAAATACATCAATTCCAGAATATCTAAAAGAAACATAACCATTCTTAGAAACGTTTAAACCAGCTTTATCAAAAAGTCCAGGTATAGAACCAACAACACCTAATCTACGATTAAACATAAAAATAAATCATTTTCAATCTTTAAAAGCATTTATCTTCTTTATTGATAGCAATCAACTTATATCTTGAACTCTTATTTTTAATAACTACATTCTGAAAAGAAACATCAAAATGCTTTGAAAGCATTTTCACAAGTGCGATATTTGCCTTTCCATTCTCTGCCCTTTCTTTTAAAGAAATATTATATTCCTCATTAGAAATCTTTTCAATTTTATCCTCTTTAGCTCCAGGTTTAACTTTTACTTTGATTATCATTTAACAATATTAAAAGAAAGATATTTATATCTGTTTAATCCTGCATAATGGTGAGATACAAAAAAGAGACGAGTAATAAAATGAAAGGATACTTTCTTTCAGGCATAGTTATTGTATTATTGTTAATGGCTGCAGTCAATTTCTCAGGCAATCAAGAGATTAGACTTTCTCCTTCAACAGATGAACAAAAAGCGAAGGTTTACGAGATATGGCAAGGCTACACTGAAGGAGAATCAAATCTTCCAGCTTTATGGTTTGAATACCCTTATGAACCCTTTGACGGTACTATGAAATTAAACAGAATATCACATTCTCCAGATTATGAAGAAAAGTATGAAATGGAAGGAAATGATCAAGCAAGTTATGGAAGTTATAAGGAAGAATCGCAAACAATAACTTGTATTGACCCTGAAACAGGAGACCAGTTTGAGAATAAAAGAACAATTTGTGATGCGGATGGAAATTGCAATGAAGTAAATGTACCTGTTAAAATACTAAAAAAGATAAGTTATGAAGCAAGAAGCAACGCATTAGATACATTTAGTTTAGTTCCAGTCATAAGAGATAACGTACCATTTTCAGTAACAATTAGAACTGTAGAATTTCATGATCCAAACAATGAATGGTGTTTAGAAGGAGTAAAAAAGACAACTGGGGAAAATTATGTATATACTCCGAATGAAGTAGGGCCTGATGGATCAGGTGTAAAAACAATTATAAAAACAATATTTAGCCCAATAGATCCAGACTTAATGGGTAGTGTGGTGAATAGAAAAACAGGTTCTTATATAACTGATGAGTTTGATGCAAATACTGGAACATCAATAGTATTGATTCTGAAGTTTGATTACAACTATCTTGAATCTGGAGAATTTGAAAATGGTATTGAAGAAGCATATTATGATGGAGTAAAGGTATTTAGTAGAAGCTTAGGATACAATTATGAATTAACACAGCCAGAGTTCTATGCAGATCCAGTAGGATTAGGACATATTGGTGGAATTGATTTCTTCACCAAATATCGTTATCATTCATATTATTATCCATCTTAAAAAAAATCAAATCTTACTTAGTCATTATCTCCAACCCATCCCCGTTCTTTATAACATAATCTTTACCAACTGCCTGTTTTGTCTTTACATGCATAGCTTTTACAAAATCTCTCCCAATATCGCTATGTAGCCTATAAGCAAAGTCTAGAGCAGTACTTCCAGGAGGCATTAAATAACAATCAGGTAAAACATTTCCCTTACTATCGGATAATTTAGCTCCTGCAGGATAAATAGAAACATACTTCAAAACTTCAAAAACAACTTTATTCATGACTTCCTGAATTCCAGTGCTTCCAAATTTTTCAATTATCTTCTTTATACTGTCTAAAGCTTCTTTCTGTTTTCCACTTAGCTCCTTTTTAACTTCGAAATTATTCTCTCCTGGAACATAATCTACCAGCCCCACCTTATCAGCTTGCCTTAAACTTAACTCTCCATCTGCAAAACAAGCAATAATAGGATAATCAAATTCTTTCTTTATCTTCTCCAAATTATCATTACCGTTTGGCCTATCGACCTTATTAGCAGCTATAATCATCGGCTTCGTATACTTTCTAAGCATTCTAGCAAAGTTAGCTAAGTCTTGGTCTGTCCAGAGAGTAGGCTTCTCATGATTCAACTTACTCTTCAAAACAACATATCTAACATCATCTTCTTTTACTTTCAAACCAGAAAATTGCTTAGCCACTGCTTCTTCAAATTTCTTCTTCTGCATTTCAACAGTTCTTGCAAAAGTCATCCAAACTTTCTTTAAAATTCCCAGATACCACAAATCCAATTCATTCTCAATCATCCTAATATCCTCTCCAGGATAATAATTCTCACTAGGCTTTCCTTCTCCATCGCTCTCTCCAGACATATCTACAACATGAATAAAGGCATCTGCAGCACTTAAATCACTTAAGAACTCATTACCTAATCCCTTTCCCTCACTTGCACCTGCAACAAGCCCTGCAACATCCATCAATTCAAAAGGCACAAAACGAAATCCTTGTTTAACATACCCCTCACGAGGATTACTTACTTTCCCAAAATCTTTAGCTAAATCATTTATCTTCACATAAGCAATTCCATGATTAGGTTTTATAGTTGCAAAGGGATAATTTGCAATTAAAACATCAACAAGCGTTGCCGCTTTAAAGAAAGTCGATTTTCCACAATTAGGCTTTCCAACAAGTCCAACTAACATAACAATGAGCAGAATTAAACTCTTATAAAACTATTTATGTCAAGATTCTTGACAGAAAACCATGCACATTAGTGCATAGTGAATCTTGAACATCCAAAAAACTATTAGTTTTTTTGATTACTCTATTATTTTATCCATAACTTCACTCGCATCTTTCTTAAAAAAGTGTAAATCGTCACCATCATTATTTAAGAGGTAATCTGCATGATTAACACACCATTCTGAGTTTTGATAAGTATTCTTTTTATATTTTCCAATTCCCCTATCTTTTTTATCGGCTTCTATGAAATCTTTTAAGAGTTCAGGGTCTCCTTCCCTATCTCTTTCCCTTATTCTTCCCCATCTAACATCAAAACCTGCAGTTATTCCAACCAAGTAAAAATCTTCTCCAAAAACATCTCTGAATTCTCTAACTTGATTTTTAGTTCTAAAACATTCAACAACATAATTCTGTCCTTGAGCAAGAGATTCTCTTCTAGTTATCTCTTGAACAACTCTCTCTGCCAAGACACCTTGACTCTCTAAATCTCTGCCTATCTTTTGCAAAGAAACTCTATCTAAACCAGAATGTATTCTATTAGCCTCTAAAACTATGACTTCCTTAAATGTAACAGGAACAAATTTATATTTCTCTTTTAAAAATCTAACAAACTCACCTTTTCCAGCACCAATATATCCTGTAACGCCTATTATCATTTTCTTTTTTTGATTTTACTAATTATCTTATCAACATTCCTCTTTAAATGTTCTCTGTCTTTATCATTCATAATTTTAAAATCAATCATTTCCATACACTTATCAATTTGCAACCCATATTCTGGTTCATTAACTCCATTATTCTTAGCATCAACTTTTTTTACTTCTTCAATTGATAAAGGATCTTTCTCCCTATTTCTCATTATCATCCATTGAAGCCTTTTTTCAATTGGAGCCTCAATTCCTATTATTACGCTATCCTTAAATTCTCTTAAAGCATCTAATTCAGCAGGATTTCTTATTCCCTCCATAACATAATTCTTTCCAGTTTCAACTTTTTCAAGTAATCTTCTAGCAAGATAATCTGCACCATGTTCTTTTCTTAATTCATTACCTAAATCATGAAGGCTAGTTCTACACAATTCTATACCTCTTCTCTTAACTTCTTCTCTTAAAACATCAGAAAAAGTAAGCTTAGTATAACCTTTCTTCTGCAATTCATCAGATAAAAAACCCTTACCAGAACATACTGCGCCAACAATTCCAATTATCATTTAACTATCTCAATATCATAATATAAAAATATATGCCACAATTCTCTGATTATTTAACTTTTAAATAATCTGTCAGTAATAAATAAATTGGTCCAGCAAAAAGATAGAAAAATTTCAAGAAATTAGGTCCGTGTATAATTCCTAAACCAAACAAACTATCATAATTCCAGTTCAATCTTATTCCAAATGTATAATATCCTATATATTCCAATACTAAAAGAATAAACCAATAAATAGATACTATAATCAAAAACTTATGTTTAACTCTGAATCTTTCATAAATTTCTCTCAATAGGACTAATCCGAAAGTCCAGGCAACTAAAGGAAATAAATTTATTCTTCCAATAAGAATATTACCTAAATTATATAAATAAACATAATAAGAGGTAATTATAAGGGCCATAAGAAAAGCGATAATTAGCTCTTGGCCTATCTTTTCCTTATATATTGAGTAACTTAAAATTAGAAAACCTAAACAAGCAAAAGAAACTGAAAGCTTTACATCAAAATTAAAATATAAAGCAAAAGAAATAGCAATAATAATTAAGCAATAGATGAGTATATTTTTAGTCTTCATAATTAAACTATTAATTAAACCTATATAATACTTGCCTTGCCAAAAAAGGCAAAAAACTAAACTTTAAATACATTCCCAAATTGCTTTTCTTGATCCCATAGCTCAGTCCGGTTTTAGAGCGCCGCTCTTATAAGAGCGTATCTCATTAGAGATATGATTCCCTCCTTTTATGAAGGAGATGGATGCCTGGAAGAACCTTGGTTCTTTAGGCTACTAAGGAAGGCGGAGGTCCGGAGTTCAAATCTCCGTGGGATCATGTCTCTTTATATGAGCACACGGTACTGCGAACAAATCGCTCAACCGTGGGATCATTGGTTTACCAATGAGCCTGCGGCACTAAGATGCAAATCTTTCAGCCGTGGGATCATGTTATTTATCGCAATGTTTAGAGAAATAGATTTAAAAACAGATAAATATCTCCACCTTACATGTCAGAATATAACGGAGCATACATAGCAGTAATGAGAAACTCTGAAGGTTATCACTTAGAACCTTTATTTTTTCCACAACGTCAAAAAACAAGAGAAAAACCTAATTTTGTTACAGCAATTCCAATAAATGAAGACATCACTACAAGAAGATTTGGAGAGCTCAATGCCCTAACAGAAAGAGGATTAGATTATTTAGCTCAGGAATTAGCTTATCATTAAATCATGTCTTTCTATAAAAAGGTTTAAGTAAGAACCCAACCAATGAAGACAAAGAATATCTTTTTCTTTCTTTTCCAGAAGCTGGAACTACTCTAAATTGATTAGGAAAATTAATAGAATTATCTCCTAACTTGTCCATTTCCATATCATGTCTATAACTATGATATTTAACCTTATTAGCATCAAATTGACTAGCAAGTTCATTTATAGCTGAAGTAGCTTGATTATACCATTCATCTAATGCATGTTCGCCTTTAGTTAATCTAATAAATTCATACTCTGCTTTAGCAGTCTCATTAACAAATCTTTTAAGTGCGTGCCTCTCCTCATCAAGTAAAAGTCTTGTCTTTAAAAAAGAGCTTAACTCATAAAGTCTATTAGGATAACTCTGTCTTCTATCTGCCATCAATCTCTCAAGATGACTAACTTGCTGATTATTCAATCCAAGATTAATACCTACATGATCCATATAATTTCCTATTAAAACTTATTATATATAGATTTAGATAGAAGGAAAATTTACTTCTTACACAAAGCTACTGCATATGAATTATCATCGCTTGTAAATATCTTAACATCATGGAAATAAAGTCTTATGAAACTTGAGAACTCATCTTTCCTGTATTTATAAGATATTCCAGTTATAATCTGATCTCCTTTAGTAAAGTAAATAGTCTTATCCAAGAAAGATATCTTAATATCTTTCTTCAAAGTAAAGTAAGATTCCATTCTAGAATTTCTAAACCTTACACTATAATCTAAATCTTCTTTTTTCAAACCAAGCTGTGAAACAAGTCCGAAAAAGAAATTAAAACTAGGTTCATTACTATAAGTTTTTATTATTTTATCAACATCCTTATTATCTAAACCATTCCCTATAATTAACAAATCTCCTGCCTTCATAGCACTTCTTACACCATACAACAATTCATTAAACTCAAAGTTACCTACGGTATTTCCCAAAAGCAAGATTACATGATTCTTATAAACCCCAGATCTTAACAATCCAGATATATTTTCTATATTATCAAAATCAGATATATTCCATTGAAACTCTACCATCTCATTTAAATTCATTTCATCTAATCTCTCAAAAGCCTTCTTTACCATAAAGTCACTTATATCAACAGCACAGTATCTTATTTTATTTTTCTTAAAATGCTCTAAAAATATAACTGCTTTCTTTCCATCACCACATCCAAGATCAATCAAATTGAAAGGTTTTGTTCCTACTGCTTTTTCAATTTCCTTCATATTCTCATTTATTATACCTACTTCCTTATCAACAACAGATTTTTGATATTCGACTGATTTGGTCATATCTAAATAGGTCTTAGCTTGTTCAGGAGTGATATAAAGTAATTTTGACTCAGAAATATTCCATACTCTTGTGTTGCCTTCTAGAGAATAACCTCTCTTGATAAGCTCTTTGAAAACTAAATCATTAACCTGCATGAAACTAGAAAATAACTGCCTTTAAATGTCTTTTGGATTGATCTTCTCTACTCTTGAATTGATACAAAAAACACAAATACAAAAATTTAAAAGCGATTTCTAGCTCTCTTAGACATGCCCTTGTCGTCTAGAGGCCAAGGACGAAGCCCTTTCGCGGCTTAAACCCGGGTTCAAATCCCGGCGGGGGCATAATATTTTACTGCTCATCTTTATGATAAAAATCTAAAAAATACAATATATCTGAATTCTTATCATAAAAATATACTAATCTAAAAGGCGAAACGTAGACTTCCCTAGTCTCTTTTCTATCAAATTTCATTGGCTTTCCTATTTCAGGATTAGATATGATTTTTATAACTAATTTTTCAACTCTATCCAAATAACTTCTGTCTATTTTTTTAAGTCTATTAATAAATGACTCTGTTCGAATAATCTCTTTCACCATATATTAATATTTTATTTAAGGCTTCTAATTTCCTTAATAAAATCATCAGAAGACATCTTCTTGAATTTTCCTTGCTCTATCTCTCTCCAAGAATTCTCAACTCTACGAGCAACTTCCAAATCTTCCTCTATATTCTTGTCAAACTTATCAGCTTTCTTTAAAATTATCTGATCATTATTTCTTATTACAACTAACTTATCACCTTCAAGAATACCTTTTCTAAGATCAGCAGGTATAACTACTTGCCCTTTACTACTCATCCTAGTCATATCAATTTGACTCATAGTAAGACTATTCTTACATTGTATTTAAATATTTCTATTTTTCAAAATAAATAAAATCACACAATTTATAAATATAAAAAACATCTAATGATATGGGATATTTAGCAATATTACTTTCTGCTCTTGCTTCAATGATTATTGGTAGTTTATGGTATGGTCCTATCTTTGGAAAGACATGGGTAAAACTAGCAGGATTTACTAAAGAACAAATTGCTAAAGGAAAAAAGATGAATATGACTCCTTACTATCTAGCAGCATTCATAATGTCCTTGCTTACTGCTTATGTTCTAGAATGGCTTATTAATGCTCTAAATGTTTCTTCAATATCTGGAGCATTACTGTTAGGTGTTTTACTCTGGCTTGGATTTTACGTAACAACCCTATCAAGTAGCGTACTTTGGGAAGGCAAACCTTTCAAGTTATTCATATTAAACATAAGTTATGGATTAGTTCTTTTCTTAGCTATAAGTGCAATTCTATTTTATCTTTAATTAGAGATTATCGTCTTCCCATCTTCTCACTTCATGTTCATTTAGCCTATATCTAACTCCATTCTCTCTAAAGCTTTCTTTTTCTCTAAAAAGAAAACCTAAAAACAAACCAATCACCATTCCAGATAAATGGGCTATATTTCCAGTATTATTAATAGGATTTCCAACAAAATAAGCAGCTGCTCCAAGTAAATCTCCTGCTGCCCAGATTATACCTGCTAAAAATATAGGCATAGGAATTCCAAAAGCAAATATAGGTAATCCTGGTCTAACGGCGATTAAAGCACCAATTACACCGAAAATAGCTCCACTTGCACCAAGAGATGAAGAATAGAAATTAACAGCAATCAAATTAGCAATTAATCCTGTTAAAAAGAAAACTAATAAAAGTTTCTTTCCAGTAATCAATTTCTCTAATATACTTCCAAATAAAGCAAGTGCGAATATATTATACAATAAATGTCCGGCACCACCATGCAAGAAGATAGCTGTAAGAAATCTCCAAGGCTGAACAAAAGAACTATCATCTAAAATTAACAACTCTGTAAATCCATTAACAAATAGCTGAAAAAGAAACACAACTATCATAATCGCACATAACCAAAGTGAATAAAACTTAAACTTCATAATCTAATGAGCTAAAAGAAGATTAAATACTTATTTAACACAATTAGGAAAGATTTTAAAACCACTTCTCTTGGTAACTCTGAAGGTTAATCTTAAAGAAAGGTTGAACTTCAAGGAAAACTAATCTGAAGGATGGGTTAGTAAAGAGAATAGGAATTCAGAAGAACCTGGGTTCTTGTTCCATACATGGCGGTCGTAGTTCAATGGTAGAATGTCAGCTTGTGGCGCTGAAGACGAGGGTTCGATTCCCTCCCTCCGCTCTTATTATAAGTAACATTTAAAACAAAGATATTCTGAAAGAAAATATGAGTTTAGGAGATAAATTAAGAAAATCAATATTGCCTATTATCGGATTAACTGCAGCCGTAGGTATATCTTATTTGGGCCATGATGCATTAAAAGAATACGGAAATTCAAGAGCAAAAGTTGAAGCACTGGAAACATACCAGGCATTAGTAGAACACGTGAAGGAAATAAGCCCGAATAAACCTCTTGATGTTTTTGTAGCAAATTTAAGAAGTAAAGGTATCGATTATAGCATATTAGTTGAAACAAGAGAACAAAGATTAACAATTGAAAGAAAATTAGGTCCAGATTCAGCAATAGTATATATTGATGATAAGGCAGATGGTGAACTTGATAGAGCATATATAATCAGAAATGCACAAAGTAAAAATCTTGAAGTATATAATTCAAAAACTCCGAGTGAATTTGAAGGTATGTTCAGGAGAGAATTAAAATCTATATGGGGACTGCTTAGAGAATATAAAGAAAGGAAAGTTAAGCCAGTAAGTAAGCCAGTAGGTCAACTAGTCTAACCAAACAATATAAAAATCCTCTTTCTCTAGATAAAACATGATAATAGAAGTAGAAACAGTAAAGGGTTTTCAGGATAATTTACCTCCTGAATCTCTTAAAAGAAGAAAAATAAAGCAAATCGTTGAGAAATGGTATTCTCTATACGGATTTCTTCCAGTTGAAACTCCTTTAATTGAATTTGATGAATTAATGAAATCAAACAATCTTCCAACAGAGGAAGAAGATGAAGCAGTTTCAGATAGATTTAGATTGAAAGACCGTGGAGGCAGAAACCTCGGTTTAAGATATGAATTCACTTTCCAACTAGCAAGAATAATGAAACAGAATCCTAACCTTAAACTACCTTTCAAAAGATATCAAATTGGAGAGATTTTTAGAGATGAGCCATTAAGAGCAGGTAGAACAAGACAATTCACTCAATGCGACATAGACATAATAGGAGATGCAAGTGTTTCAGCAGATACAGAATGCCTTGGAGTAGTATCCGAGATATTAAAAGAATTAGGAATAAGAGAATTTGAGATAAAAGTAAATAATAGAAAGCTTCTTGACTCAATAATAGAAAGCGTTGAAATAAGACAAAAGAAACAGGTTATGAGGGAATTAGATAAGATCGATAAGATTGGAGAAGATAATGTAAAAGCTAACCTTAAGAAATATGCCGATTCAAATCAAATTATTACTCTCTTTAAATTATTAGAAAAGCCCCTTGAATTTTTTAAAGAAAATAAATTTGATGGAATAGAAGAACTAATCGAATTAGAAAGTAAATGCAAACTATATGGCGTTAAAGTAACTCCGAACTTATTCATGATAAGAGGATTTGGATACTATACTGGAAATATATTCGAGATATTTAGTAATGGGAAAAATTCTATTGTAGCTGGTGGAAGATACGACAAAACTATAGGCAAATATTCTGGAAAAGATATCCCTGCTGTAGGAATATCCTTTAGCCTAGAAGCTCTAATGGGCTTATGTAAGGAAGAAATAGATAAACTGACTATGGAACCACCTGTTAAAGCAATGATAATCTCAATTAAACAAGACAAAGTATCAATAGCACTCGCAAACAAATTAAGAAAGGAGAATGTGCCTTGTGTGCTATTCTTCTCAGGAGCAGGAAAAGCACTTGAATACGCTAACTCTTACCAAATCCCTTACTCATTATTCATAGGTGAAGATGAAGTAAAGAGCAAGAAATTCAAATTGAAAGATATGAAAACAGGTAATGAAAAGGTGTTAGTTGAAAAGTCATTGATTTCATTTTTGAAGAAAAATTAGAATTAATAGCGAATAGTAAATTCAATAAAAAATATCGTTATCATATAGAATAATCTCTCGCAACTCACATTAATTATATAATCTACAAGGAGATCGTATTAAGAGATAATAATGTCTTGAAATCTATAAATTATCTAAACAATTAATTCTCTTCTTCATCCCTTTCTTCTTTAACATTTGATTCTTTTTCAAAAGCACTGGCAATTGGATTCCCAAAATCTTCATTGAAATCTTCAGCAGCCTTTCTTTTATCTGAATCTTCCTTCTCAAAATCTTTCATAGCCTCATCAACCTCTTTTCTCATCTTCTCAAGAGCTTCCGCATTCTTCTCTTCATACATCTCTTTTAATAAAATCCATATCTCATCAAAATGCTTATCCTGTTCCAACCAAACTTTATGCTGATTATCCAAATGTAATAGTGGAACAAAAGTAGCTACTCTTTTCTCATTATCATCCGTACCAGCAATTTCAGAAAAAGCCACTCTTTCAGTTCTATTCTTAAAAACATCTTCTAAATGGGCATGAACTCCCTTTATACTCTCATTAATATTTATCCTTTTTTTAGGTAAGGATAAAGCCGTTTCAAATTCCTGTTGTCTTGTCAATGCAACTTTCTGTATTCTTCTAGTCTCTGTCTTTATAGCATTTCCAAGCGCACTCATCAATTCATCTAAAGTAACTTTTTTGAATCTAGGTAGAGGGGTTCTAATAATCAAATTCGGTATCTCCTCATCTAATTCTATTCTTTCTTGAATATATTTCTTCTCTTCCTTCTTTCCAAATAATATATCATCAAGACTCTGTATATCGGTTTCAAGTAAAATCTCAGATTTTATTCTTAATAGTAATGCAGCTGCAAACAAAACCTTACTAGAAACAAAGAAATTAGCCTCTTCAAGCAATCTTACTTTCTCCAAGAACTTCTGAGACAATAAGCTCAAATCTATATCCCATGGGTTTAACTGTTCACTATTAATCAAATCGTATATAATAGACTGCCAGCTTAATTGATCTCCAAAAAGAAGAGTATGAATTTGCTCTTGCTGTACTTTCTGCACTGGTTTTTTCTCAACTTCTGGCATTTCATCTACGATTCCATCCATAACCCCAATATCTAATCCCTCATCAATCCCCATTTAATCAAATAACTAATACAAGTTTATATGTCTTCTTATCGCTACTCAAAAACATACTTATTTAAAGCTCATTTCACACAATCAATTATATGTTCTCATTGTATAGTTACAACATACCGAAACATTTAAATATCCTCTTTCTCTAGATATATTATCACCTCTTTTTCCCAGGAGAGGACGTTTCATCGCTCTTTTTGATTGGTGAGGCCTCCTCTCTATGGGTTATAATCATTAATTGGTACTCAATTAAGATGGTTATATAGAGACGAGAATTTGACAATTCTTCAAGGTTTTCAAAAGTCCTTAATTTAGGCAGAAAACATATCCGAATTGTTCAGAGTTAAAAAGAGGTGAAAGGTCTGTTAGACTTTAGATTCGCAAAGATTTTTTATTTGGCGTCGTTTCTAACAGACAGAAAATATTAATTACTGGATATTGCTTTAGATATTAAGGATATAATGCTAGACAAAATTACAACTAATCCTTGAAAAAACCAAAGAATAACAAATGCTGGTCCTTCCTTCCAATCTTTAAAAATAGTAGAGATAAAGCTAATATGGGTCATAAAAAAACTCAGTACAAAAGATAATATTATTTGAAATATAAATGCAATTAAAATATTTAGAAGAATAAACTTAAGAGAATTTGGTAATGATTCATTCTTAATAACTTTATAATTTAGTATATGAACATAAAGAATTATAATAATTAATATTAATATTAAGGATAAAACTACTGAGAAAGTAAAATAGTTAGAGAAATTCATATAAAAGAAAACAACAAAATACAATATAGATGGTAAAATAACTGCGGAAAGCAAAAGCCATAACTTATTCATAAAATATAAAGAAATCTAAATCTTATAAATCCATCGAGAATAATTCATTAAGAATCTATTTCTTACTAAACTCAGTATATCCACATTTACCGCAAGTAGATCTATCTTTGTGTTGTGCTAAAAAGATACCAGGACCGCACTTAACACATTCTTTACTCTTCTTTACATTATCTCCGCTTATAGTATACATTTCATATTTCTTACTAGTAGGCTTATTCTTATGAGCCTTCTTTCCTTCTCCTTTCTTAACTGAACCTCCACCACGTTCTGACATTTTTATGCACCAGGGGCCTTCGCCTTCTCCTTTTTCTTTGGTTCTAACTCTAACTTATCCTTAGCAGAATCATATATATTAGCTTCAATAGTGAATGTATTTCTTCCAAAAGAACTGCTTATTTTCTTAACAACAATCTGTTCTTCAGATGCTTTAAAATGCTTAACAATTTCGGCCAAAGCGTGAGCAAAACCAGGGTTAGAACTTGATTCGATAACAATCTCAACTTCTTTTCTTCTCATTAATTTATTTTTTATTTCTTTCATTTTATCCTAGCTTAACAGCATAACTCCCTTTCTTTGTGTATTTTAAATTCTTTGCTATTTCAGAAGTTTCTGGATTTACAATAACTATCTTTCCCTTGAAAGTTTCAGTATTCTCTTCTCCACCACAACTAGGGCATCTTCCAGCACCTTCAAAAATACTCTTACAGCTTTTACATGCTCTCTGAACAGCCATTATTTCTTATCTCCTTTTTTCTTTCCTGACTTTTCTGCTTTTTCAGCTTTCTTACTATCGCTATCTCTCTTCTTCTTATCTTCTTTCATCCATTCAACTTTTCCTAATCCTGCTTGTCTCATTGTTAATCCAATCTTAGGTTCTCCAGACTTATAGCTTATAGCAACAATTCTTGCAATACAGTTATCTCCCTTAGCCAAGTTCCTTTTACTTGCTTTTCCAGATAATGTTCCTGTCTTGCTCATAGATACATAATCTTCCATAGTCTGAGAAATATGTATCATTCCTTGTGCAGGACCCATTTGTATAAATGCTCCAAAATTAGTAATTTCAGTTATAGTTCCATAAACCAATTCGTGCAATTCAGGTTTCCAAGAGAGTAACTTAAAATTAGATTTGTAAAAAGCAGCTCCATCTCCGGGGATTATAACGCCGTCAAAAACATTTTCAACAGAAACAACTTTCACAACATAGCCTAATTCTTTTGTAACTTTATTCACATAAGTTTCATCAAGTTGCTTCTCAACAGCTTCTCTCGTGGGCAAACCAAAATGCTTAGGTTCTACACGAACATGGTCTTCAACATCTAATAAGTAAAACATCCTATATCTCAGAGAAAAAATCGGTTTAAAAAGCTTACGTCTCCAGCTTTTGTACCTAAAATACCCTAAAGACTTAAAAAAGCTAGTTAAAATTATACCTTATGGTAAGACCGAATAAAGAAGAAGCGAATAAGAAAAGAACTAATATTCCTAAATATCACCATAGAGGTATATTAGGTGGTATAGAGGGGAGCGAAGATAATTCTCTACTATTAAGAACATATGGTTTTCATAATTTAACATTTCATAAAGAAAGGATTAGTAGGTATGGTAGATTAGTTTTCTCAGGAAATGAGCTACTAATTCCTGCTATGATTAATGAAACTTGTGTAGATGGAAATGTTTTACCTTTAGAATTAGAAATGGGAAGAAGGGAGGTTAAAAGTTTAGCAACAGTATGTCGTTTAACTGATGAAGTAATAATAGCAATTCCACACACCATAAGAGGATATGAAAATTTTGAATTGATATTAGGAGAAAAAGATAAGTTTGAAGTATATCATCCTCGAGAAATTGGAGGAATAGGTAAATTAGTTGAAAAGTTTCTATATCGTGCTGGTGGAACAAACAATAGGCATTTTACTAATGCTAAAACTCAAATTTTAAGTGCGTTAGGAATTCAAAACGCTGAGTCTATAGGTAATCAATATAGTCTAAGTGTAGAAGAGGCATTCAGATATAATTTAAATCTTGAAAGAGATGAATATGAATCTCCAAATATAAAACCAGAAAGAGTATCAACATGTCCAAATCTTCTTTCCTAATTACAATCCATAAACATACTCATTACAGAAATCACAGTTATCCTCTATAGAACAAGCCTTAAAACCTGATTTATAAGCTTCCTGAATTTTATGTGCAGTATCAATTAATTCATCTCTAACAGAATATATATTAAATCCATCAATAAATTTACTGCTTACGCATACTGCATTTCCTTTTTCATCTATATTAAATTCAAGAGGCCTTTCCTGTTTTAACATATCTAAAACAACCTTCCTTACATTTCCATATTTCTTCTCCGCGGCGAGAGCGTAAAATCCAAGCTGCCAGTTTCTATCTCTTGGAGAGATACTTGTCTTTCCAGTTTTATAATCAATTATCTCCACACCATTATCTTTCACATCAATTCTATCAGCAAAACCCATAAAATCAATCCCAGATAGATGTAAAGGTAAATACTGTTCTGTCTTAGTCCTATTATCATACTTCCCATTATTTCTTTCAAAAAAGACCCTTAATAATGTCTCAGCCTCATTCAAAGAAACACTCTCCCAATCCTCATTTAAAGAGGTCTCCTTAGCTAATTCAAGATACTGTTCAATTTTATCAAACAACTGACTAACTCCTTTCTCCAATATAAGATGCACAAAACTTCCAAGACGCATAGCTTCCCAACTAATGGTTTTCTTATCAGGCATGTTATACACATATTTATACTCAAACTTTTTCTGACATTCATCAAATAGTAAAAGAGCAGAAGGAGAAAGTCTTTTGCTTTCCTCTTTCTTCTCAACTTGATTATTTCTTACACTTTCTTCAAAATCTCTAGCATTAAGAAAACTTCCCACTTCAAACTTCTTATCATTCTCCAGTTCTTCACTGCATTTTATATCATTATCGATAACAAACGTAAAATCTGTATTTTTCTTATAATCTACTTCATTAAGAAAAACACTAGGAGAAAATGCTTTACCTGAATATTCAGAGGCATAAGTTAAAACTAATTTTTCCTTAGCTCTTGTAAAAGAAACATAGCATAACCTTCTTTCCTCAAGAAGTTGATTATGCTTTTCATAAGAATGTACATAATCCTCCTTATCGCCTTCATTCATTCCTTTAATCTCGTTCTTAACTTCTGGTAAAAGCTCAGTAGGAATTAACATATTGCTTGTATATCTTTCAATAGGAAATCTTCCTTGAGCCATATTACTTATTATAACTATTTTATACTCAAGGCCTTTTGTAGCATGACTAGTCATCAATCTTACTCCTGCTTCTTCCAATTCAGAAGCAGATATCTCAATTCCTAAACTCTCAAGCAAATCAAGATAATAAAGAAAATTACTCATATCAGAATCATACAATTCTTCATGAACTTTAGCCAATTCAAAGAACTTATTCAAATTAAGCATAATTTCTTTCTCTTCCCTAGTCTTCTGTTCATTAACAAGACCTGAAATTTTATAAATCTCTTTCAAAATCTCAGAAATAGGCTTATCCATAAATGGAATCATTAATTTTATCTTCTCAATCAAAATCTTAGCAGCCATTCTTCCCTTCTCAGAAACAATCTCTTCAAGTTTATTAAATAAATAAACACTTAATACTTCTTCTATTTTTTCTTCATTATTATCTTTTTTATCCTCATCTTTCTTTTCATTCTTTTTTGCAAATTCTTTTATAGTTTTTCCAATTTTAATTAAATCTTCTTGATTAAAGTTAAGCTGATAAGCTAAATCCCACCAAGCTTCCTCTCCACCCTTCTCTTTTTTCTTTAATTTATCCAAAACAATCAAATAATCTCTTGCAGTCTTTATTGATTTCTGCTTAAGCAATGAAGACTTAGCAACAGAATGAAAGGGTATCTTCTCGCTTTCAAGATATTTCTTTATTATTCTTCCATGTTGGTGCGCCCTAAACATAATACATATATCTTCCAAAGAAGAGCCATTTTCAACTTCTTTTTTTACCAATTCAACTATTTTTCTAGCTTCTTCCCTAGCATTTTTCAATTCATAAACTTCAATATTATCTCCCTCTCTTCCATGAACATTCTCGACAAAGAAACATTCCTCTTTATTCTCATAATTATTCAAAATTAACTTATGTGCTGCTTTAAGCACTTTATTCGGAGACCTATAAGACTGTGCAAGATTAAACACATCTTTTTCACCAACTTTAAAGATTTGCTTAAACAAACTCAAGTTATTCTTATATGCTCCCCGGAATCTATATATGCTCTGATTAGGGTCACCTACAACAGTTATATTTCCATTTCCAGCCAATTCAACAAGAAAATCCAATTGAAGTTTATTTGTATCTTGAAATTCATCAACAATAACATAATCAAAATCCATGCCGATTTCTCTATTCTCTCTCAAAAGATGCAATGAATTTACATTCAAATCAGAATAATCCTGATAATTTCCTTTCTTCTTCAGCTTTTCATAGGCATTCCATGCATTCACAAATTTCTTCAATTCAATAATAGTTTTTATCTTCTTTATATCTGCAACAATTTCTTTTTTCTTCTTATGCTCACTTTTAAGATGAAGAGTTTGAAATTCAAAATTCAAATTCTCAAGTCTTTTCTCCAAGTCTACTCCTTCAAACTCTCTCATTCCTGCAGAAAGAAAATTCTGAAACTCCTCTAGTTTAACACCTAAGTCTTTAGCAGTCCCTATACTTGCTATATATTTATGGCAATTTGCAGCATTAATCTTAAAATTTCTATGTAAAATAACTTTGGCCTGATCAGGATCTAATATCTTAAATTCTTTAGATATTTCAATTCTATCTCCGTACTTTCTAATCAAATCAGCAGAAAAACTATGAAATGTCTTTATTATTGGTTTCTTACCATCATTCAAATGTAAAGTTCCTAACAACTTTTCCACCCTCAATAAAACATTATTAGCCGCTTCATTTGAAAAAGTAATACAAACAATCTTATCTGGTGCTGTCCCAGATTCAATTAAATATTTTATCTTCTCAACTATTGTATGCGTCTTCCCAGTTCCCGCACCAGCAAGAATAACGCATGGACCTTTCACCCTTTTTATAGCATCAACATTCGACATAAAACATCCTTGCTAAAGTACGTTATAAATATTATTGCGCAAACTAAAATAAGTCATCTCCATGCAAAGATTCTACCATTTCTCTAGTCGCATCAGATAATCTATAACTGTCTCTACTACTATAGGGCATCCAGACATAGCCGGATATCTCGGCAGAAGCATTTCCAAGCAAACCATCTATCTCTGCCAGATAAATAGCACAAATAAAAGGCTTTCTAGAAGTAGGAGTAATAGCCTTAAAATCTTTGTAGAATCGAAGATTCTTTAGTTCCGTACCACTTAATTCTTCCCTCGCCTCCCTCCTGAGACATTGTTCATCTGTTTCTCCAGCTTTAATCTTTCCTCCAACAGGAATAAAAAAATTGGAGTTATTAACTAAAAGAATTCTTCCTCTGCTTATTATTGCAGCCCCTACTACTTTCTTCTCAATTGACATAAATAATATGAAAAAAATGAGTTAATAAAACTTATCGTCAAAACCAACTATTAAAAATACCATAAACTTGATTATAACATGGATAAAATTCCCCAAATAACAGTTTATTCAAGACAAGATTTTAGAAACTGGCTTGAAAAGAATCATCTTGAAGAGAAGAAAGTGCAGGTTATTCATCATAAGAAACATACTGGAAAGACTTCAATGTCTCATAGGGAAGGAATTGAAGAAGCTCTCTGCTTCGGTTGGATTGACACAATAATAAATAAATTGGATGAAGAAAAATATATGCGCACTTTCATCAAAAGAGGAGACAAAGCAAACTGGAGCACTAACACATTAAGCTATGCGAAAAAACTGTTAAAAGAAAAGAAAATGCACACTTTAGGCATAAAAAGATACAAGGAAGGACTAAAAAAGAAACCACATGACTTCGGTAGGCCAAAAAACCCTGAAGTTCCAGAAATATTAAAGATTGAATTAAATAAAGATAAAAAACTAGAAGAAACTTTCAACAATTTCTCTCCTTCTTACAAGAAGGCACTATTATACTATCTAATGAGTGCAAAGTTACCAGAAACACAAAATAAGAGAGTTAAAGATATTTTACAAAGAGTTAAAGAAAATAAGAGAAGCTGGTAAAACTAAACAACCTCTCCCCAACCTATTAATCTCCAGTGCCCTGCTAAATTTCTGGATATAGCGACATTATCTCCTTTGAAAAGAACAACGGGCATTTTCAAAGTCAATTCAATTTCATTCTTCTGAATTCTCTTTATAACTCCAATTGTCATACTTGTATTTATACTCAAGAGTAAAGCCTCACTAGCTTTCAAAGGTTCAACTTTCATATTAGTACTTACACCAAAAACCTCTGGAAATAGATTGTATTTAACTTTCAAATGCAATGCAGGTTCTGGTAAATAATCTTTAACAGATAAAACATTTCCAGCTAAAGCATCATTCTTTCCAATAGACATATCTAAACTTGTTTCTAAACTCATACTTCCACCAGAAGTCAATTCTTGAACTTCAGCACTACCTCTAAATAATTTTAGAACTTTAGCATTAAGAGTTTTATATTTAATCTGATTAGCTTCCTTAATAGCAATTCCTGGCTTCATTTCAATTTCATCTCCAACTTTTAATTTACCTTTCTTTAAAGTTCCTCCAAGAACAGTTCCATGCAAGTTCTCAGGTTTTGTTCCAGGCTTATTTATATCAAAACTTCTAGCAACAACAAAAACGGGCTTATCATTTTCTTTTCTATCTTCAATTTTAATCTGAGCAATTGCTTCATAAATCTTATCGATATTAACTTCCTGCTGTGCAGAAACCGGAATTATCTCTGCATTATCATATTTTCCTTTAAGCAATTCTTTTATTTCTTTATAGCTCTTCAAGGCCTGATTCTTATCAACCAAATCAATCTTATTTTGAACAACTATCAAATTCTTAATTTGCTTAGCTTGTAATGCCATTAAATGTTCCCTTGTTTGCGGTTTAATGCCTTCATTAGCAGCCACAACAAGTATAGCTGCATCAATTATAGCTGCCCCTGACAACATAGTAGCCATAAGCATCTCATGTCCAGGAGCATCAACAAAACTAACATGCCTTACAGGTTCTCCAGATTTAGTATTATATCCATTCTTATCTTTATACAAAGTTATATCTGCATAACCTAATTTAATAGTAATTCCTCTTTTCAATTCCTGAGAGTGTTGAGAAGCCCACTTACCGCTCAACTTCTGAAGTAAAGTAGTCTTACCATGATCTATATGTCCTACAATTCCAATATTTATTGTCTCTAATTGCTTTCCAGTATTCATAAATTCTCAAGAAAAACTGTGTTTAAAAAACCTACCTTTAGAATTAAGCAGCTGGAGCAGGAGCTTTTTGTTCCCCAGTCTTTGTAGCTTTAGGTTGATTCTGTTCAGGAAATATTTCATGTAATTTCTTTCCACCATGCTTTACAACAACTAAATTAAGCTGAACAACAGCTTCTGAAATAGTCTTTCCTCTAAGAGTCTTTCTCTTTCTAAGTCCGTGAGGCTTACTCTGTCTCATTCCAAAGCCTTCAGTCAATAAAACTTTTCTCAAATAAACTCCTTCGACATCTTTAGATAAAGGAAAACCAGCACTATCACTTCCACCCATTATTTCAAGCTCATAACCTTCTAATTCTGATTTCAATTCAGCTCCATGAACTTTATCTCCAACATTTTTACCCATTAAAGAAGCTCCATCTGATTCAACTTTCCAAGTCTTTCCCTTATCAGCTATATTGATTTTTATTACCATATACACAATCAGAAAGGAGGGTTTTTAAAGCTTATCTCATGAAGCAAAATTATGATTAACTTAAGAAAATATCGAGCTCATATGGGAGATGATGAAAAAAGAGAATACCATTCTCCAAGAGATTTAATGAAACATAGAGTGGCTGAATTGAACCCTGGGAACGAAGTTAATGAAATCCATATTCAAGGATCAACTAGAAAAAGACAAGTAAGATACTAAGCTCCCCAATTTTCATTCTTCCTTTGTTTTATCTCAGCAATCTCCTGAAGAACCTTCATCTCATTGCTAGACAATAAATCCTTGTTCTTCTTAAAAGTCTTAAACTGCTTTTCACTTATATCTGCATAAAGATACTTACTTTCTTTCAATACTCTATCAAATTGTATTCCTGGTAAAGCAAGTGCAAGTTCACTTCCTTCTTTAGCTTCGACAACTGCGCTTTTATCTAACTGTAAAGACTTTACTCTTGCAATTTCCTCTCCTTTCTCATCAATCATAGGTATTCCAACTTTAACCTTTCCAGCCAATACCTTAACTCCAAAAATAGCAGGATTACTATTTCTAAAAACATGATTCTGGAATATTTCCAATTTACAAACAGTAACCAACTCCATCATTCTTTCTTTTCTTATCTCCTCATCTTTCCTCTTTCTCCACTCTCCTAAATCATCAATTAATTTATACACAACTTCATTTCTAATGACTTTAATGCTTTCAGGTACCTCTAAATCTTCTTCCAGACCGACATTAAATCCGACTATCACTGCATCTAATGGATTAATATCTAAATTAGCCTGAGCAGAAATTAAATCGCTCTTTCCAATAGGTCCAATTCCAGTTTTGATTATCTGTATTTTTTCCTGTTTAAGTAAAGTAATCAAAGCTTCTAAACTTCCAAGTGAATCTGCCTTAATAATAATTCCTTGCTTATCGACTTGAATAGTTTTAGCCATATCTTTCTTGAAAGCAGACTTAACGCTTTCAACATCTCCTTTAGTTTCCTGAAAAGGAACTCCTGCCATTATTCCATCTGTTTCTGTTAATTGCATTTTAACTCCTGTAGCAGCTGTAACGCTCTTTACAGGACTATATTTATTAGACAATGGCACGATCTCTCCTAAGGCTCTAACCTTTGAAATAATTGATTCTCCAAAACTAGCTATAACTAATTCATCTCCTTCATCTAAAACACCATCATACAAAATAGCTTCTACCCATTTCTGTCCTTTAACTTGTTTAACTTCTAAAATAACTCCCTTAGAGACCTCGCTCAATTTCAATCTTTCCTTCAAAAACTTCTGAGACAATCCACATAAAACAAATATCAATTCACTTATTCCTTCTTTAGTTCTAGCAGAACAAGGAACTAAAGCAATCTTCTTAGTAAAATCATTTATTTCATAAAATAAATCAGAATCGAAACCATGTTCATGCAAAGAACCTTGAAAAGTTAAAAATGCTTCATCAAATTCTTGCCTTACATGAATAGCTTGTGAATTAATGCTCTCTTTCAAATCTCCTTTCTTCTTCCATCCAGAAATATTGTCTAGTTTATTCAATGCAACAACAAAAGGAGTTTTATTAGCCTTCAAAATTTGTAAGACTTCAGCCGTTTGTGGTTTTATTCCTTCTTTTATATTAACAACTAAAATTGCAAGATCTGCTAAGCTCCCTCCTCTCTTTCTTAAATTAGTAAATGCTGCATGCCCTGGTGTATCTATAAAAAGAAATCCTGGAATTTCAAGCTTTGCTCCAGACTTTTCAAGAAGCGGACAAGTCTTAAGAATCTGCTCTTTAGGATATTTAGTAAAACTTATCTTCTGAGTTATTCCTCCAGCCTCACTCTCTTGAACAGCGCTTCCTCTAAAACAATCTAATATCGATGTTTTACCATGATCTACATGACCACATACAGTTACTATTGGTTGTCTTATTTGATCTTTCATTATTATTTTCTCCTATATTCATTAATAATTAAGAAGCAACACACATTTTTAAAGCTTGATAATTGTCAACAAGCGATGTATCAAATAGAAACACCAAATTCAATTAGAGAAAGAGCAAATCACTTAGAAAACCAATCAAAGACATTCGGAATAGCATTAATGAACCTTGGGTTTGCTGGAGTATATTTAACAACAAGAAGCATGTTAAATGATCAAACTGTCTCTTCATACGATGATTCAATATTGATTAAAATTGCGGCTCTCACAGCATTTATGTTTACAGAAGGATTAGTAAGTTATCAATCAAGAGAAAGACCAGGACATTTCACATATTCTACAGTAGAAAGGTTAACAAATGCTCCTGAAATAACTAAGAAAGCCAGTACATTAAGAAGAGAATCTGAAGAATTAACTAAATATATCTTAGAACAATAATATATTTAATACCTAAAATACTAAAGAATAAAATGAAATACCAATTTCTAAAGAAAGCACCAAAATATATCGCAGGAGCAATTGCATTGTATACAATTCTTCATTTTACAGGAAAAGCAGACTTAAGAGACTTACAAAGACATGAAAGAATGATGAATCTCCCAGAATATTATCACAGATTTCAAGTCCAAGGAACAAATGATTTAACAGAACAACAAAAACTTGAAATGATAGTAAAGAATTCAGGCATGCCTTAATCAATTAAAGTAAGACTAGGATTTCTAAGCAGTCCTCCAATATATCTAAACCTTCTAAAAAGAGGATCAGTAAAAACAACATTAGAATTAAATGTATCTCTGCTTACTTGCTTAGGACTAAAGAACTTATGATGATGTAAATGTAAATGTGGAAGATAATCTGAAGAACCGCTTATTAATCTACCAATAGTTTCACCTTGTTCAACCCTATCTCCTTTCTTTAATCGAGAATCTAAATGTACATAATTCATATAAGTCTCATCACCATGATTTATAAAAACAAACCTTGCGTTATGTAGCTCTCTATGGGTTAAACCTAATAATTTTCTTAGAGGAGTTCTATCAATCTCTACAACTCTACCTGATCTGCAAGCAACAATCTCAGTACCTATGGGTGGTTGAAAATAATATCTTCCATCATGATAACCAAAAGGACTAGGTGTTGTTCGTAAAACAGAATCAACATCATCTTTACTCTGTTCTCTAAGTCTCTTCAAAAATTCTGGCTTAAATGGCAACCTATAATCTGGATCCATAAGAAAATATCAAAAAAACCATATAAAAATTTAACTATTTCACTTCTTCAACTTCGAAATCTTTCTCATCAATACTATTTATTGTAGCTTTAAAAACCTTAAACTTATCAGCAGGTATTCTAGTTCCAGCTTTTGTAAAGCCAGTATATTTATCGCTCTTTACAAATTCCCTTATAGTTAATCCCCTCTTACCACCAAAATCATCAATTCTTATTACAATATCTGTTTCGCTATTCTTTGTTATTCTATCAATATCCTTTTCCATAAAAAATAAAGAACCTCTTTCTATTTAAAGATGATTGTCATAGAGCATTCATACAGAGTAGTAAATCATATATTTAAAGATAAAATAAGCTAAGAATAAATGGAAGGCATAAGAAATTTCATAGATAGGAAATATATACAACATCGTTCAAAGTTATTTGATAAATTTCCCGACCCAGAAGATGCGCATCATGCATTCGTTGAAGCTGCAAGAAGGATTCATGCTTTTAGACTAGAAAATATATTATTTGACTGTCTAGAAAATAAATTAGATCCTGGTTTTGAAATTTCAAATGCTGCTGGCTTCAATAAAGATGGAAACATTCCCCCAACTTTTCTTAAAGCATTAGGATTTGATAGAGTTGTCGTTGGGACAGTAACTGCAGACCCTTGGCAAGGCAATCCCTGCCCAAGAATTGTAAGATATTCTAGCACAGATTCAATGGTAAACTGGATGGGTCTTCCAGGAGTAGGAGCAAAAACAGTAGCAGAAAACCTGAAAAGATATGGACATCACGGAGTCCCAATAACAATAAACTTAATGTCGACACCTGGAAAAACAGGTAATGAACTATTAAAAGACTTAAGAACAACAATGCTAGCAACAAAAGATTTGCCTTACGTAGATAGATATGAATTAAATATATCCTGTCCAAATACGCATGCTGCAATTGGAAAAGGAGATTCAAGAGCAGAATACCAAAGTAAACTAAAAGAAATGATGGAAGTCGTAGCAGTTAATAGAAGAGATCCAGACCAAGAAATTTATCTAAAAGTTTCTCCCGATCTAAGCAAAGAAGATATTATTAGAATAGTTCAGATAGCCGGAGATTATGGAATAGATGGCTTCACAACTACAAACACAACAACTCATCATGACCCCAATTTTATAAGACATAGGCCAAATCCCGAGGGTAAAGGTGGAGCAAGCGGAAATGCAGTCTACAATAGATCATATGAAACACAACAAGCATTTAGAGATGCTATAAATGCTGGAGGATATCAACTCAATTTAATAGCGTGTGGGGGAATAAATTCTGCTGAAAGAGTAAGACTAAGAACAATATGTGAAAAAGTAAATGGAGTTCAAATATTCACCCCATTAATCTACAAAGGTCCAGCATTATTAAGAGAATTAAGAAGAACAGAAAGAAGAAGAAATTAACTCTTAGGTGTTCCATCAATTCTTGAAAAAGGATTAAATCCATATCTTCTTCTCCACAAATCTGGTGCATACTTAATATCAACTATCTTCCCTTTAACTCTTCCACCAAAATACAATTCATTAGAGTTATCGAATGTCAAAGCTTCAAGATGCTCTGCTTTCATTCCATGATTTCTTAATAATTCAATACCTTTAGGCCAGAATAATATAGCAGGAATACCTGACTTATACGGCTTACCTATTTTTTCTTCATAAGGATGAGGAGCGTGATCAGTACCAATAATATGAGTTTTACCTGCAAGAACATATTCAAGCAGTCTTTCCTGCAAAACAGCCGGTCTCAAAGGAGGATTCATTTTTACAAGATTACCATGAAGAGGATAATCATCATTTCCATTCAAAAACATATGATGAAAGGTAGTTTCATAAAAGACTTTAAAATTAGGACTATGTTGCTTGATGAGTTTCTCACCCATATCAATTGTATCAGGATTTGAAGTATGCAAAACAACTAAACTTCCTTCATAACCTGCATCATAAGCATTCTTAAATTGTCTTTCAAACTGCACAACTTCAGCTTCAGGACACTGTCTAATTGAGTGAGAAACGGGATTTGCAGGATCAAAAGGCATAGTAAATAATTTTCCATCTTCATAATGTGCGATATCAGGCCCACGAAAACCAGTTATTGCTTTCAAAAACCAAGCTTCTCTTTGAGCTTTTTCATCAGTTATCTCAATCAAACCGCTGTTAGTAGATCTAACAAGAAAAGTTTTGGCACCACAAACTCTTTCTTCATTCATAACTAACTTCAAAGCACCAACCTGTTGATCTTCATCAGGAGTAAGAACAACATATACTCCATGCATAATATTACCTCTAAATTGATCAGCGAGTTTCAAACGCTTCCTTATAACTTCCTCATTTGTAAGAGCAGGAGATGTATTTCCCTGTTCCACCAAAGCAGCCAGACCAACTGCCCTAGCATCTAAAAAACCAAGCTTAAGATAATTTTTATTAGGATATTCTTCCCATCTTAAATGAACGTGGGGATCAATTGGACTAACATACCTAACCATTAAGAGATTGATGAAAATAGCACTATAAAAATATATTTGTACTAAACAACACTCATTTAACCTTTAAACTCCCTTCCAGTTAAGCGGTAATATTCTACTTTAAAATCAGCAACTATCCTATTATAATAAAGTGAATTTGATCCTTCAGACCAAGATTTACTTCTAATACTCTCTAATTCCCATATATGCATTTCCAAACCTTCAGCTGTAAAAGCTTTTCTTGCATAAAAGTTTGGATTCCAAAAATTTCTTTCGAATGAGGGCATTTTTATAAACCTCATTAAGCATATTTAAGTTTATATGAAAATGAAACTCAAACCAATAAAAATAGGAAAATTCACTATAAAAAATCCCGTATTTTTATCTCCTATGGTTGATGTAACAGATTTACCATATAGATTAATTTGTAGAAAAGCAGGGGTAGATTATGCAAGCACTGAAATGCTTTATGTAGATGCAGTTACTCATGAAAATTCAGCAACAAAAAAACACATGCAGACTATTCCATCAGAAAAGATAAAAATAATACAAATAACTGGAAATAATTTAGAAGAATTTGAAAAAGCAATTCCCCATTTAAAAAAATATGATATAGTAGATATAAACTGTGGCTGTCCATCAATGAGAATAACTGGAAATGAAGCTGGTTCTTTCCTTCTTAAAAATCCTGAAAAAATAGCCGATATCATCAAACTGCTAAAGAAGGCAGGTCTAACAGTCACAGCAAAAATAAGACTCGGCTTTGAAAATAATAATGTCTTAGAGACAGCAAAAGCAATTGAAAAAGCCGGAGCTTCTCTTTTAACAGTACATGCAAGGCTTGCTACACATTCAAATAAAACTCCTGCTGACTGGGCTTGGATAGCTAAAGTAAAAAAGGAATTGAAAATTCCAGTTATAGGTAATGGAGATATAGATTCAGGCAAAAAAGTAGAAGAGATGTTAAAAATTGCTGATGGTTGCATGATTGCAAGAGCAGCCATAGGTGACCCAGACATATTTTATAGAGTAAATCACTATCTTAAAACAGGCAAAGAGATCCCATTTTCATTTGAAAGAAACATAAAATACCTTAAACTCTATCTAAAATACTGCAAGAAATACAAATTTGATAATTTACATAGAATAAAATATATTTCAACATGTTTCTTTAGAAACATGCAAGGCGCAGCAAAGTTAAGACAAAAAGCAATGTCCTGCAAATCATTGGAAGAAATAGAAGAGGTCGTTAGTTCAATAAAATGATTATAAAAATATTAACTTTATTGCTATGGATAATAATAATTAGATATATTTACGCTTTTATAAAAATAAAAATATATAAAAAATTGAGAAATAAAATGGAAAGGTCAACAAAACTTCCAAATCAAAAAGGTAATGGAAAAGAAAATATATTATGGATTGGGGATAGCACTGCAGTAGGCATCGGAGCATCTAAAAAAGAATATTCTATGCCTGGCAGACTTGGAAAGGAAAAGCCAGATGCGACTATTGAAGTAATAGCTAGAACAGGAGCAAAAATCAAAGATGCCTTGGAATTTCTTAGAAAATCTAAATTAAATCATTATAATCTAATCGTAATTAATATTGGAGCAAATAATATAGTTCGTTTCACACCCTTAAAAGAAATAGAAAAAGATATGTTGTTTCTTATAAATGAGGCAAAGAAGAAATCTAAAAAAGTCATATTTTTACATGGAGGTAATCTAGCTGCATCTAGATTACTGCCTTTTCCTATAAATGCATTATATTCATTAAGAACAAGAAAAGTGAGAAAAATATATAAGAAAATAGCAAAAGCAACAAAAACAGTTTATATTGATTTATACACATCAATAAGTGATTTTCCAAGATTTAGAAATGACAAATCTTTATTCTCAAGAGATAAATTTCATCCAAGTAATGAAGGATATGCTGTTTGGTATGAAGTACTAAAAGAAGCTATAAAACCTACAAACAAAAACCATGACACTTCAAAACTAATAAGGAAGATGATTAGAGATTATAAGAATCAATAAAGTATCCTATTTATCAAGACTATCTATGATGTGCATCTAATGGCTGAGCATTAGGAGTAAAAGTAAATTTTGGTGCACTCCTTACATAATGCTCTTCCAATACATTATCGAGGCATACTAAATCATCAACACCGGCATTTAAGAAATATAACTGTCCTTCACACCAACTACTAGGTTTTAGTTTACTATCATGAACCATTATTCTTGGTCCATCAGCGAATCTTCCAATAACTGAAGCAGTAGAACCTACGTAAATTATCTGTAAAGCTAAGTTAAGAATAGGAGTGGTGTCTCTAACTGCAGGAAAATAACCTAAAGATATAAGTTTAGCCGTAATTTGTGGCTCTAAATTGCTTCCAGTTATATATCTTGAATGCATAAATTTTTGTATTAGAAAGACTATTTAATGTTTCTTACTAAAAAAACATTAAAACTATCATGTCAATAAAATTCTAATTGCCTCCCAGTCTTTATATCAAATACTTTTCCATCAGATCTTTGTACCTGCTCCATTTTACCAAAATCTAATTGTGGACTTTCAGTCTTACCTATTTCAAATCCATTTTCAGAGCTAGGTTCAGCAAGACTATATCGCTTTCCATCCAAATCAAAGGCTAATCCATTTTTATTAGAATATTTTCCTTCAACAGCGACACTCACGTGAGTAGGAAAATAGACTATAGTGCAATCAATACCTGCATGATCAAGTAGAGAAGCCAAAAGAACAGTCTTTCCTCTGCAATCTGCCTTTCCAGTAGATAATACTTCCAAAGCAGTTTTCTGCTTATCTCCCTCATTAGGATTATAATTAATTCCAGAAACATAATTAAGTAATCTCTGTGCCAAAGCTTCTTTACTATCTCCTTCATTTGTTAATTTACTTACAAGTCCTGTCAAAGAAAGATCTCTCCCAGAAACAAATACTCTTCTATTTACCTTAACAATCTTAGCTCCGGAATCATCTTCTCCAGCAATAAAATAAGGAGGAGATTTAGGATTAGGATCATAATTTGTATTTGATTGAGCGTAATTGCTCTCATTATCACTAACTCGTCTGGTATCTTTGTAAGGTTTACCACCAATTGCAGTAGCGCATACAATAGCTCCTGCTAAAAGAGTTGCCCCCAGTGCTTTTTTAAAATTCATAAAACAAATAAAAAATATACCTATTTAAACCTTTCTTTTAGTATCACTATTAAAGAGTAACATAAATCGATTATTACTTAAAATCTTCTTCTACTGTAACTAGGCCTTTGAGTATCTTCATTTGACCTTCCATGTCTTGATCTTGAACCACCCCTATATCCTCCGCCACCGCCCCCTCCACGATATCCTCCACCGCCTCTGCTTCCTCCTCTTTCTCCACCTCCTCTATAGCCACCTCTACTTTCTCCTGAGCCTTCACTTCTATCTCCAAAGCTTCTTCCATTTCCAGAACTTCTCATTCTTGGCCTAAAGCTTCTCTCTCTACCAGGACTGTTAAAATTAACAAATACCTTCTCTACTTCTGGTATTGGCATTTGTTCAATCTGTAATTCTGGATTTCTAAGAATACTTCTAAAGTTATCATAATCTCTAGGAGAAACTAAATTGATAGCTATACCATCTTTTCCAGCTCTAGCAGTTCTTCCAATTCTATGGACATACTCTTTACTTGAATTAGGCATATCGTAATTGTAAACATGACTTACATTCTTTATATCTAATCCTCTAGCAGCAACATCAGTGCAAACCAATACACTTACTTGATTATTTCTAAAGTTATCCATAACTCTCGTCCTCTTAGCTTGTGACAATCCTCCATGAATCGCTGTAGCATCAATGCTATATCTAGCTAAATTATCAGCAATAAAATCAGTATTTCTCTGAGTATTACAGAATATCATAATCAATCCAGGATGCTCATGCTTAAGTAAATGTAAAAGCAAAGAGAACTTCACATCTTGTGAAGCATCATAATAGACCTGTTTTAATTTGCTAGGATCAACATAGCTTTCAAGTTCAATAGACTCAGGCTTCTTCATATATTTTTTAGCAATAAGTTCAATATCTCTACTTATAGTTGCAGAAAATAACATTGTTTGTCTTTCTTTAGGACAGCTTTCAATTATCTTAACTACATCATCTATAAAACCCATATCTAACATTCTATCAGCTTCATCTAAAACCAAAGTCTTAACCTTACTCAAATCAAGAGTTCTTCTTTCTAAATGATCTAATATTCTTCCAGGAGTTCCAACAACAACATCGGCATATCTCAAATATCTCATTTGAGGTTCAATACTTACACCACCATAAACTGTGCATATCTCCAAGTTATAATATCTTGAAAATTTAATCAAAGAATCTGCAACCTGTTCAGCTAATTCTCTAGTAGGAGTAAGAATCAATGCTTGGACGCCTTTCCCTTTAATTGTTTTCTCAATTATACTTGCACCAAAAGCAAGCGTCTTTCCACTTCCCGTTGCGCTTCCACCAATAATATCTTTCCCAGCCATAGCTAAAGGAATTGTCTTCTCTTGAATTTCTCTAGGTTGTTCAAAGCCAAATTCAGACAATGCCTTCGCAAGCTTCTCTGATAGGCCAAGTTTTGTAAAACTTTCCATTTAAATTATGTAATCAATGCCAAACAAGAAATAGTCTCTTTGAGCTATTTCTTATACACGTTGAATAAATAACAATCAAAATCTGGCTATTTAAACCTGTGGTTTAAACGTAATTATAAAACATTAAATTTTCCCAGCTTCTCAAATCTTCAGACTTACAAACAGCATCAATAAATTCATTATCTTTCATACCGGTTAGCATAGCTCTCTGGCCTATATATCTTGATAATCTAGTAGGAAAATCAACAGATCCATGCTGCCTTCTAATAGTATCTGAAAGTTGTCCAGTAATAGAATAAAACCTATCTCTACTTTTTTTATTCATAGGTTTGCCCTTAGAAATGGTTCCAACTAAACTCTCAGCTAATAAACTTACTAAACTCTTGTCGCTTTCCATAAAATTACCCTAAAAAACAAGCTTAAAAACCTTGGCATGGAAACCCTTAAAATACTGAATATACTAATTAATATATGAAAAAAGAGTCTATCTATCTATACAATACATTATCAAAAAAAGAGGAAGTCTTCAAGCCAATTAATCCAAAAGAAATTAAAATGTATACTTGTGGTCCAACAGTTTACTGGTATGCCACAATAGGAAACATGAGAACATACATTTTCTCAGACCTATTGAAAAGAATGCTCCTATATGCAGGATATAAAGTAAAGCAGATAATCAACATAACAGATGTTGGACACTTGACTGATGATGCAGACCAAGGTGAAGATAAAATGGAAAATGCATCAAAAAAAGAAAACAAGTCAGCAAAAGAAATTGCAGATCACTACTTTTCTGTCTTTCACCAGGATTTAAAAAAATTAAACATTTTAGAATCAAGCAAATGGACAAAAGCTACTTCACACATAAAAGAACAGATAGAATTAATAAAAACTCTTGAAAAAAAGGGATTTACTTACAAAACGAGTGATGGAATTTATTTTAACACTTTGAAATTAAAAGATTATGGTAAATTAGCAAATTTAAACATTAAAGAATTAAAAGCAGGAAAAAGAATTCAAATTGGAGATAAAAAGAGCAAAACGGACTTTGCTTTATGGAAATTCTCAAAAGAAAATGAAAAAAGACAGCAAGAATGGCCTTCTCCTTGGGGTGTTGGTTTCCCTGGCTGGCACATAGAATGCTCAGCTATGAGTATGAAATATCTAGGAAATCATTTTGATATCCATACTGGAGGCCAAGACCATATTCCAATCCATCACACTAATGAAATAGCACAAAGCGAAGCAGCAACAGGAAAGAAATTTGTAAATTACTGGCTTCACGGAGCATTCCTTCTATTTAATGGAGACAAAGTATCAAAATCATCAGGAGGCCTATACACTATAAAAGAATTAGAAGATCTAGGTTACAATCCATTACATTATAGATATCTCTGCCTTCAAACACACTACAAAAAACCCTTGAACTTCTCATTAGAGGCATTAGATGCATCTAAAAATGGATATGAAAATATAAAAAAGAAAATAATAAGCCTAAAGCAAAACCATTACAAAGGGAAAGATGAAACAGAAAAATACCAATCATCTTTCAATAAAGCAATTCATTCAGACTTAAACATACCAAATGCATTACAAATATTCCATACGGCTCTAGATGATTTAGACTTTGATTCAAAGAAAAAGATAAAACTCCTTGAAGAATTTGATAAAGTCTTAGGTTTAGACATTAAAGAGATGAAAGAAGAAAAACTCACCATTCCTAAAGAAATAAAAGACCTTGCAAGTGAAAGAGAAAAGCTTAGACAAGCTAAGATGTGGGAAGAAGCAGACTTATTCAGGAAGAGAATAGAAGAAAAAGGATTTAAATTAATAGACTCTTCCGAAGGAACAAAGCTGGAAAAAATCTAATGAATGAAATTTACAAAATAGCTGGAATTAAAAATAAAAAATATTATTAACTTATACAACAACATTAATATCGTATTATAGATAACAACTTTTTATCAATATTTAATAAGATAAAATATAACTAAATTAATCTGATTATCTCAAAAGTTTCTTTATCTTCTTAGCAATGGATCTAGGCTTATCAACATCAACCTTTTTTACAAATTTAAGATTTCTTTTCTTTTCTGCTATCTTTCTTCTAAGTTCATCAATTTCAAACTTAACTTCCTTAACACTCTTTATCTCTTCTTTTTCCTTTTCCTTTTTCATGAAAACAAACATCTTATGCAATGGGAATTTTATTGAATTTAATATTAAGGATAAAACTGCAACAATTATAACCAAAGATAAAAAACCAACCCAAGTTAAAGTTCTATCTGAATGAACAAATAAAATAACTGCAAATGCAATTAAGTGAATAGTTAATGGAGAGCTCACATATAATGCATATCTTTCAGGAAGTAAATGCTCAAAATTAAACTTAATCAGAACAAATCCTAAAAATAATATAAAAACGGCAGCAAGACTTTTAGCCTGATATTCTATAAAATTGTAAGCTCCTGCATCATTTATGTTATAGACATATCTAAGCAAAGAAAGCGAGACAAAAAGAAGAACAATGGAAGTTGAATAATAACTCTCCCACCCAGGCTTTTCGTTATCATACCTTTGAAAATAAGCTATAGTCAATACGGTGGCAATTATCATAGGTGAAATTTCCCATAAAACATCAGAATCTAAAGTAAGACTAAGATAATGAACAATGTAATCCCAAACCAAATTTAAAGTAGCCATTTTCCTCTTTTAATCATCAGTAAACATTTATACTTAAATGTTTATATTTCAAAATAAAAAAAATAAATTACACGACCTCTTGAAATAAGCAGGTTTCGCCTCTCGGCTCGGCTTTCGCCTTTTGCCCACCCTTCAATATCGTGTAATTTTTCCCTTCTTCTCTCTTCCGTGTTTCTGTGCTTACAGAGACATTAACAAATCCTTAAACTTGTTGATTTATCTGTAGTACTATCTGCAGGGATTAAGATGATAAAGTCAATCACCTTAATTAATATAATACAAGGTAGTATTTATACCTTCACTGTCTTTTGATAATGGTAAAACTAAAGAGTTCTAAGCATATCTTGATATCTGTCAAATAAAGTCCCATTAGCATTAAACCAATCAAAACTTGCTAATAAGGCTTGAGAATAATTACTATCTGTAATCAAATCTCTGGAAGTAGCAATCTTAAAACCATTATTAAGTGCTCCTTGTCCAGTGCTAATAACACAACGAGAAGCAAAAACTCCCATCAAACATAATCTTTCTATTCCTAAAGAAGATAAATACTCCTGCAATTTAAGATTAGAAAATCCATCATTTTTATCTTTCCAAAAATATCTATTTCTAGAGACTTCGGCTATTTTATTTTCTATTGCATAAACATATTCTTTCCCAAAAGCAACAATATCATGTCTAATTCCTACAACTGGTACATCATTTTCTCTACAATAATCTAAAACTTCAAGATGATTATGTACTAATTGTCTCCTTGTTAATTTATCTAACATTGAAAGAAATCTCTCTTGCATATCAACCACAACAACAGCAGTATTTTTCCTTGCACTCATAAGAAAAATCTAAAAATTATACTATTTAAATCAACCTTTTATCTTGCCAGTATGCCAGTCTTTTAGAATTCTTCTTGCTGTTTTATCACTGTCAACTTCACCTTTCTTCTTTAAGATAATCCATCTCTCTCCAAGAAGTTGAAGAAGCTTTTCTACATCTCCTTCAGATTCTATATCATAATGCTTTTCAAGTCTGCCTGGATTCATTTTCATTAATTCAAAAACAATTAAATCAGGATTTCTCACACTCTCAGGAACATGCACACCAAGAAGAGCATGTTTCTTTAAATCTTGATCTCCAAATAAATTTTCTTTTGTAGGAACTACTCCCGGTCCATCTAGCAAAAGAATTCCTTTTGAAAATCTAATCTTGCTCATGCTCTTAGTAAAACCTGACTGGGAAGAAACAGGTGCAGCTGCTCTTCTCGCTAATATACTTATAACACTACTTTTTCCAGTATTAGGATATCCAATAACGCCGATATGCACTCTTTCACGATCTTTAAATTTTTTAGCTAGAATATGTATCCTTTCTCTTAAGTTCTTTATACCTTCTTTAGTCTTGCAAGAAATGAAGACGGGATTAGACAAGTCTTTAGCTTGTTCACTTTCTTTCAACTTCTTAACATCCACTAAATCTATTTTAGTAACGACATGAACAAGCATTTTTTCCTGTTCTTTAATGATTTCCTCCAATTCAGGTATTCTTGACTCAGTAATATATCTCGCATCAACTATCTCAAGAACAATATCTGAAATTCTAATTATGTTCTTTACCTGAGCTGGAAAAGAAATCTTATGCCTATTGTGTATCTCTGGTGGTCCTGCTGTTCTCATAGATATAAGACAAAAACTACCTTTAAAGAATTAATCATTTATTGCTCTTTAGCCTTATCCAAACACCATTCATCCTCTCCATTAAAAAATACAGATAATAAAGCCATAAGCAGACCAAAATCCCTCACAGCAATCTCATTATATCCTACACTAAATATTATGCCTATGAGATGCAAAATTAATAATGCTGACGAAAGTCTAGTGAAAATTCCTAAAATCAAAAATAATCCGAGAATAGATTCAAATAAACCACTAATAACAATTAAAGTAACTGCTTTAAATGGTAAAAAACTAGTAAAAGAAGGTAACCAAGCAGTCCAATCTCCTGGATTCAACAATTGTTGAAAGCCAAACCACAAAAAAACTAAAGAAATACCAATTCTAACGGTTATTGGTGCATATTTTTTAAGATTTAGCATCATTCCTCTACAATTAAAGTTCCTTTCATTTCCCTATGTCCTGAACCACAGAAAGTAGGACAACGAAATTCAAAAGTTCCAGCTTTATCAGCAGTAAACTCAACTGAATCCATTCCCTTAACATTGAAACCAGGAATTACAATTCCATGCTGTGTATCCTTATTAACTAATACCATTCTCACATGATCTCCTTTCTTAACAGTTATTGTTCCAGGAGTATAATCATACTTCTGAGCAGAAATAGAAATAACTTTTGTATTTCCATCAGCTTGAATTACTGCTCCAGAACCAGAACTAGCTAAGTCACTACCTTCATCATTATTTGAAACAACACCACTTTCAATATCATTAAAATAATAAAATCCAAATACTAATAAAATGAAAACAATAATAATACTCCAAATTAAATTTTTATTCATTCTATATAATAATAAAAGTCTTCTTTTTAAAGTTTATGAACGAAAAATTTTGAAAATATTATAACTTCTTTAAAATGACAACACTAGAAACCTTTATATAATCGAAAAACGCAAGGTAAAGTAAGAGTTTAGAGGTGATAAAACAAAAAATGGCAAGAAAAACACCTCAAACAAGTCTTAAAAACAGTCAAAATGATCTTTATTTAAACTCTAGAGCAAATTTAGGATCTAATTCTGAGATATTAATACAAGCTGGAGACATAGCAACTAATAGAGGATATAGTCACCAAACAAGAATTGCTAAAATAGGAGCTCTTCTTAAAGAAGGTCAAGATACATTTACTGCAGGAGAAAAACAGTATGCTCAATCATTACTAAATAATTCTCAAAGTTACTTACAAAATCAAGCAGAAAAAGGAAGGATAAAGAATTATTCAATTGTTAAAGATGCTATAACTGGACTTAAAGATAATATTCAAGCAAAAACATCATATCTTAATCCTCAACCTGAAAATGTAGTTCAAGTTAAATTTACTCCTTCTCCACAAACTATGGAAACAAGACAACCTGCTAAAGGTTTAGAAACTATAGTAGTGCCAGCAGACTTCACACCAAGTACAACACCAGCAAATATAACTCCAGTTAGCTTTTTAGGAAGAACTAGAAATAATTTAGCTAAATTAGCAGCAATTGGAACATTAGCAGCAATTACAGCGTATGGATTATTAGGTGTTTCATGTAAACCTGGACCAGATCCAAAAGGTAAATTAATAGCGCAATTACAAGCTGAAAAAGCAGAATTACAATCAGAGACAAATAGACTAGGTGATACCGTATCAAACCTGCATTCAAATTATGATGCAACAATGAGTGAATTAATGACATTAAAAACAAATTACGCTGATGCAACAAATACTTCTCATAATCTATCAACTAATTTAGCTGCTTTAACAACTCAATATAATCTTGCTACAAATGATTTAGCTACAACTTCAAATAATCTAGCGACTTTAACAAAAGAACATTCTTTAGCCACAAATGATCTTGTCAAAGCTGAAGTTAAGTTAACTGGTCTCCAAGCAGATTTAGGTAGTTCAATAATAAGAAATGTTGAAATGACTAATAAATTAGGCTCTGCAAATTTAAAAATTTTAAGTGCATCAAATGATCTTTTCACTGCTACAAATCAATTAGCATCTGTCAGGAGAGATTATGGAAATGCTACAAATCAAGTTGCTGAATTGAAAGGTTATCTATCAACAGCAAAAAAAGATTTAACAAAAGCACAAGAATCAACAAGAAAAAGAGAAGAACAATTAGCAAGAGAAATGAACCTTCACGTTGAAACAGGTACTAAACTCCAAAGAACAACTGGAACATTAGAAGCGACAACAAGAAATTATGTTGATGCATTAGAGCGAAATAAAACTTTATCTGCAAACCTAACTGCCTCAGCAAGAGAACTTGCCGTTGCTAATTCAACATTACAAGATAGATTAAGAGAAGTAAATCAATTTAGAAGAGATTACTCAACAGCAACAAATAAAAATAATACTTTAGCATCATCATTAACAAATACTGTAAATAATCTAAGAGAAGCAACTGGAAAATATAATGCAATGGCTCATCTTCAAGGAGAAACTGCACATAAACTTAATGAAACAAAAACACAATTAGCAAACTTAACAGGAAAATACACTCGAGCTACAAATCTTCTAAACATAGCAGATACCGACCTTAAAGCTAAAAATGATAGATTAGCAGATACACAAGCACAATTAGGAAATGCAAACAGAACAATTAGTAAATACCATGCAGTAGAAGAAGCAGCTAGACTTGCAGAAGAAAGAAGAGTACAAGAAGGAAAAACTGTAGATAAACTAATTAGTGTATCTCCATTAGAATTACCTTTATCTGTAGCTAGATTTAGTAAAGATGGAAAGAGATTACAAAACATACAAGAAGTTCCATATTATGGTGATGGATTTGTAGACACCTTCTCTGAACTAAGATCTTTTGCAAGAGCAATAGGTAATACATACCAACCAACAAACAATGACGCAATCATCCCTATCTGGTTTGGAAAAACAAAATTGTCAAATACTGAAACAGCAACAGTTTTAAGAGAAATTCCTACAAGTGATTTAAAAAGATTAGGAACATTTTTAGAAAATGCAAGTACAAACGCTGGAAGTATTACATTCACCAATGATACTGGAGTTTTCACAATAGGATCAACAAAAAGATTAAGAGCCATATTAGGAGCCAAAAAATGAAATCATTAAGATCGCTAGTCGCATTAACAGGTTTAACTGCCGCTTTAACTGGTTGTGTAACTAAGAACGAATATACATCAGCAGATACTTCAAGATTATCAAAGACAGCTAGAACTGCATTAACAACTCCATCAGCAAGACCTGAATATAATTTACCAGCACAACCGTCTTTTGAAGAAAAACAAGAATTAGCAAAACAATACAATAGATTACCTTCTTATTCAGGAAATGTTCACATATTCAACGGTTCTGGTAAATTGGAAGTTTATGCTCCTTTAAGCACAGACAGCCCATTAAATTCTCAATATGGAACACTAAGAGCAATTCAAAATAGAATTCCAGCAGGCGCACAAACATATAGTTTCAATTTAGCACCTTCAACAGAAGCAGCGAGAAGACAATTATCTGATGCAGTATTTTCTGGATTTCAAAACTATACAACAGATCCAACTAGAGCAGGAGTAAAAGTAACTGTAAACCAAGAAGATTCTATAAATCATAAAAAAGCTTCTGACAAATTTAATGTAACTCTAACATTTGGAGAAAAAAATCTAACTGTAAATCATAAGATAACAGATACTAGAACTCCTTTAAAGATTGGAGGAGCAGGAGGAATAGGATACCTTATTGCAGGAATACCTGGCGCAGTTGGAGTTGGTGGTTTTGAAGCGGTAAGTTCAGGAATAGATTATTCACAAGGTGGAAAACTTCCTCCAAATACAAGAGTAGTTGAAAAAACATTTAATGCTGGTAATTTAGAAGAGAAAGTTGGAGCAACATATGATATTCTTGCAAAAGCAAGAGGAGATATTATAGTCTTCCCACATCAATATGGAACAGCAGTAATCTCAGTAAATAATGCAAAGGGACTAATTGTGGGTCCAAATGCTGAAGTTGGATTGAAACCAAACCAAATAACATTTACAACTTCAAGAGAAGGAGCAAATACTTGTTTAATGTTATTAGGACATGCTGCGGGAGCAGGAGCAATAAGAATAGGAACTGCATTGAATGAAAATAATGATCTAAACGGAATATTAACTAGTTCTGGTGGAAGAACTTCTGGTCCTGGTGGAGCGCCTGGAAGTTCAGGTGGAAGATCTGGAGCTCCTGGAGGAGGACCATAAAATGAAAAATCAATTTATAATTTTAACAATTTTAGCACTTATTTTATTATCTACATTTGTAATTGCAGAAAGATTTGAAAGCAATATATTCAGATATGCAGAAATAGATGCATCTGGAAACTTAATTGCTACTTCAACTCCTGTAACCGGCGTATCAATATTTGGAGTAATATGTAATGATGCAACTTGTTCAACAACTCAAGGCATACTATACAATGGGGAATTCAATGTTACAACAGACAATACAATATTAAACTATTCAACAACGCTTCAATCACCATTCGGATATGGTATTTATTTCTACAAGAAAGGATATATTCCTTTTGAAGTATCTGCAAACTGGGCAGGAACAGATGCAAATGATCCAGTAGGTCCATTCACAAATTACTTAACAAAACAAAGAGATTGTAGAACTTCTCTTTCTACACCCACTATAACTGTAAATGGAAACAATGCAACAGTAACTCTCTCAACAAGCTCTCCAATTAATAACTCAGGTCCACTTGCAGGAATTCCTTCGCAAATATCACAATATTACAACATAGACATTAATGTAACTGCAACAGCAAATGGAACAACTCAAACAAAAACTCTCTCTGTGCCGTTCTCAAGTTCTAGAGTTGCACAATTCAACTTCACACTACCAGCAGGAAATCATACATTGAGTGTATCTTCAACAACAAATAATGATTTATGTGTAAATACTCTTCCAACTACAAATCAAATATCTAACTTCACAATAACTGCAACAACTCCAGTAGATACAACTCCACCTTCAACAATATCTAGTTTATCAGCTACAAATAGAAACCTAACAACAATAACTTGGAATTGGACAAATCCATCAAATTCAGACTTCAATCAATCTATAATATCATTAAATGGAGTAAATGTTCTAAACACATCTAGTCCATTTTATACAGCTACTGGTTTGATTTCAAACACAACTTATACATTATCAGTTTTAACAAAAGACAATTCAGGAAATATAAATACAACAGCTGTCACAAGCACAACTTCTACATTGCCACTAACAGCAAATCAAACTCTCCCTACAATATCGATATTATCTCCTTTAAACATAACATACAACACTCCTGCAGTTCTAATTTCACTTTCAACAGCAAATGCAACACAAGTATTCTATTCCTTAGATTCAGGAGCTAACATAAATTACACCTCTCCAGTAAATGTAACATTATTACCTGGCTCACACACACTCTTAGCTTCAGCAGTAAATGCGTTAGGAACAACTACTTCATCAGTTACATTCGCAATAAATAGTTCAGTAGTTTATGGAATACCTACAATCACAATAAGTTCTCCATTAAACAACACATCATACAACGCAACTTCAGTTTTATTGAACATATCAAGTCCAAACGCAACTTCAATAAACTACACATTAAATAATCAAACTTTCATATATACAAGCCCAGTATTTTTAACAGGACTTGTAAATGGTTCATACAATTTAACAGTAAGAGCAAGTAATCCTAGCTTTACAATAACCTCAACAATTACCTTTACAATTAACACAACAACATCTGGAGGTTCAGGCGGAGGAGGTAATGGAGGAAATAACAATGGAAATAACAATGGAAATGTTCCTACAACAAACAATAAGAAATTCCCAGATTTAACACCTCAAGATAAAAAAGCTCCGGTAGATTACACAGAGTATGAAGATACCACAAGCAATAATGTAGCAAATAAGAAAGGTAATAGCATTAACTTGATCTGGATCTTACCAACTACATTACTATTGCTCATTATACTATTATGTTTATTACTTTTTGTTCTACTTTATAAAAAGAAGTAATCATTTCTTCTGATACAATTTAAAAGATTGATAACTTAAAAGCAAAAGTGCAATTCCAGCAAGATAAGAGAACCCAACAGGTATAGCAAAACCTTCAACAGATAAATCCCATGAAGACAATGCCCTCAAAAGATGTGAAACTCCGGCAACAACGAATATAATCCCACTAAATAAAAAGAAGGTTTTTTTCTCCATTAAATTACTCTTGCCTTAATTATCTGGACTTTATCATAAGGTTTATCATTTCCATCAACATCAACTTTAGCTATTTTATCAACAACATCCATTCCCTTAACAACGATTCCAAAAGCTGGATGTTTGGTATCGAGAAAATCATTATATTTCAAGTTGATAAAGAACTGACTTCCACCAGTATTTGGACCTGCATTAGCCATGCTTATTGTTCCTCTAAGGTTCTTATTCCCTCCAGCATGAGTAAATTCATCTTTAATATTATATCCAGGCCCACCCATACCATTTCCTTTAGGATCTCCTCCCTGTATCATGAAACCATCGATTACTCTATGAAATATAATACCATCATAAAAACCTTTCTCAGTGAGATTCTTAAAATTACCAGAAGTTATAGGCATATCAGAATACAATTCAATTACAATATTTCCCATATTAGTCTCCAATTCTACTTGTATTTTATCTTTTACCATGTTTGACTTATTTATTATACTTGTGCTGTTACTTAACATATCACCATCTTTAGGCATATACTTATATCCTGCAAAAGCTAAACCAATCAATAAAACAGCCATTATAAACATTATCAAATGCCTTTTCTTAACCTGCATAATATAAATAAGAAATTAGGGTATTTAAATTTTTAACTCTTAAACTATGGAATTACTTCTAATCTAGGATTTATTCCTTTTGGAGCTAAATTACCAAGAAAATATAGTCTTCCTTCCATATCTAAACCGTATCTTCCTCTAGCAATATTGACCAAAGTTTTAGGAAATATAACTAAATCTCCTCTCTCTTTCAACAAATCCTGATAATGCTTTGCTCTCTCAGCAAGAAAACCTTCATCAGAAAGAGCAGAAACAGATTCATTCACTTGAACAGCATCCGAAATCATTAAAATTGGTCCTTGATCAACATCTTTATTTACTAAATGCACTGTTGATCTTAATTCTCTTTCTCCAGCAAATAAGGCTTTTGCAACCGCTTTATCTCCTGTATAAATTCTCTTTCCATCTGCATTAACTTTAGACAAATCAGCAGGATGAACATTAACACATATGTAATTACTAAGCAAAGGCTGGGTAATCTTTCTCATATAACCTCCAAGAACAATTGCATGAGCATCAAGATGATGCAAAGTTCTCCTTGTTATCGAATCATAAAGAGCTCTCGTTTCCATATCCTTTACAGGCCTTTCATATTTAGCACAAAAAGCTTCCAAATCATTTACAAAAACAGGTAAGTCAAACTCTCCAGCAATTATACGAGCATTACTTTGTTCAGTATCACTAAACAATCCAACTATCTCATAAGGACATCCGCCACTTGCATTCATAGCTTTCTGAACATCAAGCAATTTTACTATATTCGAACCTTTTCCAGACATAAAAGCAACTGTTCTCATGACTCCGGTTCTAGCATCATGCAAAGGAATAACTGCATTATCTTCCATATCAATTAAAGTATTTAACTCCGTTTTTAAATATCTTCATACCCTCTCCTTCTCTAGGAACTTCTTTTCCTTCTCTCCTATAACCTTCTTTTAATAAAGTCCAGTCAGGTCTTTGTGTAAAATCAATTGCTCTTTCAGGATGAGGCATTAATCCAAATACTCTTCCAGACACATCACAGATACCTGCTATATCTTCCAAAGAACCATTAGGATTATAATCTAGACCTTGAGAACGAGAAATTTCTCCAGGAACATATTTAGCAACATCTAATCCTTTTCTTTTTATTTCACCCATAATTTCTGGAGGAGCATAAAACTTTCCTTCCCCATGAGCAATAGGCAAACTTATTCGTCCTATTCCTTTTGTCCATGGGCTTTTATCAGACAAAGATAAATCAACCCATCTACAATCATATCTTGCAGAATCATTATGTAATAAAGCGGCTTGGGCTTCCCCATATCTTTCATTTATAGCAGGTAATAAACCCATATTAACTAAAGTCTGAAAACCATTGCAAACTCCTAAAACTAATTTATCATCTAAAACAAAATCTTGAACTTCATCCATAACTCTTCTCATTCTATTAGCCCAAGCTAGTCCTGAACCAGTATCATCTCCATGAGAAAATCCTCCAGAAAACATCATAATTTGATAATCTCCCATTAATTTTGGATTTGCAAGTAAATCATTCATATGAACAATATCTGCTCTAGCTCCAGCTTTCTCAAAAGCATATTTAGAACCTTCTTCACAATTAGTTCCATGCTCTTTCAAAACTAAAACTCTTGGAATTGCCATTAGTAACCTCTAAAAGTAGACTTATAAGATTTAGTTAAATTTTCCACAGGAGTATCAACAATTTTTCTTCCACCAAGACTTATAGACAATTCTCTTGTACAATCAGTTATTTTACCAATCTGAGCATAAGAAGTTCCAGCCATCGCTCTCTCAAAGTTTTCTCTATTATTAGGGTTAACAGTCACAACAAACCTTCCTTGACTTTGTGAAAACAATGCGTAATCGGGTCTTAAATTTTTACCAGGTAAATCGCTTATATCAACATCCATACCTAAACCACCTGCAATAGCAGTTTTAGCCAATCCTACTCCAAGTCCTCCTCTTCCTAAATAAATCGAAGACGCTACCAATTCTTGATCCATAGCACTATGTAAAGCAGAATAAACTCTAGCATTATTTGATAAATCAACAGAAGGAACATTATTTCCAATATATTTTTGACCTCTTTCTTGCTCTCCAACCATTGCAAAATATTCAGATCCACCTAATTCATTATATGTGTCTCCTATAACATAAACTAAGTCTCCAGAGAATTTAGCATCCAAAGTTACTGCTTTCTTAGAATCAGGTATAACGGCAATAGAAGAAATATCGACAGTAGGAGGAGCAGATATTTTAATTGGATTTCCATCAGAACCAAATCCATTAAAATCATTAAACATACTGTCTTTTCCAGATATGAATGGAGTTTCATAAGCAACTGCTCCTTGATATAAAGCTTGACACGCTCTCTTTAATTCTCCTAACCTTTGTGGATCATTTGAACTAGACCAACAGAAATTATCCATCAACTTAATATCTTTAGGATTAGCACCAACAGCAACTAAATTTCCTACAGCACTATCAAGAGAACAACTAGCCATGTGATAAGTGTCTATTCTACTATAATTAGGGTGTATTGCTTGTGAAACAGCAACTCCTTTCTCTGAATCTAAAACTGGTCTAAAAACACTAGCATCCCCATTAACTCTTCCTTTACCTTGCAAAGGCTTGACAACAGAACCATCCTGAACTTCGTGATCAAATTGTCTAGAAATAAATTCAAAACTAGCCACATTAGGTCTTGCTAACATTTGTTCTAAAGTCACATTCAAATTATTAGGAACAGCAAAGTTAGGTTCTTCATTTATTTTTCTCTCAAACTTGCTAGTCATAGGTCTAGCAGGTCTTCCATTATGTAAAAAGTCTAAATCCAAATCACATATAGTCTCTCCACCATATTGAACAATAGATTTTCCATTATCTGTAAATTCTCCAATTACACTTGCTTCCACATCCCTTCTTTGCATTAAACTTGAAAACTCATTCCAATTTTCTTTAGGAACAGAAAGAGTCATTCTCTCTTGAGATTCAGAAACTAAAATTTGCCACGGTTGCATTCCAGGATATTTTGTTGGAACTTTATCAAGATAAACAACACATCCTCCAGATTCACTAGCCATCTCATTAACAGAACAAGATAAACCTCCAGCCCCATTATCAGTAACACTACTATACAGTCTCTTATCTCTTGCTTCCAACATAGCATCCCATAATTTTCTCTGAGTAATTGGATCTCCAATCTGCACAGCAGTAGCAGGACTTCCAGAACTTAAAGACTCAGAAGAAAATGTAGCACCGTGTATACCATCTAAGCCAACTCTTCCACCAATAACAACTATATAATTTCCATCATTTGCTTTCTTTTCCCAACTTTTCTCTCCTTCAATTCTTCTTGGTATTAATCCAATTGTTCTAACAAAAACTAATGGCTTTCCTCTAAAATCATCATCAAAATAAACATAACCTTGAGGAGTAGGAACTCCTGATTGATTTCCTCCAGCATTTACACCTTCTATAACTCCATCCATAATTCTTCTTGGAGAAAGCAAAGGTTGCTGTTTATTTGCATCTCTAAATAATATTCTATCATCTAATGAATTACCTAAACAAAATCCATATCCACCTGCAACGGGCTTAGCACCCATTCCAAATCCAAGAGCATCTCTGAAAACTCCAACTAGTCCAGTAATAGCTCCTCCAAATGGATCAAGAGCACTTGGAGAGTTATGAGTTTCTTTTTTATCAGTTATAAGCCATTTATCATCAAAAACAAAAGCACCCGAGTTATCGCTGAACAAAGAAACACAATCTGTCTTTTCCCCTCTAGCACTCTTCATATCAATTATTTCTTCAGTTGCTCCTCTAATAAATCTCTTAAACAAACCTTCTTTAATATCGTCTATAGGATCATTAAATATAGTATGTTCACAATGTTCGCTCCAACTTTGTGCAACTGCTTCCAATTCTATGTCTCTTAAATTACGCCCTATCTTTCTAGAATAATCCTGAACTGCTTTCATATAAGTCAAATCCATTGCTAAAGGTCCTCTTCTACTTCCATCAGCATTAGCTATTCCTTGCTTTCCTATTCTTACCAACTCTTCACTATTAGCTCCAATTAAATCAACAACATCTGCTCTAGGTCTCTCAGTCAAATTAACTCTCGGAACAATTAAATCCATTCCTCCGTCTCTCTTAAAATCATCAGCAGATTTTACATGTACTCTCTGAATAACTGGATTACTTAAAGTTAGACCTATACTCTTAGCACTTTCCTCATTTAATTCCTTTCCAGTTAAATAAAAAGTTCTAGAAGTAAAAACTCCTTGCCCAGGAACACTCTCTCCGAGAACATGTTCAAGCCCTTCTCTAGCAGTTCTTCCAACATTATCAGTTACTCCTGGCAAACCCCCTATATCAACAGCATAGTCAAATCCTTCAGGAGCACCACTTCCATTTACTCCTGCTCTTTGAGAAACAGGATTAAATAATGTCTTTCTAAAATTATCTAATCCTTGAACATTATCCTCTACATCAACAGTATAAACATCAGCCAAACTAACTCCTTTAACTTGACTAAAACCAGAGCTATGAAGCTTATCTAAAATTACATTCGCTCTCGCATCATTCGTATTAGATACTACTTCAAATCTTGTGGGCATGAAAAAGTTAAGTAACTCCATTAAAATACCTTTCTAAAAATTTTTCATTAAACACAAGTAGTTAAAAATATGTTATCAATAAGATAATTAGTTTCATATTAAAAGATGAAATCCTGTGCGGGAGAAAGAGGTCAACCCGCACAGGGTTTTGAGAAACAAGCGTGACAAACGAGCGAATATAAGGGGGTTGGTAGCCCCAAGTCAGCCCTTAGCATCACCTCCATATTGAGTGCTTGAAATATTTAAGAAAAGCCTTTATTAATGACTTGTTAAACTCTGCTCTAGAAGGCAACTCTAGAATTATCTTCCATAAGCCTTAAAAACCTAAAATGACCTTTTAAGAGATGACTTATTCTTATTTAATTCCAGATTGGTTCTTTAAATTTGGAATTGGGATGGAAATTCTATTCGGAATAATTACCATATCCATAGCCATCATTGCTTTTTCATGCTATAAAACTTGCAGAGAAGATTCATTAAAAAGATTCGGTCTGGGCTTTTTATTAATTTCTCTATCCTATTTAACTTGGGCAATAATAAATATAATTTTATTAAAAGATACTGGCACTGGATACATGATTCTAACCACAGAAGGCCTTCCACTAATATACATTTCGAGCATCTACCTTCATATGGCTCTTTTCATATCTGGATTAATAACACTAGCCTATACTACATTTAAAATTGAAAAAGGAGAATTATATTATCTTCTTCTAGGCCTTGGTCTATTAGTCTTAGCCTCAAGTTTCAATAAGCTACTGACATTTAGAATACTTTCAGTATTTCTTCTAACTTTCATATCATACAATTATATTTTAGAATGGATAAAGAACAAAAACAAAAAAACATTGATAATATTCTCCTCTTTCTTGTTATTATTATTGAGTAATCTTGATCTCGTATTCTCAGATCAATTTTACTCATCTTATGTAATCAGTCACATACTGGAGCTTTGCGCATATAGTATCATGCTTTTCGGATTAGTCAGAACCCTTAAAAAATGAACAAAAAAAGAACAAAACTTGAAATAATAAAAGACATACTGGAAGTCATAAAATCAAAAAATGGAAAGATAAAACCAACCCATATTTTATACAAATCCAATCTTTCACATATAATGATGGAAATCTATCTAACAGAATTAATGAATAAGAAATTTGTATCTGAAAAGATAGATGGAAAAAATAAAACATACTCAATAACAGAAAAAGGTAATGAATATCTTGAAAAGTATAGGATGATATCAAACTTCACAGAGTTATTTGGTTTGGAATAGAAAAGAGATAAATTGTAAATTTGAAAGCTCCATTACCATCTTGAAAATTGTCTAGCTAAATCTTCTCTTGCTTTTCTATCTTCATGTTCTTTTATATCTGCCTGATAACCTGCAATTGCACCCTCAGTAAAAATTATTTTGGGAGTAAGTTTAAGACCTGCTTCAAGTGCTCGTTCCTGTAATGGTCTATGCCCCATCACCCACCATCTTATACTGCGATTAGGATGATTAAAAAAATCACGCAAATCTTGATCATCTTTAGCCATAACTGAGGTGCTATATATTGGGTTGGTTCCCCAATCATAGGAATTTCTATATTTGACTAACCATACAAATCCATCAAGTTCTCGCGCTTCTTCAGCAGATGCTCCAGATAAATCTTTTGCAATTGATGGTGATATCCAGTAGTTTCCACGATATGAAAATGGATTTGCCCCTAGATGAAATCCTTCTGCACGAGATTCATCAGAATAGATATTTAACTTTGGGTATTCACCTATATCGTTTACAGTAATAACTTCCAGTAAACTTAACTTTGATTTATTTTGAGTAAGATATTCCTTAACGTCTTCCTGGGTCCAAAGCCCTTCACCTCGCTGAGAACTATCTGATAAAACTACTGCTCCTTGTTTATCTTCAGCTTCGGCTATATACCAACTACCCCTAATAAGAGGAAGAATTTCTTCTTGTTTTTCCATGAAAAATTTCATAAAAGCAGGTATTTAAATTCAAGCGGTGGTAAATACCACCAATATAGAAAGATATAAAAATATGGTAAAACTAAGTATTACATGTTTGAAGAATTGCTTAGAGATATTGGACTAAGTGTCAATGAGTCAAGAGTATACGAAGCCTTGCTTAAAGTTGGAGAAGCTTCCGTTCAAACTATTTCTATCAAATCAGGAGTTCATAGAAGAAATGTGTATGATAGTTTAGCCAAATTGCAGGAAAAAGGACTTGCTTCTGAATCTTTTGTCAAAGGAGAAAAACTTTTCAAACCTACAGATCCAAACAGATTGCTTGCTTTATTGAAGGAAAAACAGGAAGAAGTAAATCAATCCCTCCCTGCAATGCATGAACTCTTTGATAGAGTTGAACCAGAAGTAGATGCTTATTTCTATAAGGGCATTGAAGGGTTTAAGAATTATTTAGCAGATATTTTAAAGACAAAAGAAACCGTTTATTTCATTGGAGCTAAAGCTTTTTGGCTTGACCCAAGGTTAGAGCATTTCCTAGCTAATTTTCAAAGAGAAAGAAAGAAATTAGGAATTAAATTTGTACATTTATTTGATCATGAAGTAAAAGAGCAAAAACCTGAAATTTTAAAGACTGTTGGAAAACCATATAAATTCCTTCCTAAAAAATATTCAAGCGATACTGCAATAGATATTTTCGGCCCCTATGTCGTGGCTTTTGTTGGTGTAGAGCCAGGAAAATTAAATGATGAGCCTATTCAATTTGTGATGAAGAATCAACAATTAGCTGATGGTTATAGAAAATTCTTTCAGTTTATGTGGGATAATTGTAAAGATATTAAATAAAATAATTAATCTTCGCCGTTCTTCAACTTATCCAATTCTTCTCTTTCTTTCTTAAGTCTTTCTTCCATCTGTTTTATCTTATCTTGATTCTTCATCTTATTTATCTGCGATCTAGCATCCTTAATCTTCTGTTCAGCTTCATCAATCTGTTTAGTTAAAGAAGAAACATTATCTGAAGATATACTAACTTGAGTAGATATGGGAGAAATGCTACTTGAACTAGTAGAAGAAGTATGTTTGAATGAAGGCATAGGCATTCCATTTCTAGATATGTAAAATCCTAACAAACCAACAACAAGCAATCCAAGAAGGCTATAATAAACCCATTTCGGAAGTTTCTTAAAGCTATCACTAACAGAACTTATGCTAAATCCTGAAACAGAATTATTGCTGGAAACATCTGAAACGTTGGTATTTACAACACTAACATTAGTAACATTGACAACTGGTTCAACAGGTTTTTCAACAACAGGCTTCTCAACGCCTAAATACAAATTAATCCCTTCAGTAGTATCCTGACTATCTATCTTCTCAGTAAACTTAGCTTCACCAAGTTCATCCTTAACAACGATAATATATTTCAACTTAGTTTCAGTAGTTTCAATTGTTTTAATTACAGAATATTTTCCAAATGCATCAGTCTTTCCAGAAAAACTGTCTATAAAGAAATAAGAAGAACCTGTTTTTAAGACAGTTACATATACCTTATGATTATCATATGTAGATACGTTAATTCGAACATCAACAGCAGAAACAAAAGAAAGACTAACTAATAAAGCAAAGAAGAATAAATATAATACTTTGTTTCTCATTTTCATATACCTTTATGTTTAACTATCACCTTTCTATTATTTATAAACTTTTATATATCAAGTTTCATACCCTGAATAATGGATAAAGATAAGAAAATAATACTTATAATCGGATTTATCTTGCTTGTTTTATTCTTTTTAGGAATACTTATTCCATTTATGATTAAATAAAAAGTAGTAATTTATCTAAATCCCTTCAAGCTTTTTCCAGGAAAAGTAAGAAACAAACAAAACTACTAAGAAAGGTAATATGAAAACAACAGACATAATTCCCATTCCACTTAATACAAATGAAGCTCCTGCTCCAACAATGTCAATAGTAAATCCTGCATAAGCCCATTCCTTCAGTTCCTTAAATCTATTCTGTAAAATAGCTAATACTCCTAAAAGCTTAGCAACTCCAATTATATAATTAAGATAAACTGGATAACCTAAATCAATAAGTCCTTTCTGTGCAGATTCGGTCTGCATTAACTCTACAACACCAGAAAACAACATAAATGCACAAAATAGAATAGTAAATACCCAATAAATTATCTTAACAGTTCTATGTTTCATAAGCAAACAAAAATAAATTGATTATTTATATCTTTCTACCATGAGCACTCTCGCTTTCAACATCTTTTATTTCTCTTATAAAATTAATACAATTTCTATGATCTGGAGTCCAACAGTAATCAACTAAGGTACTTGGAGGTATCTCCTTTCTGATCTTCATAGCTCCGCAAAAATCCTTCGTATTATAATTCTCCAAAAAAGGACATTCAACACAAGACCTATAATTATCCATAAAATTAACAAAAAGGAGTAGTTATAAACTTATAACTTTCTTATTTTTTGCATTTTCTGCAGCAGTTTGTTGATAGATCTTTATTCCGATTTCCTGTGAGACTCTCTGAATATCTTGTATTTTTATCCTAATAGCTTTCGAGTTATTATCTCGGACTAGAATTTTAAGTTCCTCAATTTCATTAGTTATTGTACTTATAGTATTTTCATCTACCTTATCTTTGTACATTGCAACCATTTTTTCAGTTGCGTGAATAAGTGCTTCCCCTTCCTGTCTTGTTTCTATATTTTCTCTCTTTCTTTGATCTTGCTCCTTATACTTTTCAGAATCTTTAATCATTTTCTTTATTTCCATTTCAGTTAATGCTCCACCGGTAACTATTATTTTCTGCTCTATTCCTGTTCCCAAGTCCTTAGCAGATACTTGAACAATACCGTTGGTATCAATATCAAATGAAACTTCTATTTGAGGTATGCCTCTAGGTGCAGGAGGAATTCCTTGTAAGTCGAACATGCCTAAAGATCTATTGTCATCAGCCATTTCTCTTTCGCCTTGTAAAACGTGAATATTTACAGATTGCTGATTATCCACAGTAGTTGTAAATACCTGGCTCTTTTTAGTTGGAATAGTAGTATTTCTCTCAATTAATGAAGCACGTAATCCACCCATGACTTCAATTCCTAATGTTAATGGAGTTACATCTAATAACAATATATCTTTTATTTCTCCACTTATAATTCCACCTTGTATTGCTGCTCCTAGAGAAACTGCTTCATCCGGATTAATTGAAGTGTCTGGAACTAATCCAGTTATTTCTTGAACTAATTTTTGAACCTTAGGTATTCTTGTACTGCCTCCAACTAAAATTACTTTGTCTATCTTTGCTACTTTTGAATCTTTTAAAGCTTGTTTTGTAGGGCCTTTAAGTCTTTCAAATATTCCTTCACAAATTGTTTCAAGCATTGTTCGAGTAAGAGTTACATCTAAATGCTTTTGTCCATGAGCATCTGTATGAATATATGGGATTGTTATTTTTGTTTCTTGAACTGAACTAAGTTCAATCTTTGCAATTTCAGCAGCATCTCTTAATCTCTGTAATGAAACTAAATTTGTTTTTAGATCAATATTATTTATTTTCTTAAACTCAGCAGCCAAGTAATCAATAATAAGATCATCTATATCATCTCCACCCAAGTAATTATCTCCACTAGTAGATTTGACTTCGAATACTCCTCCTCCAAGTTCTAGAATAGAAACGTCAAAAGTTCCTCCACCAAAATCGAAAACAAGAATAGTATGGTCTTCTGACCTATCCAAACCATACGCTAATGCGGCGGCTGTTGGTTCATTAATTATTCTTTTTACGTTTAATCCTGCAATAATTCCTGCATCCTTAGTAGCATTTCTTTGTGCATCTCCAAAATAAGCAGGGACAGTAATTACTGCATCAGTTACTTCTTGTCCTAAGTAAGCTTCTGCATCTTTCTTTAGCTTTTGTAGAATCATTGCCGAGATTTCTTCAGGAGTATACTCCTTTTCTCCTATTCTTACTTTATCTTTAGTCCCCATCTTTCTTTTTATACTTCTTATAGTGCTTGCAGGATTTGCAACTGCACCTCTTTTAGCAACTTCACCAACAAGTATATCATTTCCATTGATTGAAACGACACTAGGCATAGTATTTTTACCTTCTGAATCAGGAATAATCTTTGGTTTTCCTCCTTCCATTACGCTTACTGCCGAAAATGTTGTACCTAAATCTATTCCAATTGTTTTGTTCATTTTTTATTTTCCTTTAAAATAGTTATTCTTACTTTTGATGCCCTTATAAGCTTATCATTTAGCATATATCCTTTCTTTATTTCTTCAAGAATCTTCCCATATGTTTCTCCCTCTTCTTTGATTATAGCTTCATGGATATTTGGATTAAACTTCCCATCTGTTTTAATTTGTTTTAGCCCTTGTCTTTCCAAAATTTTATATAATTGAGAGTAAACTAATTTTATTCCAGGATCTGCAGAATATTTAATAGCTATTTCAAAATTATCCAAAACTTCTAAAAGCTGTAAGATTAAATTCGCGTTTGAATTACTAGCATTTTCTCTCTTTTCTGTCTCTGTTCTTCTTCTAAAGTTTTCAAACTCTGCCTGTAATCTTGCCAATTTCTCAAGATATTCCTTTTCCGTCATTTTTTCTTGTTCCATGTTTATAAGAGGCTAAAAGTAGACTTATAAATGATCCTATGAATCTATTTGGAGCTATTTTAAGCTATGAAATAGCTTTATAAACGTCTTTTTTGCTATATTTCGATGGTATTAATTAAAGGTCACGAAATTGCCCCTTCCCGAATTACTAACTCTTTTGGAAGACGAGCAACACAAATTGAAAATAGCATTGTCTTGATTTTGCGACCACTTGGAGTCGAAAGACACAGCATAAAAATACCTATGCAGATACTTGCGCAGAAAAAACTCCCTGCTTCCGCATCTTGGTATTTTCAAGGTAGAAATTTGAAGTATAGTTATGGCTTAATGCCTACCTTTGTTGAAAATCTTGCAATTATTGAAAAAGTCTTAAAAATTGAAGTAGCAAGGCTTCTTTCCAAAGAAATTCTCATTGATGATTTTGTACGCGAATTTACAGAAGATGATGATTTAGTTGAACAACGCAAAGAAGCAAGAGAAACTCTTTGTGTTTCGCCTGATGAAATGGATATTGAAGTAATAAATAAAAATTATAAATTACTGGCAAGAAAATATCACCCAGATATGCCTCAAGGAGATCATGAGTGTTTCCAGAGAATAAATGCGGCGAATAAATTGTTGAAGAAAGAGCTTTCGTAATTATTTCTTCGGGTAATTCAGCATCCATTCGATGCCATATTTATCGGTGACGACACCAAAGAGCGCACCCCAGAAGGCCTCACCGAGCTGACAGAAGACTTCTCCATCTACTGAGAGCTTTGCAAAGATCGTTTTGATTTCATGTTCACTTTCGCAATTAATGGTTATGCCTACATTATCACCGATGATTGCAGTGTCACGCATCATATCAGAACCTTGTAGTAATAATCCTTCTTTTTTTAATTCGGAATGCATGATATAGTGTTGTTTATCTGCAGACATATCCTTTGCCATAGGGCTTTCACCAATAGTCATGAATGTGAGTTTTCCGTCGAAGCACTCTTTGTAGAATTCCATTGCTTCACGACACGCACCATCATTGAACCGAAGGAAGGGATTAAGGTGTGCCATACTCTAAAATATGTTTATATCTATTTAAACAATTGCAGTATAAATAAATACTCAAACTATAATACCCTATCCCTTGATTAGTTAAACAAACTAAAATATCCTATCAAAGAAATAAAAGATATTAGAGTTAAAAGTACCAACATTCCTATGGTATAACCTAATAATGAAACTGCTTCTCTCTTTTTTCCATCTAGATACAACATTACTGGTTTTCCAAAAACTAAGAATCCAGTAATTGCTGCTGAACACACAAAAAGTAAAAGCATGGCAATTGGAATGATTATAATATCTTCTTTTTCTGAGAACATTTGAAGAGAAAATATAAATGACACAACGAGAATTATATATAAAGCAGTTCCAACTGCATCAATAATTGCTCTGTTTATTATTTTATCCATAATTATTTTTATCATTAATACTTATATAAATATATTCAAAACATTTTCAACGATGATCACAACCAGGCCAACAACAAGGCCTGCGCTTTCCATTTAAGAGATCCTCGCATATTCTCTCAAGTTTCTTTTCCCTTGTCTCAACTTTCTTGGCAGATTCAATCCAACAAATCCATTCATTCCTAGCAAGAGGAGTAATGTCTTCCCATTTCGCCTTCACAGCTGGAAACGCCACTATAACTTTCTGTAAATCTGCAGGCATCTTATGTAATCTTTCTCCAGATTTTTTAGAATTAACTTTACCTTTACCTTTTATCATATTATATTTAGTAAGATCTATGGTTTAAATCCTTCTAAATCTCAAAAAAAATAAACGCTGATGGCAGGAATCGAACCTGCATAACCTTACGGAAGCTTGCTCTCCAAGCAAGTAAGCTACCACTGCTCAACATCAGCCTAATTATCAAAGAATTAACTATGCTTTTAAAAATTCCTATTCCTGTCTGTTCTTCCACTCGTTATAAACTTCATCAAATACTTTATTGATTTGCTTCTGCACATTTTCTATGCTCTTATTTGCATTGATAACAGCAACTTTACCAAAAGGTAAGTTGCCTTCTTTATTATTAGCCATCTTAGCAAGTAATCTATACTTATCTATAAGTGTTTTCATAAACTCACTATCTTTCTCAAATTTATCTTTAGCAACTCCTCTCTTCTTTAATCTCTTCAAAGCTTCCTTAACGGGCAAATCAAAAACAAGCACTAAATCAGGAATTAAAATTCCTTTTCCTCTATGTAAATCAAGTAATTTCTCTAATTCGACACCCTGAGCCCATTGATAAGCGAGAGTAGACATTGAATATCTACTTCCGATAACAAATATTCCTTTTCTTAAACTAGGAACAATTAACTCTCTTGTATGTTCGGCTCTATCAAGTGTAAATAACTCAGCTAATTTAAATTCATTAGAATAAACATCTTTATCTTCTTTCAATTTCTTCTTTATCTCCTTACTTCTCCAAGGCTCATGTGTCTTCAACACATCAATATATTTATCTAAATCCTCAATATGTTGAATAAGCAGATTAGTCTGTGTACTCTTTCCAGAGCCATCAATTCCTTCTATACATATAAACAATCCTGGTTTAACCATAAAATAATGTAAATTCAGCCATTATAAAGTATACGGTTATACAAAAAATATTTCAAAATTAATTATAAATCGGAAACTTAGCACACAACTCTTCAACATCTCTCTTTATAGCTGCTTTAAGCTCTGAATTATTAACATCTCTTATAATAGCAGATATCCAATTTCCAATCTTCTCCATCTCACTTTCTTTCATTCCCCTAGTTGTAACCATTGGTGTCCCAAGTCTTACTCCGCTCGGTTTGAATGGAGTTGAAGTATCAAATGGAACTGAATTTGCATTCAAGACTATACCTGCTTCTTCCAGAGCAACAGCAACTTGTTTCCCTAATCCAATTCCCTTATCTCTTAAATCAACTAAAATAAGATGATTTTCAGTTCCACCAGTAACTAATTTTATTCCATTCTTAGAAAGAGTATGGGCAAGAACTTTTGCATTTTTAACAATCTGCTGACCATATTCCTTAAATTCATCACTTAAAGCTTCCTTAAATGCAACAGCCTTAGCAGCAATTGAATTCATATGAGGTCCTCCCTGACATCCTGGAAAAACGGCCTTATCAATCTGCTTTGCATATTTTTCCTTACACATTATTATTGCTCCCCTTGGCCCTCTAAGAGTCTTATGAGTAGTAGTTGTAACAACATCTGTAAATGGAAATGGGCTTGGATGGACTCCAGCAGCAACTAATCCAGCTATGTGGGAAATATCAGCAAGATGAACTGCTCCAACCTCTTCAGCAATATCTTGAAATGCTTTAAAGTCAACAATTCTAGGATAAGCAGATAATCCAGAAATAATCATTTTAGGTTTTTCTCTTAAAGCTATTTCCCTAATCTCTTTCATATTCAATAAGCCAGTTTCTTTATCAACAGTATAAGGTATTTGCTTGTAAATCTGTCCTGAAAAATTAACTGGACTTCCATGAGTCAAATGACCTCCACATCCTAAATCAAGCCCCATAAATTTATCTCCTGCCTGCAATAAAGCTAAGAAAACTGCAAAGTTAGCAGGACTTCCAGAATAAGACTGAACATTAACATGCTCAGCACCGAATATCTTTTTAGCTCTTTCAATAGCTAAATCTTCAACTTCATCAACAACATTATTTCCTTGGTAATATCTCTTATGAGGATAACCTTCAGCATATTTATTTATCAAACTTGTTCCACTAGCCTCCATAACTGCTTCAGAAGCATAATTCTCAGAAGGAATCAAATTTATTGTTTTCTGCTGTCTCTCTTTTTCTTTTCTTATCAAAATATAAGAATCAAAATCAACATCCTTCAAACTCTTACCAACAATTTTCTTACTCTTTTTTCGCTCATAAGTAATAAAACTAAACGTTATGCCATTACTATCTTTATCTTCTCTCTTTGATTCCTGCCAAGATTCATCTATCTTAGGAAAATAAGCATCTCCTTCATAGTTTTTATGAACGGAAGTTATCTCCAATTTATCAGCTAATTTAATAGTCTGCTCATAAATTTTCTGTCCACCAATAACATAAATTTCACTGCTTATCTCCTTGGCTTTTTTCAAAGCATCTCCAATAGAATTACAAACAACACATCCTTCAAATTTATAATTTGGATTTGTAGTAATTACAATATTTGTCCTTCCAGGTAAAGGTTTTCCAAGCACCATGATTATAGACTCAAAAGTTTTCCTCCCCATAATGACTGGTTTTCCAAGGGTCAAAACTTTAAACCTCTGTAAATCCTCTTTTATATGCCAAGGCAATTCATTCTTATTTCCAATAACTCCATTCTTAGCAACACCTGCAATTAAACTAATCATTTCCCTACTCAATAAATAGATTATATAAGTATTATTGTCACAGAAAATCTATTAGATTTTCTAGTGTTCAAGATTTTACTAAATCTTGACATTGAAAGAACTATTACATCTTACACCAATAAAGCTTAAATAACTTCCAACTCTAAACAAATTATGGAAAAGAGTGATAGACATCCAGAACATCAATATCTAGACATATTAAAAGATATTATGGATAATGGTTTTGAAAAGACGGATTTCGCAACAGGAACAAAAATAAAATCTGTTTTTGGAAGAATGATGAGATATGACTTATCAAAAGGCTTCCCGCTTCTAACAACTAAAAAAGTATTTATGCGTGGAATCATACATGAATTAATTTGGTTCATAAAAGGTGCAACAAATGTAAAATATCTTGTAGATAATGAAGTTCATATCTGGGATGATTGGCCTTTCAAAGCATACAAAAAAGCAATGGAAAAAGGAGAAGTTCCTGCTTTAACTCAGGATGAATTAATCAAAAAGATAAAAGAACTTCCAGAATCAGATCCATTCGTTCAAAAGTGGGGAGAACTAGGTCCAGTATATGGAAGACAGTGGAGAAAATGGCAAGCATCGAATGGAAAATTAATAGATCAATTAGCTTGGGCAGTTTGGAAAAGTAAAAATTATCCAGATAGAAAACATGTCTGTGTTTCTGCTTGGAATCCTGAATTCATATATGAAATGTCAGAACCTGGTTCTACAATGGCAATTCCGCCCTGCCACGCATTCTATAACATAAATGTAACAAACGGAAAACTATCATTAGCACTATATCAAAGAAGTTGCGATATTTTCTTAGGAGTCCCATTCAATATAGCATCATACTCCTTGCTCACAATGATTCTAGCTCAAATATGTGGATACCAACCAGGAGAATTCATACATTTTCTAGGAGACACACATATTTATGGAAATCATTACGAACAAGTCAAAGAACAAATATCTAGAGAACCAAAACCATTTCCAAAAATCTGGATTAATCCAGAAAAAAAGAATCTTGACGATTTCACAATCGATGACTTTAAACTAATTGAATATGAATCACATCCTCCAATTAAAGGAGAAATCACAGTAGTAGGCGGTTTCAATGAAAAAGACAGAGAATTTGATAAGAAATCTAGTTAAAAATTTAGAATTTTAAGCTTTCTTGTTTCATTAAATCAAATAGGAATTTAACCAAAGGTCTCAAATCTCCTTTAACTTGAGCAGACTCTAAAACAGCATAATAAATATATTTGCTTTTATTAGGAATATTTATCATAGGATATTTATTTTTTCTTAAAATAAAGTTCATCAAAAGTCTGCCCACCCTACCATTTCCATCTATAAATGGGTGAATTGTTTCAAAAGCTGAATGGAAATAGGCTGTTAAAATTAATGGGTGTAACGTATTTTTATTCTTAGAATACCAAGATAATAGAATTTGCATCTCTTTAGATACTTCTTTAGGTTTTGGGGGTAGCCAATTAACTCCTCTAATAAAAACTTGAAGTTTCCTATATTTACCAACTTGTGACAATAATTCCTCTTTTAGAGTATCCTTAGTAACCAACTCATGCAATTTTAAGATAATCTTTTTTGAAACATCCTCTTTTTCTTCTAAAAGATAATCAAAAGCTTTTTTATGATTAACTACTTCATTTATCTCTCTTAAAGACTTTCTAGGAGTTATATTTTCAAATAGTAATTGTGAAGTTTCCTGTAAAGTTAATGTATTGCCTTCTATATTAGTAGAATCATAAGTAAAAAGAGATATAAAAGCCTCATATCTATTTTCAAGATTTTCTTTAGATTGAGATAAATATAATTTTTTTAATTTATGAAGTTCCTTCTCCTCTTCATTAGATAGTAAGGTCGATAGCAAATTTAACTTCTTATCAGCCTCTTTTTCTTTTTCAATTAATTCAGCTTCATTTAAATCAACTCCCAAATATACTCTTTTCTTATTGACCTCTTTACCATTTCTTACAGATTGAACTCGATAACTATATTTCCTTGATTTAACTTGTTTAATTTCTGTATAGGCCATGATATACTTACGTCCACATCATTTATATATCTTTCTATGGTGTAGACGTAATATCTTTAAACCTGCACTTCTTTCTTACCTTCAGTAGAAACTCTTCCACCCTGCCACTGACCTCTATAAGCAGAAACATTCTCACTAGTTTCAAAAAATAGAACATGAACTATTCTAGCTCCCAATTCAATCCTTACAGTATTTTTTCCAGCATTAAAAAGTCCAAATGTCAATTCACCACTGTAACCAGGACTTGCAGCAGCAGTAGCAACCATTAATCCACATCTCTGTAAAGTAGAACGTGGTCTAAATATAGCAGATACATTGAAAGGTAAATTAACTTTCTCCATACTTTTAACAAGAAAATACTCTCCTGGCTTAATTATAATTTCTTTATCTTTTCCATATATTGCAATGCTCTCAGTTTCAGGAGTATGTCTTTCAGTTTCACCAAGAAAAGCCCCCCCATCTTTCAATTTAAAGAACTCACCAGCACGTAAATCAAAACCAGCACCTTCAGGATTATTCAACTCTCGCTCACATAAATTCTCAACAAGCTTTTTCTCTCTTACCAATTTTAACAATTCAACTGTTCCTATCATACATTTATCTCCAACTATATCTTTATAAATTTTGATATCGAGAAAAAATAATGGGAGAGATAAACTGGAAAGACAAATGCTTTGTCGCTACTATATATCTCGTAAATTCTGACCATAAGGTTCTTCTTTCTTGGAATAAAAACATGCAGGCTTGGATTCCAGTTGGAGGACATGTAGATCCTGGAGAAACACCTGAAGATGCAATAACTCGTGAAGTAAAAGAAGAAACTGGATTTGACTTTGAATTCTTTCAAAAAGAAAAAAGAGAAAATACTGGTAACACACACTATGTAAGATCGCATCTTCTGCAGATAGATACCGTTCCACACCACAACAAACATATTAATTTTGTATTCCTAGGAAAATGTAAAAACAATTATGAAAAACTTGAAACAGATGAGCAGGAAAAGCTAAAATGGTTCACAAAAGATGAATTGAAAGCAGAGGAAGGAAAGATGATAGAGTCAGTTAGATTAATAGCCTTAGAAGCCCTTGAATTAGTTAAGTAAAATCAAACAATTCCATCTTTTATTAAATCAAGAGTAACCTGTTTATAATAACTAGGTAATTCATTAGCCCTACTTATCAAATCTTCTCTACTAAACCAACATAATTCTTCAATTTCAGAACAAGCTTCAGGTTTTCCGCTAAAAGTTACATGATACAATTCAAGTAAAATATGTCTACCTTTATAATCGCCCTCTGTAAAATTATAAGTTCTATAATGATTAAAAGATATTAAATCAACTCCTAACTCTTCTTTCAATTCCCTAGATAAACATTTCTCAGGATTTCCACTATCTGCAGGTTCATATTTTCCACCAGGCCAATAAAAAATTAGCTTTCCCTTAGAGCTAGCAAGAAGAACTTTTTTATCTCTAACAATAATAGCTCCGGCCTTATGGTATGGTATCCTCTCCATAAATTAAACAAACTAACAAGTTATATAAAAATATGTATAATAAAAATGCTGAAAATAAGCTTCGCTTAATCTTTCATCTCAATCTTAATCTGCACACTTCTTGGAATCTGAAGTTTCATAATTGGGTGTAATATTCTATCTTCAGCAGGAATATCTATAATTCTTCTGTGAACTCTCATCTCATATCTGTCAAAAGTAGCTGTTCCATTTCCACATGGGCTCTTTCTTGTTGTAACTTTTAATCTTCTTGTAGGAATAGGTATAGGGCCCCTCATAATAACTCCTGCTCTTCCAGTAATATCTTTTATACTAGCAATTACAGGGTTCAACTCGTCTATGTTTATGCTCGCCAACTTTATTCTTACTTTCGCCATGACTTGTTGAGAGAAAATTGCTTTTTAAACCTTATGCACAGCATAAATAAAATATCAAATAATAAGTTATAATTATTCTTCTCTAAATATTGCAAATAAAGTTTCTTTTAGGTTTGGTCTTACAACTCTTAAACTAGGTTTCTTAGATAGATTAGTTAAAGAATCTAGCTTAGTAGCTAAATCATCGCCACCGTGAGCAACAGCTACTAAATCAAAGCCAGAAGTAGTAGGTCTATCATTATTAGGTAACAGATAATAAGCATTATACAAAAGGTCGGTACCTGCTACTCTCTCAAATCTAACTTCGTTAGTACGATTAATACGAAAAAGGTTTAAAGCAGTTTCCACAACTAAACCATAAGGTAATTTCATAGGCCCATGATAAGGTGCTCTTAAATTGCTCATAATATTTCTCAAAATCATTCCTATTTAAATCTTTTTAACTCATAATTAAAATGAAGTGAGCCCACCGCGCCGCGAGCGATGGGCTCTTCCATCCCAGCCAAAGCGGGATGAATATGATATCAAAAAAACGATGTGCATAAAGCACTCGTTTTTTGGATGCAGGAAAATACCTGCTATTTTCCTGACCAGAAAATCTACTGATTTTCTGTGCTCAAGAACCATAAGTTCTTGACATAAATAAAAAATTACTGCCTATAAAAAGCTATTTAAAACACATATTGCTAAATTGTTTATGGCTCAAGAGGTGTTGCTTTACATTAGTTTAATCGTTAGTATTTCTGCACTGTTAACTGTGTTTGCGAGACTCATAAAACAGCCCCCAATTATTGCATATTTAATTGCAGGAATTTTAGTTGGTCCTCTTGCATTTAATTTAATAGGACCTGCGAACGAAACAACTGGTCTATTGCAGGTATTCTCACATATAGGCGTTGCATTTCTTTTATTCATTGTAGGATTAAGCCTTGACTTCAGAGTTATGAAAGAAGTAGGAAAAGTAGCGACACTTGCAGGATTAGTAGAAATAGCTCTTACTGGTGGAATAGGTTTCCTCATAGCAACAGCAATTGGATTCCAAAATACAACTGCACTATATCTTGGAGCTGCAATTGCCTTCTCTTCAACAGTAGTTGTAGTTAAAATACTGGCAGATAAGAAAGAAATAGATACATTACATGGAAGACTTACTTTAGGTATTTTAATTGTAGAAGATTTAGTAGCTGCAATTGCATTAATGGCCGTTCCCCTTATACAAAAAGGAAGCTCAGTTATATTAATATTTCAAAAACTAGGAATAATAATTGGTTTAATAGCAATTATATTTTTTGTAACAAGTTTCTTACAAGAAAGAATGCTTGGGTACTTGGCTAAAAATCAGGAAGGACTATTTCTATTTGGAATTGCCTGGGCCTTAATTTTAGCTGCTCTATTTGATTATCTAGGATTTTCTCTTGAAATAGGCGCATTAATAGCTGGTATGTCTTTAGCTTCTTCAAAATACACTCTAGAAATTGGAGGAAAGATGAAGCCTTTAAGAGATTTCTTTATGGTTTTATTCTTCGTATTCTTTGGAAGCCAGTTAGCAGAAGCAATAACTCCTTCACTAATAAAAACTGCATTAATATTTTCAACTTTTATAATTATAGGAAAACCTCTGATAATTATGTCTGTATTGAAATTATTCGGATATACAAAAAGAACTAACTTTTTAACAAGCTCAAGCCTAGCACAAGTCTCTGAATTCTCGCTTATACTAATTCTACTTGGATTCAACCTAGGGCACCTAAATCAGGAAATGATGAGTCTCCTAGTTCTAATTGCAGTAATAACTATAGGTATAAGCAGCTATAACATATATTATTCACATCACATCTTTAGCAAGTTATCTAACCTACTTAGTATTTTTGAAGCTAAACATCATAGAATAGATAATAAAGAAAAGAAAAAAGAATATGAAGTTTTTGTTTTTGGATATCATAGAATAGGATATAAAGTAATTCAATCTTTGAAAAAAATGAATGCTAAAGTTGTTGTAATTGACTATAATCCTAAAGTTATAATTGCATTAAACAAAGAAAACATAGAGGCAATTTATGGAGATGCAAGCGATAGAAATTTCCTCTCAGAAATAGGCCTTGAAAAAGCGAAGTTAGTCATATCTACAATTCCTCAAGAAGATGCAAATATAGCTATAAAAGAAACTCTTAAAGAGATTAATAGCAAAGCCGCATTTATAGCGACAGCAGAACAACCTAGGACTGCATTAAATCTTTACAAAAATGGAATTGATTATGTAATAGTACCTCATCACTTAGGGGGAGATTACGCCTCGCATTTAATAGAGAAGTTTGGAACATCAAAAAAGATATATGAAAAGATAGGGAAAGAACACTTTGCAAATCTAAGAAAAGGAAAAGATTTATCTGCATTTGAATAAATATACTATTTCTTATAAGTCAAGATAATAGAATAAATTAATCTTAATACTACTTCTATTATGAAGATAGCAAATAAGAAGTAAAAAACATCAGCAAAAAGGAAAGGTATTTCTGAAAGTTGTTTATTCATATCTAGAAAAGCCAATCCAGTAGGTAAAATCAAGAAAACGGAAAGTGTAATGAATGGGAATAACTTGGCCAATTCAGTAGCCAATTCTGAATTTGAATAAGCTAAAATTCTAATAGCTGATACAAGTGAAGCACTTAAGAATAATATATGTTCTATCTGAGATTCAGGTGAAATAACTAATATAACTACTGAAAGTGCAGCAAACCACAAAACGATAAGTAAGGGCATTATTACTACATTTTCAAGGAAATACAATATAACGCTAAATATTTTCTCAGCTACAGGATGTTCAGCAGTATTATACTGATCTAAATTGAGTTCAATTAAATCTCTCTTAGATAGAGATTTATAAAATTGCCATATAAATAAAGAGATAACTACTATAAACGAAGCAGCAAGAACAACAATAAAAACTTGAGACCAGACAGGAGGCAAACCTCCAATTAGGGCTGAATAAACTGCACTAACGCTCTGAAAATATTCACTTAACAAACTATTTGCCTCTTTAGTATAATTGAAATTGATTGTATCTATTTAAATTTGCCTGAAATTAACATCAGAAAAACTATGTGCAAAGCACTAGTTTTTAGGATGATAAAGGAACTCTGTCCTTTAGGATTAAGTTTTGGTCAAGTTCCTTTACATTTAAATATGTTAAAGTTCATGAATTAACATGATAGATATAAAGCTAATAAGAGAAAATCCTGAAATAGTAATAAATAACATAAAAAGAAAAGCACAAACTCCAAAGCTAAAGCTAGTTGATAATATAATTGAAAAAGATACTTCCTGGAGAAAACTCAAAAGCCAGGCAGATGAATTAAGATCGGAAAGAAACACAATTTCAAAGCAGATAAATGAGGCAATGAAGGCTAAGAAAGATGCAAAAGCACTATTGAAAAAAGCAAAAAGCATCCCAGAAGAAATTGAAAAGGTAGAAGCAAAATCAAATAAATTAATGGAAGAGATAAATTCAATGTTATCTGAACTTCCAAACATAATGTCTAAAGAAACGCCTTTAGGAAAAGACGCTTCTGAAAACGTAGAAATAAAAAAATGGGGAAAGATAAAGAAATTTGACTTTCCTATAAAGAATCATGTAGAATTAGCAGAAAGCTTAGACTTAGCAGATTTTGACGCATCAGCTAAAGCTTCAGGCTCAGGATTCTATTACTTAAAAAATGAACTAGCTTTGTTAAATCAAGCACTAATAAGATTTACAATTGATTCTATGTATAAAAAAGGCTACACATACATTGAACCGCCTTTAATGCTTCATGGGAAGGAAATCTTCGCCTCCATGGATAAAGCAGCAATTGCACAATCAGTATATTCAATAAAAGATGAAGACCTACATTTAATTGGCACTTCAGAACAAGCTCTTCTAGCATTGCACGCAGAACAAACATTAAAGTCTTGGGAAATGCCTAAAAAATACTTTTCTTACACAATGTGCTTTAGAAAAGAAGTGGGAGCACACGGAATAAATGATAAAGGTTTATGGAGAACCCACCAATTCAATAAAGTGGAGCAATTTGCGTTCTGCCACCCTGATGACTCAATAAAAATATATGATGAATTAATGAAAAACACAGAGGATATTCTACAAGATCTTGATTTGCCTTATAGAATCATTGAAATCTGTTCAGGAGATTTAGCAGACTGGAAATATCGTTCAGCAGACTTTGAAGTCTATCGCCCGACAACAAAAGAATATGGAGAAATAATGTCTCTCACAAACTGCACAGACTATCAAGCAAGAAACATAGGAATAAAATTCATAGACAAACAAGGAAACAAAGGTTCTGTCCACACATTAAACAACACAGCACTAGCAACATCTAGAATAATGGTAGCTATACTAGAAAACAATCAAAATAAAGATGGAAGCATAACTATTCCAAAAGTCCTAGTTCCATATATGCATAATATAACTAAGATAGAAGCTAAAAAGTAAAATATTCTAAATACATAATTATTAAAAAGGTTACAAAAGCTCTCTAGATTAAATGGAAACTAGAATAATTTTAGGCGCAGACATCGAGATAGGAATAGAATTAGATAAAAGAATAGAAATGAGAAAAGGAAGAGTAGATTACGCAAGTTTTAGAGATAAGTATATTGGGGAAGTCTTGCATGAAGATTTAAGCTTTTTTAACAATGGTGGTCTCATTTATGAAGATTGCGCTCATCCTGAAATATGTATTCCTGAATGTGCTTCAGTAAGAGATTCTGTACGTTACGAAAAAGCAATGGAAAAATTACTTTTAGATTATTTTGGAGATAGAAATAAGCCATTATTTTATAAGAATGTAAGAGATAGTGGTAAAAGAAGCAATTCTTTTGGAGCTCACGATAATTATTTTGTCCCAATAAGTGAGGATAAGCAAGACCCATTCATACTTTTTACAATAATAGAAAAATTATGGACTGGTGCAGGTCACTTATCTCAAAAAGGAAAGTTTAGAATAGCACAATCAGCTCAAGATATAGACAGAATAAACCGCTTTGCAAGCCGTGATGAAAACGGACCAGGTGAAAGAGGATTAATTGAAAAAGTTGAAGAAAATCTAGGAGAGTTCAAAAATTATGAAAGAATTCAATGCAGTAACAACGATCCAAATATGTGTGAATATGCATTATTCTTAAAAAGAGGGGCTAGAAGACTTGTATACTTGCTTCACCAACACGAATTGCTACCGAAAATTAATTATAAAAAAAGATATGCAATAAAAGATATAAAAGATATTATAAAACAGACTGACTCATGGAGGTTAAAAGGGACGGAAAGAGAATGGAAAGATCCAATTAAAATTGCAAGAGCATATAATGACTCTGCAAGAAAAAATCTTAAGGGATTAGATTCAGAAGTCGATTTTTGTATAGATTTGTGGGATGATGCTCTTAAAAGACTGGAAAGAGCAGGTAATGATCTTAATTCTCTATATGGTAGATTAGATTGGGCGACATTATTTACCAACCTTAAGAAGTTTAAGGAAAGAGAATGCCTTCCATATACACATCCTCTTGTACAAAGCAATGCATATGATTATAGCAGATTAGATGAAGAAGGTATTTTTGCTCAAATGGAGGAATTAGGATTAGTAGAAAAGCTGCTTGAAAGAAGAGAAATAACTGAAGCGATGAAAAATCCTCCTAAAACTAGAGCATTGTTAAGACATAACGTTATTACAGAATTAACTAGAAGAATTAATCCTGATTGGAAAATAGAATTTTCAACTTGGGATAGAATCAGTTTAGTTTATGGAAGTAGCGATAAAACCATATCTATGCCAGACCCTTGGGAATATAGCCACGAGTGTTTCCAAAAGATAATTACAGATTTAGAAAGCACTCATATTTTAAGATAATTAAGAAATAGCTAAAAGATTAAAAACATCTGATTTTTGTTTTTTTTAATGACAAGACGATCTCCACCAGATGTAATGGGTTTGGAAACTGAATTAGGTATTCAATCTAGTAAGGAAGTTGATATAATAAAAACTAGTTGTATTGAAACAAACTTAGCAAAAATAGCCTTTAAAGCTAAAACAGATAATTTAAGAAATGAAAATAAAGATTTCTGGTTAACAAATGGTGGAAGAATCTACCTTGATCAGTATATGTGGGAAATATGCACACCTGAAGTTAGAACATTAAAAGATTTTCTTACCTGGCAAAGAGCTATAGAAAGAATAATAGTAAGTAGCGCGGAAACTAATCCTAATCTAACCATCTATAAAAATAACTTAGATATAACTTACCCAGATCCAAGATTTGAAGAAAATACTTGGGGATCACATATGAATTATACAACATGTATTCCTCTAAGTAGAAGGGGAAATTTAATATTACCTGCTGTTCTTGAAAAATTATTGTCTGGTTCAGGAAATCTAAGAACTTCAGGAGAGTTCAATATTTCTCAAAGAGCTAAAAAAATAAGAGGCATTCATCAAGATTTAGATCCTCAAATTCATCCTGAAGCAACACCTACTGAAACAAAAGTTTCCCTACTAGACTATAAAAATGAACACTTCCGAGAAAATGAAAATGAAAGTTTATTCCATCACACAAGTAATGACAGTAATATGCTTGATTCAGCAGAATGGCTAAAGGCAGGATTTATGAGAAATATGATTTCATTAGCAGAAAACGGCTGCCTACCTCATATAGATTATAGATCAACAGAAGCACTAAAAGACTTAGTTCATATAACTACTATACCTCAGAGGAAAAATAATCCTCATGAAATCTGTTCAACATGGTATCTTCCAAGTATGCCTATTGAAGATAGATCTGCATTAGCTCTATTAAGAAGATACAACGATAGAGCTAGATCAGTATTATCTGGAATGGATTCAGAAATAGATGTTACAATAGCACTAACAGAAGAAGTTATAGCAGGGCTAGAAAGATTTGGAGAAGAACCTGCCCTTCTTTATGGAGTTTTAGATTGGGTAACTAAGAGATACCTATTAACAGAAAAAATGAAAAATGAATGTCTTCTTCCAGACCATGATGAAGTCCAAAGTGTAAATTTAGCATATCATTCTCTAAACAGAGGCGATTTATTTTCAGATTTAAGAGAATGTGGTGGTTTTAGAACATTAACTTCTGAAGAAGAAATAAGAAACGCTATAATGAATCCTCCAACTAACACAAGAGCAAATACCAGAGGAAAAATAATTGAACAAGCACTCTTAGGAAGAGGTTCAAATCTTGACAGCGTTTCTTGGGAGAGAATAATTCTAAGTTCTAACTATAATTCTGAAGCTCACATAAAGATACCAGATGCTAGAAATAACTATTCTGAGAAGTTACCTGAATGGTTATCGCAAATAAGATGCCTAAAGACTTAGCATCTCTTTCTTTTCAACACACCATTTCATAAAAGCAGGTAGGATTCCTGTAAAGACAAAGCTCTTGTACTCTAAAATACCATTATACTTTCCAAGACTGATAACTATTGGAGTTCTTTCTTCATCATATTTAGTCAAAGGCATTACATTCTCTAAAGCAAGGATATTCCGTGCCACAATCTTAGCTTCATTCTTTGCATTTTGTGCTGTTTTCTCGACTAAGCAACTATTAACATCTCCAGCAGAAAACATATTTTGAAAACCTTCAACTTGTAAAAATTCATTAACTTTAATGAATCCTTTTTCATCAAGACAGGTCTTCATTTTTCCAGTCATAAAATCTGAATTAGGCTTTATTCCCATACATGAAAATACAATATCTGATTCAATCTTACTTCCTTTATCAGTTTCTACGCTATTCTTATCTCCAGTAATAACTCTTTCATTTAAAATTACCTCGACTCCATTCTTTTTTAGGAAATATAAAGCATACTCTGAGCTTTTAGGATTATCTCTATCCATTAGTCTCTCCCTACTATGAACTAAATTTATTTTCTTTCCATGATATTTAACTGCAATTTCAGCAGCAAGTTCAACACCAACAGTACCTCCTCCAATTATACAAATATTTTTTGCACTCTCTAACTGCTCATGAGCATCTATTAAAGTACTCGCTCTAGAAGCTAAAACTACTTTCTGTTCCTTTATAGGTTCTCTATATCCTGAACCAGAGCATATGACTAAATAATCATAACTTAATTCATCTCCGCTATCTAACTTAACTTTTTTATTTGTAACGCTCTTAACAGAATCTAAAATAAAACTAGTATTTTTTAAAATACTTTTATACATAATCTGAATTTTATCTTTATGTTCAGGTTCAACAATAGTTCTCAAAATACCTGGAGTAAATTCAAAAAAAGGCTTTGAATCTACTAATAAAACTTCAAACTTATTTTCAAGCGATTCAGCCAGAAAAAGGCCAGCAAAACCGCCTCCAATAATCACCACCTTCTTTTTCATAAAACAATAAGAAAAAAAGAGAATAAAAAGGTATCTGTTTACTCGTTGTCAAGTCCCCATCTTCCAGCACCATGTGCTGCAAGTACTAGAAACGCAACAAAGAACAACACAGCAGGCTCTCCCTTATTAGCTAATGGACTTAATCCGCCAGAAGCATGTGCCATGAAATAAGCAAAGACCATCTGTATACCGCATATAGCAGCAACAGGTCTAGTCAAAAAGCCTACTACAATGAATATACCTCCAACAACTTCCACGAAAGCAGCCAACCCCATTAAACTAAGAAAAGCAATCTTACCATCCATAATACCTGTAACTTTCATCCATCCGTGAAGGAAGAATAAAAGACCTATAAGTACTCTGAATACAAAATAAAACTTATCGCCGTTTCTCTTTAATAATTTACTAACCATAAAAACCTCCTTTCATCATAAGATAAAATACTATATTATCCAACCTATATAAAGATTTATGATTCTCTCTGTAAAGCCTGAACAGCATTCAAAACCCTTAAATCAGGTGAAAGAATAAAAACATGATCATCTTTCGTTCTTAATCCTCTATAAATTCTTTGTAAAAATTCTCTCTTTGCTTTATCTCTGTAAAAAGTCCAGTAGTGTGCACTATGCGTTTTCTGAAAAACTTTCCAAAATACGCCCTGAACATTAGGATTAGGATATTTAGTAAAAACAATACTTCTACACTGTTCTCCAGGAAAATCAACCCCTCTGCTACATCTAGTGCTAAACAATCTATCATTCATTCCCTGTTTAAACAAAGAAATTAATCTACCAGTCTTATCCTCATTTTGCAATTCATACAACTTTTCCTTAGATATGAGTTCATCCAATTGATACTCTTGCTTATCAATACTATTAGGTAAATCATCATAAGAATTTACATGAATTAGAACGGGTTTTTCAGCTTTCTTCAAACATTCATTTAAAGCTTTAAAATAATCTTTCTTACTATGTCTCCCAGAAGAAAAGCTCTCATACTTGCAGTCAAATTCCTTTCCAGTTCTAAATATGTCTAATTGGCCCTGAAAACTAGTCTCTGCATCAACAAAAGCAAAATCCTCTAAACCAAATATGCTCTTCAAAACATCTTTTCCATGCAAAGTACCTGACATCAAAACTAATGCCTTATTTTTATTAACAATATCTTTGAATCTTCCAGATAACTGCGTTGTAACTATTGAAGCAATTAAATTATCCTCTTTCTTTGAAAATAGAACATAAGTATCACTTAATATCTCCTTAAACTCTTCAGCAATTTCAAGCACTTTATTAGCATAATTCATCTCATCAATTTCTATTTCAGACTGCAATTCTTTATCGCTATTTAACAAGGTAATTATCTTCATAATATAAGTTTCTCTAGCCTCAAATATCTTATTCTCATCAATTCCCAAAGCTTTCTTGTTTTTCTCCTCAAGTTCTATCAATTCATTTATCTTATCGACAGTCTTTCCAACGCTTTCGCTTTCAGACCTTATTGTTTTAAGAGAATTATACAACCTTGTAAGATTTATCTCTTCTTGACTAGAAAAATTATCTAAAAACTCATCAGCCTCATCGATAATATCCACTTCAGTCTCTGGCTTCCTATCCAAAGCCACTTCAATTTTATATTTAGCAGAATTAAATATTATAACATCTGCTTCTAAATAAGCAATATACTGATCATAATAACTGCACCCTTTCTTTCTTTGATAAAAAGTAAATTCCTTCCCACTTAGTCCAAGATATTTTCTTTTCTTTGCATCTTTCAAAGGCAAGTCATAATTACTTGAAACTATTGGGCTCCAATAAGGATTTGCAGGAGCAATACTTATTCTCTTTAAATCTCTAATTTCAGGCATATCCTTTCCATTTATTATGGGATTATTCTTATAATAATCTCGGAGTAAATAAGAATTTTTATCGGTAAATTTGATAGTATCTGGTAAATTAGGATCTGCACAGCTTTTCCCAGGCATGATTATAGAATCATGATTATCTCTTCCAGTAATCATTGCTATTTTCATTTTCTTTCCATTTTTCTTAAGAACATACTTCTTTTGAACATAATCCTCTTCATACTGTCTCTGTAAGCCTTTTACAGGCACAACGATACTTGCTCTTCCTAATTCACGAGCAATATTAAGGGCAATAGCAGACTTTCCAGTTCCACACGCACCATGAATAAAAACAATCTTCTTTCCAGATTTTATCAATTGAACAGTTTCTCTAACAACATCTTCCTGAGTTTTTCCATTAGTAAATTTCAAAGGTTCTAGCCTTTTATCTCCTTGATACAAACTCCAAAAAGAATTATCAAAAATACTATTCAATTTACCATTAGTTTTATTTTCTTCTTCGTCTTGTTTTAAAAATTCAAGAGAATCACTCGTCTTTAAATCAGATTTAAATCTTCCAAAATTACTGTTGAATTCTTCTTCATTCTCTTCTTGTCCTGGAAGCATAACTCTCCCACTTGAATCAAACGACAGTAACGAACCCTCTTTTTCCATTCACTCTTTTAAAAAAGGTAATTTAAAAATTCTTCCTATAACTATTTTCTCTCAATCAAAATACCATTCTTCCTACTATCAATTATAACTGTATTAGGTACACTTCTTTTTATATAAGAATCTAATGTCGCAATATATGCTCCTTGTTTACCTAAATGTATAAGCCTATCGTCAACTTTCCCCTTTCCAAGATTTATTCTCTTAAAATCTCTCTTTTCAAGCAAAGCTAAAGCCAAATCTACTGCAATTCCATCATCATGCTTAACTTTATGCCTTAAATCCTTCAACTCTTCAACAATTTCTTTAGGAATAGCCACTTTGAAACCGGCTTCTTCCAAATGAGAAAAGAAGTCTATTCCATTCTTCATACAAGAAACGATGAAATTAGTATCTAAAATTGCTTCCATATAATATTAAAGCATAACTAGTATATTAATGTTTTGAAAAATACTAACTTTTCAGAAAAGAGCAAACAGAATCGATAATAAAATTTATTTTTTCTTTCTTTAAAGATCCGATTTTATATTTTATAAGTGATTTCTCTACAGAGAATATCTTATCCATTCTAAGATAGCTCTCAACTTTTAAACTTCCATTATTAAAATCTTCTTTCCTAATAATTATTTCTACAGAATCTTCATAAGATTCTGAGGTGATTTGACAGACAAGAATATCTCCACCTTTGGGAACTTTAACAACAAATACAGGTCTCCTTTTCCAAACACTTAAATCAGAATATGGAAAGTCAATAACAATAATATCTCCTCTTACAAGTCCTTCCAAGCTTCATCCTCTCTTTTGTTAAACCAAGTTTTTCCTAGAGATTTAGAAGATAATAAAGCGCTTTCAGGTATAGATTTTTTTATTATAATATCGTTACCATTTCTAATTACAATTAATTTATCTCCTTCATTAATATCTTTTCTCATTTCCAGAGGTATGACTATTTGTCCTCTTGAACTCATCTTTGTCGTATCTATTTGCATAAATAAGATTAGTCTTACTTATATTTAAATGTTTAGATTTTGTCAATTTACCAAACAAGCATTTATATAATAATTCAGATTATACTATATATGGGTGATGTTAGTTTTGAAGTTTCTAAAAAAGAGAAAATATTAGATAGAGAACATATAATTACTGTCCTAAAAGATATAAAAGACTCATTGAAGAAAGAAGATGCAATAAAATTAAAAGATTTATCGAACCAGACAATTCACTGTGCAGCATGCAATCAAGATTCAGGCAGCACAGCAATAGGAATAATTTCATATGCATTAAGCAAATTAATAGAAAGATCAGACTATAAAAGAATAAAAAACTGGCAAGGTTTTGTACAGAAATTCAATTCAGCATTAGATTTAGCAATAAAAGCTGCAGAAGAAGACAACTTAGAAGCATTTGAATCACATGTAATAAGAGCAAGACAAGCAATTCTATCTGCCTCTCCAAATCTTAAACATTATCTTGAGGAAACTCTTAGGAAATCAAGCATTAATAGAGCTAGTAAGATGTATGAGCACGGCATTTCACTTGGACAAACAGCTAAACTACTTGGTTTAACTCAGTGGGAATTATCTGAATTTGCAGGCCAATCAAGACCAGATGAATACAAAGCAACAGCACTATCAGCAAAACAAAGAGCAAAAATGGCCTTGGAGTTCTTCTCATGACTAAAGCACTTATATTTGACTCCGGAACTCTAATAAATTTAGCAATGAATGGCCTTCTTTACATTTTGCCAGAACTAAAGAAGAAATTTCCAGGTAAATTTCTTATAACTAAAAAAGTAAAATGGGAAACTGTAGACAAACCAATAAATATTCAGAGATTTGAACTTGAAGCTCTTAGAATTCAAGAACTAATTGAATCTGGAGTATTAGAAATGCCAGAAGCATTTGAAATTCCTGAAAAGATAATAGAAGAAGAAGCAAAAGTTCTTTTAGATCAAGCAAACCACTATCTTCAAGCAAATGGTCGTTGGCTCGACATAGTAAGCGAAGCGGAAATAACTTGCTTGGCACTATATGATGAATGCGAGAGAAGAGGAATAGAACCAATAATAGCAATAGATGAAAGAACAACTCGTCTTCTAGCAGAAGAACCAAGAGCTTTAGAAGAATTAATATCAAGAAAACTTCATACACCTGCAAAGTTAGTTGAAAAAGACTTTAAAATATTTTCAAAATACAAGTTCATACGTTCTTCAGAGCTTGTCTATGTAGCTTTTAAGAAAAACCTTCTTCAAATTAAAAGTCCTAGAGCATTAGAAGCAGCACTATATGCTACAAAATTCAAAGGTTCTTCAATTACCTGGGAAGAAATAAAAGAACTTAAGCGTTTAGGGTAACATTTAAAAAACAAGAATAAAACAGATTTATATGAAATCAATACAATTCACAGTCGGCGCAGCTCTTTACCCTTTTAGTAGACAGCGCGCCGACACTTAATCTAATATAAAAAAGCTAATGGTAATTATATTTTCAAAAAGAATCACTAACACAAATGCTTTTTTTACATAACATCTCATATAATTCCATAGGGTTCATTCCTTGTTCAACTAAATTAGCAACAAACCCATGAGCCATATGGTGATCTGGATATTCTTTCTCTGAAGGCCTAATATTAACAGCTTCCAAGACACGTCTGCCTAAACCTTCAATATTACCAGAAGCGATTATATTTGCTCCCGCCCTAGAAAAAGCATAAGCCTTAGCTTCTTCATTTGAAAATTCATCTAAAGGTTTACCCAATAAATGCCCAAACTCATGCAAAGCAGAAACTAAAACGCTATGAATTAATCCTGTTCTAACAAAAGCTAGACCTGTCCCAAAGTTATGCTCTGGAAAAATACAATAAGCATTTGAAGCAATAGGATTATCATTATTATGTTCAGAATATATCTGATCATATCTTAAATTACTTACTACACTTAACTCATTATCTCTAAAGAAAGTGACATTCTTCCTATTAGTTAATGTTCTAAAATTATCTGCAAAACCTAACTCTCTAAAAGTCTCGGCTAAAATAGGTAATATTTTAGAAGTCTCTCTAGCATAACCTATTTCAAAATCTCTATCTAACTTAGCCATAAAGAACAATCAAAAAAACATCTTTTAAAGTTTACTATAGTAATAAAAATAATATTGTTGTCTTCCATAATACACCTCGTGTATTTAAATCAAATATGCCTTAAAATATTGCAAGGGAGGAATCACCATGGCAAAAAACACAGGAAGTTTAATTGGAAGTTGGGCATTTTTAATAGGAGTCATCCTAGCAATAGTATTTGGCCTTGTAGGCGTTACAACTGGAGTTCTGACAGTTTTAGTTGTAATAGGATTGATTATAGGTTTTTTGAATGTAGGGAGTAGAGAAGGTAGTTCATTCCTTATGTCTGGAGCAGTTCTCATTATTGCGAGCTATTTCGGCCAAAGCATAATGAGCAATTTACCTTACGTCAACGGAGTTCTTTCAGCTCTATTAGCAATATTCGTCCCAGCAACAATTATTGTGGCTATAAAAAACGTTTTCAGTATAGCTAGCACATAAAAAGTAATCTCTTTTATTTTTATTTTTTATTTTATTTTTTTAATTAAAAAGACACAAAGAATGGACCCGGAGGGAATTGAACCCCCATCGTCCGCTCTGGAGGCGGACATATTAACCATTATACTACGGATCCTTAATTATTACATAAAACAGAGAGTTTTAAGCTTTACTACTTCAAACCAGTAATCGGTAACATTTATAAATAATTTTTCCCTCTATAAATCATGGAAAAAAAGAGTGTTCCTTCTAATAATAAGAAAGAGTCTGTAAAAATACAAGAAACCCTTATTCAAAATTTAATTGAACTTCAAAGAGTGCATACAAATCTTCTTGAAAAATTTGACAAAATTTCAAACCAACTCTCATCTCTTTTAAGTTTATTTGAATCAGCAGCAAAGAGCTATGCTGAAAATCCTGGAAGTAAAATAACTGAAAAAGATAATGAATTCCTTGAGAAGATGGATAAACTCCTTGAACAGAATAAAACATTAGCTAAAGGTCTAACACTTATAGAAGATAGAACAAGACAAAAAATATATGGTCCTGGAACAGTAACTATGCAAAACTCTCCTCCAATTGAAAAAGACGAAAATGAAGGTTACTCTCCTTCGTACACAAATAAACCTCTTCCTAAATTCTAAATGGCTAGAGAACTAGATGTAGGAACAAGATTCATAGATGACTTTACTAGAAAAATTATAAATCATCTAGTAGCAGTAAAAGAGCTTTCAATTTCTCTTGAAATGAGAGAAATAAAAAAACACGAAATAGATAGCTTAACATCTGATATAGATAGAGACTATATATTAAAAAAGAAAGTTATTATCCCTAACCAATTATCTCAAAAACAAAGATTGATGCTTCCGAAGCCCCTACTTATAAATCCAGTAAGACAAATTAGCCCAAATAATATAAATCCTATAAAAATGCAAGTAAATCCTTTATTAAATCAACTTTCTCCTAGTGTAAATCAAAATGATTCACTTCAAAGTCAACCCTCACTAAATAAAATAGCTCCATTTCTAAAAGATAGATTAGTTCAAAGTATAGAATGTAAAGGTCCTGGAAGACCTCTTCTTGTGTTAAAAGGTGGAATAATTCAAGTAACTAATACCACTCTAACAAAAGAAGAAATAGACTTAATAATGGAACAGATATCTAATGAAACAAGAATACCTTTAATGTCTGGTCTATTCAAAGCGTTATTAGGAAATGTAATAATAACTGCTGCAATATCTGAATTTGTAGGAACAAGATTTATAATAGAAAAAAGAAGAGATATCTAATTATTTTTTCTTCTTGGAATTTTTAGATAAATTCTTAGCAATCTTATGAGATACATGTTTAGAACTATTAGCATTCCTATTTCTAATAATCATCCCAACAACCCATACAATCAAAAGAATAAATATTATTCCAAATAATATGTATACATTAGCTTTCTTAGATAAAAAGTCTAACAAACTGTCTTTAGTTTTTTGAATTAATTTATCGGTTGCAGTTCCATTTCCTGCTAGGGGAATTTCCTCTCCAGGAATACCTCCGAGGCCACTTGAACCAGTATTAGCAATTGTTCCAGTTCCTGCACCAGGACCTAACGGAGTTCCAGTTCCTGCACCAGGACCTAACGGAGGATTAGGAGGACGCCTTGGATCACTAGTAGTTGTAGTAGTAGTATTACTTGTAACATTAAGAAAATTAACATTTCCTGCAGTATCTTTAGTGTTAATTCTTATAAAATGAGTAGTATTAGCAACCAATCCAGTAGCATTATATTTTCCACTTGAAGTATTTATAACATTAACTCCATCTGCATAAACTATCGCGACATCAGAACCGATATCAGTATCACTAGGATTAGTCCATATCCATTGTATATTATTTTTAGTCTTATACTGATAAACTAAATTTGTAACCGGTCCAGGAGGAGTTGTATCTGTAGTAGAGCTAGTAGTATTAGTTACAACTAAAGAATAATATCTAGTAGTAATAGTTGAAAGAAGATTAACTGAATAAGTCCCACTCCCAGTTCCTGCAGATAATGTCTTAGAACCATCAGTGATAGGAACTCTTCTAAGAGAATCTCCTGCATAATCATTCAAAACAACACTATAATTACTAGCTCCAGTCCAAATCAAATCCAACTGCCCCATCTGAGCAGTAGATGTAAAAAGAGTCAAATTCAAAGTCCTAGGATTAGCGCTCTGATTCCAAGCATCTAAAACTAACTTATTCACATTATTCTGAGTAGGAATATTAGAATAAAGAGAAATATAATTACTAGGAGGAGTTATAAAAGGAACATCAGAGCCATCAAAGCCATTATCTGCAAAAGGATCAGTTACTGCATTAAAATCAGAAGACAACCCATTTAAATTAGCAGTTATTTTTAAATTTAGCTCAGCACTTGCAAAACCTAAAAGTAAAACAAATAACATAGATAAAACTACCAATCTATAATTAACAATATTCACCATCTTTATACAATATAAAGAGTAAAAAGAGCTTTAAATATTTGACGTTAATTCTTCTTATCTAGAATTTGTAACTTATAGAACCTATCAGGACTATTCTGATTTGTAAGGCCTATATTAAATGATTGTGAGTTATTAGTTCCATTAACAACATTAGGATAAACTATATTAGTAACTCCACTAGGCAACCAATTAGTTGAATTAAGATTAGTTGAATACATAGGAGTTACTAACATTCCATTTGGATTATCAATAAATGCATTTCCAAGCAGATTAACAAGACCATTACTAGCACTAATTCCAGTAAATGAAGGTTGCACTATGTTATTCAATACTTTCATATTTCCATTTGAATAATTCAAACTATAGTTTGGAGCATTTCCACCTGAAATATTTATAGCATAATCTCCAGCAGGACTTCCATTTGTTGCAGTTGTAAACAAAGAAGGCGGAACACTAAACACGTTAGTGCCTTCACCAAGCTTAAATCCAGTAGCATTAAATGTCAAAGCAGGATTATCATCATTGCTTCTCTTTAATTTATCCTCTGCTCTAACATTTAAATCAGCAGGATTAACAAGATAATTTCCAACAGTTATAGTTGGAGCATAGTTAGTAATCTTATCTCCAGATACTGTAGCTGATGTTGTATAACTTCCAACATTACTTATCTGTGTTGCGGGATTAATTGGATTTACGACAATCACATCGCCATTTCTAGCACCAGATGCACTAGCACTAACTGTCTGTGGGAAACTACCATATACGTGACTTCCACTTCCAACAGTTACAGGCAAAGGAGCTTTATTTACAGTCATCTTTCCATCTTCAAGAGTTATAGCATAATTATTTGTATTTGAACCTGAAATACTTGGTTTAACTGCAAACTCCCCAATTCCACTTCCAACTGTTGCAGTAGTAGTTGCATCAGTTACAAAATTATTTCCATTAACTCCTCCAGTAACTAATACTTCCAAAGGAGGGTTAGCATCGCCATACAATCTAGAAACATCTTTTCCTTTAACAAGTAATGGGGCTTTACCTACATGAACATTTCCTAAATTAGTAGAAACAAGGTAATTTGATAATCTATTACTTGGATCATTTACACTTATTCCAACAGGATAATCTCCAGCATTTACTAACGGACTTGCTAAAGTATTATAGCCAAGACTAATTCCATCACCACCATTCTTCAAACCAACAGCATTTCCAGTCAAAGCAGGAACACTTCCTCCATAAATCATATTCTTATTATCTGAACTAACATTCAAACCAGCTTTTCCAACTGTCAATTTGCTATTATTAGTTAAAATATTATAATTTCCAGCCCTATTGTCAGGATCACTAATTCCAACATTTATTGGAAACTCTCCAATCTGACTGCTTTGTAAAGCAGTTGTACTAAAGACTGGAACAATATTATCATTATTCTTTAATCCAGATATTCCTCCAGTAAGAGGAGGAGTTACATCTCCATACACTTTACTCTTATCATCAGCAGTCAAAACAAGAGGAGCATTTGTAATAGTAATATCACCCATATTAGTGGAAGCAAAATTGTAATTACCCAGTTTATTTATAGGACCAACATTCAAATTAAATGCATTAGTATAAACTCCAGAATTACTATTTGTACCAACTGTAGGAACAGCACTAGCAAGAATTCCATCAGGTGCATAAAGATTACTTGCTGTAACAATAGGTACTGGATTTGTATCTCCATATCCTCTTGCAAATGCTTCAATATTGAAACTAGCAGTTCTAGGAGCAATACTAACCTGTCCAGGAACAATATTAGTAACAGCATAATTAGGACCAGCACTCAAACTTCCTAAAGCTATATCTCCAGGATAACTACCAACATTAGCTCCTTGTACTGCAGAACTAGTTACGACAGGACTTCCAGTAGTATTATCTCCTGCCTGCAATCCATTAACCTGCCAATTAGTTCCCAAATTAACAACATCTCCATAAGGAACACTAGCATTAACAAATCTTAATTCAAGTCCTCTCTGAGCTACATTAACAGGATTAGCATTTGTAGTAATAGGCCCATATCTCAAATCAAATTGGCTAGGTCCATTTATTGCATTTAAGAATGTTGGATAACTTCCAGCAGGACTTCCATTTGTAGCAGTCGTACCTGCAATACCAACAATTACTTCACCATTCTTAGCTCCAGAAGTTGTAACATTCAAATCAGGAACCGGTCCCTTGTAAATAACATTTGTTCCTAATATATTGAAAGTGAGAGGAGCAGTGGTAGTAACTGCATTAGCTCCAACACTATTAGTTATATTATAATTAGAATTAGTCAAACTTCCAGGGACAATATTAATCGCATTTGTACCAGCAAGAGTAAATGGAGTAACACTATGAGTTATAACTGGACTTCCAGAGAATGATGCAATTGTATCAGATCCAACTAAATTACTTATTCCAAAACTTACAGCACCTGGAGTATTTCCATATTGATTAGTAAATCCATTTGCAAATAAACTCACTCCTCTAGGTGAAATCGTATACTTAGCAAGAGTATTTGTATTTAAATTATAATTAGATAATATACTTTCTAAATTCTGCCCAGTTAGATTAATAGCAGTATCGTATTCTCCAACTGGAGCCATATTAGTAGCAACAGTGCTTCCAGTTACACTCACACTCGCATCTTCTCCATTTACAAAACCACTCTTGAATGTAGGAACTTGAGATATTTGTTCACCGTATATTGAATTAGTAGATATTGTTCCAACTGTAGCTGATGCAGGATTTATTGTAAGTGTTCCATTTACAAGTGTTGGATTATAATTTGTCGACGCATTTCCAGTTATTGCTGGAATTATTGGTGCAGTTCCTTTTCCAGTTGTTACTGTTGCTGGTGTTGATGCAGTTAATGTAAATGTATCACCATTCATTGCTCCACTTGCTGATACTAATCCATCTAGCGATGGATTAGGAGATCCATATGGTCTAGAGGTATTTCCTGCTGTTACTGTTAATGATGCAGGATTTATTGTAAGTGTTCCATTTACAAGTGTTGGATTATAATTTGTC
>JBBSXN010000003.1:0-4914 GCA_038045765.1 Nanobdellota archaeon | reverse complement strand
ATCCATATGGTCTAGAGGTATTTCCTGCTGTTACTGTTAATGATGCAGGATTTATATGCAAATTACCTGAAAAGAAATTATTAAAAGAATAATTAGCAGAAGCCATACCTCCTTGAGATATATTAATTGCATAATCTCCAATTCCAGTTGTTGATCCAGCAGTTGTGCTTGTATTTGCTGTTCCAGATACTGCTGACGCAGTATCTCCATTAATTAAACCTTCAAAAGTATATGAAAAAGTAGGATTAGAAGTACCATATAATCTAACTGCATCACTAGCTCTAACATCTAGTGGTGCTTTAGTAACTGATATTGTCCCAGGGATAAATGAGAATGAATAATTCACCGCGGCTAGTGAACCAACAGTTGGAGTTATAGCATAATTATTAACAGGACTTCCTGTTATAACGGAAGTATTGAAACCTGGTGTTCCAGATATAACTGAAGAATTTTCCCCATTTACAAAACCAGAATATGAAGCTGTAAAAGTAGGATTAACCTGAGCATAAGTTTTAGTTTTATTCTCTGCAGTAACATTAACATTTGCTTTATTTACTGTTAAAACTCCAGTATTGTTAGTCGTTACATTATAGTTAGGTAATTTATTACTACTATCTGTTAGACTAGCTAGAGTTATAGCATAAGTTCCTATTGTGCTCATTGGATCAGCATTAAGATTTCCACTAGCAGTTATTGGATCAGAATTCTTTAAACCTGAGAAAGTAAATGTTAAAGCAGGGTTAGCTGAACCATATGTTCTACTTTTATTATCTGAAGTTATACTTAAATTTGCTTTATTTACAGTTAATGTTCCAGGAGTAAGAGTAGTATTATAATTAGTTAATTTGTTATTAGAATCTACAAATGCAACATTGATACCGTAATCTCCAATTCCACTTGCTGGAATTGCAGTTGTACTTCTACTAGCAGTTATCCCATCTCCATTTACAATTCCAACTAAACCTCCAGTAAAAGGAGGGTTTGCATCCCCATAATTTCTAATTTTATTATCTGCTGTTGCTGATAAAGAACCTTTTGCAACATCAAGATTAAAAGTATTAGTTGCTTTCAATCCACCAGTATCTGTGGCAATCAGATTAACAGGATAAATTCCAGAAGCAGTTGGTGTTCCTGTAAAATTAGTACTACCTGTATTAAAAGTAATTCCTGAAGGTAATCCATTAACAGAATAAGTAAGAGCATTACCATCAACATCACTAAAAGTATTGCTAGGAACTGAAAAACTAAATGAACTTCCGTATTGAGCACTCTTATTACCAACCGCATTAGCAACAACAGGAGCATCATTTACAGCACTAACATCTACCCTATAATTAAATTCAGCCAAATCAACACCACCAAATCTAATCTTATAAGAAAAACCAGCATTACTTACACCAGAAAAGTTTGTAGATGATAAAAAATTAACTGTAGATCCACCAGTTATATTGGCAACACCATTTGTCTGTCCAGTAATAACATATTCAAGACCACTAACTTGATTTACACTTAAATCCTCAGTAAAAGATGTGTCTTCAGTCGTTGAAACTGTATTATTTTTGAACTTGCTACTTATGTCTGCATAACCATAATTATAGGTTTGGCCATCAGCAAGATTATTTTGTATAATATTCGTTAACACTATTGCTGGACCATTATTAGTAGTATAATCTTTAACTTTCTTAAAAATAATCAAATCCGAAGATCCATTAAATGTTTCTTTATATACATTAAATCGAACAATATGATTCCTATTAGCAACATCTAAAGTACTATTCCAAAAATCTATCTCGACAGGAGAAAGATTAAAAGAGGAACTACCTCCAGAGTTTTTTACAGACATAAGAACACTAAAAACAGATTGACTATTAATCGGCCTGGAATCTTTACCAAGAACATTACCTTCAACAAGGGTATGAGAAGGCAAAATATATGGATTAATATTTGGTGGTATGCTTAAGAAAGTGTCTTCTCCAGAAATAAATCCCTCTTGAGAACCAGATTTATGTTCTAAATTAAGCACATAACCATCAGCATCAGGAGAATAAGTTCCAAATTTAATAGTTTCAGCAGTCTGTGCTTTTACATCATTACCACTAAATAAAGAGGTAAAACCAACCAATCCTGCTCCAAGTAAGCTAAGCAAACTACGTTTCTTACTCATGTTAATGCTATTAAATGCCTATTTTTAAATTTAACTATATGTATTAACTCACCAGTAACACCTTTTAAAGAGTTTAATATATAATCTGCTTCTAAATAATATTATCATGAAAATCATACTAATCAGACATGTCCAAACTGAAAAGAACAAAAAAGGCATACTAATAAGTCAAAGAGATTCTGATATTACTGAAGAAGGCTTAGACCAAATAAAAAAGATCATCTCTAAACTATCTAATGAAAAAATATCCACCATATATTGCAGTAAATTAGGAAGATCAGTAAAAACAGCAGAAGCGATTTCTAAAGCATATAATGTTAATTTGAAGTTTGATGATAGATTAAAAGAGTTAAATTGGGGTGGACTGACAGATATACCTGTAAAAGAAGTAATATCTAAATGGACTAAATATTATGGGGAAGAAAAAGCTAGGGGTGTTCCTAGAGAAAATATAAGGCCTAAGAATGGAGAAAATAGCTTTGATCACGCAAAAAGAGTAGATAATTTTATTAAAGAAATAACTAAAAAATACAAGAATGAAACTATAGTCATTGTAGGACATAGTGGAACTAATAAAGTATTCATAGGTTTATTAAAGAATTTAGATCCAGAACAGTTTTACGAAGTAAAACAAGATAATGGTTGTATAAATTATATTGAACTAGATGAAAAAGGAAAATTAACAATATATAATCTAAATTATACTGATCATCTAAAAAATAAATAAAAATCTAAGCATTTGGAACAATCATCTTAATATCCCTACTATTACTCAAAACAACATAACCTCTCCAATTTTCAAGAATTTCGGTCGCAGGCACAGATGAATATCTATTCCTACTAGCATCTCTAAGAATAACAACATCATCAGGACTTTGACCTGAAAATCCGATCCATCCAGCAGTTAAAGCTTCAGATAATGTCTTTATCTGACCAGAAGTTTCATTCTGGAACTGTATGTTCTGAACTCTAACCGGCAAACCTTGTTGTGCTTGTGGAGGATGATCTACGGCAGGAGCCTTAAGTTTACCAGCTTCTCTTCCATAAACCCAATATGCTTTACCTTCTTCAGTAACTGTATTTGTTGAATAGACAAAACTTTGACTATCTGCTGAATATTCCACAAGTCTCTTTTGTAATCTCTTTTCTCTTGCAGCATCATTAAGATTCTTATATCCTCCACTCACTCCCTTAAATTCTAAACTACTCTGTTGAACATCGTTAACTCCAGAATATCCTATTAAATTCCAACCAACAACAATATCTAACTCTTTGTCTTGACCTAATCCTGTTCCACTTACTCCTGGAGCGCTAAGTCCGCTTCCAACAACAGCAGTTGTACTTTCTGGAACTGAGAAGTAATTCCATCCACTAGCCAAATCAATCTGCACTCCAGCCACTGAAGAAGCAATTGTAACTGTAAATGGCCTTACACCTGTAAGTTTTGCTCCTGATGCATTTTCTGCATACACAGACATATTATACTGACCATTAACAAATCCTGTATTGACATCTGTAAATACAAAACCTGTTCCATCAACACTCATCGTCAAGTTTGTCAATCCTTTATTCAAACTATATTTTACATTTCCTCCAAGCTGATTCAAAGCCACACTAAATTGTACTGTAGATGTGTTAAGCACTTGTCCAACTGAAGGAGAAACGATAGTAAAATTAAATGCAGAACCTACAACAGTGTTTAATAGAGTTGTGTTAGTGATATCTAAAGGATGACACAAAGCTAAATTATCTCTTACATCAATAACTCCTATTGTATAATAATAAGTTGTTCCTGGTGATAAACCGACATTAGCATTGTTATCTGTGAAACTATTTCCACTTACAAAATAAGTTTGAGCTGAAGCTGTTGTAATCAAAGATTGTGCAGTAAGTGAGTTTGTTCTATACAATCTGAAACCAGCTAATCCATCTCCTCCAGGATTATCCTGACCGTTATGATTCCAACTCAAAGTAATAGCAGTCTGATTAGTAACAATAGCACTAAAGGCAGTAGGACAATTTGGAGGAATTATATCATCTAAACAATCTTTACCAAGACTTACGGGACAATTACTTGTTGTTTCTCCATCAGCCAAGCTACATACTCCATCACCACAGAATGGTCCACCAGGTACAGTAACTCTATCACAGAAATTAGTTCTACAATAAGTGCAACTTTGACTTGAAGCAAAATTATAACTTGGAGTGCAAGTTAATTTATTATTAACTCCATCATCGCAAGCTTCACCATTATTTGTAGTTCCGTCACCACAAATACCTGTAGGAGGATTACAATCACTTGCACAACTTGTCACATCTTCATAATTAGTATTACATACAAGATCTCCACAGAAAGATCCGGTTATAATCGAACCAACAACACAAGAGCTACAAGAATAACAGCTCGTATCATAAGGAATCTGAGAACCACATTGAGACCTTCCATTTATAATTGGATTTGTAGTTGGGTTTAATGCTGTATCACACTGTTCTCCTGATTCAACAACTGCATTACCACAAACAGGTGGGAAACCACAATCTACTCCACAACTTGTTTGTGTTTCTCTTCCAGCAGTACATATATTATCTCCACAGAATGGTCCGGGTACTGAACCTTGTGTACAACTTGCTGTGCAATAAGTACATGAAATACTAGATGCAGAATTATAAGTAGGAGTACAAGCAATTCCATTCAAAGCAGTTCCATCGTCACATATTTCAGGATTTTCTCTTACACTATTTCCACAAAC
>JBBSXN010000002.1:170705-180036 GCA_038045765.1 Nanobdellota archaeon | reverse complement strand
TTCAAGTCCGATAGCGAACTTAGTACCGCGAGGGAAAGCTGAAAAGTACTCTTAACCGAGGGTTAAAAGACTTGAAACCTCACAGTAACAGCTGGTTACGGCATTAAGGTGTTGTAACGTGCGTGTTGAAAAATGAGCCAAGGAGTTCACGCTGGTGGCAAGGTTAAATAAGAAGCCGAAGCGAAAGCGAGTCTGAAAAGGCGTTAGTCACCGGCGGGAGACACGAAGCCAGATGATCTACTTGTGAGCAGGGAGAAGTTCTTCGAAAGGAGAATGGATGCCCGAACTAGTGTTGTGCGCATGCACTTGGATGATTTGCGAGTAGGGGTGAAAAGCCTATCTAATCTGGCGATGGCTTGTTCCTGTCGAAATATGCCTCAGTATAGTCTTGTTGTGTTTGCCCACGGGGTAAAGTACGGATAGAACCTGCAGACCGTTTTTGGTACGGGGTTCTTTTCCAACTCGGAACTTGTGGGCTGCATTCAACAGGAATGGCGGGCAGTGCGTAAGGTACTGTTCGAAGACCGGAACAACGGAGACCGGAGTTAAGGTCCCAAAATATATGTTAAGTGTAGCAAAGATTGTCTTGACCCTGAGACACTAAGGATGTAGGCTTAGAAGCAGCCATCATTTAAAGAAAGCGTAACAGCTCACTTATTGAGGTTCGAGGCGTCGAAGATGGACGGGGCTAAAACATATTACCGATACTCCGGAGGTATTCGAAAGAATATTCTGGTAGACAGGCGTACTTTCTGCGTAGAAGTCCTTTCGAGAGAAAAGATGGAGCGGGAAGCAATGAGAATCTTGGCGGAAGTAAGATCAGATTATCCTGAGAACGGATAGCATCGAAAGAGCAAGGTTTCCTTGGCACTATCGTTTAACCAAGGGTTAGTCAGCACCTAAGATGTATCTTAACTGCGTACGTCGATTGGACATCCGGTTAATATTCCGGAACTGATTAAATTCGTTTAGTGCACGAAATCGCTTAGGGATAAGTAGCATTCCGAGAGGAATGTATTGTACGAGATAGATGGAGCGTAATGCTAAGATATCTATGAATTACAATAGGCGACCTACTGACTCCTAGAGTCCATGAAAACTTTGTGCATAGAATTTAATTAGCTGTACCTAGAACTAACACTGGTGCTCTAGCTGAGAAGGCTAAGATGTGAAAGGTATAACCTGGTTGAGGGAACTCGGCATATTTGGCCCCGTATCTTCGGTATAAGGGGTGTCTATATTTGTCTTTGATATGTAGAAGGCATTTGTAGATTGCAATAACAAGGACCGCCCGACTGTTTATCAAAAACGTAGCCGATTGCAAATCCGAAAGGACTAGTATAATCGGTGAGACCTGCCCAGTCGCGGTGTTTCAAACCCTGGTTCAACAGGGCTAAGACCCGTGAAACGGCGGGCCTAACTATGAGGCTTAGCAATAACTAAGGGCCTCGATCAAGAATTTAAAAAATTCTTGTGATAAACTCGACCATATGCTGGAACTCCTGAATAATTACAATATAATTATTTAAGTTGCATTTTACTTGCAAAAGTGAAAATGAATGCAACGCAAGGACAATCAGCAGGGAAGGACCCAGAATTTCTATTTCATCATTTAGCAGGATTTGTCGATGGAGAAGGAGCATTTCCAATTCAGACACGGAAAACACCGTGGACGAAATTTGGATTTACAATAACTCCTGAATTTAAGATAAGTCAGCATAAAGATAATGGAGAAATCCTTTATATTTTGCAAAAAGCTTTAGGATGTGGAAAGATTTCAATTAAATCTGGACAACCAAATCAATTAGTTTTGGTTGAAAAGAATAGAAAGAGACTTTCAGAAATTGTAATTCCTTTTTTCAAAAAATATTCTTTAATTGTAAAAAAACAACCCTTTCAGAAATTTAAGGAGATTGTTGAAGGGCTCAATAATAATGAGCAAGATACAAGAGAAGGATTTGAAAATTTGCTAAATTTAGTTTTTCAAAAAACTAAAGGTGGTAAAGGAAAAAGGAAATATACAAAAGAAGAAATTTTAGGTAACCCTCAGAGACTATACGTCGAGAGTAAATAATAATTTACTATGATATAGTCCGATCTTTATAGTAATATAAAGAAATTAATAGAAATATTAATTCTCACTCGCGAGAGTGAAGTAACATTAATGCTTAAGGTTGAATGAAAATTCAAACTGCCTTACATTTTTTAATTTTAAATTAATTAATGCTCAAGGCTTTAAGTTAGGTAAATAAACAGTTATGAAAATATGTCGAATGAATGAACGAAATAAGTTAAACTAATTGAGAAAATTTAGCTATATGCTGGAACAACTCGGTGAAGAACAGTACTTCAATAAAATGAAGTAATAATCTGTTTCCAAGAGTTTATCAGCAGGAAAGATTTCTTTTTTATTTTTAAAAAAGAAAAATCCTCAGAGACTATACGCTAAAGATAATTAAAAAATAATTATTAAGATATAGTCCGATCCTTATAGCGATATAAGGTGTAGTCAATGTATATTGGCGACAGTAAAACACCAATGAGCGTAATGCCTTGTCTTCTGAATGGAGACGTGCATGAATGGTTTAACGTGGTGGTCACTGTCCCCAACCAGAACCTTCTGAACTCACTGACCGGTGAAAATGCCGGTGACGCCTAGTGGGAAGCGGAGACCTTGTAGACCTTTACTGCAGCTTGTTGTTGTAGCTTTATGGGGAATGCATAGAGTAAGTAGGAGCTTCGGCAATAATGTAACACTACTCATTTCTTGTAAGGCTGCTAACCCGGGAGGGGACACCAACAGGTGGGCAGTTTGGCTGGGGCGGCACCCTGCTGAAAAGATATCAGTAGGGCCTAACGGTAAGCTCATCCAGGTTGGAAATCTGGAGTTGAGTGCGAAGGCAAAAGCTTACCTGACTGTATTTCGCACAGCAAAGAATGCAGAGACGAAAGTCGGGCTTAGCGACCCCACGTAGTTTTTTAATAGGACTCGTGTGTGACAGAAAAGGTACCTCAAGGATAACAGGCTTGTCGCGCCCGATAGTTCATATTGACGGCGCGGTTTGGTACATCGCTGTCGGCTCTTCCTATCCTGGTTGTGCATAAGCAACCAAGGGTGTCGGAGTTCACGCATTAAAAGGGATCGTTAGCTGGGTTAAGAACGTCAAAATAAAGCTAACTGATTTAACCAAATCGCAACTATCAAAAACGCGGCGTTGTGTCGAAGTGATTCGACAAAAAATAAAATCAGCTCATATCGGAGAAGCCTTGTATACAAAAAATATTACATGGTAACCCCGAGGGAAGTCGTAATTGACCCCGTAGAGACTTAGATTTTTTATTGAAAAATAAAATAGGAATCGTCAAATTCTGATAAAATCTGGAAGTTCAATAAAATGAACTTAATACGCTGATGCCTCAAACTCGTAAGAGTTCTGAGGACATGGTATAGTCCACTCTATAGCAAATGAATAAGTTATAGGTAAAGTACGCGAGACAGTTTGTATGATATCTACTAGGCGCGCAGTTGTCTGAGTGGAACGAGTATCTAGTACGAGAGGAACGGTACTCGGATGCCTCTGGTATATCGGTTGTTATGAAGCAGGCCGAGCAGCTACGCATTGTATGGATAAGTACTGAAAGCATCTAAGTACGAAGCCATCCGCAAGACGAGACAACAAAGGCCGTCGAAGAAGACGACGTTGATAGAGTTGGCGTGTAAGATCCAAGAACACGAGGATTTGAGCGCGCAACTACTAATAGCCTCAAATGTATTCATAAATTTATTTATGGATAGACAGAAATAATTTATTATTTTTGTATTTTGATTATCATCTTTCCACACTTCACCTTCCTCCGCGCTTTTTGATTTTATCAATTAATTAGTTCTAAAATATTTAATAAAATCAAGAGCTAGTTGTAACTCAGTTATGTTTTTCTCGCTCTAATAATAATATTGATTTAAACTAATTTTTTATAAAAATTTAAATAGCGACTTAGCTAGTTGTAACTATGCAAGATAAAAGAGGTAATGTTCTTATTACTGGTTCATCTCAAGGTATTGGACTTGAAATAGCAAGAGTATTTGCTAGAAATGGATATGATTTAGTTTTGGTAGCAAGAGATAAGCAAAAACTTTCTGAAGTTGCAAAGGAATTAAGTAAAAATTATAAAATTCAAGTTGTTACAGTGAGTAAAGATTTGTCAGAGCAGAAATCATACTTTGAATTATACAATTCAATTAAAAAGCAAGGCTTACAGATTAATATTTTAGTAAACAATGCAGGTTTTGGTAATTTCGGTAATTTTTCAGAAACAGATTTAAGTAAAGAAGAATCAATGATAGATGTAAATGTTAAAGCACTAACTTCTTTAACGAAAATATTTCTTCAAGATATGTTAAAAAGAAAATCTGGAAAAATCTTAAATGTAGCATCGATAGCAGCATTTCAACCGGGCCCTTTAATGGCAGTTTATTTTGCAACTAAAGCATATGTTTTATCTTTATCGGAAGCTTTATCAGAAGAACTTAAAGGAACCGGAGTTTCAGTTTCAGCACTTTGCCCAGGTCCAACAACTTCTCAATTTCAAGAACGAGCTGGAATGCAAAATGCAAACTTATTCAAAAAGAAAAAAGTTATGTCATCAGAGGAAGTTGCAGAAATTGCTTTTAATGGTTTAATGAAAGGCAAGAGAGTAATAATTCCAGGCTTTAGAAATAAAATTAGCGCTTTCTTCGGAAGGATACTTCCACGAAGCATTGTTCTACCGACGGTGAAAAGATTTCAAGAATGAATATAAACTACAAGGCATATCTTTAAAAAGTAAAGTTTTTTCTATGATGTGGAGTCAGTCAAATTAGAAAAAAATAAGAATGGTTAAAAAAGATGTTTTTGTTTGCGATTATTGTCATAAGCAAAGTCCACCTATTACCGAAGGTTCCAATTTCCCATACATACAAGGCTGGCGTTCACTTACCAATATGGAATTCAAGCTTTCCTCCGAGTACAGACACGAATTAATTCTAAAACATTTCTGCTCAAATCAATGCACTCTCGCATTTATTGAAAGATTTATTTATGAGCAGGAGGATGAACTCCAATTAAGCCTTTCACAAAAACAAATTCAGAATCAACAAGAAAAAAAGCACATTAGTATGCTCGAGCCAATAAAGGCTATTTTTAATTAACAATATATTTTTATAGTGCGATATTGAATAATTTTTATGAAAATATCTATAACCTCTCATGGAGTTTATACTTTAGAATATGTTGTTGTTCACTCTCGAGTTCTAAAAGAAAATATAACATTAAAACTTAAAGGCAAAACTAAAAAAGATGCAAGAGAAGCTTTAGAGAATGCAGCTTATAGTGGATATTATAATCCTGCCTGGGCTGCAAGTACGCGAAGTCCAAATTGGAAAGTAACTACTTTAGGATATCTTGCAAGACCTAAATTTAGAGGAGATGACGATCGAGAAAGAAGAGAATTATCTTATGAAAATTTTAGACAAATGGATTTAAAACCTGAAGATCAAATCTTCTTTAGAACTACAGTTGAAGCTAAGAAATTTCCCGAAACATAACATTTAAAACCCTTAATTTTTCTATATTCTAGTGAGTCGGGGAGCTGACTTCGGATGTTGCTCTTAAATGGGCGAGAGTTGTAATGAATTCTATATCTGAGGAAGGTCCGGACATCAAAATAAGACGATTGGTTGAAAGACCAAGTTTAGTGATGGACAGCTCCGCAACAGAAACGACCCTATTAAGTTAGGCTGAAACGGGCGCCTTCGTCGATGCAAGTGCCAAAGCCGCACGCTTAGACAGATGTCAGCACAGACTGTTCGGTAAAACGAAGTCTGACAAAATCTGGCCTACTCCGACTCACATTTTATATAGTTCCTCAATTAGCTAACAACATGAAAAATAAATTTTCTTTATTCTCAATAATTAGCTTCACACTAGGCATTTTATCTATAATATTATTATTTCTCTCTCCAATTGTACCATACAATATATCTAAAATAATCAGTATTTTAGAGATCTCCCTAGCTATCTTTTCAATTATTTTTGGAATACTGGCATTTATTGATATAAAGAAAAATAAAAAGAAAGGTATGGTCCTAGCCATAATTGGGACGCTCATAGGTATTCTCTGGTTGTTAATTATGCTATTTTTCTTTTTTGCTTTAGAACAAAACGGATGGGTATCTTAAAAATCCAAATCTTTAAAACCCTTTAATTCTCAACTATCTTATGGCCTTGTAGCATAATGGGAATGTACACGACTGAAGCTCGTGCCAACGGGGTCCGATTCCCCGCAAGGCCATTTTAGATTTAATCTACAAATATTTATAAAAGCATTAATCCTTTTAACAGAATGAAAAAAGAGGACGATAATAGTTTTGGCATAGTCTCTGTTTCTATAGGCATAGTAAGTTTAGTTTTATCTTTAAGCAATCAGGTAGTATCAATTATACTAGGAATAGTAGCAATTGTTCTAGCAAATAAACAACATCATGTAAATAAAAATCCTTGGTGTAAATGGGGAAAGAATCTAGGAATTGCTTCAATAGTAATAAGTGTAATTCTTATAATCGTTGCAATAATTGTAATAGCAAAGAATCCTCAGTTACTAGAACAATTATCACAAATACAAGCATAAAATGAGAAAGATAAAAAGACAAAATAAAAAGGCAGCACTTGAGATGTCAATAAGCACAGTAGTCGTTCTTGTTATAGGTATGGCTATGTTAATTCTTGGTTTAGTTTTAGTAAGATCAATTTTCTCAGGAGCTAAATATAATGTTGATAAAATAAATGAAGGAGTTGAGTCTGAGATAAACAAACTATTTGACGAAGAAGGCGGAAAAAACGTAATAATATATTTACAAAAACAAGAAGCTAAAATAACGAAAGGTGAAGGATACGGAATAGCATTCGGAATAACAAATACAGTTAGAGGGGAATCAGAAGCAAGCACATTTACATATGAATTTAAATCTACTTCAGTTCAACAAGGCTGTTCAGGTCTTGATACTGCAAAAGCAGACCAATACTTAATTCTAGGAAAGACAGGTTCAGTTACTCTTTTACCAGGTTCAAAGCCTTATTATGACACTGTAAAGATATTCCCCCCAGATACAGCACCTTTATGCGAGATAAGATATGTCCTAGAAGTAAAGAGAAACGGACAACCTTATTCCTCAGTTCCATTTACAGTAGTCTTGCAATAAGCAATTACAAACCCTTAAAAACTTCTTTTTTTACTTTTAATAATGGAAGACTATCAGAAATATAAATGGTTTTTTACAGCCTCTGGAAAGCTTGTAATAGGTGGAAAAAGTGCAAAACAGAACGACGATCTGCTTAAAAAAATAAAAGCACAAGGCAAAGAAAGACTAGCAATGCATACTTCTCAGCCAGGCAGCCCTTTTTGTATAATAATTGCAAATATGGAAGATTTATCTCAACAGGACATAAAAGAATGCGCTATATTTACTGGTTGTTTCAGTAGAGCCTGGAAAGAAGATAAAAGAACAACAGAAGTAGACGTATTCAAACTTTCTCAATTGCATAAAAGCAAAGACATGAATGAAGGAACTTGGGGAGTATATGGGAAAGTCCAGAAGATAAAAGTAAATCTTGAACTAGTAATTATGAGGCAACACAAAACTCTTAGAGCAGTACCAGAAACTGCCGGAATAGGAGCTAAAATAAAATTAACTCCTGGCTCAATATCTAAAGAAGATATTCAGCCAAAGTTAGAAATAGAACTAAATGAACCTTTAAGTAGGGATGAAGTCTTGTCTGCTCTTCCTGCGGGAAAATTCAGGACATTAAAGATAACATGAACTCACCAACACCAACATTTCAAATAGGGAAAAATGGCATTTCAGAGAGTGTAGTAAAAACTCTAAATTCTATGTTAGAATTACATAAACATGTAAGAATTTCTTTCTTAAAATCATCTGGAAGAAGCAAAGAAAATATGAAAGAAATGGTAGATGAGCTTGTAAATAAGTTAAACTGCCCAACTCAGAATAGAATAATTGGTTTTACAGTAGCAATTAGACGTACTGCAAAAGCAGATACTAAAGGTTTATAAAACACCTTTACCAGAAATTTTTAGCTTAGCGGCCTCGAGCCGATCTAGTGCTGTAAAGCACGGCTAATAACACAAAAAATGACAGATATAAGATCAATCAACCCGATAGAGTACAATCTTAAATTAGCAGAAGCCTTAAAAGAGATATCTGAATTCAAACAACCAGTTTGGTTAGATTTCGTTAAGACCTCTTCTCATAAGAAAAGACCAACGCTAGACCCTGACTTCTATTACAAAAGAGCAGCAAGCATATTAAGACAAGCACATATAAAAGGAATTGTAGGAGTTAGCAGATTAAGATCAAGATACGGCGGAAGAAAGAAACCAGGAATGAAACCAGCTACATTCGTTAAATCTGGTGGAAAAATTATAAGAACTATTCTTCAGCAATCAGAAGCAGCCGGCCTTATGGAAAAATCAAAAGGAAAGAAAGCAGGAAGACAATTAACTACAGAAGGTAAAAAACTTCTAGAGAGTATAAACTAAATTAATATTAAACAAAATGACAAAACCAATTTATCAAAAGAAAGTCAAGCTAAGTATAGCAACACGACATACAAAATGGGCTCCATTTTGGGCAGTTGTAAAAAGATTTGGAAAAGGAAAGAGAAAACATCCTTCTGAAATGACTGCAGTGAAAAGACACTGGAGAAGAACTAAATTAAGACTTAAACCGAGGAGGGCTCCTAGATCTCATCTAGGTTAGTTATAGCATGGCAGATAATAAAATGGAAAGAGAATATGTAATACCCTTAAGAAGAGCTTGGAGAAATGTTCCTCAGTATGAAAGAACTGGAAAGGCAATAAAAGCAATAAAGATTTTCGTAGCAAAGCACATGAAAGTTGAAGATAGAGATGTAAAAAATGTAAAGTTAGATGTTTATTTTAACAACGAAATCTGGTTTAGAGGCCGTGCAAATCCTCCTTCTAAGATAAAAGTAAAAGTAAAGAAAGATGGAGATATTGTTCATGTAACTTTCGCCGAAGTTCCTAAGTATGTACAAATCTTAAAGAAGAAGAATACTAAGTTCCATAAAGCGGCAGATAAACCTGTTGAGAAAGCAGAAGCTAAAGAAGATTCGAGAACAGAAGAACAAAAGACAGAAGAAGTTGAAAAGGAAAAATCAGTCGCAGAAGCAGGAATGAAAGAAGCAAAGATGCAAGTTAAAGCAGACAAACATATTACTAAGGTAGAAAAACAACAGCATCCTCAAAGAATGGC
>JBBSXN010000002.1:134357-170605 GCA_038045765.1 Nanobdellota archaeon | reverse complement strand
TATGTCTTTAAAACTACTAAGATTAGAACTGAAAAAGCTATCAAATCCTAAAAAAGCTAAGGAGTCCCAAAGATACTTCAAAACTGGAGAGGGAGAATATGGTCAAGGAGATATATTCATAGGTTTAACAGTGCCTCAATCAAGGCAAGTAGCCTCAAAATTCAATGATCTTCAGCTTTCAGATATTGAATCTTTATTAAATTCTAAGATTCATGAAGAAAGGTTAATCGCTTTATTCATTTTAGTTTATCAATATCAAACTTTAATAGGTAAAAGAGAGAAATTATTTAATTTCTATCTTTCAAAAAGAAACAGAATAAACAACTGGGATTTAGTTGATGTAAGTGCTGATAAAATAATTGGAAATCACATTCACAATAATATTGAAAAGATAAATATTATTTATACTCTAGCAAAATCAACAGATTTATGGGATAGACGTATAGCTATAATTTCCACATTTCATTTTATAAAAAATAACAAATTTGAAGATACTCTAAAAATTTCTGAAATATTGCTAAATGATAAGCACGATTTAATTCATAAAGCAGTTGGCTGGATGTTGAGAGAAGTAGGAAAGAGAGATGAAAAAGTTCTAAAAAGCTTTTTAGCAAAGCATTATAAGTCAATGCCGAGAACAATGCTTAGATACTCAATAGAAAGATTTCCAGAAAAAATCAGGAAATCTTATTTGAAAGGAAAGATAAAATGAAAATAGACTTAAAGAAATTAAAAGAAAGCAAATCAACAAAAGAATTACTAAATTTTGGTTTGATAAACATAGATAAGCCTGCAGGACCAACAAGCTTCTCAGTCTCAGATTATATAAGAAAAGCTCTAGATTTAAACAAAACTTCTCATGCTGGTACGCTGGATCCACAAGTTTCAGGAGTTTTACCTATGATGTTAAGTCGTGCATGCAGATTATCGGACTTTTTTATGCATAGAAACAAGACATATGTCGGAATTATGCGCCTGCATGAGAATCTCGATGAAAAGAAATTAAAAGAAGAAATTAAAAAATTCATAGGTAAGATAAATCAACTTCCTCCAAAAAAGTCAAGGGTAAAAAGACAAATGAGAGAAAGAGAAGTATTCTCCTTTGATATAATTGAGATAGATGATAAAGACATCTTATTTGAAACAGAAGTGCAAGCAGGTACATATATCCGAAAACTTATTCATGATTTAGGAGAAAATTTGGGAGGAGCTCACATGCTCGAACTTAGAAGAATACAAGCAAGCATATTCAAGGAAGATAACCTAGTTAATTTATATGAATTCGATAAAGCAGTATCTGCTTACAATCAAGGTGATGATTCACTCTTAAGAGAAATGCTTATTCCAGCAGAGATTCTAACTGAGGTCTTACCCTATTTTCAAATTACTAAAGACACAAATATTAGACAGCTCTTAACTGGAAAACCATTAATGAAGAAAGAAGCAAATATCAAAAGCTTAGAAGAAGGTGAAAATTTCATACTTTTTAACAATAATACTTTCTTAGGAGTCTATAAAAAATTAGAGGAAGGAGATCTTATTGCTCGCCCTTTATTTGTTTTGAATTAATCTTCTTCACAACAGCTCTCTTAAATGTTTTATTTATTATATAATAAACTAACCAGAATAAGAATAAGAATACAATTATCTTCTCCAAATCTTTACCAAAGTGCAATATCTGTACAAATCCTTTTCCAACAAACCAACCAATAGGCATCATCACACCAAACCAGATAATTTCCGATAAAACATCAAAAAAGATATATTTTTTAAAACTTTTTTCTCTTCTAGCTATATAAAATATAGTCAATATTCTTGCTCCAAATATGAATTTAGAAATAGCTAAAGGTATAAAATAATGAGAGGTCTTCCTCCAACTTAAAAGCCATTTATCAATCCCTCTTCTAACTGACTTTTTATCAAGCCTTTCTTTTATAATTGTGCCATGATAAGCCTTACATATAAAATAAAGAGCCATATCATGAATTAAAACTCCAATTATTCCAAATATAATCACATTCCAGAGACTTAGATATCCAGAGCCAGAAAGAATAGCCATAAGAAAGACGTAATCTTCACCCATTATTCCAGCTAAGAAAGATATCAAGACAGGGTGTGCAGTCATGGAAGTTAAAAATTCCCTTATAATTCCCATACCAGTAATTAAACAGCAATCCTTTTAAGTCCTTCTCTGTTAAACATTTTATGAGAGAATTCGTATATTATTCAAGAACTGCTCCAACTGCTGGGAACTTCGTTGGAGAAGATTTGATGAAGTCAGGACGTTTAGACATAGCTATTCATTCAGTCATTGCAACTTTTTTTCTCAGCCATAAAATGAGGGAAGATGTAAAACTACATTTAATGTTTGCTGGACCTCCAAACCCTCCAAGACATTTAGAAATAAAGCCAGTAACAGAAGGAGTTACAGGAGTCGATAAAATTTATCTTAACAAGAGCAATATAGCTACAGTCATAAAAAAGATGCTTTACAAATATAAAGAAGGTATGAAGAATGAAGTTTTCCCAGGATATTGGATAGAAAAGAAAGGTTTTCTCGAAATGATTAAAGAAATGTCTGAGGAAGGAAGAAATATCTACATTCTAGATCCAAAGGGCGAGAATATTAGAGATGTAGACATAAAAGAAAATCCTATTTTTGTTCTTGGAGACCATTTAGGCCTTCCTTCAAAGGAATTAAAACGCTTAAAGGCTGCTTGTACTTCTGTTTCTGTTGGAAAGAGAGAATATTTTGCTTCACAAACAGTTTCCATAGTAAATAATGAGCTAGACTTAAGAGAAGAAAGAGAGTAAAATTAATACATTCAATCTTAAAACAATTGCTAAAGATTATTATAAGTCACAACAATCTTTAAAAGCTCTTATGTATCAAAACATTTATGGTAAAAGGAGTGTCAATAAAATTTAAGTCTTATTTTGAAACTGTTCCAAAACTTTTAGAAGTAACAAAACTTAATGAGTTTCTAAAAAAACATAATTCAATAGTTTTAAAGCCAAATCTAAAAAACAAAACTACTACGAGTACACCTCTAGAGTTTACAGAAGCAATTCTTCAATTTTGCTTAAATCATAAATCTCCCGAAACGCAAGTTTACATTGCAGAAGGTTCAGATGGAGAAGATACTATGCAACTTTTTGAAGAAAAAGGATATAAAACTTTAGCTGAAAAATACAATGTAAGCTTAGTAGATTTAAACACTGCAGAAACAGAAGAAGTTTTCCCAATTAATGCCTTATCTTTTGAGTCTATTCATTATCCTAAAATCCTTAAAAACTCTTTAGTTATCTCAATTCCTAAATTAACTTCTGATCCTGAAACAGAATATGTAACTTCACTTTCTAACATGTTAGGAGCATATCCTGCCTCACATTATGTAGGATTCTTCAGCAAGTCTAAAAATAAGATAAGAAAAGAGCCTATAAGATATGCCATTCATGACATAATACGCTGTAAAATGCCCGATGTAGCAATTATAGATGCTTCTGAACAAGGATACATACTAACCGGCAGCCCTCTAGAGATAGATAAACAATCATTAAAGCTTCTAAACAGAGAAGGCAAATCCGTTTCATATCTAAATCTTATAAATGATTCTTCACTTCAAGATCTAGACAGAGAACAAAGAAAGAAAGAAGCTCAAGAAGCTAAAGCTAAGTTAAGTAAGTAAAATATATTAACCTAACTTTCTAATATATAATCATGAAAAAAGCAATTCGTTTATACATAACAGGTTCTTTGCAAAGCCTTTTTTATAGGCAATTTATAAAAGAACATGCAGAAAAGTACAACATAAAAGGATTCTTAAGAAACAGAGAAGACGGAAGAGTTGAAATATTCCTAGAAGGAAACTCCAATGATGTAGATGCAATGTTATCAGTCTGTAAAAGAGGTCCAAAACACGCAATTATAAGAAGCACAGAAGAGAAAGAAGAAAGACTTCAAGACTTCAAGGAATTTAAAATATTAAGATTTTAATTGCTCAAACTATAAGTTTGAGGCTTAAAGAATACCTGTTTATTGATAATAGAGGTATTCTTTATTTTTTCTAAAACTATATAAATACTCTTTTCCAATTTGATTTATGGGACGTCAAGAACAGATTGTTGGTGAAAGACTAAAGAAAATAGAAGAATTAAGGAAGCAAGGCATTAATCCTTATCCTTATAAGTTTGATAAGAAAGATTCTTCTGCAGAGCTTCAAGAAGCTCACAAAGACTTAAAGCCCGAAAAAAAAGCAAAGGCCAAAGCACAGATTGCGGGAAGAATAACTATAATTAGAGATATAGGCAAGATAATATTTGCAGTTCTACAAGATTACTCTGGCAAGATTCAATTAGTTCTTCAAGAACCAGATACTTCTGATAAAAAGATAGAATTTTTCAAAAAATACATAGATTCAGGAGATTTTGTAGGCGTTAAAGGAGATATATTTAGAACAAAAAGAGGAGAGCTATCTATTTTAGTCAAAGATTTAGAGCTTTTATCAAAATCAATCCAACCTCTTCCAGAAAAATGGCACGGCTTACAAGATAAAGAAGAAAGATACAGGAAGAGATACCTTGATTTAATTATGAATCCAGAGGTAAAAAATACATTTGAGAAAAGAACAAAAATTTTAAATGCTATAAGAGAGTTTCTTAACTCAAAAGGTTTTATGGAAGTAGATACACCTATTCTTCAACCAATTTATGGAGGAGGAGCAGCAAAACCCTTTACTAGTGAATTAAACGCTTTAAAGATGAAGGTTTATTTATCAATTTCAAAAGAACTTTATCTAAAAAGACTCATAGCCGGCGGTTATGAAAAAATATATGAGTTAAACAGAATATTTAGAAATGAAGGAATAGATGCAACACATAACCCTGAATTCACAATGCTTGAGACAATGTGGGCCTATGTAGATTATGAATCTAACATGGATTTATTTGAAGAAATGATAGAATTCATAGCAAAAAAAGTTCTAGGAAAAACAAAAATAACTTATCAAGATCAAGAAATAGAGTTGAAAGCACCTTGGAAGAGGATGACTATGTATGAATCAATTAAGAAATATGTAAAAATAAATGTTGAGAAAATGTCAGACTCTGAAATAAAAGATTTTATAATTGAAAAGAGAATAAAATTAAAGACAGAATTTAGAAGAGGATTAGCAATTGAAGAAATCTTTTCAGAGCTTGTTCAACCTAATTTAATCCAGCCAACTATAATTTATGACTATCCTGTAGATACTTCTCCTCTTGCAAAGAAGAAGAAAGACAATCCCGAACTTGCAGAGAGATTCGAACCATTCATTAAAGGATGGGAAATGGGAAATAACTACACTGAATTAAATGAACCTCAAGAATTAAAAAAAGTATTTACGGAACAGGCAGAATTTAAGGAAAGAGGAGACGAAGAAGCTTCACCATATGATGAAGATTTCGTAAATGCTTTGGAAGTTGGTATGCCTCCAACTTCAGGAGTAGGTCTAGGCGTAGATAGATTAATCATGCTTCTTACTAACTCTCCATCAATAAGGGACGTAATATTCTTCCCATTCATGAGACCAGAAGTTAAAGAAATAAAAGAAAACAATGATCCTAAACCAAATGGAACATCTTCAGTTAAAAATTCAAGAGCATCAGAGTTATTACATAAATCAAAATCTGGAATTAAAATTAAGAGAGAGGACGCATTTAAAGTTTTAAAGTCACACGTAGAATCTGAAAGCTTAATCAATCACTGCCTGGCTGTTGAAGCTTCAATGAGAGAATATGCTAAGAAATACGGAGAAGATGAAGAATTATGGGGCGTATCTGGACTTTTACATGATTTTGATTATGAGAAATTTCCACAAGAACATACAATAAAAGGTTCAGAAATATTAATAGAAAAAAATTATCCTAAAGAGATAATTCATGCTATTTTAGCCCATTATTCAAGTTTTACAGGAGTAGAAAGAGATACTCTTCTTGCAAAATGCCTTTTCGCAGTAGATGAATTATCAGGCCTAGTAACTGCTATGTCAAAAGTAAGACCTACAAAATTTGATGATATTGATTCAGAATCAGTTGAGAAAGCTTTGAAGAAAAAAGAATTTGCAAAAAATATAAGTCGTGAAGACATTGAAATAGGAATTAGAGAATTAAATGTAAATAGGAAAGAGCATTTTGAAACAATTATTTATGCCTTAAAAAAATTGAGCAAGGAGAAAAAATAAATATGGTAGATTTAATAATAAAAAGCAAGATAAAATCGACAGTTCCAGATTTATCAGTTTCAGCAGATGTTCCAGAAGCTCTTAACAATAAAGTTTTAAAAATAATTGAAGAAGCAGCAACACGAGCAAAGTTAAATGGAAGACGCACTTTACAAGCTAGGGATTTGTAATCTATTTTAAAGCATGTCAAATAAAGCAAAAGGCTCGAGAGTTGAAAGAGAATTAGTAGAGATATTTACACAAAGCGGTTGGAGAGCAGTAAGAGTAGCTGGTTCTGGAGTTAAGGATGAATCTCCTTGTGATTTAATAGCTGCTAAGGCTGGAAAAAAGGGATATGTGGTAGAAGCAAAATCAAGTAAGAAAAATAGAATATATATTAAAAAAGACCAGATAGAGGATTTTGTAAAGTTCTCATATGCAATCGGTTTAACAGCAGTAATAGCAACAAGATTCAATTATGAAGGCTGGCTTTTTATTCATCCAAGCCAATTAGACGACACAGGAAAGTATTGGGTAATCTCTCTGGAAAAAGCAAAATCAGAAGGAAAGAAATTCAGCCAGTTTTTCGAATAAACTTATCAATATGGGGAAGATTAAAATTATTATTGAACAAATGAAAGGAAGCTATAAATCATTTGAAATCGATAATGATCCTCTTTGGAAAGACTATCCATTAGAGGGAGTCACTTATCCCGTTGATTATGGTTATATTAAAGGATATAAAAGTGAAGATAATCATGATTTAGATGTGTTTGTCGGTTCTGGTAAATTATCAGGATATCTTAAAATCTGGAGATACGATGTTCCTGCTGAAACAAAGATATTGTATCAAGTGTCTCAAAAAGAGTTAGAAAGTATTATGATTATATTTGAGCCAGTTATTTTAGAGATATGTCTTCTTGATAAAGAAGAGAAGTTTAATTCTTTCCTGCAAAAATACAAGAAATAATTAATTTACTAAATTAAAGTACTAAGCATTTTGCTTAGGACTTACAATGGCATTACATGAATTTGGACTTGGTTGATTTCCATAATCATCTGTGCATTTTATGTAATAGGTAATCTTAGGATCCCAAGATAATGCTAATATGTTCTTAACTTCAGCATTAGGATATTCCATCTGCAATCCCTCATCAAGATTGAAATTGCAATTCTGCAATGAATAAGTACACTTAGCCGCTTCATCTGTAACTATTTTAAGAGATTGATCTTTATACAATCTAGTTATCTTAGGAGCTTCTTTATCAACTTTAACAGAGAATACTAAACTTTGCTCATCTATATTTCCTCCAGCATCTACACACTTAAAGTTGTAATTGTAATTTCCATTTCCTAATTGTAATATTTGTTCATGCTTGAAAGCGTTAGTATTAAGCATAGAGACAAAACCGCTTGTGCTAGTACTATTATAGAAGCAAACAGCTTTTCCTTCATCGCTACCATCTTCAGTTTCAACTTCCAGTTTAACTGGAACTGTATTTGTACTTCCAAATATAGTCTGATTAGGAGATAAGCTCTTTATATTCAATTCTTCACTTCCAAGAAGATTAAATTTATAGCTCTCAACATTTGTATTTCCTACACTATCTCTGCATCTAAAGAAGTATTCATTATTTGCTCTATCTTGAACTCCCGAAACATTTCCAGCACATGTATAAAGCAAATCAGCATTTATTGTAGTTGCACTACTTGCACAAGCAAATGTATTTTCCATATTGTCATAAACTTTATCTTGCTTGCTCCACTTGCACTGAGCAAGTTCATTAGTATAAACTTCTAAAGGCACACTATCAATTTTATATTGTACTGGACTTCCAGAGATTATACTTGTCTTTTCAATTGCAGGCGGTGTTGTATCAGGTCCTTTGTTTACACAAAATTCTACAACATAAACATCAACGTTAGCATTTCCATTTGCATCCTGGCATCTTACAAATAAATCAAATGTTCCATCATTCTTAAATATCGGCGCATCAGCGCTTTCATCATTTGGACTAGGAAGTTTCATTAACTGTACATGACTCTTTGAATAATAGTTACTTCCACCAATAAAGAATCTTAAACTTGTCAAATTATTATCTTGATAATCCATTTTACACTGCGCAGCTTCATTAGTATCAAGACCGAATTGTAATGGTGTAAATGCTTGCAAACACCCTTTCGCATCAGCAGTATTTACAATCTTTGTTCCTCTTTCAACTGGTCTTCCCAAAAGAGGTTGATAAACTAATCCATTACTCAAAGCAGTTACATTAGGAGTAATCTTCGGACTAGTAACATCATTTTTACTTGTCCAGACACATTGTTCATTTTCAGTTCCCTTATTTACAAGATCACAAGCCTGCCCAAGACTTTTACATCTATATTCACTGCACGGTCTAAATGAATCTTTATTACACTCTTCACATTTTGCACCACCTAATTGAGGTTCCCAAGGCAAACACTGGAATGTAAGTGTTTTTGTCTTCTCATCTTTATACATAAGTGCGAATATGACAATTACTATTGCGGCTGAAGTTAAAAAAGCATTACCACCACCAAAAAAACTTTGATCTCCAAAGTATTTGATAAAACTACCTCCTGAATCTGAACCAGCTATTTTAATTAATTTAAAAGCTGCAACTCCAGAAGCAAGAGATATTCCTAAGGCATTAGCATTATTTTCACTTAGTCCAATCATACTTCCTAACATCTTTCCACCAAAGTAAGCGGCTGCAGCCCATACTAATCCTTCAGCAAGATGTGCAGGTACACTTTTACCAATTCCCTGTCCTAATATCTTTGCTTCTCCCAATGCACCCGTAGATGTTCCTCCTCCAAAAGTTTTACCAAACCAACCACCACCTCCAGCAGTCTGCAATCCTGATGGAGCAACAACACCCGATTCAGAAGCAAATCTCGCAGCACCAGCTCCACTTTCTAAAGCTGCATCGCTAAGAGTATTCAAAGCAGGATTAGAGTTAAGAAGTTGTCCATTTCTTGCAGCAGCCACAGCTGCAGAATCTTGACCACTAACAAAACTAACTTCTCCTAATACAAAGCTAAATGCAAACATTGCCCCAATTAAAATAAAAATCTGTGCAAAAGATATGCTAATAATTAGACTCTTTTTCTCTCTTTTAAACATCCTTTAAAAAGAGGATTGTTATTTATAAATATTAGTGAAATCGATGGAGAATTTTATTTTACATTAAATGTACTATTAACAATAACTTGTTCTTGCATAACTGTTTCCTTTCCAAATAAATTATATCTATAATCTTTACCGGTAAATGAATATGTGAATTTTCCAGACGTATTTGGAGCGTTAAATCTAACAAATCCTCCTCTACTAGCTCCATTAAAATCATACTGAGTTAAGACCCGACCCCTACTATCATAAAGTTTGAAATTCACATCTTTAGCAGAAGTATTCATATCGAAACCCACTACCATCGGTTGTCCAGGTTCAAATTCTCCAGTTACATTAACAAAATTATGTCTTTTAACATCTGCAATTTGTGAATTTCCTATATAATTAGCGGCACTTATTGTATAAACTTCACCAAAAGGACCGTTGATTCTACTCTCGCCAGAATTATAACTTGATGAATTTCCAGTCATACCTCCAGATGAAATATTGCCCTGCTGTTGATTTTGTGTGTTCTGATGAAAAGGAAAGAATTCGCCTTTTAACGCTCTACCTGCGGCGGCATCAATGTCAGCACATCCATTACCAATAAAAGCAGAACCTGCAACAAGACTTACAAGACCGAATCTTTTGAAAGCATTCATGAAAACAGGTATAAAATTAAATATTTATATCTTTTGGTTGATTTTTAACTATCAATATAGAGTAAATATGGAAGATAAATAACAAGAAAATATACAGTAAAGCTAATTATCCTTAATGCAATATTAATATCGTTTTAACAGATAATTATATTTTATCTTAATTCTTAGAAGTTATTTAATAAATATTTTTAGCTAAATGAAATTAAACTTAAGTCTTAATCAAAGTATATCCGTCTTTATACCCTGCTTGACCAACCCAATTAACATTAGGACCGCAATCGCCTAATGCGCTGCAGAAATCAGTTTGTTGTTTTATCCAATCTGCTCCCAAACACTGGCAATTCTCGACGCATTTTTCTCCACCACCGATTAATGTTTTTTCAAATAAAACTTTACATTCAGTATTTGCTTTTGCACATACATTTTTAGCTTCTTCGCCTTCCCAGAACTTCAATCCAGGCACGTTTAAAGGAACACACACACCTTTTCCACTTGCCCAAGAACAATCTCTTCTATCTCTATTTTCACAATCTGCTTTTTCTTTCTGTTCTAAACAGTCTTGCCATCTATTTACTCTACAAGCAGCCTGAGAAAATTTAATTCCAGTATCAGTAACTATATTGTCTTGAATACACTCTTCTTGTCTGAAATCAGCACACTGTTCTAATACTTCCTGGCCATTCTGGCATATATGTTTGTAAAATCTGCTTCCAACAGCATTCTTGCTCTTTCCGTTTGCTCCGGAATCATCATAAACACACCAAGACTCTCCGTGTTTTTTAGCATTACCTTTAGCATCAACACAATTCAAGTTAGCACAGATATTATCACCATAATTAGCACTATTACCTTTCTCAGCTTTTCTGCAAATACTTCCAAGAAGATAATTACAATTTCCACAAGTTTTGGAATTTATATTTGGAGAATTTGGGTTGCATGATTCACTAGCACTTTTAACATTTTTCCAATATTCTAATTCAAATTGACCAGTACCTTTTACTTTGCTTGAATCATAAACATTAGCTGCATTTCCACAGCTATCTACAAAATAAACTTCTTCTTTACCTGTAACACAAGTTGTTTTGGTAGTGATTGCACAATTTGTTCCAAGTTCAGGGTCAGTACATAATCTATCTTTGAAGAAATCTCCTTTTCCAGTTCCTTCAACTCCCACATTACATTCCGCTCTTGTGACAAATTTACATGTTTTTTCAAATTCAGATTCATAAACACATGCTCCTTTATCTTGATTCTGAACAGACAAAATACACTGAGCTTCATTCTGCAGATTCTTATTATAGTTAACAGGTAATCCTAAATCTCCAGCCAATCTTTTACATCTTACTAAAGAAACAAAAGCAGCTTGATCTCCTAAGACGCAACATCCCAAATCACACTGTGCCGGTTTTTCAGCAGACCATTTACTATTATTTAAATTACAAACTACTTGAGGAGTATTATCTAAACAAATTCCTTCTTTTGTTTCATAACATACACCTGGCTTGCAAAAACTTGTCGATTCACATGAAGTAGGGGCTTTTTGGCTTCCAACTGCGCACTGACTTGAAGGAACGCTCTGACAATATAAACTATTTACAGTCTTCTCACAACATACAGTAGGATCAACTTGTCCATTTACGAAAGAAATTGAAAATAACACAAGCAAAAACAAACTAATATATTTTATTTTTTTATTCATTTTATTTATGATCCTGGAGGCCATGCAAGGCTTCTTGAAGCGAATGCAAACTTCTCATTGCTTGTTACATCTGAAACTATATAAATTGTACTTCCGTCGCTGAGTTTTGTCTTTTCTATAATTAAATTAGGATAATATTGAAGATAAGTCGTTATCTCAGAGTTTCCATAAGTAGCTTCAAAAGAAACTATGCTCGTAGCAACAAATGATAAATCATACATATTACTAGGATACTCTATCTTAAAATTATTAAAGTTTCTTGAGACTTCATTAGTGATAGTCATAGGCGCAATAACATTAACAATTATCTTACCAGTGTTCAATTCTACATTCTCACTAATTTTCCCAACAGATATTTTATTTCCTCTTCTCTCGCTTTCCTCTGCAAATTGTTTTACACAATCTTGCACTCTTTCCTTCAAAGCAATGGTCATCTCACCTTCTATTCTATCTTTTATCAAAGGTTCTTGGACTACGCAAGGAATATAATTCTGATTTGTATAGCACAAATATTTGTAATCTTGGCCTTTATACATAACATTACCTTCAGGAGTAGAAAATCCCCCACCTAAACCTATTCTCTCTAAATTACTCTTTATATCTTCTTTCAAACAAGACTCAATAAATGCCTGGGGATTATCACTATTTACATTTGTAGCACTAGGTTTAAATTTAGGAATTAATATCACTGCAAGAACAATTCCTACAACCACAACTAATGCAATTATTATAAAAATTCCAATCTGTCCCCTTTTATTATCCATACTTATATTCATGTTTATTTTTCTTTATAATTGTTGCGATACTGCTCTCTCAACTACCTTTCCCAGGAGTTATTATTGCATTACACTCACTTCCTAAACTTCTTTCATATTTATCTTTACACGAAATATAATATGTTTTACCAGCGCCATACTGTAAGCTATGGACTTTCCCATTATCTCCATTCATACTAGTTCCATTGGTAAATGCGTTTCCACAATTTCCTTCAAGCACATAAGCACATTTCGCATCTTCATCTGTTAATACATTCAAAACACCACCCTTCACATAAGTTCTAGTTATCTTAGGAGCCTTACTATCTATCTTAACATTAAAGTGAGATATTTTATCGGCAGTATTACCGGCCTGATCTTCACATGCTACTTGAACATCATGCAATCCTTCAAATAATTGAAGATTAGAAGTGTGAGTATTTTGTCCTGGAGGAATAAATGCATCTCCTCCAAATAAAAGATAATCTGAACTTATAGCATATCTGCAATTAGCTCTTCCATTAACTCCTCCAGAAGTTTTAACTTCCAAAACTACCGAAGCAGGAGCATTTCCAAAACTAATAGTTCCATTAGGTTCTAACTTATCTATCTTCAAAGCATTTTCGCTTCTCATAATCGAAAAATTAAAACTCTGCACATTAACATTTCTTTGCAGAGTTTTATTCGCAGTTGCATTTATAGGAATATTACTAATCACACTATCATTTATCAAATAAGGTTGGTCTTTACATCTAACATAATATGTATTCTTCTTATTTTCAACTGGGAAATCTCCAAAACATCCCCAACCATATATTTCCCTATCTGAAAAATCATTAGTACAAAGCAATTCATTGCTCATACTACTGTAATTTTTATCAGATTTATCCCATTTGCAATCAGCAGGCTCATTTGTAAAGAGATTAATATTTTCTAAAGTAGAATTCCAAGAAAATATTTCTTGATTTGGAATCTTCCAGACAATAACTGGAGGAGTTATATCTATTCCTTTACTTACACAACTATTTATAACAAACTCTCCAACATTAATATTTCCACTTTTATCCTGACATCTAACATAAATGTTAAACTCAGCACTTGCATTAGGCCTCAAACTATCAATTCCTAATTCTTCAAGACTAGGAACAATAAAAGGTATAGTGTGATTTTGTTTATACAAGCTACTATGTACAAAAGTATCTTCCATATCTTCAAATGAATTTGTATGTTTAGTATCCAACTTACACTGCCCAGCTTCATTCAAATTAATTCCAAAGAATAAATTAGTATATGGCTCTAAACACTCGCTCTGGCTTTTTATTTTAAATCCATTATCTCCAACATTACTATAGCTATGCAAATTGCTTATTACTCCATTAAGAGGTCTTATTATTGGTGGATTCGCATCACCAGGATTAATATCAATACATTCACTGCTGTCAGTATTTTCATTTATTATATCGCAAGTCTGTCCAAGACTCTGACATGCATATCTACTACATGGGAATCCATCAGTCCCACATTTATTACACTGACTTCCTCCAGAAGCAGCCTGCCAAGGCTTACATGTAAATGCAACATTTATTTTAGTAACTTTTCCAACCCCTATCGCTTTCAATATTCCAATAATTATCAAAACAACTGCGAGTATAATCAACCCAGCAGGATTAGATAACATTGCTGCACCACCTGCACTTAAAGAAGCGCCAAGTCCGCCAGAGGCTGCAGAAGCCGCCGTTGCAAATGCAGATCCTGCCATTGCTCCTCCAACTGCACCAGCAGCTAATAATCCATAAGCAACTCCATCAGGTAATCCTCTTCCAACTCCACTTACTTTCAATAAATATCCTGTTAATGCTAATCCTGCACCCGCACCTGCTAATGCTCCTCCAAAACCCATCAAAGCAGGAGACGCAGCCAAAGTTCCAGCAGCGGCGCCTGCTTTTCCTATCACCAGACTTGAACTGATAGCACTTGCAACCCCCAATCCCGTTTGAGTACTAGTTGCCACCAAAAGAAATAATGAGGCCATTCCCGCATATTGTTGTATCATTGCATTAGTTTGTTGAACATCAGAACCTAACGCTTTTTCATTAAATGCACCACCAGTTACAATTCCAAAACTTCCATAGAAATTACCAATATTTCCAGGTTCAGCAACTTTTCCTTTGAATAATTTTTCATTAGCATATTTAGATATAGAAGAAAGATAACTCGCACCTAATTTTGGAGCATTTGAAACGCTATAACTGTTACTTATTTCTCCAAGATAATTTGCTTTTCCACCACAATCCCCTAAACTTATACAAAAGTCATTCATCTGCTCCGTAAACTTACTGCTTAAACATTCCTTATTTATTTCTTTGTTTCCAAATAATTTTTTAACTTTTATATACTGACATTTTTGATTTGCTAAACTACAAATAGATTCTGCGCCATCTCCTCTTCCATTTTCTTCAACGCTAAAACCTGGAGAATACTTAGGAGTACATAGATTAAATCTTAAATCAGTACCTATCTGAACATTTTTTACAAAACAATCAGGATTCTTATTACAAGCATCTACAGACTTAGTTTTATCGCTCAAAGTATTATAATATACACATTCCTGCCATCTATTAACTCTACAAGCAGCAGTTGAAAACTTCTTACCAGCACCCATATCAGTCTTACTTTCTACACATATTTCATTTCTAAAATCTGCGCATGCATCTCGCACTATTTCACCTCTAACACAAGTATTTCTAAAATGCCTGCTTCCCACAGGGTCTGTAGCTCTATTTTTATCCAAACCGACAGAACCTTGATAACTACACCAAGATTCTAAGTTTTGTCTTTTGCCACCATTTTCATCAGTGCATGACAAATCTTTACATACAAAATCTCCTACTGAGACTTCACTCTTACTACTAGCTTTTCCGCAAATATTTCCTTGAAGATAATTGCAATTCCCGCAATTTACTTTTCCATTCGCTTGAATACTACAGCTCTGTTCTTTTGCAAGTACAAATCCATTGTTCCAACTATTCGCCCTAGGAATGCCAAATATATTTTCTCTATTTCCACATGAATCAAACCAATAAACTTCATCCCTGCCCTCTACACATCCTGTAGAAACTTGCCTTTCACAACTTGTATTCAAACCAGGATTACTACACAAGCTACCTTCAAAAAATTGCCCTCTAATAGAATTCTGACATTCTTCTTTAACCATAAATCTACATTGTCTTTCAGAACCGTATAAACATGCCCCAAATATTTTATTATTTTCAAGAGCAAGACAGGAAATAGCGTTTGTGACGCTTGCTCTAAAATCTTTCTGAATTCCAAGTCCAGCAGAAAGATAGTTACACTCTTGATCTGTAACTAAAGATGTTTTCTGTCCAAGCACGCAACATCCAACTCTACATTCATTTACATTCCCATTTCTATCATTAAACCAATTATTAGGACACAAAGCTCTAGGAGCATTAACTGAACAGATACCATTAATAGGATTATAACATGTTCCATGACACTCATTTACTTGTGATAGTTGCAATCTTACACATAATCCGTTACACTGAGCATCGCAGGTACTAGCAGGAAATTGTCTGCAATGCTCACCACTTTTAGTAAGAAGACAAGTATAACTTCCATCAACGATATCATTAGATTGTATATTTACATTCTGAGCAGAAACAAAATTATCTGAAAAGATAATTTTGCCAATTATAGCAAGAGCTTCAGCCATAAAACTAAACTCATCACCATTCTCATAAATTATATTCTCACTAACATAGTTTTCATTAATCATATACGATAAAGAAATACTCAAACTTATCAAAAGCATTATCTCAAATACTGAAATTAATTTTATTCCAAATTTATTCATATTAATATCCTGCTGGAATAGCACACCCCTTTATAGCAGTACGTATCTTCTCTCCAGATTTTATATCAGTAACAGAATAAATTTTTGTTGAATCACCTAATGTAGTTTTTTCTATTTTAAGATCAGGATTAGCAACCATATAACCAACATACTCAAAATAACAATATTTAGCTTCGTCATTCGCAATATTCAATACCATTCTACCTAATTGATAAATAGGACTTATTAAATCAATTTTAAAATTACTGTATTCTTTGGACTCATCTTTATTTTTTATTTTTATATCTGTAATAATTTCACTTCTTATTCTTCCTGGAACAAAATTCAACTTAAAGTCAAATCCCTTAAATTCAACTTCATTATTTCTCCTCTCTAATTCAGTTATTAACTGCTTAAAGCATTCATCAATTAGAGGTCTGCTATAATTAATTATCTCTTTTTCCATATCATTCAGAAGAAAAGGATGTTGTTGTATGCACGGCTCAAAATATCCGCTATTTTTACATAAATATTCTATAGATACATTGTTGTAAGAAACAAAGTTTTTAGGTTCAAGAAATCCTCCTTGAGAGATTATTATTTTCTCAGCATCTAATATTGCATTTCTTGTGCAAGATTCAATAAATGCAGGAGGATTTCCATAGTCATAACTTTCGCTTATCTTTGGTTTTGCCCTAAATACAAATAACAAAGAGAGAGTTAAAACTATCACAATTGCCAATATAATCCATATCGCTAATTGACCTTTTTTATTTTTTATTTTTATCATTTATTCCCTCTCTTTCTTGAAGAAGACAGATGGCGCTTTCAATTACATGAGATTTATTTCTATATTTTCTCTTTTCCATTAAAGAATTTATAATTTTTATAACTTCTTTATCAACCGTTGCAGATATTCTTTCTTTCATATTACTAAATAATACTTTATATTACGAAGTATTACTATATAAATATTATTAAGCATGAATAAATATTAAAAATATATGGAGTCAGACAAATCTAATCTAGGCCATCTCTCAATTTTCTGGGGGAATGGAAAAGGAAAGAGCACAAGTGCCTTTGGAACAGCAGTAAGGGCATTAGGCAATGGTTATAGTGTGCATTTAGTTCAGTTCATGAAGAATGGAGCTTCCTCACTCGAACAACAGATACCTGGAGAAATTTATGCTTTAGAAAAATTTACCAATTTTTCTTACAAAAGATTCGGCCTTGGTTCCTGGGTAACAAACAAAAATAAACAAGAACATCTCGATTCTGTTAAAGCAACATTAGATTACCTTAAATCTTCGTTTAATGAAGATTACGATATAATAATTGCAGATGAGATATTATATGCTATTCAATTAGGCCTTTTACAAGAGCAAGAAGTTCTAGACCTAATAGATAGCAGACCAAGAAATAAAGACTTAATTCTAACAGGTTCCCACATTCCCTATCCTAACCTTTTTGATAAAGCAGATCTCGTAACTGAAATAAAGAAGATCAAACATCCTTATGATAAAGGTATTCTAGCTAGAAAAGGACTAGAGTTTTAAGCCGCAATTTTATAATCTTTAATATCTTTCTTATCATCAAATTCAATAGTTCTAACAATTTTTCCTATTCTAACTGCATTCTCTCTCATTTTAACAGGGTCTTTTTCATTTTTAGGAATATCAACACTTTCTATAATTAATGAGTGATCAATTAAACATTTCTTCACTTCTGGAGCGTCCCAGAAAAATGCTTTCTTAGCTATATCCCAATATTTCAAATCTAATTCCATAACGCAAAAGCCATCATCTATTTTCTCAGCGTTTTTTCCAGGTTTAGGCAAAGATTTCTTTATCTTCAGTTTTATTCCAGAACTTTCAGCATCAAGAAGATAAGAATAAGCTCCAGGATAGTGAGATAACTTTATCTTCTCAACTTCATATAAAAAGCTTCCACCTTTCTTTCTAGCCTTCTGTCCCGGTATCTGGTCTCTACTCATTATCTTTCCAGAAAATATTAAATCTTCAATTTCACTTACAAATTTAACAAAATCATTAGCCCATTCAAAACTACCCTTTATCTTTACAACCTTATTTTTATTATATGATATCAAAAATCTTCTATTATAGATTCCTTTCCCAAATCTTGTAAAATATCTATGAGATTCCGAATCATTTTTACCCTCTAAAACCTTCTTTAAAAAACATTCCATAATTAAACTATGAAAAATCGATTTATAAACTTTCTCAGCTAAAGTTTATATATTATCTTCTGCTTTTAAAGAGATGAATTTTAATGACCAAGATTTTAAAAAAGCAGGAGTAATATTCCTAATGATTATTTTAGGAGTTCTAACTTTTTTTCTCCTTAAATCCGTCCTTCTACCAATAGTCGGAGGTTTACTTCTAGCATATATATTTTCTCCTCTCTACAGAAAAATGCTTTTAGGAATAAAGAATAGAACACTAACTGCTTTCGTAGTCTCAATATTAGTTATTATAATACTTGTATTACCTCTCTGGTTTGTAATACCTATAATGCTTCAACAAGTCTTTGATATATTTGCTTTATCTCAAACTTTAAGCTTTCAAGAAGTTGCAACGACATTATTCCCAACAGCCAATTCTCAATTTGCCGCACAATTCAGTATAACTCTCACAAATTTCATAAATCAAATAAGCTCAGGAATATTAAAATCCCTTACATCATTCTTCTTAGATTTACCAACAATAACTATAAAATTATTTATAGTATTCTTTGTTTTCTTTTACGCGTTAAGAGACGGAAACGTATTAAAAGAGTTCGTAGCAAATATCTCTCCGTTTAATAAAACTAAGGAGAAGATATTAGTTAGTCAATTCAAAAATATAACTGATTCAGTAGTATATGGTCAGATTATAGTGGGCCTTGTACAAGGAGGACTAGCAGGATTAGGTTTCTTAATATTTGGAATTGACAACGCATTAGTTCTTACAACTTTAGCAATCTTCTTCTCTATCCTCCCAATAGTCGGACCCTTCATAATCTGGATACCTGTAGCGATATTCTTAATTTCTTCAGGTCAAGTGGGAACAGGAATAGCTTACCTACTTTATAATCTATTAATCGTTTCAACATTTGATAATTTCTTAAGAATTTATTTTGTTGCAAGAAGGACAGATATTTCTCCAGCAATAATCTTTGTTTCCATGATAGGAGGGTTCACAGTATTCGGAATAATCGGATTGATACTTGGACCATTAATTGCTGCTTATTTCGTACTATTCCTTCAAGCATATAGGGACAGAACGATTATGCATCTTTTTCACACACCAGAAGAACAAGCCCAGAGCAAATAACTTTAAATATCACTTGTTCTTCAAATAAAAATCATGAAAAAGAACTATATAGGAGAATTATCAGAATACATGAAGAAGAATCTAAAGAAAGGATACACACTAGATTCTTTACGTTGGGCTTTGATTGATCAAGGACATTCAAAGTTAGAAGTTGCCAAAGCTATGAAAAAAGTTGAAGAAGACTTAATTAGAGAGGCACCAGTTCTAAAGACTAACCCTGACATTACTTATGAAGTCATAGTCCCGGAAGAAAAGAAGGAAGAATCAAAACCTTTCTGGAAGAAATGGTTCGGTTTATAATTATATAAATAGTTAAAAACAGAAAAATCTGATACTTTTAATGTTTAGAAGTCTAATTCACAGAGGTTATAGATATTTTTCAAGAAATTTCATTTATAGTTATTTATACAAGATAGAGAGCTTAAGAAAATTAAAACATTTAATAAGTAATTCAAATTTATCTCCTGAATTCCCATTACACGGAGATCCAATAGCTATAGAATCTTTTAAGCTATTAGTTAAATCTTACAAAATAGATTGCATCATAGAAACAGGCACTTATAAGGGATTTACAACTTCTTTCTTGGCAAGGGCATTCCCAGAAATACCTATTTACACTTGTGAACTTGATGATTTTAATTATAGGACTGCAAGAGAAAATTTAAAGGAATATAGAAACGTCCACATTTTCAAAGAGTCTTCACCTAATTTTATAGAAAGTTTAATTAAAAATAAGAAAATAGGAAAAAGACCATTTTTTTACTTAGACGCACACTGGTTTGATGATTGGCCTCTAGAATCAGAATTAAATATAATATTTAATAAACTAAAATCGGCTATTATTCTAATAGATGACTTTAAAGTTCCACACAATGCAGATTTTTCATTTGATAAATACGAGGATAAAGAATGTTCTTTAGATAGAGTAATTCCTAATCTAAATAGAGCCAATAAATATAAAATTTTATTTCCAGACTATGGAAAAGAAGTATTAAAAGAAAGAAGAAAATACCAAGATTTAGTAGGCTATGCACTAATATTCCAAAATCTAAATAAAAACTTCAATAAACTACTAGGAAATACTACTATTACCAAGTTTTACAAGGATAAAAGTAATTTATTGAGGAGATAATTCTCCATTTAACCAGATTACAGATAAACTTATAAAACCTCTTTCTTAAAAGAAAATATGGATAATTCAGAATTCCTTTTTACATCAGAATCAGTTTCAGAAGGACACCCAGATAAGATATGTGACCAAGTCTCGGATGCCTTACTAGATGCTTTTCTTACAAAAGATCCTCAAAGCAGAGTGGCAGTTGAATGTTTAACCAAAACAGGATTCATAACTGTAGCTGGAGAAGTAACAACAAACACTTATGTAGAAATACAGGACGTAGTAAGAAAGACTCTAAGAGAAATAGGATATGATAATCCTGCTTGTGGATTTGATGCAAATACTTGCGCAGTTCTAATTTCTATTTCAGGTCAATCTCCAGACATAGCTCAAGGAGTAAACGATGATAAACACGAACAAGGTGCCGGCGACCAAGGAATGATGTTTGGATACGCAACTAATGAAACTCCTGAATTAATGCCTTTACCAATAATGCTTTCCCATAAAATAGTTCACGAATCTTCAAAATTAAGAAAGTCTGGAAAGATGCCTTATCTAAGACCTGATGGAAAATCTCAAGTTACTGTTCTTTATAGAAATAATAAACCAGTAAAAGTAACTGCAGTAGTAGTCTCATTACATCATGATGAGAAAGTCTCTCAAGAACAGATAAGAAAAGAAGTAATTGAACATATAATAAAACCTATCTGCGGTTCTTGGCTTGCAGAAGATGTTAAGATATATGTAAATCCAACTGGCTCTTTCACAATTGGTGGCCCAGTAGCAGACACAGGCCTAACTGGAAGAAAAATTATAGTAGATACATATGGAGGTTTCGGAAGACATGGAGGAGGTTGTTTCTCAGGAAAAGACCCTAGTAAAGTAGATAGATCAGCCGCTTATGCAGCAAGATATGTTGCAAAGAATGTTGTTTCAGCAGGCCTTGCAGAGAGATGCGAAGTACAAATTGCTTATGCAATTGGAGTTGCAGAACCAGTCTCGCTACATGTAAACTGCTTTGGAACAAATAAGGTACCAGAAAATAAAATCTTGGAATTAGTAAGAAAGAATTTCCCACTTAAACCAGCAGCAATCATAAAAGACCTTAATCTTAGACGTCCAATTTACAAGAAAACAGCAGCATACGGTCACTTTGGAAGAAGCGATCCAGATTTCACCTGGGAAAATACAGATAAAGCACAAATTCTAAAACAAGAAGCAGGACTTTAATTTTAAATTCTTTTTATTATCCTAACAATTCCTTTATCTGCATCAACTTCTATTAAATCACCATCATTAATCATCTCAGTTGCATTATTGGTCCCAACAATGCAAGGTATCTTTAATTCTCTTGCAACAATAGCTGCGTGAGACATCATCCCTCCTTGATTTGTAACGATTGCACTAGCTTTATTGCAAGCAAGTATGATTGATGGTTCGGTAGTTTCAACAACAAGAACATCGCCTTTTTTCATCTCATCAACAACTTTATTCATTTTATCATAATTCTTTATGTTAACTTTTATTACCTTAGCCCTTGCCCTAACAATTCCTTTATGAGCTACCCTTCCAGTTATTTCTTGAGAGATATTTTTATCAACAAATTTATCTATTGTATTCTGGGCATCAACACCACTTAAGATTTTAACTTTTCCATTCCGAGAATATATGAAATAACTTTTTCTTCTTTCTTCAATCTCTTTTTCATTTAATTTTCCACCTTTAATTAAATCTAGAATTTCATCTGTAGAATAGAGATATATTTTATCTAAAGAGATATTTGTAATATTTGATATAACTTTCAATGTTTTCACAAAATAAGATGTAGGATTAAAAAATATACTATTAAGAAAAGTTCTACCTTCAATCTTGAAATCTCCAAACTTTGCTAAATTTCTTTCTATCTCTGGAATTTCTTTCATTTTTTCAAAAGCTAAATCAGTATAGAAAAATTCAGTTCTTCTATACAATTCTCTAAATTTATTAAATAGTTTGAAGAATTTAGAAAAATCTCGCACACCAGATTTATTATTTGAAATAAGATCATATGTTTCAACAATTTTCTTTTTTGTTTTATAGGTTTCTTTTTTTAGTTTTTCATATTTTTTAAAACTAGAATATATCTTAACTCCTTCTTTTCCGGCTTTTTCAACAGATTTAAGTGATATATAAGAATACCATCTATTTTTATTAACAAAAGCAACACCCTCTAAATCTTTATATGCTTTTACGAAATCATAAGATATGATAAAAGGAGTATGTCCATCGAATTTAAAGCATTCTTGATAATCCTCACTATTTAGAAATTTCTTAATCATTTCTTCCTCTCAATTATTCTAACAATCCCTTCATTAGCATCCACCTCAACCAAATCACCATCTTTCAATATTTGAGTTGCAAATCGTGTTCCTATAATACATGGTTTATTTATCTCTCTTGAAACTATGGATGCATGAGAGAGTATACCTCCAATATCAGTTACTATTGCTCCAGACTTCTGCATTAATATGACGAAATCAGGTGTAGTCATAGTTGTAACAATTACATCTCCAGTTTCCATTTTATGGAAATCTTCAGTATTCAAGATAACCTTGCAAATACCAGAATATTTACCAGAATTCCCAACAACGCCCTTTATTTCAGTCTGACTCTTATCTGCGACAGGAATCATCTTCCCCACTAAAAATTTAATGTCCAAAGGTTCTTCTACAAATATAGTCTTACCCTCTTTATCTCCAATGAGAATCCAATCATTATACCCCATTCTCCTTTTAGCCCTACTTTTCAGATCCTTCTTAGATATTTTGCCCTGAAGAGCTTGTTCAATTTCAGATATTGATAGAGAACGGAATTCAGTATAGTCTATATCTATCTTCTTAGCAATATTTTTTAAAAACGGCATAACTTTTTCCGAGAATATAGAGAAATACTCGGCTCCTGCTTGCTTTATGTAACCGCAATAATACATACACCTTGCCCTAAACTTTAGTTCAGTAGATATATTCTCCTCAGGAAAATCTTTAGTAGATTCTTCTACATTCTCTATATGTTTTACCTGTTCATAAAGTTTTTCAATAGTTAGTCGATCTCCGTTAAAATTGAATATCTCTATCCAAGGATATTTTTCTACTTGGTCCTGCATCTTTTTAATCAAAATTTTATCTTTAATTATTTGTGAGAATGATTTATTACCTATTTCTTTCTTTAATTTAACTAATTCTTTATATCTATAATAAAGGGGCGTCTGGACTTTAGGAATAATTTCCATGACATATTCTGTGGGAAAATTTTCTTTGACGACAACTTCCTTCAATTTTTTCTCTGCAATAATAACAAATCTATCAGCCCCAAGTTGCCATAAGAGATTAACTCTTTTTGCAGCATCTACAAATAATTTAAAGTTTTTAATATTTGGTTCTGCATCCTTTAGATCTTCCCCTATTTTGACTGCTAATGTGAACTCATTATCAGCAACTTCAACCATTTTCTTGAAGAAAGATTCATCTTTTTTATTTATTTTATCAGAAATTTGGTTATGAATGTTCTCAATTTCTGACTTGCTTACAAGATAATGGCCTCCCTTTAAGTTTATTGCATATATTCCATCACTTTTAAGCCCCAATTTCTTTACTAGGTCTGGTACCCAAGATTCTTGCCAAAAACATGTGGCAAAGAGATCGTTTTTCCATAATCCGAAATAATGATAATCTTCAGGCTTAAAATCTTTTAATTCTTTAGAAACAAAATTATATTTACTCATTTTCCTAATGTCGTTATAGGTCTTGATTGCACAATATAGAACTTACCTTTTTCAAAAGCCCATTCAATATCACAAGGGAATCCATAATGCTTCTCAATCTTTACAATTAAAGCAGCTAATTCATCAATCTGCTTTCCAGAAAGTTTCTGTTCTTTTCCTTTTTCTCCTAATTCTTTCCATTCATTTCCTCCACCTTTCTTTCTAAATAGGCCCCTCTCCTGTTCAGAAACATTAACTTCCATAATTCTTCTAGGCTCTTTGTCAGCAATATAACTATCAGGAGTTATCTGTCCAGAAACAATTGCTTCTCCTAAACCTAATCCTGCTTCAATTATCATCTGATTATAATCTTGAGTAACAGGATGTACTGAAAAGGCAATTCCAGATACTTCACTGTTTACCATTTTCTGTATAACTACTGCTACAGAAATAGCATCCTTCTGCAAGTGCTTTTCAAATCTATAGAAAATAGCTCTAGGTGTAAAAAGAGAAGCCCAGCATCTTTGTACATTTTTCAATAAATCTTTTTTAGTAGTATTAAGGTAAGAATCTAATTGCCCAGCCCAAGCCGCAGCTGCTCCATCTTCACTTGTAGCAGAACTTCTAACTGCAACAAACTCACTATCTAACTCTTTGAAATGGCTTAAAATCTCTTTAGCGATATCTTTAGGCATTTCCTTGCTTAAAATTATTTCTTGGATAATCTTACTAGCTTCATCAACGCTTTTCACCTCTTCATGATTAACCTTATGCAATTCGTGGTCTATCTCTGCAGCAATTTCAGTTTCTTTTATGAACCTTTCAAATGAATTAGATAACACAACAAATCCACCAGGCACAGGAATTCCTCCTTGAGTCATCTCTCCAAGGCTAGCACCCTTACCACCAGCAAGCATAACGTCTCCTTTATTCAACTTCTTAAAATTCCTTGCAATTTCCATATAACTATTTATTTTAAAGGTATTAAATATCTTTCTTTTTATTTTTTATAATCTAGCATTATGCAATTCAGGCATATTTTCTAAAGTGCTAAAAGGTCCAAGATAACCTATTCGTGAATAAAAGTCAGTTTCTCTATCATCACACTGATCTTTCCTATAGAATATATCTGCTCCTTGAGGCATATGTGATATTACTTTACCCCAATCAATTTCGGCAAGACCCATCCTATCTATATAATGAAAAGTTTTAGCTATTCTTTCACGATATTCTCTTACTCCAAAATCACGATACATACCATCCCTTCTCACTATCTCTAATTGACTATCTATCTCTCTTCTTAAATCTGCATCATTTCTTTCTAATATATTCAAACCTTGTTTAACAACCCAATTTAAATCAAATCCGTGCCATTTCGCAGATTGTATATCAAATGTAGGCACACCAACCATAGCTAATACTGTCGGCTTAAAGTGAACATTAACTAGATGTCCTCTTAAACTAGGTCCTGTAATGACTCCAAAAGCTTTTCCTAAATCAGACGGAGAATTATCATCGTCGCGCATAGAAAATCTTGAAAAAACACAATTATAAATCTTTGCTCCAACTAAAATATCTTCTTACCGTTCTTGTAAATATGCATTTTTCTCTTTACAAGTTCTTTGAAAAATGGAACTGGAGGTACAACAAATTCAGGTGAGAAACTACCTTTTTCATTAATAACCTGTTTCTTTATCATCTGAGCCATTATACTAGCAGGCATACCTGTATCAATATTACTTCCAGCATCTTCCCATCCCTTCAAAGTCTGTACAAGACATTCCATCATAACTTCTTTCTTCTTTCCATCCTTACTACCTTTCACATATACCCAAAGGTTTTCAACTTCTTTATATCCATCAGGTATTTTTAACTTCTTTAACATTTCAGTAAGAAAATTTACCGGAATGACTTTAGTACCTTTGTAATCAATAGGCTCAGTTCCTGCAAATCCAAGTTCAACCATAGTTGCTATTTTATCATATGAATGATCTGGAAAGCCGGCAAAGAACTTTACATCAGTAATACCTTTACTCTTAAAGAATTCATAAAATGTAAATGTTTCTGGATGATGTCCTACATTGAAGCATTTTTCTCTTCCTACACCCTTATGATAACATCTAACAACAGTGTCTGAAGGCCTAATTGTGACATCTTTATTATGTACGACCATGTCTGCAGGCGTTACAAATTCTTCAGTTATACTTTGTATTGAAAATGGAACAACAAAAACCTTCAAATTAGAATCCCATGCAAAACCTGCTTCAGCATAATGTACTTTATCAAAATCATCATAAATATATTTCAACATAACATTTCCAATTCCCGGAACAGAACCACATCCAGTTATATGGGTTAAACCTTTTCTCTTCAACTCATGATCATACTTCAATTGTTCTTTAGTCATAGGTATATCAGAACCTAAATCAATCATATGAACATTAGCATCTATACAAATTTTTAGAACTTCATCATTCCAATCTCCTTCTATACAATTCAAAGCAACATTAGCACCAGATCTTCTAATAACTTCTAGCATTCCTTTAGGATCTCTAATATCAATATAAGCATAGCCTGTTTTCTTGTATTTCTTCATAAGCCAATGAAGTCTTGACTTATCTCTTCCACATAACAGGACAGAATATCCATTTTCTAATAAATCACGAGAAGCAATTCTACCTTGCGCACCAGTTGCACCAAGAACAATAAAATCAAATTTCATATTCTCTTTTTCCTCTTTTTATATTCTATCTAATAATTGCTACTTTAAAAACATAACTATAGCAATAATTTAAAAAAGAAAGTCAATTAGATATATAATGAAATACGAGGTGTTTTGGAAAAATCCAGGATATAAATCAAGACCTGAATTAAAAGAAAATATAGAATGTGATTATCTTATAGTTGGTGGAGGAGTTGCAGGAGTTTCATTAGCTTATTTTCTTTCAAAAAAGACAAATAAGAAAATTGTGTTAATAGAAAAAAACACAATCGCCTCAGGTGCGACAGGCAAAGCCGCAGGTACTTTAGTCTTATGGGGCGAGCAGAATGTTGAAGATCTTGTAAGGAGATATGGCAGAAAGAAAGGATTTTTTATATGGAAGACTATTGAAGAATCTTTAAAGAATATCGGCAACATTGCCAAAAAAGAAAAGATAGATTGTGATGCTGAGCCTCAAGACATAATTTATGCCGGATTCAAGCATAAATCTACATACGATTTATACAAAGAATATAATTTATTAAAAGAAGTTGATAAATCTTCAAAGATGTTGGAAGGAGATGAATTGAAGAAAGAGATAAACACGTCTCTTTTTAATCATGGTTTGTTTTCAAAAGATAAGGGGTTGTCAGTTAATCCTTTAAAGTTTACTCAGAATTTATCAAAAGTTTTAGATAAAAGAGGAGTTAAGATATACGAGAATACTTCTTTTATTTCAAAAACAAATAATGTTGCTCATACACACCAAGGAGATATTGCATATAAAAAGATAATTTTTGCAATAGACACTGATAATCCTTCAGAAGAAGTTAAGAATCTAAAGTCTACTTTAATTGTATCCAGACCATTAACAAAGAAAGAATTAGATTTAACGGGATTATTTAAAAAGAAAATTATTTGGGATGCTAGAGAACATTACAATTATTTTAAGTTGACAAAAGATAATCGCCTTATGGTTGGATTTGGAGGTTTAATAGTACACAAAAAACAAAGAAAGACAGATCCACATTTTCCCCATTTAAGCCAGATTAAAGATTTTACAAAAAAACTATTTCCTTATTTAAATTTAGAAATAGAATATGCCTGGTCAGGACACTTTGGAGTTACAGACCATTATCACCCACTTATAGAATTTAAAGGAGATTCAGCTTCTATATCTGGTTGTTCTACTCAAGTGAATTGTGTTATGGCTGCTGACTACGTTTCAGATAAACTGATAGGTAAAAAATCAAAATTAGAGAGAGTATTTAATTAATAATTCGCAGGAAGAAAGTCAAAGTTAGAGCCTTTCTTCGATATTAAATAAATTTTCTAATAGTCTATACATAGTTTTATATACCAATTTCAAGCCAAATTTTTATGGCAAAGAAGAAAGCAGGCTCAATGAGAAAATTTCTATTAGGTACAATAGCGGCCGCTCTTTTAGGTTATACTGGTTTTCAAGCTTATCAACATAGAACTGTTCCTGTAGAAGAAATTACAAGAATTAAAGGAGTGGAGAAGATAGTCTCGCAAAATGGATCAGTTCCAGATGTGATAGTCTTACTTCAAAGTCATCCTAATCAAGACATTAAAATAACTGGAAAAGATGAATCCTCTTCTTCTATTGATGCAGTCTCAGGAATTTGTGAAAAACTTTATCAAAGAGGAGTGCGTTCTATGGTAATAGAAGGTTTAGATAATCATGCTAGGGAAAATTATAATCAAAAAGGCAAAATAAAGTTTCAAAAAGGTACGACCAGTGCCTCACATCATTATTTTGGTGAGCTTGAAAGTCTATTGAATAAACATAAATGGAAATTATATCATGCAGAGAGCGATGAAATTCATGCAAAAATTGAAGAAGTGAGAAGTCAATTACAGAGCAATCAAGAAGCAGTAATTGCAGAGACAGATATTAATATTAAGGATCTTTTCGCACCATATGGCAAAAAGACGATAACAGCTTCGGAAGGAAATATGCTCAGAGGAAGATATAAAAGAGTAATAGATATAACTAATTATAAAATTAGACAAGCTACTACTAGTTTTTTCACACCTGAAAAATTTAATTATCTATATGATTTAGAAGTTACTCAGAGAGACATGCTCTTTGGACAAGCTAGTAAGAAAGCTAAGGAAGATAAAAATATACCTATAATTATGATCTATAGTATTAGTCATCAATTTTCAATTCCTAAAAATCTGCAAGGAATGTCTTATGTTTTAGTAAGACCTAAAGGAATAGATAGAGAACCAGCTCCCTCTTCTAGAGAATCATATATAGAACGTCATATTTTTAATATAAACGAACAAGATTGGAGAGTAATTTTAGCACAAAAACAGATTAAGGTAAATAAATAATAAAAACAATTACTTTTGAAATTTTTCCATTCTAGTTTTACACGTAGGATGATTAGGATCAAAAATACCTTTTACTTTGCTTTTTGATCTATCTAATATCAGATCATCAGTTAAGGCTATTTTCCATAATGGCATAACTTGCGCAAGACTATAAGTAGATACTAAATAATCTGAATAAGAATCAGGGATATAGAAGACGTCTGAGACTGTTTCAATTCCTCTAGAAGGATATCTATTAGCTAAGGATTCATTAGAATATTGCGTAACAGCTACTTTTATTTTACTAGTTTTATCCTTTGTAGCTTCTGTCTTTCCAAGCTCAGCACTAACAAAATCTTCCCCCCATTCTCCTCTTATTTGATGAATTAAAGCGTAACTCATCCTAGTAGTTAATGCCAAATTAAAAGCTTCATCTCTCCAAGGTATTGCACCAGTTTGAGATAAAGTAGGTCTTAAATCAGGAAAAATAATTTTTGAATGATGCGAAGAAATATATGATTGACAAGAAGGTTTAGAGCCATAATGAAAAGGAACACTAAGGGCATCACAAACTTCCGCTTCTAATTGATTATAGGCTATATTAAATGATTCATGAGGAACAACTTCAACTTCAAGAGGTTGACTAAATTTGACTCCCCAAGTTTCCTCTATATCTTTACGCGCTTGTTCTTGACTAGCTTCCACATATTCTCTGGTAAGATTTACAGGATTATTTTCTAGAGCCTGACTCTTAAGATACATTATTCTATAAACGTCTAATGGATTGGGCAGCCTCTTACCTACCCACTTCATTTCTGGTTGGGTTAACTCTATAAGTTTTCTTTCTCTATCCCATATTCTTTCTTCACTAATAATCTTCATTTTCAATATTATTTTTCTCAGAAACCGCTGAGTACGAATCACCTAATAAAAACGCCGACACCCGGAATCGAACCGGGATATCCTTACGGAAACTGGTTCTCAAGACCAGCGCAGTACCATTGTGCCATGTCGGCTTAATTATCACTATAACTAATACCTTTTAAAGTTTTAGAATATCAGCCTATCCAAATTCTTCGACTTTTAATATCTTCATAAACTTGAATAGCAGGCATCTTTTTTGATAGGTCCATTACTTTCTGATGAGCTCTATAATGTATAGGAGACCTCTCAGCATCAGGAGTTCTAAGCATCATCTCTAAAACTTTATCTCCTAGACCTCCCACATTATATTTAGCTATTGTCTCGCTCCAAGCCATCTCAAAAGCATATGCCTTCGCCTCTTCCGATATATCTCCAACTAATCTTTCAGAGAATGCATGTCCAAGTTCATGACCGGCCACACTCATTATATCTACAAATGAATTCTCTCTTACTACTGCTTCTGAAGAATCGTATGGCTCTACGGCTCTTTCTAAAAAACCTAAAACTCTTCTCTCTTCCTTAGTATCTAATTGCCCCCATCGTATATCAAAATCTTTATGTTTAGCAACCTCTAAAACTACATTTCCTACTGAGATGGTTTTTCCATCAGAATCATCATCTATCAATACTTCATAGAATCCATAACCCATCTTCCCCAAAGTAGCTTTTATGAATGGAGCTAACACATCAGCACGAGTTATATGTTGCCCATAATGAATAGGACTTCCCGGTCTAAATGAGTTCGCCATTAAAAAATAATGGCCAAAACTCCATTTATATATCTTTACTTCAAAACATTACAAATTAGAAAAGCCTAGATAAATCTAGTGCTAGCATACTCGTTCGGACTCATAATAGAGTTATCCGAAAAGTGATGCTAGGCCTGCTGCTGATTCAACTGGCTTTTCTTCTTCTTTCTTCTCTTCCTTCTTTGCTTCTGTATGTCCTGCATGAGCTGAAACAGCTACTGCAGTACTTGCATTTTCAAGTTCCTTAGAGATGTCAACACCATGCAATGATGCAACTAAAGCCTTTATCTTTGATTCATCTGGTTCAACACCAGTAGCTTTAATCACTTTATGCAGATGTTCAGCATCAACTGGTTTTCCTAGTTTATGCAAAAGCAAAGCACCGTAAATGTACTCCATTATGCGCCCTCCTTTGTAGTTGTTAATTTCATAATAGCTTTTTCTTGCATTGCTGCTTTTCCAATTAAGCTAGATATTGTTTCCTTGCAAGTGTAAGCCATATTTATAGCAAATCCTCTTGCCTTTCCAATCGCAACTCTTAATTCATTTAATGTTCCAGGTTTGTCAATCTTTATTCCAGTATATACTTTATCTTCACTTGAATCATAAGCTGCTAAAGGCTCAAATCCAACTTTCATCGGCATTATATTCAACTTAGCCATTACGCTAGCAACATTAGCCTTTATTTCTTCCCCTGCCTTTACAATAGTAGCAGTTTGTTTAATAGCTAGTTTTCCACCTTCAACAGAAACTTTCAATCCCACACTTCCTAATTCAGAAATAGCAGGTCCAGGAATCAAATCAGTTGGTCCAGGTTCAACAACAATATCTTCTGGAGCAATATCTCCTGCCTTAGCTCTAGAAGGGCTTTGATTATCAGTTAACATTCCACTTAGTTCAAATGCATCAACATTAGAGAAAAATAAAGCAACATCAGCAGTAACGGAGTTCTTCAAACTTTCAATTCCAGGTTTTCCAACAGCCTCAATGGCTCTTATAACTGAAGATTTTCTTGCAACTTTAATCTCTGCCTTGCTTCTCAAATTCTTTTTAATTTCATGAAATTGTGAACTAGGAAGTTTTCTTGTAGACGCTATAAGAAAAGTCTTATGCTTTTTAATTTTATCAGCAATCTCTTTAACCAGTTTCAACTTATATTCTGGAACTTTCTTCTCTCTTGTTTTTGTCTCTGCTTTCATTATTTCATCTCCACAACTATTGGTTTACTCATAGTTAATTTAACCATGACATTTTTGATATTATCTTTCTTTATAGGCAAAGCATTCATAACTCCATTGTAAATAGCATTAATATTATCAATTAAATTTTCTTCTTTCATACTCTGCTTTCCAACTACGACCTTTACACTAGCTTCTTTTACTTTTATTTTTAGAGAAGAATTGATTTTTTCTAATACTACCTTTATTGCATTATCATCTGGATTAGGCAATATACCAAGTTGTGGTGAAGGCATTTTTCCTGTTGGTCCAAGGACTTTTCCAAAGTTTGTAGCTACACTCGGCATCAGTTTTGCTTCAGCAATGAAGAAGTCAAATTCCTTTACAAGATTTTTCAATTCTTTTTTATCTTTATATTTTGAAAATTCAAGGTCAGTAATAGTTTTTACAAGAGCAGACTTTTTTGTAAAGAATCCACATACATTCTTATCTTTTATCTTATGAGGAACAGGTATAATAACATTAATATTATCTTTCTTAACATCAATTCCTTTAAGATTTATAATTAAGTCAATGCTTTGATCGAAGTTTCTTTTCTCTTCTTTCTTCAATTCATCTAGTGCTTGTTTTATTTCCATTTTAATTTTACCATTTATCTTCTACATAAGGACCTAGCGTATAGAATATAGCGCCACGGTATGTAGTTAACGATATCTCTCCATATTTTATGGCTTTTTAAATGTTATGAGCCACTTGGTTCAACTTGCACAGTTATAGTTCCTAAGGCATATTTTGCCAATAATGGCTCTCCAGTTAATAATTTCCTTTTACCTGCTTTAGTTATTCTGATATAAGGTTCATCAGAAGGACCATATTTTAAGCCTGCATCAATACCTTTTCTATTTCCACCAAGGCCAAGGTGCAATACTTTCCCAGAGTCCACTCTTTCAAAAGTTTCATCATATAATCTAGTTTGAAGAGAAGACTTTTTTTCAATTCTATTAACTTCATCAGGTTCTAGAAATAAAGAATAATGCTGATTTCTAGTAGTAGCGTGCATAAAAATTATAATTTTCAGGCTTTTTAAAAATTTCTATTTAACTAATCTAAGAAAACAACTTAATTACATCAGAAATTATGAATCCCAATGCACCAAGAGCTAATATCCCAAGAGCAGACACTTTAGCAACCATAAGGAATTCTTCTTTACTCGGCTTCTTCAACACATGCCATACTCTCTTAGATTGAAGAAGAAAAGACTTTATCTTTGAAAAAATACCTTCGCCTTGAATTTGTTCCATATCAATTATGTGTAAAATAGGTTTTTAAATTATTCTTAATCATTACAAACCACAAAACTTAAGACATCTTTCAATACCTTTTTTAGGTTTAAGTCTGACTAATCCATTCTCTCTTAAGACATAAGTGCCAGCTACCTTGATAGCATCTGCATGATTAGAAGAGGCATCTCTTACCTGACAAACTATTTCTCCAGGAGCGATAATTTTCCCATAATCTCTTCTTAGACCAGAAGGATTTGCATACCCATAAGCATCACTCAATACAACACATCTCTTATAGAAATCTTCTCTTCTTTCCAGAGCAATAGGCAATCTATTAAAAGTAGACATATATTTTTGCAATTTATCTAATTGAGCATCACTAACAGTAGTATTACCTAAAAAAACTAATTCAGATATATCTTTTAATTTTTTAGTAGCCATTTTGGTAAAACAATTAATTCTATCTAACTTTCTCCGACGAAATTAATTCCTAATTCATCCTGCAATTCTTCTTCTTGTTTTCTACTTAATTCAAGAGAAGAACCAAGTATCTGCGAACTCTTAACTCCAGTAACTATAAGCAAAACTTTAATTGTTTTATCTAAGTCTGGACTTATCTGCGCTCCAGAAATTATCTTAGCTTCAGGAGAAACTTTCTGACTTACAACTTCCATGACTTTTTTATATTCCTCAAGAGTCATGTCTGGACCACCAATTATGTTTACTAAAGCACCAGTAGCATTGGTTATATCCACATCGAGTAATGGATTATTTATTGCCTTATGAACGGCCTCAACAGCTCTATCTTTTCCATCTGCTTCTCCTATTCCAATTAAAGAAACGCCTCCATTGGACATAACTGCTTTTATATCAGCAAAATCTAAATTAACTAATCCTGCTTTAGTAACTAATTCAGTAATTCCTTTAACTGAATTTGTTAATATCTCATCTGCAACTTTGAAAGCAGTATGAATAGGCAGTTCAGGAGCAATCTCAAGTAATTTATCATTCGGTATAACAATCAATGTATCACATATAGAAACCATTCTTTCTAGACCATACTGTGCATTTTCAATTCTTTTCTGTCCTTCAACTGTAAATGGTAAAGTAACTATTCCAATCGTCAAAGCACCCATTCTTTTTGCAATTTCAGCAACTACTGGTGCACTACCCGTTCCTGTTCCCCCTCCAAGACCACATGTAATAAATACCATATCACTTTCACCTATTTTCTTCTTAATTTCTTGTTCAGATTCTTTTGCAGCCTGCTCTCCGATTTTAGGATTACTTCCCGCTCCAAGACCATGAGTTAATTCTCTTCCAATTAATATTTTAGCATCAGAATTACTATAAAGTAAATCCTGAGCATCAGTATTTACAGTTATAATTTCACACCCTTTTATTCCAGTCTCTTTCATCCTGCTTACAGAATTTCCTCCACCTCCACCACACCCAATAACTTTTATTCTAGAGCCTTGTCTTTGCAGAAATGATTCAAGTTCTTTATCAATCTCTTCATTTTTACCAGCACTCTTTTCATAAAAAATCTCAGCCATAATTATTGAAAACTTTGTCTATTTATAAGGATTGTTGTACTCTTGAAAAGTTATTTTATACTGACAGAATTTTGAGCTTTTTCTTCTTTCTTCTCCTCAAAACCAAGTTCTTTTCCAATTAATCTTTTGAACTTATCATTAAATGCTTTCACAATTCCTTCAAATACTTTATGACCCTTTATAACAATTTTATCTTTAATTTCAAATTCAGGGATAAATCTTAAAGCAGTTTTGAACAAAGCTTCAGCTTTTTCCTTTTCATCATGCACTTTTCTTATAATTTTAAATCTATATTCTATTTCTTTACCAGCTAAAGGGCTGTTAAAATCAGCCATAACTCTTCCTCCGGAAACAGTAACAATTTTTACAATTTGATTATCTAAAGAAAGCATCATACCTGCTTTAGGCATTACATTCTTTTCAGTAAATACCTTAAGAGGGATAGTTCTAATCAGCTCCTTATTTCTATCTCCAAAACCCTCCTTATGACCAAATTTAACAGTATATTCTTTATTCATCTCCTTACCTTCTAGTGCTTTATCAAGCCCAACAACAACCATTCCTTCTCCAACCGCAACAATTGTCTTCTCAGGCTTAGCTTCAGGATTTAATCTTTTCAAGTCTTCTTCAATATTAGAGTCAAATATCTCTCCATTTACATATCCAGTATAAATAATCTCAACGAACTCGCCTTTCTTTATTATCTCCATGCACATCCTTGATAAAAGCCTTTTATAAAAGTTTACATCTGCAAACTTTTATTGATTGCACAGTAAAAATCTACCTTTGTCAAAACCTTTATAAATCTAGTTTTTCCTTAATGATTTATGGTTTTAAAATTAATTCACGCTACCGGAGCTAGAACTGGAACAGTTATAATGGTTGATGGAGAGGCATATTCTGTAAGGTCAAATGATGTTAGTAAGACTGGAAAGCACGGTGCAAGCAAATGTAGAATTGAGGCAATAGGCATTTTTGCAGATAAAAAGAAGATAGTAGCCGTTCCTGGAGACACAAGATTTGA
>JBBSXN010000002.1:131935-134257 GCA_038045765.1 Nanobdellota archaeon | reverse complement strand
GTTTTTGTCTGCAGAGACTGCAATCACAGAATAAGAACGCAAGCAGTAAGAGTTATAGCTAAAAAGGTGAAGTGCGTTAAATGTAATAGCAGAACATTTAGGCCTGTCAGGAAGAAATAAAATATGATTAGCTTCATAGCCATAGACATAACTTTACTGATACTGTTTACAATATTTGTAGTATTATTTCTTCATACAAGAAAACACAATCTAAAAAGAGAAGGCTGGATGTATCTTTATAGAACTCAACTTGGCGTTGAAGCTATAGAATATACTTCTAAAAAATATGGTAATGCTTTAAACAAAATAAAATATTTAGTAATAGCTTCAGGATTTGTTTTAATGGCTTCTATTATCTATCTTCTAGGATTCACACTTTACATTTACTTACAGCAAGCAAAAGATTCAGCAATAGCAAAAATACCTGCAGTATTTCCACTCATTCCTTATTTCCCTCAATTATTTAATTTAGAATCTTTCTTCCCTCCCTTCTATTTCACTTATTTTATTCTAGCAATAGCAATCATAGCAATATCTCATGAATTTTCACATGGAATATTCGCAAGATTGTTTAATGTAAAGATAAAATCAACAGGATTTGCATTCTTAGGTCCTTTCTTAGGAGCATTCGTAGAACAAGATGATAAACAAATGTTGAAAACTTCAAAAGTCCAGCAAATGACTATCCTAGCGGCAGGGACATTTGCAAATGTCATTATGATGATCTTATTTGGTATATTATTAGTATTCTTCTTCCAAGTTTCCTACACACCTTCAGGATTTATATTTAATTCATACGCTATATCTGAAATAAATCTCTCAGATGTAGATCAAGCAAATAATCTTTCAGCAAGCAATTTAACATTTATTCCAGTACAAGTAAACGACAAAACCTTCTATGCGACTGAAAAGTCATTATCTTATTCAAAAGATAATAATCTTAATACTCTCTTAGCGTATGATGATTCACCCGCTTTCAAAGCAAAGCTTTCTGGAGCCATAATAGAAGTTGATAATACTAAAATAACTTCTCAAGCAGACCTATCTTTAGCTTTATCAAATCACAAGCCAGGAGATTTAATAAATATAAAAACAATAAACAGCACAGAAGCAATAACAAATTATGATATAACTTTAGGAGAAAGAGATGGAAAATCATATCTTGGAATCTTATCTTATCCTCAACAAAAGAAAGGAGCATTTGGAGCTGTCTATAATGTATTTGGAAAGATAAAGAACTCAAACACTTACTACACACCAAAATTCCAATCAGCAGATTTCATTTATGATTTGTTATGGTGGATAGTAATCCTTAACCTTCTTGTAGCATTATTTAACATGTATCCAGCAGGAATACTCGACGGTGGAAGATTCCTTATGTTGACAGTCTGGGGCCTAACAGGAAGCAAGAAAGCAGGTGAAAGAACATTATCAGTAATGACTTACATCCTTTTAGCACTTGTAGTAATAATGATGATTAAGTGGGTAAGTGTTTTCTTTTAATTTAAAGCTGAATATTGTAATATAATCTGCCATACCATTAAACCAATCTGTAATATTCCTATAAAAAACATAAGCCAAGTTAGATCCTTTACTGATTTATTGGTTTTCTGGGAATCTATATTAACTAGAAATTGTAAGCCTTGAACAGAGATCCTATAATGAGAGATATAATCTGGAGGCAATTGTTTTCTTTCTATCAAATCCTCATCAACTAAGTTATCTATATCTTCCTTATGAATATATCTAAAATCACCTATTCTTTGTATCTCATACCATGGAACCCAAGCAGGGAACCAATGTCTTAATAACATAAGTAATCTAGGAAAACCTCCTTCCTTTTGCATATCTTGAAATAATTTTTTCAATTTGTCTTGTTTTTGGTCCATCTTAAGTCATATACTGAATTCCATCTTTAGTATAAACAACTAATCTTATTCCAACTGGAACATTAAGTAAAGCAGACACAAGAGCCATATGCTCTTTTCCAGAACCAGATGCAAGAGATAAAGAAACTTCAAAATCTCCGCTCAATAAGGGCTTTAATTTGCTTTGAAGATTATCTTTCAATTCAAGCAAAGGCTTTTTTGAATCAATTTTTACAACAGTACATTTTTCATTTACAGCAAATTCCTCTTCTGAGCTTTTTACAATAATAGCTCTATCATATTCTAACCTATTAAGAAGGGCAGTTATCTGTCCCCAGTTTTCTTTATCCTCTCCAATAAAAGCAACAAATTCCATATTTCATTCAGAAATACTTGCTTTATAATGATTATTGTCTAAAAATACCACTTTATAAAATAATTATTAGGTCAGCCA
>JBBSXN010000002.1:0-131835 GCA_038045765.1 Nanobdellota archaeon | reverse complement strand
CTTGGTTTATTACAGCCAGGCGATTCAAGAGACATAATGGTCGATATTATGCTCGTTCTCGAGGACGCAAGAAAGAAAAGAGAATGGCTTTCCTCTTTTCAGATAAGAGATAAAGTCGAAGCAGTAAGAAAAGAACATTCTCTAGAAGTAAAAGGCCTTGCAGAATCTAATATTCGTCGTCAGTTAAAACGCCTTAGAGATGCAATGATAATTGATAAACAAGAAAACCAATATAGAATGTCTGAATTTGAGCCATTGAAAGAAATCTTCGAATCAAAAATAGAAAAGTTCCTCATACCTCAGATTATAGAAAGGATAAAAGAATATCTTGGAAAACTTTAAGGTTGATTTCTTAAATCCATTCTCTGCCCATTAGGTCCTCCAACAGGACTAGAATATGAAGAAACACTATGTTTCAAACCAACTCTTTTAGGAACGCCTAAATGAGAGTATCTCGCTTGTTCATCAAATGCACCATCAGCTTCTTGAATTGCTTGGAGTGAGGCAACATCCATCGGAATCATAAGCAATAAATTAGAATCCCTCACTCTTTCATCTACAAATGACGATATATTCTGTCCATTATAATGTGAAGTTAAAGCATGAAGATTATAATTAACGACTTCCCTCTTAGCATCTAAATTCCAAACAACATATCCTTCTCTAGAAAATACATAAACTTGTTTACCTGCAAAATCTGTATCTCTAAAACTAATATCATTAATGCAATCACGAGCTTCTTGAAGAGTTTTTAATCTATCAGAATTACTATCAAAATGCGATTGAGCTACAAGCCTAATATTTTTTGAGTTCATTAATTCCCTCTTCAATTTCATTATTTAAACCTATTCTCTATTTCAACATAAATCAAAATCTTTAAAACTTCAACTCGTAAAAGTTGAATGGGCTAATTTTCCTAAAGGGAAAATTTAAATACCCTTTTTTTCTAAGTTCAGTATCTACTTCTCTAGATTATTGAGGTAGTGGAACATACAAAAATGATTTTCATCGTTAAGGTCGCAACAAACAAGGAAGACAAAGCAGTTGAGATGATAGCTCAGCGTGCAGAGAAAAAAAATCTAAATGTTAATGCAGTTGTAAGACCTCATGGATTGCGTGGATATATTATTCTAGAAGCTCTTGATAGAGAATCTGCAGAAGAATCTGCTTTCAATTTACCGTATGTAAAAGGAATAATTGGAAAGACAATTACATATGAAGAGATAAAGAAAATGTTAGAACCTAAAGTAGAGGAAATGAATATACAGATTGGAGACATGGTTGAAATGATTGGTCAGACATTTAAAGGAGAAAAAGCAAAGGTAACAAGAATCGATAAAGCTAAAGGAGAGATAATTGTTTCATTGCTTGGAGCTTCAGTTCCTATCCCAGTTACAGTAAAAATAGATAACGTAAAGGTTATAAGGCGTGAATCTGACTCAAATTCAGATGAATCTTCAAGAGATTCAGGAGAAGACGAACTATGAAAGTAAAATTAATTGTTGAAGGCGGGAATATGAAACCGGGACCGGCAGTCTCACAGCAGATTGGACCTCTAGGCGTAAACTTAGGAAAAATAATGTCTGATGTAAATTCAGCTACAGCCGGATTCAAAGGAATGAACGTTCCAGTTGAAATTGATGTTGATACAAAGTCAAAAACATTCACAGTAAAAGTATTCTCACCAGGAGTTGCAGAATTATTAAAGAAGGAAGCAGGAGCAGAAAAAGGTTCAGGCCTGGCTCATAAAGTTAAGGTAGGAAATCTAGGTATAGAACAAATTATTGCTGTTGCAAATATGAAGATGCCTAACCTTCTTGCAAAGAATTTGAAAGCAGCAGTTCAATTAGTTACAGGTTCATGCGTTTCTCTTGGTCTTTTAGTTGAAAACAAAGAAGCAAAAGAAGTAGCTAAGGAAATTGCACAAGGCGTTTATGATAAAGAAATCTTATCTGGAAAAGACAAAATTTCAGATGATAAAAAGAAATCTCTTCTTACATTCTTTAACGACGTTAAGAACAAGCAAGAGAAAGAAGCAAAAGCAGCAGCAGAAGCAGCAGCTGCAGCAGAAGCAGCAAAGGTAGCAGCTGCAACAGCAGCACCAGCAGCCGGAGCAGCCGCAGTACCTGGAGCACCAGCAGCTGCAACAGCAGCACCAGCAGCCGGAGCAAAAGCAGCTACACCTGCAGCAGCAAAGAAGGAAGAGAAACCTGCAGCAAAGAAGAAGTAGTATTTGTTATCTTTATAATTATACAAATAATTATAAATTCTCTTTTAAGATATATTAAATGCAAACTTCTGAATGGACAGCATGCATTCCTGTCAGAGATGAAGAAAGAACTTTAGCTAGAACAGTAATTTCTATACAAAATCAATCAACTAATTCTAGTTTAGTTTCCATACTAATTGGAGCAAATGGATGTAGAGATAACACAGTTAGAATAGCAAGAGACTTATCTAAGCAAGATTCCCGAATACAAGTTATAGAAAGTCCAATTCCAGGAAAAGCAAGAATGTGGAATACCCTTTTCAATCAAGCACCAACAAACAATGTTCTTTTTACAGATGGAGATGTAGTATTACATGAAAATGCGGCTGAGAATCTAGTAAAAGCCATAAACACAAGTAAAGATGCTATGATTGGTGGATCTACAGTATCTTATATTAATGATTTGCCTCTTTTTCAGCGTTTTTTAGGTTCAGCTTATGCAAATCATAATGGAAGTCATAATCTTTGGTTAACAGGACAGTTATATATTTTAGATAATTTGAGAGTCAGAGCAAAATTACTAGACAAAGGTATTCCGGAGATGCCTGAGAAAGTTTTACATGAAGATAATTGGCTAACACACGCTCTGCATCCAGATTGGTCAGTCATCTCTGAAGCAAGAGCATTTTGTAGACCCTACGGCTTGCATGAAATTAATAAATTAAGAAGAAGATATATTATTGCAGATACTCAGGTTGAATCAGAACTCTATCCAAGAATAATGAAAAAATGGAATCCTATTCCTAAAGAAAAAGATTCTTTACTAGTAAGATTTCAAAGAGCATTAAGAACTAGAACCCACTCATACGAACAGTTCCTAGCTTATTGTATTGCATTCTCCATCACTAATATTTCCAAATCTTTTAATGAAAGCAGTGCAAGAAGAAAATTCGCCACAACACCCAATTACTGGGAAACTTCAAAATATTCAAAGCAACCCTTGCCAGCAGGTTTGGAATTTACTAAATTAAATTGATTTACAATTTTTTGTGTTGTCGCTTGAAAATTAAAATAAAATAATTTAAAGCAGGTTATCTAAATTAATAAATGAGAATTAAGAATGAAAGATTATCATCAGATGATTTACAATTAATAAGAAGATTAACAGATGAAGGAAAGAGTCTTAATTATTTGTCTAAATTAATGAATTTGGGCAAGCCCACAATTTATTATCAAGTCAGAAAGTTCAAGCCTAGAATAAAGAAAGATTTTATAGTCAATTTAAATGATTTTCAAATAGGTGAGTTAATTGGAGCATTTGCAGGAGACGGTAATTATTATCATAATAGTTATGATCCAAAATTTCCAAAGAAAACCAACCAGCACAGAGTTAGATATTTCTTAACTTATGCAAAAGAGGCAGATTACGCTGAATACTTAAAGAATCTTTTAATAAAATTAAATTTAAATCCTTGTATTATGGAAAATAAAAGCGTTTTCATAGTTAATATAAGTTCAAAAGAATATATTGAATTCATAAAATCTTATCTGATTTGGGAAAAAGGTAAGACATTTAGTATTAGATTAAGAAAAGAAATTTCTGAATATTCAGATGATTTCTTAAGAGGTTTTGCAAGAGGTTTAATGGATACAGATGGATTTATGAATACTGCAAATGCTGCTTGCGCCTGCATTTCAGAAAAGTTGATGAATAATTTAGCAGATATATTTATTAAAAATAATCTTGAGATTACCAGAAGAGTTCTAGCGAGAGGAGGTAATACTAGACCATTACACTTCGTTAGAGTTAGAAGCATTAGTCTTTATAATTATAAAGAATTAATAGGATTTTCTGGAAGTGGTAAGATGAATTATCTGAATAAAATACTTGAGAAAAGAATTAGTAAGTATTAAAAAGGACTAATTAAATCTTATAATGTGGGGGTGTGGTGCAACCTGGTTAACATATGAGGTTTGGGTTGATTGCGTCTCATATTCAAGAGATGGAAACACAGACAACTTCATGATCCAAGTTCAAATCTTGGCACCCCCATTTAGTTAAAATGAAGATAAAGAAATTAGGACATTGCTGTTTGTTAATAGAGGAGAAAGGAGTTAGAATTCTAACTGATCCAGGCAATTATTCTATTACACAAAATGAAATTAAAAATATAGATTTAATTTTAATTACTCATGAACATGCAGACCATTTGCATATTGATTCTTTAAAGCAAGTAATAAAGAATAATCCTAAAGCTAAAATTATAACTAACAAAGCAGTAGGAAGTTTATTAGATGCAGATAAAATTAATTACGAAGTTATAGAAGATGGTAAAAATACCAAATTCAAAGAAATTTTAATTGAAGCTATTGAAGGCAAACATGAATTTATCTATACTGGCTGGAAAGATGTTCAAAATACTGGATTTTTCATATCTAACAAATTATTCTACCCGGGAGACTCTTTCAAAAATCCTGGAAAGAAAGTAGATATTTTAGCCCTTCCAGTAGCTGGCCCTTGGTGTAAGATTTCAGATGCTGTTAATTATGCTTTGAAAGTAAAACCTAGAATTGCTTTTCCAGTACATGACGGTGCTTTGAAAGTTATGGGTGGAAATCATAGAGTGCCTGAAAAAATATTACCCGAGAATAATATCGAATTTATTATTTTAGAAGAGGGAAAAGAAAGAGAATTTAATTAAAAATGAAAATAATAAGAAAATCCTTAATAATATTTTTCGATAAATCTGGAAAGCTGTTGATTCAAGACAGAAGAGAAATAAAGAAACAAGGCAAACCTTACGGTTTCTTCGGAGGTTCAATTGAGAAAGATGAGACTCCAGAAAAGGCAATAGTTAGAGAGGTAAAAGAAGAATTAAGCATAGATTTAGATTATTTTAAGCTAGTCAAAGAATTGAAAGAAAAAGATAATTTAATTGATTTAGAATATTATATTTATCTAGCAAATATGCCTAATGTAAAGAAAATAGATGTAATGGAAGGCAAACCCTATTTTACAAATATTAATGATGTTTTTTCTTTAGATTTATCAGATAGGGATAAATCAATCTTAAAAGAAGTTATTTCATATTTGAAATCAAATAAAATAATCTAGAGATAGGTAAATTTATTAATAGATTATTCTCGGCACAATTACAATGTCTCGTAATAATAAGATGTCTGTAAACTGGAGAGATAAACAGCCTTCAATTAGTGATGCTGCTGAAAAAATAGTTGCAATGGAAGCATTCTATCAGCTTGCTGAATCAGCAAGACATAATATTAGTAAAGAAGGACCAATAAGATTAGTGAATTTAGAGGCGAGAATTGATGGAGTAAGATTGACACCAGGCATTTATAGATGCAATATTATGCCTGGATTAGATCCTAAAGAATTAGATTTATTAATTGTCTATCAAACAGACCTTAGAGGTAATCCAACAGGATATAGTGGATTGGAATACGCTAAAGCTACGCTTTCTTTTCCTAAATAAATAAATAGAATACTTTAAAAAGCTCATTTTCAAACATAATAATATGGGAAGCAAGACAAAGAAAACACAGTCATTCGGTAAATTCGGTGCTGGATATGGAACAAGAGTCAAGAAGACATATAATCTAATTGAATCAAGACAAAGATCTAGACAAAGTTCCCCTTATCATCCTCAGTCTAAAGTTAAGAGAATTGCTGCAGGAATCTGGCAATGCATGAAGACAGGCAAGATATTCGCAGGTCCAGCTTATTCCCTAGAGCAGAAGAAATAATTTTTCTATGAATCGTAATGATAAAGGGGATACATACAAACATTTAAGCAGAAAAACTTTCTTAGATATTAAAGGAGCATTTAATAATACTCCTCCAGGTTTATGTTCAAGAATAGTTTTTGGTTTATATCCCGTTAATATACAAGCAGATATAGATGAGAAGAATGTTACAAGACCTGAAGATAAAATTTTATTAAGTATGTTAGATGAATTCGGTTTAAACTACACTTTAGAAACGGGAGTGAGGGGCCTTCAAGATAGTTCTAAATATAGGGAGGATAACAGAATGGCTTTTCTTAGAATACATGTTCCTTACGATTGGTCAAATGAATATCAAGCCATTTCAAGGAGAATAGCTGAGTTTGAGGCAAAACAATAGATTTACCTTTGAGAATAAATCAATAGCCGTAAACCTATCACACATAATTTAATAAATGTTAAGAGTGATTTAATAAAATGGATTATGAACGTTTAGAGAGAATAGATAGGTTACTTGAGCAAAGGGGGAGAAGTCTTGAGAAACAAGTAAAAGGTCTAAAAATTGCAGTCTTTGGAGCAGGATTAACTGTTCTAGCATCATTTCTTACCTATCTATTACCTCTGTATGGCTCTCTAAATAAAGACGATATAAAACAAGGAGATAGAAAGGTTCAAGTAAGTCTGATAAAGGAAGGTTTTAGCAATTCTTTACACTACAAATTTCAAGGAGATTCTTACGTGGATCGTAACTGCGATGGTTCATTAGATGAAGTAGTTGTATCTTCTTCAAAGGATGGTGAGAGAAGAAGAGAATTTATGAGAGTAAAAAAGGGAGAAAAAGGCTTTGAGGATTTCATTCCTTACTTTGAGTCTGTTCGTCTTTTAGCATCTCAAAAACAACACATTTAAAAATACCTTTTCTGATTGATAATTATAAAATGGCACAATATAAATGTTTTAAATGTGAAAAACCTATTACTAGCAAAGCTCTTGAAAAGAGATTTGTTTGCCCTCACTGCGGTTCAAAAATCTTCTATAAACCAAGAGCACAGATAGTAAAAATAAAGGCAGTTTAAAATTTCAATGGATTCTAATACACAAAAAAGCATACAGGAGCTTCAATCTTACGAACAGGTTCTTCAAAATATTTTAATGCAAAAACAGTCTATTCAACTTGAATTAAATGAGGTAAATAACGCAGTTGCAGAATTGTCAAACTACAAAGGAGATGTTTACAGAGTTCTGGGTGGAATAATGTTAAAGGTAGATGCAGAAAAAACAAAGAAAGAATTAGCGGAAAATAAAAATAATTTAAGTTTGCATATTTCTTCATTTGAAAAACAAGAGAAAGATATTTCTGAAAAATCTAATAAGCTCAAAAAAGATATAAATGAAGCAATGTCTCGAGGACAAAAATAATTTTTTCTATAAAATATATCTTTCAAATTATAATTTTGATTACAACAATCTTTATATACTAAGCTTTATGATAATAATTTATGGCATTAAATTTAAAGAGGTTTTTTGGAAAAGGTGAAAGCGATGAATACGTAGAGATTGATTTAAATTCTCAGGAAAAGAAAGATACTAAGGTAATTGTCAAGCCATTTGTTCTAAAAGTCTATGATGACATTACAGATATATTGAATTCATTAAGAGAAGGATACACAATAGCAGTAATTGATATTAAACCATTGAAAACAAAAGATGTTGTAGAGCTAAAGAGAGCTATTTCAAAGATAAAGAAGACAGTTGATGCAATAGAAGGTTCAATTGCAGGATTTGGAGAGAATGTTATCATAGTTACACCAAAGTTCGCTGAAATACAAAGAGATCCAGTTACTACAAAGCCAATAAAGGCTGATTTTGTTAGTGGTTAGATACCATTTTTTTGACTCTTTTAGTATAATTTATAAATGAATTCTATAGCTTTTATTTATGGTTGGTCAAGATACATCTGGAATTTGGATAGAAAGAGTAGCTCCCCTTATTTATCAGACTTTTCTTAGAGAAGTAACTGACAATTTAGTAGGGTTTATTCCTTTTGTACATTCTTATCCTAAGAGATATCTGGGAAGTCTAGAATTTCTTGATATGAGCACAGGCCAATTTCATATTGATGCTTTGCAAGGTATGAACAAAGGTTTAGTCTCACATCATTTCTACCCTCTAGGAGGCACTCCTTCTGAAACAAAACCTGAATTATTGGGGAAAGGTTTAGCTAGAAAGATAGAGTTAGAGATAGCAAAAGACCTCCTAATACAATTCTCTGAAGATACACCTATTGCCGTGGTAGCCACATCTGAAAATAGAATAAATTACTGCAGAAAAGTAGGCCTAACACCTTTCCAACCTATGCCTTTAAGGGAATATCATGATATTCTTCAAAGATCTATAAGGTAATCTATTAGATTTCTATTAATATTATGGCCATTTAGTATTGCAAATCCTTAGCTCTTCGCAATACTAAAAACACTCTTTAAAGCTACAACGATAGTGGCTGGAACGAATAGGGCGAGAAGGGATTGAAGAACAGATGAGATGATATTACCTATGTTTAAGCCAGATATAGCTGCTCCAAGTATTAATCCAGATATTCCTATATAGCTTACAACTACTAAAGATATAGAAGCAATAAGGAAAGTGCTTATATCTTTCTCAGCTACGAAAAAACCTACAAACAAGCCAAGAATTGATAAAATTCCCAAAACTAATGGCGTAACACTAACCGAAGTAAATATACCTGTAACAATTCCCACAATAATTGCCAAGACAACACCTATGAGAAATGCCCATGCACCGACGAGATTTTCTTTAGCTCTTATCAAATTACACCTCTAAGAATATCAATATCTCTCTTTTATTTAAATCTTCGTTAAAATCAATGTTTCCTGCCAAAACCGAAATATTTATAAACCACTGTAATTACAAAGTTACAACAAAAAATCACCATGAACACAAAAAATATCTTATCAGTGTTTTTATCTCTAGCTTTTATGCTATTATTAGTAGCATCAGTTTCAGCTTTCACCCTTAGTTCTGCTTCAAAGGATATAACTCAAGGAAGCAATCAAACAACTGTAACATTATCAAATACTAACATAACTCAAAATGTTGTAGTTTCTGTGGCAAACATTGTTGATGGAACAAATCTTGTTTCTTTAACAGTAACTCCAACTTCAATTTCTAACTTTGCTAATGGAGCTACACAAACATTAACAGTTACAGGTACTAGCTTCTCATCTGGATTCAAATTCGGAAGATACACTTCTATATTAACAGCAACTGGAACAAACGCTACAACAGGTCAAACAGTTTCTTCAAACGCTACAATAGCTTTCTTCAAGACATTCTGTAAATCTGGAGAAGTAGGAACAAATCTTACAATAAGCGATGTAGATGTTAACTCTGATGGAGAAGACGACTTAGAATGGAGACCTTTAGACAAAGTTACAGTTGAAATTGATCTTGATAATGATGGAGACAATGACTTAAGAAATGTTCAAGTTGAACTTGGTTTACTTGACAGCTCAGGAAGAAACGTTGTTGGTCAACTTGAATTCACAGATGCAGATGATGAAAAGAAAGACATTGGAACAATAAATGAAAACGATAATGAAAAGGTTACTTTTGAATTCGTAGTTCCTGCTGATTATGATGAAGGAAATTACAAACTTGCAGTTAAAGCATATAGCAAGACACTTGGAGAAGACAAAATGTGTGCAGACACATCTTCAGCATTAAGCGATGATTCATTCCAAACAATTGATGTTGTAAGAGAATCAGATGAAGGTAAATTCATAGTATTTGATAATATCAAGTTCTCACCTACAGAAGCAACATGCACAGACACAGTAAGCTTAACATTTGATGCAGTTAATGTTGGAGACCAAGATCAAGACCAAGTTAGAGTATTCATAAAGAGCTCAGCTTTGAAAATTGACACTTCACTAGAAATAAGAGATAATCTTAATCAGGGAGATAAAAAGACATTAACATATAACTTCGATGTTCCAGCAGGATTAGCAGACAAGATGTACACAATAGAATTAAGCTCAGAATATGACTATAGAAAGAGCACAGATTCATATAGAGAAAGCTCAGACACAGCTAAACAAGTATTATACAAAGTATTTGGTTGCACACCAGTAGTTAACGCTCAGAATAAAGTTGTAATTAGCGCTTCTTTAACTTCAGATGCACAAGCAGGCTTACCTTTAACAGTTAAAGCAACAATCACAAACAATCAAGCTAGTTCAGGTATATTTTCAGTAGCTGTAAAGGGCTATGAATCATGGTCTGATCTTGATAGCGTTTCAGATAGAATCGTTCAATTAAGTGCTGGACAAAGCAAAGATGTTACATTATCATTCAACGTAGATGAAAAAGCATCTGGCGAACAATCTTTCATACTTGAGACAAAGTCCGATTCAGGAGAAACTCAACAGAAAGAAATTGTAGTCAATGTAGCTCCAAAGGCAGGATTTAGCTTAGGAAATGCATTTGAAGGCAATGGATTGATTTGGGTAATAGGAATAATCAATGTAATCTTGATTGTGTTGATTATAGTTGTAGCAGTAAAGCTTTCAAACAGATAATTTTTTGTTTTTACATTATCACTACTAATTTAAACTCTATTTACTATCCTTTTTTATGAGTAAATATTTAAAATTAAATAAATTCGCTTTAAGTTTAGGCTTAAGATATATAATATTGTTGATAATTGCTTTAAACTTAGAATTAATATATGCTATATTTACACCCTTAACATTACACCTTTCAAATTTCCTAATAGGTCTAATTTACAATTCTAATTACATACAAAACAATTCAATATTCATAGATACTTTAGAAATAACTTTAATATCTGCATGCATAGCAGGTTCTGCTTATTTGTTACTTATAATTTTAAATCTCTCAACAGAGATGCAATTAAAGAAGAGGATCAAGAGTTTATTTTTTATAATATTATCTTTCCTAATAATAAATTCTTTAAGAATAACTTATTTGTCATATTTATACAAAGAAAATTTAAGTTATTTTAACTTTACGCATGAATTGTCCTGGTATTTTGGAAGCACATTATTTTTAGTTATAATTTGGTTTATAAATATTAAACTTTTTAAAATAAAAAATATACCTATTTTTACCGACGTTAAATATCTATTTTCACAAGTTAAAGGTAAAAATCATTCTAAAAGATTATAAACCTGATAAATATAAATCTATATGCTAGAAACTTGTTTTATAGATCAAGGAATATTAGGAACTTTTGCAACATACTTAATAGAAACTATTGGTTCTTTAGGATATTTAGGAATATTATTACTAATGACTATTGAGAGTTCATTTATACCATTTCCAAGCGAAATAGTATTAATTCCAGCAGGTTTGTTAATTTCTCAAGGAGAGATGAGTTTTACACTAGTATTAATTTTAGCCATATTGGGAAGCCTATTAGGGGCTTTTTTCAACTATTTTTTAGCATTACATCTAGGAAGAAGAATGGTAAATGCCTTAATTCTGAGATATGGTAAAATATTTTTATTGAGTAATAATACTCTTATAAAATCAGAAGAATATTTTGATAAACACGGAGAAATAACCACATTTTTAGGCAGACTTATACCTGGAATTAGACAGATAATCTCTATTCCCGCAGGCTTCTCAAGAATGAATTTGGCCAAATTTACAATCTATACATCATTAGGGGCAGGAATATGGTCTTTAATTCTCATATACCTTGGAATGTTTTTAGGTGAGAATTGTCTTCTAATAAAGCAGAATCTACACATAATTACTTTAGCTCTAGGAGTATTTATCATATTGTCTATTATAATCTATATGTTCTATAAAAATAAATTTAAATAATTTATGTTTTATGTCAAACTATCTCTATATTCCTTAGTATCTATAAGTGAATTAACTATAAACTTCTCAACAGCAGGTTGTATTTCACATTGATTTACATTAATAATATAACAACTACTTCCTTGAGTAGATATCTTAGTCATGTATGAAGATTGAATAATAATGACAGTATCATCATCAGCTTTATCACAATTAACATGTACTTGTTTTCTCTCTTTAGATTCATTAATATCAGGAGTACCTAGCTTCAAATCAAACTGATTATTTGCAAAAAACTGACTAATAGTTCCAATAGCTATCGAGCTATCACTACAATTGATTATACCCGTGTTATTTATACCTAAATAAACAGTCCTTCCTTTAGTGAAAAGAATTTCACTATCAACAGGAATCTCATTATCTCTAGGATCAAATCTTAAATAAACATTATTTTTGTAAGTTTGTTTATTATAAGTATAAAAATAAGAATGATGATATAATGTAAGTTCTTTCCCATAACCCTGTTTGTCAAAAGCCAATCCCTCATATTCAAAAGTACCTATCTTTGAAAAAATAAAATAGAATATAAAAAAACCAACCACTAATACCATTAAAGCCCACCACATCCAGCTAATCTGAATCTTCTTGCCTTTTTGATTTAAGCCATTTACATTTTCACCAAATAAACTTTTCTCTTCATTTTTCTTCCTTATTTTTCTAACAGCCATGCAATATTATCTTAAAGAAGCTTTTAAAATCTTTCTAAGCAGTTATGCCTAAAATCTTATACAAAGCAACATCAACCGTTCTTAAATCACCGTCTATAAATATACATTTATCTTTTTGGTAAATTCTTTCTACTTTACTCTCATTGAAAACAATCATATTTTCACCACAATTCTTTTCAGGTATATTTTCAAGACATGAGCCATAACAAGCCTTAGAAGTTTCCAGAACATATCTTCCTAAAGTATCTTTTATCTCCGAATAAATGTATTCTTTCTTATAATCGACATATAAATTAGCACCATAATAATCACCTACCTCTTTCTGAATATCAATCTCAACATTAGAAGTAACGTTAGGAGGATATGCAAAATAAAGATACTGTCCTCTAAAAGGTACAGCCCATCTATTTCCTTGTTGTTGTACAGTCAAAGGAGCAGATTCTCCTTCTACTAAGGGAGCAGTATTAGTATTAGAAGTATCATTATAATAGAAAGCAAAACCAACAGTACTTAAAACAAGAGTCAAAAGCATAAAGAGAGCCATATACATAACATTTCTCTTTTTACTTTTATCGGGATCTTCAACTTTTCCTATTTGCCTCATACTATTCTAACAAATTAGGTATTTAAAAAAGTTACCAAAAACAGAAATATAAAAATTTCAATCAAAAAGCGATGCCGAAACTTTCTCCCTTAAGGGGAGAAAAAATAAAAGAAGAAAAAAATAAAAAAAATAAATTACTTTTCTTCAATTGTTCTTAAACAGTTGTAGCAGTAGTCTTAAGTTCAACAGCGGTAGCACTAGTACTTACGTACTTTTTGCCAGCACTTGTGTCAAGATCAGCTTTGGTTGTCAAGACCTTTGCAGCATTCTGGGTATCAGCAGCGTTATAGCCAGCAACTAATGTTGCGACTTTATCAGTGCCTTTAGCGAAAGTCTGGATCAAAAATTGACCAGCTCCCACACCAGCTTTTGCAGTGAAGTCAGCTCCGCATGTAGCAGGAGAGACACCTAGCAATCTAGCAGATTCAGCGTTGATACATGAACCTCCAACAACAACTAAGTTCTTAGAAGGTAATGATGCAACTTCAGAATCTTTTACAAGTACAGAACCGAGTTCCTTAACACTTCCAGAACCAGTAGATCCAGATTCAGTTGTAATAGCAGCATCGTTTGCAGCTACATAAACATATCCCTGAACTTGATTATCAGGATAACTAACTGTTGCCTGGGTTTGATCACTATCTGCTTTATCAAGAGTAGATATAGATCCCCATAAGTCAGCGTCCTTATATAAGTCAGAGTTGCTTTCTAGTTGCACTTCGTTTCCACCATTACCACCGTTTGTATCTTTTGAGTAAGTTCTTACAACATCGTTTACTCCAATTCCAGCACTGTCTCCGTCATATCCTGCGTCCAAGGTAACTATTAATGCATGATATGCATTATTGTCATCCTTTTCTTCAAATATAACAACAGCAGGTCTTACAATGTTTCCTCCCTCAGGAGAAAGCAAGTTAAGAGTAGTCGTATTAACAATAGCTCTTGAACTAACGTTGTATGTTAATTGTCCAACAGTAATAGCACCACTTGATGATGCTCCACTTGCACCTGTTGTATTAACAGCAGTAGTTCCTCCAAAAGTATAGTTATGTAGACCTCCAGCGTTAGCAACAGCAACAGCAGTATAACCATTACCGTTAGGTAATTGTATATTTGCTGCATCTAATGACTGTGAAGTCAAGTTGATGTTAGTTGGTTGATAGAACGCTAATAATGCTCCCTTACTTGTTTTAATAGTAGGGAAGTATATTTTGTCGTTTCCAGTACTTTCAGGATAGTTGAATTTTACCTGTCTAGCTACATCAGATAGTGTTTGAGCACCAGTGTATGTATAACTAAATGATAATCCTTCAACAGTGATTGTACCAGAACCTTCTGAAGTAGCTTTTGCAGTAGTTGAAGCATCTGTGAATACATTTCTTACTGTCAATTCGTCATCGCTAGCAGTTGTAGAAGAACTGTTAGTTAAACCAGTTACTTCATACAATCCTCCTCTGTCCTTGTTTGCAAGAACAACATAGTAGGATTTGTTAACCAAAGCGTTTTCTTCAACAATAATATTGTCTCCATCAGAGTCAGCTAATTGCATTCCACTTCCGTCAGAATCTGTTTTGTTATAAACGTATGTAACGGTCTTTTCAGCACCAGAATAGTCCTTAAACTTAACACTCATTTTGTCGTTTCCAGAGTTCTTCACTACAATATCTTCTCTTGAAGTTGAGTCTGCAGCGATACTAATACCGCTAAAGTCAACTTTGAAAGATCCGAATACTGGGTCAGTGAATGAATCTCCAGGAACCATGGCATCATGAGAGCTATCAACAGCAGTAGCTTGGAATAACATTCTAGTTACATTACCCATATAGGTTGTTCTAGAATTCGATGAGTCTCTAAACTCAACATTTGTTCCATCAACTGTGTCTTCGTCAGAACCTATCTTTACAGCATTTCCATCCTGTAAAGTTACTCTATCTGCTCCAACAACTACTTCAGCAGTCAATTTGTTCAATGCTGTTGATTCATCAGCGCTATTAACACCAACTTCAACTCCATTTACTTTCTTTGATGCTGCTTCGTTTACTTCTTTCTGTTCACTCTTTCCTGAAGCATCTGTAACCTTGACAGTTGCACTGGTATCAGTAGCAGCTACAAGAGATACAGTATATTCCATACCCGCAACTGTAACAGTTTGGGAAGGATTGCTTTCAGAGTCTAAGTATATCTTTTCAGATGATTTGAACAAAATAAGTTTTGTGTTTGTAGTTGCAGAACCGATTGTGAATTTCTGTCCAAAGATACTCAATTCCTGACCTTTTGAGTCAGCATGAGTAAAGTTAACAGCTGTATCAAATACAACTGTAGCGTTGTAAACATATTGAGTTCCAACAGTAGTACCAAGTGTCAATCCATATTGAGGGTCATCATCATCAGTTGGTTGCTTCGCAAAACTAAGTATTGGGTTGCTTCCAAGAGTGATTCTTTGCTCATATGTTGCAGTTGTGTCACCGTCGAAGGTGTCGTCTGCTAAGATTGTTGGTAATTCAGTAGGAGTCAATGTTTTTACTACGCTGTCCAATGTACTGTTTAAAAACAGTTCAGAGGAACTTGTGAATAAAGGATAGTTTTCTCCGGTTGCGCTTGTACTCGCTCCACTTGTTCCAGAAGTTGCTGTCTGTTTGGCCAAGCCTGCTTGCAAGTTTGTTGTAATATCAGCTACAGCCACTAGGTCAAATTCAGCTCCAGGCGCACTACCGTATACTACGTATACATCAGCATTACCAGTCTTTACGAATGGTGCTGGATAGTTTGCTGCAGCAGCAAAAGCTAGTGTCGAACTCATTAATACAGTTCCTGCAAGAACAGATGCAATCTTCTTAAAATTAAATTTCATCTTTTTTCTAAACCCCCTTTCAGCTTTTTAGTCATTGGCAATCCCTCAGGATCCCCTTTCGGGAGGCCGAAGCCCGCCATTTACATAATATGTTTAGGGCACATTATGCGTGACTCTAAGCTTATTAGAGTAATATTACAAAAGGAAAAACCCTTTAAAAACTTATGCCCTGAAATTTCGCACTATCGAGGTAGTGGCAGTTAACCTATGAAGTTCCTTTATAAAGCTTGTGGTGTAAATCATAGTGAATACACTGATTTTCGTCAGCAAGAATCTGATCACCTTATCACACACTAATATATGTTTAAAGAAAACATATATTTATATAACCTTATTATCTATATATATGTAATTAATAGACCTATATATACTATGGCGCAAAAAACTAAAACACGAGAAATTTTTATCGTCGATAAATCAGGAACTTTTAACACTTTCTTCAAGAAGTGGACGAGCAATGAAGAAGACTATGATTTTGAAGGCCTTACTTCACTCAGGAGATTACTAAGTAATGAGAAGGCTAAGATGTTACATGTAATAAAAGAAAAAAAGCCTAATTCCATATATCATTTAGCCAAGATATTAAAGCGAGATTTCAAGGCAGTATCAACAGACATTAAGCTTTTAGAGAGATTTGGCTTTATAGACATGACTTCTGAAAAAACAGGTAAAAGAGAGCGGCTAAAACCCACACTTGTTGTAGATACAATCCTTATTTCTATTCAAGTATAGCTATTTGCATAAAGTCAATCTCACCACGATTAATCCCTTACTTCTATCTTCAGGTATAAGATACTCTCCAGCAGTATAGTCTTTATCGCACTTTCCATCTTTTAATTCAAGGAAGCTTGAGCTTTCTCCTGTTTTCTGCTCAAAGCTAATATTCATCATAAAACCCTTATTCGGCCTTTCAGGTCCAATCTTCAATCCTGAATTAATAATGCCTTGTAAGCTCCGATTAAGTGCTAAACAAACCTTCTCTCCAGAAGATAAGCACTCTCTAGCTTGATTTCTATAACATTCCCTAACTAAATCGCTTACAGAAGCATAATCTATATTACTTCTTAAAGAACAATCGCTACTAACATGCATAGAACTATCTAGAAACTGCCTTATTTCATAATTATCTGACTTCGCACCTTTATCTCCAGATCTAATAGCCAGCCCAAGAAGCAATAATCCAACAACAGCCACAATTATAATTACCAATGCAAATCCCACAATTTCTTCCTGACCTTTCTTATTAACCATTCTTCAAGCTACCTCCCGAAACGTATAATTCTCCAAGCTCACAAACTTTCCTATCTTCAATAAAATCATACCTGCATAAAGAGACAAAAGCTTTTGAGCTTATACCAAAATCATTTCCATTTATCAAAGTGAGAGTATCACATTCAGGATATTTTCCCAAACTACACTCACCAACCGTTTTTACAGGATAAATCCTTTTAATAGCAAAATAGTCCAGTTTCCATAATTGCTTATATTCAGTCCTATTTTTTAACACAATAGCTTTGTCTAAGTCTATACATCCAGTACACTCACTCCAAGAAAGTTCGGGAGTAGATGCTAGAACCAATGCAAGTCTACTCGCAACTTCTTCCTTGCTGCCTTCTGCAGAAGCTTGTATTCCAGATATTCTAAATTTTAAGAAAAGTAAAGCAACAAGCGAGAAAAAAACCATAAATGCAATAAGCACAAAAGCCATCTCCTGTATCTTTAACTGCCCAGTTTTATTCTCTATCTTTCTCATTTTCTAAACTCCTCTTTCCAGAGACTACATATTAATTTTCCTTGGGAATCATCAAGCTCTCCAGCCAAATTATATAATTCATTAAAGTCGATATAAACTTCTTGCATATTTTTACTTGAATTTATATTAGCCCTATCAGCATATGTTTTAAGCAAAGGTTGTAATTCAATACTACAGCTATTATCAGATCTACTAGCTATCAATGAACTCTTATCATAATAAACACCAGCAAGGCTACCTGCTTTAATCATAATTCTTTTAATGTTGCAATCATAATTATCAACATCAGAGAATATTGCTCCATAAATTAAAGGCCCCTTATAATATACAAATCTTCCTTGTTTTTTCACTCTTTCCAGATTGGTATCAACACTTATATCACATGAAGAAACAAGAGTTCCAGCCCCAAAACACACTTTCTTACTTTTAGCTTTACACTGATCTACACTTTCAACAATTTGTATAGATTCATTTATTCCTAGAGAATTAAAGTCTTCATCTACATAACTTGGAGCATTAACAAAACAATATTCACCACTCCAAATAAAAGTTAGATCTCCAATCTTAAAGGGCATAGTTAATTGTTGAGTAAATATTTCAAAATCCTTACTTTCTAATACCTTTTCGCCAAATATATACTTATTATTCAATGTACTTCCAACTCCTCCTTCCTGCCATTCTTCACCTATCTTCTGTCTTGTTGAAGTCTTAACTTTAGAATATCCAAATGGCTTCTGATAAGAACAATCTATTTCTAGCCTAGTTTCATCAGGAAATTGTATAACTTTAGGCTTAATGCTTGTCTCAAAACTTTGTGTTTCAAGAGGCTGAAGAAGTATCTCCAATTCTTTTGAGTTAAGTGTATTTTGAACAATAATCTCATTTTTAATGAGATTAGTAGAAAAGTATATTGCAAGGAAAATTATTACTCCTCCAATAATTATAGAAAAAAGCCAAGCAAAACTAAACTCAAATCCTCTTTTATCATACATACTATCTAGAAGAACAAGTGCTTTTTATTCTTTTACTTTCACCAAAGAATCTGTAGCAGACTCTTTAATAATATTCAATTCAATCTTACCATTAATAACCTTTTTACAGAAAAAGCCAGAAGAATCAACATTATTCAATTTCAATTCTGCGGCCTTACCATTACAAGCTTCATTGCTAGGATATAAGAAAAGATTTTTATCACTATCAACTAAATAGCTGAATTCAGCATACTCATCAGGATAAGCTCCTAGTGCTCTATCGGCAATACTTCCAAAACATACAGATTCTATGCCTCTAGTTAAACTACCAGTAAACTTTTTCTGTGCAACAGGAGACCTCCAAGCAGCATCTATATCGCTCTGTAGTTTTGATTTGAAATCTCCCAAAACAACACAATCACTACTATCTAAGAATTTCTGTATAAAATAGAAAGCAACAGCCACAGTCGCTATTATAATTATAATTGAGAAAATCATTCCAAAGCTTAATTGTATCTGTGCTTTTTTATTACTCATTTTTTCAATCCTTTTAGAGTTCCACTAACTCTCAATATTTTAATTTTCTCATTACTCATTTCAAATGATGCTCTAACTTTTTCCAGAGACTTTCTTTCCACAGCAAGAATTATCTGCCCATTTTCAATCCAATCATCACTGACAAAAACAGGCGCTGCTTCAGCCCATCCTAATATGCCTATATAATCTAATACTACTCTTTCAATAGTTTTTTTATCAGTTTTAGATAATAGTATATATCTTCTATGCATTTTAGCAGAAGCCTTCTGTTTCAATTTCATTATAAACTTAAATCAATAACCTTTTTATTACTATCCATTTTTTTGTCCAACAAGTTATATAAACATAGATTTGCTTTTTAAAACAATGAAGATACACGCAATAGGAGGTTATGATGAAGTTGGAAAGAATATGACTATCTTAGAAGTTGGAGAAGATGTTCTTATTTTTGATGCAGGGCTTTTCTTACCTGCAATAGTAGGAGTTGAAGAAAGAGAAAAAATACCTACTGAAAAAGGTATGCGAGCACTAGGTGCCTTACCTAATGACTTATATCTTGATAAGCACAATTTAAAAGATAAAGTAAGAGCATTACTAATTTCACACGCACATCTAGATCATGTGGGAGGAGTTCCATATATAGGTCCTAGATACAGAGCTCCAGTTTTAGGAACAAGCTATACTATAGAAGTATTAAAAGTATTAATGCAAGACTCAAATCAAAGAATACCTAACAGATTAATTCCATTAAAGCCAAATCAAAGTTTCACAGTAAGAGGAAAAATTCCTTATAAAGTTGAGTTCATAAATATGACTCACTCAACAATAGAATCTGCAATTATTGCAGTGCACACTCCTGAAGGAATTATTTTATACGCTAATGATTACAAACTTGACAACTCTCCTGTCTTTGGAGATAAGCCAAATTATACTCGTTTGAAAGAACTTGCTAAGATGGGAGTGAAAGCATTGATAGTTGACTGCCTATACGCTCCAGATGATAGAAAGACTCCTTCTGAGAAAATTGCAAAGAATCTTCTTGAAGAAGTTCTATTTACAACAGACAATTCAAATAAAGGGATAATAATTACAACATTCTCTTCACATATTTCAAGACTAAAAACTATTGCAGAACTGGGAAAGAGGATGAATAGACAGGTTATTTTTCTTGGCAGGAGTCTAAACAAATATGTCACAGCTGCCTCAAATATAGGCAAAGCTCCATTCATGAAAGACGTAAAATCTTTAACATATAGGCACAAGATGGAAAAGATTCTTAAGCAGATAAACAAAAATAAAAAAGATTATCTTATTGTATGTACTGGGCATCAAGGCGAACCAGGTTCTATATTAGATAGGTTATCAAAAAATCAATTACCTCTTGAATTGAATTCAGACTATGATATAATATTTTCTTCAAAAACAATTCCAACTCCAATAAATGAACTTTCAAGAGCAGAATTAGAAAAAAGATTGAAAAAAAAGCAAGTAAGGATATTTGACAATATACACGTTTCAGGTCATGGTGGAAAAGAAGATTTGAGAGATTTAATAAACCTTACAAAACCAGAACATGTAATTCCCTCACACGGAGAACTAAAAAAGAGAGAAGCAGGAGCATCTTTAGCTGAAGAAATGGGATACAAAAGAAATAAAACAGTACATTTACTAGATAATGAAGGAGTATTAAACCTATGACTGATAATGAGATAATTGGAGGGCTAAGAAATGCACTAGAAAGAGGCCAATCGTTAGAAAGAGCAGTTCAGTCTTTTATTAATGCAGGATATAATCCTAGAACAGTACAAGAGGCTGCAAATGAACTCTCATCAGGAGTTACTCAAATAGTAAATCCATCAGCAGTAAAAGAAAATCCAGTTCAATCTAACCAAGTAAAGTCAAATCAAGTCCAATCTAACCAAGTCAAACCAAACCCTATTCAATTTCCAATTTATCAGCCGATAGTGCAACCAACAATTCAACCAAATTCCCCAATGGCAATTCAACCAAAAATAGATGGAAAACAACTTCAAGGAACAGCAAAGAAAGTAGTTATAGGTTTAGTAATAACTTTCACAATATTAATAGCTCTTCTTTTAATTTTGATAGTCTTTAAAGAGAAAATTCTATTAGCAATATCATCTTAATTTATTATGTCAAGATTCTTGGCAGAAAACCACACACTGAAGTGTGTGGTGAATCTTGAGCATAGAAAATCAGTAGATTTTCTAGTCAGGAAAATAATAGATATTTTCCTGCATCCAAAAAACGAGTGCCTGTCACAAACCACTGCTTTTAAGAAGGAGTGGCACATCGTTTTTTTGATGACTAATAATCTTATTTATGAGCCTTCAGATGATTCTTTTCTTCTTGCTAAACAAGTAAAAAAATATGCAAAAAATAAAAAAGTTTTAGACATTGGTTCTGGCTCAGGAATTCAAGCCTTAACGGCCAAAAAAGCCAAAGCCAAGTCCATTTTAGCTTCAGATATAAATAAATTAGCAGTTAAAAAAATAAAATCTCTAGGAATAGAGTCAATTTATTCTAACTTATTCTCAAAAATAAAAGGCAAATATGATTTAATTATATTTAATCCACCTTATCTACCAAAAGATGTAAGAGAAGATTCACAATCTAGTCTTATAACTTCAGGAGGTAAAAAAGGCGATGAACTAACTATAAAATTTCTTAAACAAGCAAAAAAACATTTAGCAAAATCAGGGATAATACTAATAATCATCTCCTCACTTTCACCATTTGAAAGGATAGAAAGCACTCTAAAAGGTTTAAATTTAAAATTCAAAATATTAGAATCAAAAAACCTATTTATGGAGAGATTATCAGTTTTGGAGATTAAATACAATTAACCTTTTTTTAAGATTATCAATAAACCGCTTCCAAATATATCATCAAAAATACTCTTGGTAGAATCAAATCTTCTTTTTGAAGAGATATTAAGAACTTTTAAGGGTTTTCTAACAAATAAGTCATAAGCAGAGCCATAAAATCCGCTCATAATGATTTCATAATTTAGCTTATTTCTGTTAGCAAAATTTATCAGCTCATTCTTAGAGAAAGGTACTTCTAGACCAAAATCCCAATATCCTAAAGTTTCTTGTATCTTCTTTGAGATTCTATAAAATATCCCGTATTTATGTGGGACAGAAATTAATGCAACGCCTTTTTTATCAAGTAGTTCAATATGCTTTTTAAGTACAAGTTCTCTATTTTTTTCTACAAAATGCTCACATAATCCATAAGAAGTCACAACATCATACTTTTTCTTAGAAGAGAATGTAAATAAATCTCCTAAAATATATTCATGTTTTTCAATATCATCCCAATATTCTTTTGCCAATCCCTTAGCCTCAGGAGATTTATCTAGTAAAGTTACTTTAACTCCCTGATGTGCAAAAAATAAAGAAGTAATGCCCATTCCTGCTCCAAGCTCTATTAAACTGATTTTATCATTACTCTTTCTAAGATGAGATTTCATAATTTCAAGAATTTCTTTTAATTCTTTTGATTCTAAAACATCTTCTTTCTTCCATTCCATCTTACTCCCTTTTTTCTTCCAGAACTCATTCCAAGAACCTTCAACTTTTAATACCATTATTTCCAAAGTTTTATTCTATTTAAAAAAGTATCTCTCACTTTCATAAGATTTAAAACGCTAAAATTCAGCATATAGGTATGGAAATGAGTCAAGAAACAATAAACAAAGCACAGGTCTTAGAAGTTGGAATGAAAGAGTCAGAGCAGCATCTAGAGTTTATAGAAAGTCAAATATCAGAGCTTTCAACTTTTCATTCAAACCTTAAAGAACTCTCAAAGTCATCTGATAAAAAAATGCTAGCTTCAATAGGTAAGGGAGTATACTTAAATGCAGAATTAAAAGATAAATCATTATTAGTCGAGATAGGAAAAGGAATAATTATAAATAAGTCTCCAGAGGAGATTGAGAATATCTTGGAAGGGCAGATAAAGAAACTTTCTGAAACAAAGATTTATCTCCAAAACCAGATGGATTTTTATTTAGGTTCTCTAAACTCACTAATAAATTCAATAGGACTAGAAAAATAATATGAAAAAAAACAATAAAAGAGCAACATACATTACATTAGCAATAATTATAACAATTAGTTTGATTCTTTCAGGAATATATTTATATAAAAATAAACAAGTAAAAGAAGTCTATTTTGAAAGATATGCTGAGTGTGATGCTAAAGCTAAGGAAAACCCTATAAGAAGTGCAGGAGGAGTAAAAAACACTGAAGAGCTTAAATTCGTGGTTAGTTGCTTTGAAAATAAAGGATGTTATGATTCATGTGGAAACTCAAGAGATCCAGTTCATCCAGGAATAAATTTTATGGAAATATTCAATATTGGAGATTCAAATCTAGCCGTATGTGTGCAAAGATGCTACTATTCTCCAGAATATTTCAAATAATTATCCACAAAAACTATATAAGCACTTAAGATTTAACTCAGGCATAAGAGGTTTTAAAAAATATGTTAGAAATGCTGATTAATCCTAAGAAAGCTGAAAGAAGACCTTGGGAAATGTTTTTTGTAGGAGCATTTTATGCTAGCTTATCAATATTATTGGTTGAATGGGTATTTGCACAGGATGCTGTTCTTTCAAGATACTCTGGCATATTAATAGTTACTTTCACAGTGATGTTCTCACTTCCGTTTATTTATTATACTTTAAAATTAGAAGAATCAAGAATATCTGAAGAAAAAAGTTCTTTCACACTCCTAGGCGAACATACTCATGCAATTTACGCTTTTATGTTTTTATTTATAGGATTTGTAGTGGCCTTTTCATTCTGGTACATAGCCTTATCTTCCAATCAGAATTTTGCAGCCCAAATAGAGACATTTTGTATGATAAACCGCCCTACAAACTTCCAAGATTGTGTAACTCAATATGGCATAAAGAATACAGTAACTGCCACAGGACAGGTAACTGGAACTGATAGATTATTCTTAATATTTGCAAATAATATTTATGTTTGTATATTTACCCTTATATTCTCTCTCGTATTTGGTGCAGGAGTAATATTTATTTTGGCTTGGAATGCATCAGTAATCTCTGCAGCAGTAGGAATATTTACACAATCGAAATTATCAGGACTACCCATAGCACTTTCTAGATATCTCATACACGGAATACCTGAGATTTTAGCTTACTTTATAGTTGCTTTAGCAGGAGGTCTTGTTTCAGTAGCAGTAGTCAGGCATGAAATAGGTACAGAGAAGTTCTGGGAAGTTTTACACGATTCATTAAATCTAATAATATTAGGTTTAATAGTGTTATTCATAGCAGCTTTAATGGAAGTTTATCTTACTCCTCGCCTATTTTGATTACTCTGAAACCTTTATATATTGCTTTTTAGTCAGTTGTTTATGAATAATTCGCAAGAAGATTTCTTACTTGAAGAGAGAAAAAAGAAGACTCTTGAGTTTCTAAAAGTGAAATACAATTGGATAATATATGGGGTTTTAGTGATTTTAGTTTATTTTGCATACTGGATAAGAACTTTAAATCTTGCAGGTTTAAGAGACATCTCTACTGGTGGCTGGGCTCTTGGTCCTGATTTAGACCCCTGGCTATTCACAAGATGGGCAAAAGAGATTGTTGAACAAGGAGCCTTAACAGCAATAGACTCAATGCGTTATGTACCTTTAGGATTTGAGACTAAAGGAGAACTTCTTCTTCTTCCTTATTTAATGGCCTGGTTTCATAAATTAGCAACATTATTTGGCAGCGCTTCTGTAGAACAATCATCAGCTATATTCCCTGCATTTATGTTTGCTATTACAATCATACCTCTATTTCTTTTTGTAAAAAACATCTTTACAAATTCTCTCGGAATAAAGAAAGCAAACATTATTGCTTTACTATCTTCATTTTTCTTCATAATCTTACCACCCTTACTTCCAAGAACAGTAGCTGGAATTCCTGAAAAAGAATCAGCAGCTTTCTTCTTTATGTTTTTCGCACTTTATTTCTTTTTATTAGCATGGAGATCAAAAGACACAAAAAATTTAATTATATTTTCTTTACTATCTGGCGCCTCAACAGCAGCAATGTCCTTAATATGGGGAGGAGTAGCTTACGTTTATTTCACAATAAGCGTCTCAGTTTTAATAGCTTTCTTCTTAAAACAATTTGATAATAACAAAAAGATATTGATACCAATAATCTGGCTTATTTCTTCTTATTTATCAGTCGCACCATTCACAACAAGATTCTCAGCCATTCATTTCTTCACTTCAACCTCTTCATTAATAACTATTTTAGCAATATCTTCCTTTTTCATTTATAGATATATTGAATCTAATAAAATAAATTTTATTGAAAACAACAAATATTTATCAAGAATACCTAAAACTCTCCTTGCCTTCTTAACCATATTAGTTGTAGGGTTTATTTTATCATTAATTATTTTTGGGCCAGAATTCATAAAATTCCAATTCCATCAAGTAATTGATAATCTTGTTACACCTATAACAAGCAGACTAGGAGTCACAGTAGCCGAAAATAGACAGCCTTTCTTTAGTGAATGGGCTAATAGTTTTGGTCCACTTATTTACGGAATCCCTTTAATGTTTTGGCTCTTCTGTATAGGTTCAGTCTCTTTAGTTTCTCTATTAGTTAGAAATTTAGACAAGAAAGAAAGAATAATATCAATATCCTCATACATATTATTCTTATTAGCATTAGTATTTAGCAGATACAAACCAGACAGCATATTTAACGGAACAAATACAATTAGTTTAATTGTTTATGGTTTGGGCTTTTTAATACTAATATTAGGTGGATTATATATATACAATTTAATGCACAAGAATAACTCAGAAGGAAAATTAAAAGAGTTAGACTTTGGAGTAATATCTTTATTAGTTCTATTCTTGTTGTGTATAGTTTCTGCTAGAGGAGCAGTTAGATTGATTTTAATGCTTGTTCCTCCAGCTTCAATAATTGTTTCATTTTTAGCAGTAAAAATATTTTATAATGCATATGAGAATAAAGATAATTCCAAAAATACAACTGCTCTAATTTTAGCAGGTTTAGTAATACTAGCTTCCTTTTACTCAGGATATGTTTTATATAATGAGACTTCCAATACTTCTAAAAATTATATTCCTAATGTTTATAATCAGCAATGGCAACTTGCAATGTCTTGGGTTAGAACTAATACTTCAGAAAATGCAGTCTTCGCACACTGGTGGGACTACGGTTATTGGATACAATCAATCGGAGAGAGAGCAACAGTATTAGATGGAGGAAACGCAATAAGCTATTGGAATCATTTAATGGGCAGATATGCTCTTACAGGCACAAGCAATGAAGAATCTTTAGAATTCTTATACTCACACAATGTAACTCATTTCTTAATAGATTCAACAGATATAGGAAAATATGGGGCGTTCTCTTCAATAGGATCAGATAAAGACTATGACAGACAGAGCTATATTCCAGTAATTGGAAGAGATCCACAGCAAAAACAGGATACAAAGAATGGTTCTATATATGTCTACAATGCAGGTTTTAGTTTAGATGAAGATATTATTTATGAGGATAATGGTACAAAAATATTCTTACCAAAAGGCAAGGCTGGACTTGGAATAGTTGCTCTTGAATTAGATAAAAAAGGAAATATTCTTTCTCAGCCAAAAGGAATATTTGTTTATCAAAATAAACAATATACTATACCTATAAGATATGCATATAAAGATTCTCTAATAGATTTCAAATCTGGAATCGAATCAGGAGTAGTTCTGTTACCTATCTTCACTGGTCAGAGCGTAGAATCGGATAGTGCAATGATCTATCTTTCTTCCAGAGTTGTTAATTCACAATTAGCAAGACTTTATTTATATCAAGAAGAAAATCAATTTTTCACACTAGCTCATTCTGAAGATGATTTCTTAGTAAAAGAGTTGAAAAAAGCAGGATTGACTACTAACGATTTTGTAGTTGCAAATGGAGGAATTAGAGGCCCTATAAAAATCTGGGAGGTCAGCTATCCTTCAGACATTAAAGTAAATTCTGCTTATCTAAATACAACTTATCCTTCAAAGGATATTGAGTATGCTTAAATTATGGATGAAAAAATGTTGTTTATCCCTATCTTAGTATCTTTTTTAGTAGTTTTACTTCTTATGCCTTTTTGGATAAGAAAATCAAAAAAAATAGGATTAGTCTGGAACGATATGAACAAAAATTATAAAACGAGTGTTTCTGGTTCTGGAGGAATAATCACAGTACTTGGATTTTTAATAGGGATCTTGATTTTTATTGCTTATAGGGTCTTTTCTCTTAACTCTCAAGAGTTTTTAGTTGAATTATTTGCAATTTTAGTTATAGTTTTAATGCTCTCAGGAATAGGTTTAATAGACGATTTACTTGGCTGGAGACAAGGAGGTCTTTCTAGACGTTCAAGAATAATATTAGTAGCTTTAGCAGCTATACCTTTAATGGCTATAAATGCTGGAAAAAGTATAATTAATCTTCCATTCCTAGGAACGATGGATATCGGATTCTTCTACCCTTTAATAATGATACCTTTAGGCATTATTGGTGCAACAACCACTTTCAATTTTCTTGCTGGTTTTAACGGTTTAGAAGCAGGACAAGGAGTTCTTATCTTGTCAGCAATAGCTCTGGTAGCTTCACTTACGGACAATTCTTGGATTACCATAGTAGCCTTAATAATGATAGCTTCATTACTAGCATTTCTAAGATATAATGCTTTTCCATCAAGAGTTTTTCCAGGAGATTCTTTAACATATTCAGTAGGAGGATTAATTGCTATTCTCGCAATTCTAGGAAACTTTGAAAAAATAGCAGTATTCTTCTTTATACCTTACATTTTAGAGACCATATTAAAAATACGTGGAAAATTAGTGAAACAATCTTTCGGTAAACCTCAATCTGATGGTTCGCTCGATCTTCTTTATGACAAGATTTACGGTCTAGAACATTTAGCAATTTATTTATTCAAGAAATATAATATCAAACCCACTGAAGAAAGAGTAGTAGCTTTAATCTGGTCATTCCAAATTTTAGTAATAATTATCGGATTTATAATATTCAGAGAAGGAATATTCTTATAAAATGATTAATTTAAAGAATCCAGTAATAAGGGGGAGTTTAGTTTTATTAGTAATGACTGGTTTCTTTAATTTTTTAAATTTTTTATATCATGTTCTTATGGCGAGAACTTTATCTATTGAAGATTTCGGTCTATTGAAGAGAGTTTTTGTATTTCTTTATTTAGGAGCAGTTTTCATGGAGTCTATACAAACAATAATTACAAAATATTCTGCAGAACAAGCATCAGATAAATCAAAATTAAAAGATATTCTAAAAAGATCCTTCAGGAAGATTGGAAAGATAAGTTTGATAATATTCATAGCTTTTGCAATTTTAGCAATTCCAATAACGTATCTCTTTGATATCCCCTATCCTCTCCTTTTAATGACTGGAGCTTTTCTCTCTATTTCCATGATAGTTCCAATAACTAGAGGGATAATTCAAGGACAACAAAGATTTTACGATCTAGGCTTTGCAGTTATCAGTGAAGGAATCTTCAAAGTTTCTCTAGCTCTTTTATTTGTCTGGTTAGGTTGGAGAGTATATGGAGCAGTAACCGGAGTATTATTAAGCGTTATTCTTACATTAGGAGTATCTCTATTTTATCTAAAAGATATAATTAAATCAAAAGAATCTCCTGCAAAATTATCAGGGATAAGAGATTATAGTTGGCCAGTGTTTTTTGTTACAGCCACATTAATCTTATTTTTTAATTTAGACGTCTTATTTTCAGGTTATTTTTTCAATGATACTCTTTCAGGAATATATGCTATTGCTTCAACTATCGCTTTAGTAATATTTGTAGGCACCCAACCAATAAATAGAGTGCTATTCCCAATTACTGCAAACAATACAGCCCAGAAAAAACCATCTAGAAAGAATTTTATAAGGGCTGCAAGCTTAGTTCTATTTTGCGCATTTTGCGCATTGTTCGTTATCTGGTTCTTTCCAGACTTTCTAGTCAAACTTTTCTCAGGCAAGGTAATTGCAGAAGCATCATCAATAGTGATGATTATGGGGGTAAGCACAACTATTCTTTCCTTAACTAGCCTAATACTTTATTATAAACTTTCACAAGGTAAAACACAAGGCTACAAATTCATACCCTTATTTTTAGTAATCGAATTAATACTTTTATCATTATTACATACCAATCTACTTTCCTTCTCTTTAGCATTCTTAGCTTCCAACATAATATTTTTAATAGGCGCTTTTGCTCTACTAAACAGATGAAAGAATTAAAAAAAACTTCAGTATCTATCGTAATTCCTGCATATAATGAGGAAAAAAGAATAGGAAAGACTTTGGAAGCTTATTCAAAATATTTTGAAAATCTAAGGATAAAAGGGGAATTAAACTATGAAATTTTGATATCTATCAATAACACTTCAGATAAAACTGAAGAAATAGTAAAGAGATATGCTAAAAAAAATAAAAACATCCGTTATCTTAATCTAATAAAAAGCGGAAAAGGGTATGCTATAATTGAGGGATTTAAAGATGCACTTAAGAGAAAATTTAATCTAATTGGTTTTGTTGATGCAGACATGTCTACTTCTCCTCCTTCTTTCTATGATCTTATAATTAATCTAAAACCATATGACGGCATAATCGGGAATAGGTGGGCTTCAAAATCAATAATTTCTCAAAAACAATCAGGATTAAGAAGATTAGCAAGTAGGATATTTAACTTTCTAGTAAAGTCTTTATTCTTAATGAGTTATCAAGATACCCAATGTGGTGCAAAGATATTCAGAAGAGAAGTCATAGAGAAAATTGTTAACAAAATTCTTATAACCCAATGGGCTTTTGATGTTAATCTTCTATTTCTATGTAAAAAATATAATTTTAAAGTCATAGAACATCCGACAACCTGGGAAGATAAAGGAGACTCAAAGATAAAAGTAGTTAAAGCTTCTCTTAAGATGTTTTTTGGAATTTTAAGATTAAGATTAATAAACTCCCCACTCAATGATTTAGTAAGATTATACGACTCAATGCCTGAACTAACTAAAGTAAATCACAGGATGACTGAATAATGGAAAAAGTAGATATTTTAATCATACATCTAAACGGAGAGAAGATAATTGATGAATGTCTTTCTTCTATATATAAAGATAATCAAGATGCAAGCATCCATATTTTATTCAACAACACTAAAGATAATTCTATAAATCTTGTAAAGAAAAACTTTCCAAAAGTGAAGTTGCATTATACTAAAAAGACAATAGGCTTTGCAGAGGCATCAAATTTACTAGCGAAGAAAGCTACTTCAAAGTATATAGTTTTCTTAAATAATGACGTCATCGTTGAAAAGAATTGGTTATCTGAAATGCTCGCTACTATGAAGAAAAATAAGAATTGTATAGCTGTTCAACCTAAAATTCGTTCATATTTTCAGAGGGATTGCTTTGAATATGCTGGAGCTGCAGGAGGCTTCATAGATAAATATGGATATCCTTTCTGTCGGGGAAGAATATTTAATTCCATAGAAAAAGATAATGGGCAGTATGACGATTCCATAAGAACATTTTGGGCTTGTGGAGTTTGTATTCTTACAAATAAAGAATTTTTCTCAAAATCAAAAGGTTTTGACGAATCCCTATTCATGTATGCAGAAGAATTAGACTTTTGTTGGAGAGCGAATATACTAGGGAAAGAAATATGGTACTCTCCAAAATCAATAATCTACCACATAGGTAGCTTTTCCGTTAATAATGAGAAGATTAATTTAAAAAAAGAATACCTAATAACTAGAAACCATCTTCTAGTTTTTCTAAAGAATTATTCTAATTTATCTCTCTTGAAATTATTCCCCATGAGAATGATTCTAGAGATTATTGCAGCTTTGCGTTTTCCAATTAAAAAAGCCATTCCTTTAATAAGATCAATATTTTCAATACCTTTCATATTATTGGGAAGTTTCTCAAAAAATAGAAATGAAATACAGTCTAAAAGAAAAGTATCTGATAAAGAATATTCTAGCATAGTGTACGATGGAAGCATAGCCTTAGATCATTTTCTCAAGGGTAAAAAGACTTTTAAAGATCTTTTCTCAGCCTAATTTATGGATAAGATAGATTTTAGCATAGTGATTCCTACTTACAATGAATCACGAGATATAGCCGATTGTTTAAATGCCATAAGTATGCAAGATTATCCTAGAGATAAATTCGAAGTCATAATCGTAGATAATTATTCTCAGGATAACACTCTGAATATAGTAAAGACATTTTCTAAGAAGATAAATCTAAAAATTTTAATGAATAAAATAAAAGATGCCGAAGTAAGTAAAATGCTTGGTTTTAAAAAAGCTAAAGGTAAATTCTTTATGTACTTAGATGCAGATATGCAGTTTTCAGATAAAAACTTTATAAAGAAAATGCTATACCCTTTTTCTGATGATTCCTCAATTGCAGGAGTTTTTATCAAATTTTTAGTAAATAAAAATCATCCAGCCTTAACAAGAACATTATCCTATGATGAATGGCAAAGAGACCCCATATTTAGATATTTCACAATAGGAGCAGAAGAGATAATTCAAAAGAAAAGAAAAAATTACTATTTGTGTAAGTGCAATACTAAAAAAATACCACCTCAAGGGCTAATGATATATAAAAAAGCATTAATAGAAGAGTATGCTAAAAACCAGAAGCAATTAATAGATAATGAAATCCCTGCATTTCTTGTTTCACAAGGACACTTCAATTTTGCTTTTGTTCCAGACGCGGGAGTGTATCATTTTCTTTTAAGAAGTCTAAAAGAACTAGCCCATAAAAGAATAAGAAACCTTCAGAGAACATACTACCCAAATAAAGAAAAAAGATTATTCAAATGGATTGATTGGAAATCTGATTGGCCTAAAGTCGGAATCTGGCTTATTTACACTCATTCAATCATATTACCCGTATTCTCAGCAATAATAAAGGCTTTAAAGCATAATGATGTATGTTTTCTAAATGAACCTATGTTAAACTTAGTTTCAACATATTCAATCATTTACGGAGTATTATCAAACTTAAAATGAGTAAAAAAATGAGTCTTTTTGGAAGAGAAAGAATATGTGCTTCTTTCATGGACAGTAGAATAGCTGGAAAAACATTAAACATAGGTGCTGGAGAGGTTCTCTGGATTGAAAATCAAGTCTTTCTAAATAATCCTAATCTAATGTCTTCAGATATAGACTCTAAAAATCTCGGACCTCAAAATAAAGCAAAAGAAAAGATAGTAGTAGATGCCACAAAAATTCCCTTAACAAATGGATATCTTTCCCAATTAATTATTTTAGACGTATTAGAGCATATAAAAGATCATGAAAAAGCAGTCAAAGAGATAGCTCGAGTTTTAAAGAAAAAAGGAAGATTAGTTGTATGTGTTCCAAATGATACTCTTTTAAGTTACTTAAACCCTGTAAGATATGTCCAACACGAAAGACATTACAAGATAGAAGATATAACTAATTTGTTAAAGGATAATGGTTTTAAGATAGAAAAAGTCTTTGCTGGTGGAGGAATATTTGAACTTCTCGCATTATATCTTCACTTTCTTGTAAAATATACGACTGGTAAGAAGATAAACTTCTTAAATAAACTTAGAGATTTAGAGTATAGAAAACACAAAAATTCTGGAAATGAGATAGCAGTATTAGCTACAAAATTATAATCTGATTTTATCTTTATTGACTTTATAGACTATAACTGCAGGTTGTTGTTGAGTGGCATCAAAGAAACTAGCATATAGTGGAGTAAATATTTTACCTTCACCAGTATTTTCATTAACATAATTAACCAATTTTTCAGTCTGATACTCAAATCTATGTAAAATCATATAATCTGCACGCCCACTATAACCTGGTAGATCATCAGCAGTATAATTCAAAACAATCTTTCTCTCAGAATAATAAATAGCATAAGGATCTATGCCTTCTCCTCCAAGTATTGCCTCTTTTTCAGTATTGTCTTTAATCCACTCAAATACTTCCTTCATTTGCTTGTAAGAATCTTTTTTATTATCAATCAAAGTCTTACCAAATGTAAATTGTGAATAAGCTCCAAATAACAATATAAATGCAACTAACAAAATAGCAAGATTCTTAGAATAATTTTTAACTAACTTATAAATTTCCATCAATACTAAACTTATAAATATAAACATTACAGGCATAGCAGTCATAAGATATCTATCCTCAGCAGCTCTAATAATAAATATGAAAAAGAAGAAAACTCCAGCAATTAATAATGTGTTAAATATATGGCTTCTAATTCTCTTTATTTTAGAGAGAGTATCAAATCCAATTATAATCTCCCATAAAACCAAGGCAAGTCCCAATAAGAAAATTACTAAAAATAATTTTTGAAGAATATAAGGTACAAATTCTAAAATATAAAATCCAAAACTAGCCTTCTCGCTTGCACTCTGACTATAAACACTACTTGCAGGAAGAAAAGAACCATACCGAAATAGATTAAATATAAAGAATAATACTAAAGGTATTGCTCCAGTAATCCCTCCAATCCAGAAGCCTTTTTTCTTTAGAAAATGATGCTTATGCACTATCGCCAAAAATATTATATAAACTACTGCAATCAACCCATACGAATATCTAGTTATAACTGCTAATGCAAGGAAAGCAACAGATATAGCAAATTCCTTTGTTTTCAATTCTTCATAGCTTTTTAAAAAATAATATATGCTAACAAGTGAGAAAAATAAAGATGGTATATCTGTCATAATCCTAAGGGAATAAAATAAAAATACCCAAGAAAATGATGCTATAAAAGCAGATATCAAACCAATTTTTTCATCATACAATTCTTTAGCAATGAGATAAACAAACCAAATACAAAGAACAGAAGGAATTATCTCAAGCAATAGGATAGTTCCCGCATCAGACAATCCGAATTTTAATAGAATTGACCAAATCCAAGGCAACAAAGGAGGCCTTATTATAGCTTCATGTGCAAGGAAAGCATTATCACTCCATAAGTCTAATATAATATTTTTAGCAAGCCCACCATAGGCAAGAGTATCCCACCAATGCGCTTGATCTTTAACAGCATTATAAAAATATAATCTTACGGCAATACCAATCAACAATATTAATCCAATAGCAAGCTTATATGGCTCTTTAAAAAATTCTCTTACTTTCTCTTTCTTTTCCTCTATCTTTCTCTCCTCATTCATTAAAAACTAAAGAATATAGGGTTTTTATGTTTGTCTATGTCAAGATTCTAGAGAATCTTGAGCATCAAAAGCATAAATTCGTTATATCATGCTTTCTATCTTAAAGATTCTTCAACATTCTTCATAACTTCCTCAGCACTTATACTCTCAACAAGCTCTTTACTGTATTCATTCATTTTTTCTGGGAAGAAATTTTTGAAGAGAGGTGATACAACCTTTTTCAATATCCCATAATCTTCAACTTCATCAGGGCTTGTGCAGAAGAATAGACATATAGTTTTCTTTCCCAAGCCTATAGACACATGTAAAGAAAGACTGTCTGAACAGATCATAACCTCACACAAGTTTACTAAAGAGGCAAATTCTCTTTTAGTATTATTAGGATTATTTCTATAGACATTTACTCCTTCTTTCTTTAATTTATTAATAATCAGTTCATGCTTTTCAACTTCATTTGGTCCTCCAAATAAAATAATCTCATATCCTTCATTGTCAGCCATCTTTATGAATTCAATAACCTTGCTTTCAGCCCAGACTTTACTCGGCCATCTTGAGGAAGCACCCATATGAATACCTATGACTTTCTTCTTTCCAAAATTATTTCCAGATTTAAATTTATCAGCATACTCTTTATCATTTTCATCTAATACTAAATTATATTTCTCCACCTCATAATGAAGTTCAGCAGCCATAAACATCATTTCTTGATATGTCTTATTATTACTTTTCTTCAATTCATCATCAAACATAGTATTAAGATAATAGGAAGCACCAGAGTTTAATGCAGTAGGATAATCTCCGTCTTTTCCAAAACCATATTTTTTATCTGCTTTAATTTTATCTGCTAGTTTTATAGCTTCATCATCAATATCAAAATTATATAATAAATCAAACTTTTCAGGCCCAAAATAAGGCACAGTTGAAACATTTTTTATATAGTCTATATTTTCAAGCAGAGATTTAACATCACCCTTAGTTATCCAAGTTATCTCTGCTTCTCTATATTTATCTTTCAAAGCCTTAGCTAAAGGAAGCGTTCTAAGAACATCTCCATCCGCTCCAAGTTTTATAATACATATTTTCATAAAAACTTTCAAGCATCGTAGCTTTTAAATATTCTCCAATAGGACTATTTTACATGAAAGCATACATAGCAGGTAAAATTCACACAGAAAATGAAATAGAAATATTAGAAAAAATAGACTCTCTCTGCAAATCTCTAGGTTTCACAACATTTCTCCCACATAGAGATGTAGGATTAGCTAAGGGCATAAAAGACATAGATAAAATATTCGAAGGAGATATTATCCAAGGTTTTAAAGAAGTAAATTTAGTAATTGCCTCATTAGATGGCTTCCATGTAGGTGCAGGAACTGCCTGGGAACTAGGTTATGCCTACGCCAAAGGAATACCTTCCATAGGATTAAAGACTGATGAGTCAAAAGAAGAAGCATTAGAATATCTCTCTTCAATTATTCTAGCTTCAATGCCAATACTGCCTAGCTTTAAAGAATTGGAGATTTGGTTAAAAAACTTCAAGAATAAAAATGGAAAATAAGATAAAAACAACTAAAGAAATAAAGGAAATTGCCGAGAACCTAAGAGAGGAAGGAAAGACAATAGTTACAACTAATGGTAGCTTTGATATTTTGCATTATGCTCACGTCAACTTATTCCAAAAAGCGAAGAAACTAGGAGACATATTAATCGTCTTACTCAATAGCGATAGTTCAATAAAGAAAAATAAAGGAGATAAAAGACCAATAATCGGTCAGGATGAAAGAGCATTTATGATTTCAGCCTTAGAATGTGTAGATTATATTGTAATTTTTGAAGAAGACAAGCCTCTTAGCATAATAAAAGAAATAAAGCCTCATAAGCATGTAAAAGGTGGAAGCTTTATAAAAGACAGAGTTTCTGAAGAGAAAGAACTTATTTCTTCTTGGGAAGGAGATTGCATTTACCTAGACCTTGAAGAAGGATTCTCAACGACAAATATAATAGATAAGATAATTAAAACTTTTAAGAATTAATCCAAGGGCTTAGTACTTTCAATATTATGCTCGCCTCTCCAACCATCTGCATATTTTTTATCTTTTTTCATTTCTTTATAAGCTTTAATATAAAGATAAAGTCTAGCAGGATATAACTGCATTAGCCAGAAGAATTCTTTAATACCTTTAGGAAGAGTTAAGGCATATAATCCTCCATGTTTTATCTCATGCCATAAAGATTTTGTTCTAGGCATTTCAGGAGCAATTTTATTTAAGTTTTCATGAGCTTTTATATTTCTGACTTTCTGAGCAATCCAATCCCTCCAGTTATCAGGATTTTTAACATAAACTTCTGCATTTTCAACATATTTAATATGATATCCTTTTTTCCAGAAAAGATAAGGAATAATGCCATCTTCACTGGTTTCTAGAGGGAAGTCTAATATGACATTTTTACGAATTGCAAATAAATATCCTGAGCATTCAAGAAATTCTTTATTTTTAGATAATTTCTTCCTAACTTTATGAATTCCAGAAAAAGCAACATGAGCCCAAAATCCATATTTTGTATCTTTTCCATCTAAACTTACAGGCTTTCCAGTAACGCATCCAACTTTCCTATCTTTAAATGCATTTTTTATATCTTTCACACTATTTGGAGAAGTATGGACATCCCCATCCGTTAGGATGAATATATCTTCCTTATTTGAAGAAGCATATTCTTGAAATAAGAGATTTAATGCATAGCTCTTTCCTTCTCCAGAGTCGAGGAAAAAGTTAAATCTTTTATCTTTAACATTTTCATTAAGATAAACCTGAACTTCTGGAAATGGATCAACAACAGTTATTCTATCTTTTTTACCAATTTGCTTTAGAAATGTTTCAACAGCCCTTAATGTAGATTTCGGCTCATTATATGAAGTAATAATAATATCAATCATGTTATTTACCTAACTCAACAGGATAATCGGCAGGCCTAATTATTACTATACTTTCACCATCCTTCTTCTTAGCAACCATCCTTACCTTCTTAGAACCCTGTTTACTTATATCAGAACTTTCAACTTCTTCAACTTTCAACTCTTCTCCTCCAACTAATATTAAATCACCTTTCTTAATTTCTATCGCTTTTTTCTTCATATCTAAATTTATGAGTGTAAACTTATAAACCTTATTAAATTCAGATAAATATGAGTAAAAAAGCGATTATCCTATGCTCGGGTGGCCTAGATAGTGTTGTAACTTCCCACTATGTTAAAAATAAATTAAAATATGATAAAATAACAATTCTATTTTTTAACTACCATCAAAAAGCATTAAACGAAGAGAGAAAAGCATCAAAATTATGTGCTAAAGAGATAAATGCAAGATTTATAGAAATTTCACTACCTGAATTAGCAAATCTCTCAACTTCTCTGATAAACATTTCCGGTAAAACTAAAAAAATAAATAAAGAAGACCTAAAAGATACAGAAATTGAATCAAAGAAATGGTACGTGCCCTGTAGAAATTTGGTTTTTCTAAGCTACGCTTCAGCTCTAGCCGATTCAGAATTCATAAATACAAATATCCAATCAGATATTTTTATTGGCTTCAAATGTGAAGGTAAAGATTCTTATCCAGACACAACAAAAGATTTCTTGATAAAATTGAATTCACTTCTATCAACCTCCTGCTCTTTTAAAATAGAAATAAAAGCTCCTTTAATAGATAAAGACAAAGAAGATATTATCATTCTAGGGGATAAAATGAAAGTAGATTTAGCTAGTACATTTAGCTGTTACTCTCCAAAGAAAAATCTACATTGCATGGACTGTTTAGCTTGTGCTCTAAGAAAACAAGCTTTTTACTGGGCAGATATAGAAGACAAAACTCTATACTCTAATTAATCTCTCTAATTTATCAATTATGTTACTCCATCTGAACTTTTCAACGCTTTCTCTGGCATTTTTTCTAATTATTAATATCTCTTTATCATCCATATTAAGAATTTCATCAATAACCTTAGTCAAATCATTTTCATCATCATTTTTGAAGAGAAATCCATTATCTTCATCTTTAATCAAATCAGCATTACCTAAATTATCGCTACCAATCACGATACACTCTCTAGCCATAGCTTCAATTAGTGATTGAGACATACCTTCACTAAATGAAGGTAGAATAAATATTGAAGATTTATCCAATTCTTTAATATGCTGAGGCCTATCATATTTCTCAGAGATAATCTTAATTCTTTCATTTAGCCTATTTTGAGTTATAATTCTTTGCAATTTTTCAAGATATTCTTTTTCAGCAGGTCCCAAAATATAGAATTTTATTTTCTTATCTTTAACATTTTTTAGTGATTTCACAACAACTTCAAGATTTTTTATAGGAGCAATTCTACCACTATATAATATTCTTTTATCTCTTTTCTTACTAACTTTTGAGAAATACTCTTTAGCTATTCCATTAGGCACATATTCTATTTTGTCTTCTTTAACTTTCAACTTATTAAGATACAAATATTCCCAGTAAGTTATAGCAAATATCTTGTCAAAATTATTTATAGTTTTCTTTCCTACATAAAAATCATAAAATCCAACAGCTATTTTACCAAATATACTCCTTCTATCTCTTGCGAATGGAGCATGTGTAACCAAAAAAACTTTACAGTCAATTTTCTTCTTAAGACATAATGCTCTTGTTGTATGGGGGTGCCTATATCCGTGTGCAATTATAACATCAGGTCTAAATTCTTCGGCTTCTTTTTCAAAATGCCAGCTCATAAAGCTCTCACCACCAATCTTACTAGCAGGAAATCTTCTTATCTTAATATTTCCTAGTTTATCTTCTAAAGGCATAATTTTATTGGTGCCTTTTTCAAAGTATGAACTCATAATCATAACTTCATGACCTCTTTCAACCAATAACTGTGCTTCCTGTTTTACTCTTGCAAATACTCCACATCCACCAGCTGAATAATTAGTCAATTCAAGTATTTTCATTAATATAATTAAATAAACTCATTTAAAATAGTTATGTAAAGTTTATATACTCCTTTTTTGGTTCAAAATAATGGTCAAGAATGCAAGTTTAATAGCTTTTAAAGATGATTCTTATTTAGTACAAGCCAGAGAAACAGTCGTTACCGGTCAAAAGCCAGGAAGATATTCTTTCAGCTTTCCAGGAGCTTTTTCATTTTTTGGAGGAGAATTAAATGATGGAGAAGGTGCAAAAGAAGGTTTTGAAAGAGAATTAAAAGAAGAACTACCAGACACAAGATTAGAAATAATTTCTCACAGAGTTTATAACTGGAGCAAGGACACAGAGAAAGTAATAGCTAGAGCAAATAAAGTTCTTGGAGGAAATGTTCACTCATTCTTAGGATTTGACCTATATTCAAAAGTCCCTTCTTCTGCCTTAGGAAATAGAGATAGAACAGGTTCACCTATGACCTATATAGATTGGATAGCTCAGACAACAGAAGATAATTTCTATTCGGCAAATATTACTTCAGAAGGACGCGAGTTAAAGGAAGGTTCAAGAAAACTTTGGATTCCAGCAACAGTCCTAAAAAGTCTCGTAATGGTCCCAACAGATAGATTAGCTGCATTGGATGATTTAGCAGACAGAATAGAATCAGGACAATTAAGAATTTAATCTCCGACATAATCTTTATATATGTTAAAAATTCAGAGATTTTATGGGAGAAATAGAAACTATTATTCAAGACTTAGCCGCTTCACACAAATTCTTTAATGTAATGACTGGCATAAGTGAAATAAAAATATCTAAAGAAAGCTGTTCCTTTTCACCCGAACAAGAAGCAAGAATTGCTTTAGAATGGGCTAAATTAATTAATCTAGGAAAAGTGAGATATTCAACTCCCTTAGTTGCTGCACATGTACATTCTATAACTTTTAATGGAGGAAAATTAAATATACCAGTTTATTCAACAGATTTTATGCACTATCGTGCAACTCTAGATGATAATAATACTAGAGTATGGGCTGTTGGAGTTTCAGGACTTACTAGATTACTCTGCGATAGTGGAATTTTTTATCTTTTTGGTGAGAGAAATGGAAAAAATTTAAACACTGGAGGTTTATTGGAAAATGTACCTGGCGGTTTCATGGAGCCTGATAATCTAACTAATCCAGATCCTATCAAATCAACATATCTTTCTGAATTGGTAGAAGAAGTGGGAATACCTTTTTCAGAAGAAATAAAATTAAAGCCGCTTTATGTTGCTCAGCTTAGAACAGACTCCAGACCTGGAGGAAGAAATTATCAAGATTTATGTATTGAATTTTCTGCAGATATTCATGGAATAACTCCTGAACAAACTCAAAGATATTTTATGGAGAAATTTAAAGAAAGAGAGCATAGTAGATTACATTTAATTAATTCAGAGGATCTTCCTAAATTTGTGAAAGAGAACTTAGATAGATTTACTTTAAGAACTAGACATACTTTACAAATGGAGCTAGCATCTTACATTCATGGTTAAAAAAATAATCATTCTTGCATCAGGAAAAGGAACTAGGATGGAAAATATTACTGATGGAAATTCTAAAGAGATGCTTATTTTTAATGGAAAGACAATGATCTCTTTAGCTATAGAAGAAGCGCTTTCTGCAGGTTTTTCAGAAATTGGAATAGTAACAAATAAAGATAAAACTGATTTGAATAACTTTTTATTAGAAGAGAAGAGAAAAGGACTACCAATAACTCTGATTATTGAAGAAAAGCAGGTTAATCTTATTACAAGCATTCAATTTGCAGAAGATTTTATATCTGGAGAGAATTTTGGAATGATATTCCCAGATATGTTGATTTTAGGAAAAGATTCAGGAATGTCTCAATTGATATCTGCTTTTAAGGAAATAAATAAGCCCTTAATAGGACTTATCAAACCAGAAGATCATTTAGGAAAGACCTGGTATTTTGAAGGAGAGAAAATATCAGATAATTTAGCTAAAGTAACCGGCATCGTTAGAGAAAATAGTTCAGGATTTAGGTTCTTCCCAAGATATATTCTTCCAGGAAACTCTATCTCGATAATCAAGTCTTTAAACAAAACAGATTCTGAAGTCCCTCTTCTTGAATACTTAATGAAAAAAGAAGGATTATATGGCGTATTCCTAAAAGGGGACCCTATCGACGTGGGAATACCTCTAGGCTATATTAAAGCAAAAAATATTCTAAAATAGCAAATCCTGCCAGTAGACAAAACCTTAAAAACACCTTCTTTTTAAGAAAACAATGGTTGTAAGAGCAGGATTAATTGGATATGGTTATTGGGGAAGAAATCATTTAGCAACTCTAAGAGACATGACTGACTTAGAGACTATTTGGGTTTGTGATTCATATAATCAACCAGTTTCTAGATCTCTGCCTCAGAATACAAGATTTACAAAAGATTATAATGAAGTTCTATCTGACAAAAGCACACAGGCAGTTATAATAGCAACACCGACTTCAACTCATTATGATTTAGCAAGAAGAGCTCTAGAAGCAGGAAAACATGTTCTCGTTGAGAAGCCTTTAACTAAAAGTCTTGCGGAGGCAAAAGAGCTTCTAGATTTATCAAAAATAAAAGGTAATATCTTAATGGTTGGGCATACTTTTATGTATAATCCTGCAGTGAAATTTGCAAAAGATTTAATAGATAGAGGAGAAATTGGAGCGCTTAGATATATAGATGCAAGAAGAATTAATCCTGGACCGATAAGAAGCGATGTAAATGCTTTAGAAGACTTAGGGACTCATGATATTTATTTAGCATTACATTTAATAGGAAGTTTACCTTCAACAGTTAGTTATCAAGGTACATCATTCAATGGCCAGGTAGATGATATTTCGAATCTCGTAATGAAATTCCCTGGAGGAGTATTAACTAATGTGCATAATAATTGGATACATGCATTGAAAGATAGAACATTTATAGTCGGTGGAGAAAAGAAGATGATTTTCTTTGATGACACTGCGCCAGCGCACAAAATAAGAATTTATAATGTGGGTGTAAATTTTCAGCCCGATGAAGCAGGCATGGGAGCATTTAGTTCAGCTATAACTAGCGGAGACATTGTAATTCCAAAACTTCCATTCAAACAACCACTCCAAGAAGAACTTCAACATTTTGCAGATTGCATAGAAAAAGGAATACCTTGTAAATCTGATGGAAATGATGGAGTAAATGTTTTAAAGGTTTTAGAAGCCGCAGATAGATCAAGATTGGCTAATGGTTTGGAGGTAAGATTACAATGAATTTTCCAGAAGGAGTGTATTTAGGTAAAAATGTAAAGAGAGAACAAGGAGTAATATTAGGGGCAGGATCTAGAGAGTCTGGAAATATAATTATAGGAGATAATTCCATATTAAGAAGCGGAACTATAATTTACTATGGAAACACAATAGGAGATAATTTTGAAACTCACCACAACACAGTAATCAGACCAGGGAATAGAATAGGGCGATATGTAGTCATAGGTTCTAACACTGAAATCGCACCTGGAAATAGAATAGGCAATTTTACAAGAATCCACAGTCTTTGCTTTTTAGAGAAAACTACACTTGGAAATTATGTTTTTGTAGCACCTGGTGTGAAATTTCTTGATGATTTTCTTCCAGTAGACCCAGACCCTACTCATTACAAAGGAGCAATAGTTGGTGACGATGTATCTATTGGAGGAGGAAGTACAATTCTTCCAGGAGTAGAAATAGGAAATACAGTCCTTATTGGTGCAGGCAGCGTTTTAACAAAATCAGTACCTGCGGGAGAAGTTTGGCATGGTAATCCTGCAGAATTTAAAAGAAAAATTGAAGGTTTAGTCTATCCAAGTACTTCGACGCAATATCTTCCAGGAACGAGGGTTCGTTGGGAAAAGAGAGGTGTAAAATGAAAATACCCTTTAATGATCTAAGTAGAATTCATGATCCAATAAGAACAGAATTAGATTCTGCCTGGAGAAGAATTGTGGATGCAAATGCATATATTCTAGGAATTGAAGTTGAAAAATTTGAAGAGAATTTTGCGCAGAATCATGGGCAAATTGGAAAACAGAATGTCGCAGGCTTATCTTCTGGTACGGATGCATTAGAATTGATTTTAAGAGCAAAAGATATAGGTGCAGGAGATGAAGTCATAACGGTTTCAAATACTTTTTTCGCAACAGCATCTTCTATTTTCGCTGCCGGAGCTAAGCCAGTTTTCGTTGATGTGGATCATGAAACTGATCTCATGGATGTAAAACAAGTTCCTGCAAAGATAACTCCTAGAACAAAAGCAATAATGCCAGTTCATCTATACGGTCAGCAGGCAGATATGCCTGCACTTAGAAAGATAGCAGACGAATATAAATTAGTTTTAATTGAAGATGCTTGCCAAGCTCATGGAGCAAGACAAAATGGAAGTTTACCTGGTTATTTAGGAGATGCAGCAGCCTTCAGCTTTTTTCCAGGGAAGAATTTAGGAGCTTTCGGAGATGCAGGAGCAGTTCTTTCTAAAGATGAATCTTTAATAGCAAGAATAAAAAGTCTAAGAAATTACGGTCAAACCGAAAAATATCATCACGATGTATTAGGATCTAACAAAAGAATGGATGGTTTACAAGCAGCAGTATTAAATGTCAAGCTTCCCCACTTAGTAGATTGGAACGAATCAAGAGCCACGGCTGCTTTTTATCTCTCAGAAAGACTTAAAGAAGTTCCTGGTTTAGTTCTACCTAAAACAGTTGAAGGGAACACTCATGTAAAACATCTTTATGTAATTCAAGTTCCAGATAGAGATAGACTTGCAGATTATCTAAAATCTAATGGGATAGACACAGGAATACACTATCCAGTTCCAATTCATATGCAACCAGCTTTTAGCTATCTAAGACTAAAAGAAGGAGAATTACCAGTAACAGAAGGATTATCTAAAAGAATATTATCATTACCTATTTTTCCATCAATGAGGGAAGAGGAACTAGCTTTTCTTTCAGATAGAATCAAGTCTTTCCAGAAATGATTTTTCTAAAAGCAGAAGTCAGATAAGCAAAATATCTTATAGAATAATAAAAAGGTAGAAAGAAAATAAAAGGCACATAAAAATCAATCATTAAATGTTTTACAGTTTTATATATAGAATATAATGGAAAGATAGGTAGAATAAAAACAATTGGCCAGGGTCTGATTGAATTTCCAACCCACACACTATGCTCCCAATTATCTTTGAAAGAGGCAGGGTTGGTATGATAAACTTCTAAATCAATACAAGGAAACTCACCACCGTTAGTCCTATAAATTGTCTGGTCATCAGCATAACCTAATTCAGAATTAAAAGGTATCTTCAAAAGATAATCTTTTCTTATAAGAGAGAAAACTCTACTTAAACTATTTTTATGCATGCTTTGTCTCTTATAAAAAAAAGCTCTAGCCCACAAATTATTAATATTATTGCAAGTTTCTTCTTTATGTACTACTCCTATACTTTCACCTTTAACAATTGGAACTATGGCTTTTTTCACATAATCTCTACCATATCTTAAGTCTGCACCACAAGTCATAACAATCTCTCCTTTGGCTTTTTTAGCTCCAAAATTCCAAGCATTTCCAGGACCCTTTTGCTTTCCAGATAAACTGTAAGCTCTAACTTTTTCAGGATACCTTCTTTGATAATCTAAGGCAATTTGATAAGTTTTATCATTTGATTCACCATTCTCAACAATAATAATCTCGAAATTCCCATAATTTTGATTTAAAAGAGAATCCACACAACCTGCAAGATGAATCTCCTCTTTGTAAGCAGCGATAACTGCAGACACCATAGGATTTTTCTTCATAACTCTACCTTTCACAACAGCCATAAACATATAAAAAGCCCATATTTAAAAACCTTTTAGTTAAAATTGAACAACCACAATAGTTAAAAATGAAGAAATTAATTAAAAAAAATGATAGGTAGAATAAAAAACATTAGAAGAACAGCATATAACCGTTTCTCCAAAAGTCAGGCTTACAATGCTTTGAAGAGAATAACTTTACTTAGGAGGATGAAATTGATGTTAGGAACTTTAATATGGCGAACAGCGCCCTATAATTTCCCATTACATGGAGATCCGATAGCTATAAGATTATTTGAAATGCTTGTTAAAGAAGGTAAGATAAAGGCAATAGTAGAGACTGGCACTTTTAGAGGGTACACAACTTCTCTTCTTGCAAAAAAATTTCCAAATATTCCAATACATACCTGCGAGATAAATGATTACAATTTTAAGAAGGCAAAGGAGAATTTGAAGGTTTTTAAGAATGTAAGCGTTTACCATAATACTTCTCCAAAATTTTTAGCACAACTTATTAAAGATAGAATAATATCTGATAGAGTTCTATTCTATCTGGATGCACACTGGTTAGATGAATGGCCTCTTGAAGAGGAAATGCAGATAATCTCTTCTAAGATAAAGTCAGCGTTCATAGTCATAGATGATTTCAAAGTACCAGGAGATGATAGATTTGCATTTGATAAATATAAAGACAAAGAATGCTCTTTAGATATGGTAAATCCTAATATAATAAAGCCAAACTCTTATCAAAATTTATTCCCCAATTACGGAGAAGAAGTTTATAGAAAAGATATCGCACATCCCAATCTAGTAGGCTATGTAATAATATTTCAGAACTTCTTCAAAGAGTTTAAGAAGCTAAATCAAACAGATTTTGTAAGGCGTTTTTTCAAAGATAGAACTGATTTAATGAAGAAAAATAGATCAAAAATTCATTAACTTCTTAGCTTTGCTTCTACCTTTCTCAATAAGATAATTCATCATAAACTTATTACCTTTAAGATATTCTACACCTATCATCCATAGGTAATATATAACATAAATACTTCGCTTATAGCCTAGAGTTCTCAATTGATTTTCAAATATATGGTGAGATATATTTTTTCTCACCTCATAATCTATACGTATCCCTCCATTCATACTAGAAAGAGGGATTCTTATGAATGAAGTGTTTTTCTTATTTATTATATCTATCTTGCCTCCAGAAAAGAAAGATTTGAATTTTTGAATGTTCTTCAAGAAATAGCTCTTAGTCACAACAATATTATCTAAAAATAAAATCCTCTGGAAATCATTATCCTTCAAATCTTCAAAAGCAGATTGAACGTATATTGCCTGATAATCTCCCAAGCTATCTGAATTAATATAGTAATCTGAACAACTTATATCTTTTTTATACATACCTAAGGAAAGGCAATGCAAGTAATCATGATGCGGTAAATGTCTTCCCATTTCAGTTGAGAAACCAATATAATCTACGTATTTTAGTTTATCTCTTAATGCTTCATCATTTAGAGATATATCTCTTTTAGATAGTATAATTATTTTATTATTTATTTCTGGAAAATTGCTCTTAGGAGATTTATTTTCTTCCTTGAATATAATCTTAAAGAGCCTCTTGAACTCAGAATCTTTTGAGAAATCTTTCATAACTCTTTTGTAAGCTCTATCTGCGATAATCTCTCTTTCTTTTTCATTCTTAAGATAATACTTTATTTTTTGGAGAAGCTCTTCTTTTGTTTTAAACATAGCCAACTCCATTTTATCTTTAAATAATTCAGTATATCTTTTTGAATATTCAGTAAGTTGGAAAGCTCTACAAGCATTTATTTCAAAAAATCTTTGTATAACATGAGTAACCCCTGCATAATTCTTAGTGAAATTTAAGTTAATTTTGCTTTGATTTATAACTTTAGTATATTCTTCAGGATTAAGAAAACCTCCATAAATCTTATTAAACTTAGGATAATCTGACCAGCCAGCCCCGAATATTTTCATATTTAGTCCTTTATCCATGAGATACTCTATGAACTCCTTTCTATCATTCTTAGGAGTTCCAATAAATGTAACATCATATTTATTCTCAATATCTAATGGTTTAAACTGATCAGTATTAGTAGCGCAAGATAGAAATGCTTTATTCTTATATCCAGGAATATATTCTTTATGTGTAACAAAGAAATAATCTATTATATACGAAAGATATATTGAATAGTTATCAAACATAGCATCATCATCTCCGCAATAATTTATTATTTTAGCTTTAGGACATATTTCTCTTATCTTGAGCAATGTTTCAATATAAAATTCATCATAAATTAACCACAAAAATATGTAGTCGGGATTCTCTTTCCTAACCTTCTCAAGAAATCTTTTATTCATTAAATCTTTTCCATATTTATATGTCTCTTCTTGAGGGTCAAAAGAGACAAATTCTTGGAATATCTTTCTTAACGGAGCATTCCATGTCTGGTATGCATAATATTTCTCATTATGGCAAGACCAAGCAGAGAACAATAGCTTACGCTTTTTTTCCATCTATAAAAAATAAGACATTCGTTTAAAAACATATTGGTCAATTTGAAAAATTTATAAACCTTCTAAAAGGATAGTTTATATGAAAATCTACTCAAAAGTCAATCCAGAGCAACTTTTACATATAATTTGGAGATATAACTTTGGTGAACCTGGAAAAATGAATTTTATGGTTCCAGAAACCGAGTGTATGCAAGGAGCAGCAGGAGTTCATCTGCCTAAAGAATACACTTTTGGAGGACCTCATAAGCACCTTCCTCAAGAGAGAAGTACCAGCAAAACACAAGAATCTTTCGTAGTAATAAAAGGAAATGTAGAAATAGAGCTTTATGATATAGATAATAAGACTCTTGCTAAAGAGATATTAAGAGAAGGAGACTGTTACATTTATCTTGGGGGAGGCCATGCTTTTAGAATATTGACCCCTGAATCTTTCTTCTACGAATTCAAAAATGGCCCGTATTTCGGTAGAGAAAAAGATAAAGAATTCATTGTGTAAACATTTATAAAATCCTTCTTTTCACTCTATTATAAGGTAATCAATATGATAAGGGATACATGTCTTGTTTGCAATTCAAAGAACATTAAGGAGATAATTGACTTAGGAATGCATCCATTCGCAGACACATTCATACCTAAAGATAAAATATCTGAGCACGATTCAGCGTATCCTTTAGTCTGTGATTTATGTTTAGATTGTGGTCAAGTCCAACTCAAATATCCTACGAGCCCTGAAGAAAGATATTGCAGTTTAGATTATTCATACACTTCTTCAAATTCTAACTTTTCAAGAACTCACTGGATAAATTATGCTAAAGAAGTATCTTCTAAAATTAATCTGAAATCAGGAAGCTTAGTAATAGAAGTAGGTTCAAATGACGGTTTTCTTACTAAAGAATTTATTAATCAAGGAAACAAAGCATTTGGCGTAGATCCTTCAGAATACATGGCTAAATTAGCTAAAGAAAGAAATGTAGAGACCGTAACTGAACTTTTCAATAAAGAAACAGCTGAAAAACTTGTAAAAGAGAAAGGTCATGCAAATTTAGTAGTGGCAAATAATGTTTTCAATCACTCAGAAAATCCTCTTGATTTTGCACAAGCAGCAGCCACACTTCTTGCAAAAGAGGGAGTCTTCGTTTTTGAATTACCCTACTGGGCAATAAGCATGGAAAGTGGAAAGTTTGATCAAATCTATCATGAACATGTAAGTTATTTTACAGCTAAATCTTCAAAAGAGTTGATGGAAAGAGCAGGCATGAGAATATTTGCAATAGATGTTGTTAATTATCATGGAGGATCTCTAAGAGTTTATGCCAAGTTAGCAAGAGACTTACAAAATAACTGTTTAGAATTAAATAATATAATTATGGAAGAAGAAAAGAAAGGTTTATTCAAAGATTCAACATACGATGTTTTAATGAAAAACTTCCTATCCCAGAAATACGAATTTCTAGCAAGAGTTCACGAACTAAAAAAGAAAGGAGCAAGTATTTTAGCTGTTGGAGCAGCTGCAAAGGGTAATACTTTCCTTAATTTCTATAACTTAGACAGCCACATTTTAGATTATGTTACAGATTCTTCTCCCCATAAACAAGGCAAATATACGCCTTTAACAAGAATTCCAATAACTGGAGACGAAGTTTTTAAAAACTATTTAGGAAAAGAAGTTTACGCAGTAATAACTTCTTGGAATCTTGCAGAACAGTTAAAACCTATTCTTTCTAGCATAAATCCAGATATAAAGTTTATCTCTCCTGACAACTTGCATTAAATTTATATATCTATTTTATCAATAAAATTAATGGAAATAAAGAATGTTTGGAAAAATGTTAAAGCTCCTTTAGAAATGCATGAAGATAATCGAGGTGCAATTGCAGATATGTTTTATAATCAAGATATAAATGCAGTAGCAATTATAAAATCAAAGAAAGGAGTAAGAAGAGGAGACCATTATCATAAGCAGACTACTCAACACTGTCTAATAACGAAAGGAACAATGGTTTATGTCTATCAGCCAGTCGATAAAAGCCAGCCAGTAAAACATGTTTTAATGCAAGTAGGAGATATTGTAAGCACACACCCTCTCGAAATTCACACTCTTCTTTTCCCTTCAGATAATGAATTTATTGTTTTCAGTTCTGGCCTAAGAGGTGGAAAAGATTATGAAAAAGACACATTTAGAGTTGAGCCTCTTGTTCTGCCAAAAGAGATACAAAACTTAGTCAGCAATGAAAAGTCGCTTGAAAGACAAAAGCATGAAGTTAGAAAGTAATCTATAGAATAATTTAAATACACTCGTTTTGCCAGAATAATATGGAAATATTAGAGAATGCTTTGAGAAATGCAAAAAGAATTGAAGCAGCAGTCGTTCTACCTTATACTGCCGTACCTACAGCACCTTCAGTTCTTCTTCAGAAGAAAGATGAAGGATATCCTTGGCATCCTCTTGCATGGGGATTTTTCGGTGGACAAGTTGAAGCTAGGGAACCACCTGTAAAAGCAGTAATTAGGGAATGTTTAGAAGAATGGGGAAGAAATGTTAATGAATCTGATTTGCTTTATCTAGGTACCTCTCCTTTTGCCGATACTCATCCAGATGGAGTTAGAATGAGGGTTGGACTTCATCATGCTTATGCTTTACCAGTTTCGGATCCAAAAGATTTTCTAGCAAGTATAAGATTAACTGAAGGAGCAGGTTTTGCTTTATTCCAAAGGGAAGAGATATCAGGTTTATACATGCCCACCCACAACAAGTTTATAGTAAATAAGTTATTTAATAAATTAGCTGAAAGAAAATAAATATTATTTTATTTTCCAGAAGAGATTCTTCCAATAGCTACATCAGTATACTTTTGAACAAAAGGATGCAAACCTTCCCTTATACGACCGTATGATGCAGGCTTAATTAAGAATGGAGCATTATGGTTCTTTTCAACATCAGTTCTTAATTCACCTTGGCCTCTAGCATAAAATATAGGTGAAATAGTATCTGTTCCATATCCTTGTCCAAAAGGATCTGTAGGCATAAATGCTCTCTCCACACCTGCAAATTCTAAATCTTCAATATCAAGGCCAGTTTCCTTCTTTACCTTACTAGCCAAAGATTTTTGAGTTTCAACCCCTCTCTGCATTCTTCCACCTGGAAGCCAGGTAAATCCTTGTAATGGCTTTCCAACTCTCTCCATAAGAACAATTCCCTCACCCTTTCCATCATCATAAGTTATGACTGCATCATGAGTAGCTATAACTGTATTTCTATGAATTGCTTGGAATTCCTCATCACCTATTAATTCTGATTTACTTAGAACTCCAATACTACTATTTTCATTATATCTTGTAAAATTATTAGCTGGACTAACAAGACGAATAACAGAACCATCTTCAAAAGACAAGCTAGGTAATTGTGTGGCTAACCATTCTCTTTGTACAATATCTGCAAAACGTTGTAAATAGCCATTAACGATCAATCTTGATCGAAGGTTTTCTTTAGCAGAATAAAATAATGATATGGTATCATTCACATTTCCACCCATAGGAGGTATAGAATATCTAAGATCTCTTGTCACACCTTCAAATTTAAGTTCATCCAGATTTAATTTATGTTTATCTTTAGCTATTTTAACTAAAGACTCTTCTGCAGGAACCCCTCTTTTTAACATCCCGCCATCAATAACAAGAGCACACGACCTGTCCCTAAAGGAAGGGATAAATACTTTATGATCAACAGCAACAACTTTTTTACAAGCTTCATCATATTCAGCCTTACTCCAGGTCGATTTAAGCGCATCTAAATCAACAAGTTTTCTATCTTCAATAAATCTATGCTCCCTATATTCTGGTACAATATTAATAAAAATCAATAAAATAATCCATATTTAAATCTATCCGAATCTTTTCTTAATTAATTCCTTAGCTTTCTCTATATAATAATCATCACTTCTAGTTAAACCATTCTCAATAGGAATAAGCCCAGATTCTTCCATTTTTTCCTTCAAATCAGCAACAACCATCATTCTAGTCAATTCTTTGAATTTAACTTTAGGCTCCCATCCCAATATTTTTTTTGCTTTTGTAGAATCTCCCAATAAAGCAGGAACTTCAGCAGGCCTATAATATTTATCGCTTGTTAAAAGGAATTTTTCATAATCTTGTCCAAGTATTGCAAAAGCTTCCTGCAAGAAATCTCTAACGGTATGTGTTTCATCAGTAGAAATTACATAATCATCAGGATTAGGCTGTTGTAATATAGCCCACATAGCTTGAATATACTCTCCAGAGAATCCCCAATCTCTTTTAGCGCTTAAATTTCCAAGAGTTATTTTATCTATTTCACCAGCTACAATTCTAGCAAGTTCTTTAGTTATTTTTTTAGTTACGAAGTTATATCCTCTTCTAGGAGATTCATGATTGAAAAGAATACCATTTGCAGCATATAACCCATAAGCATTTCTATACAATCTAGTAAGATGATATGCTGCTAGCTTAGAAACGCCATAAGGACTTTGAGGTAACATAGGAGTATTTTCATTCTGTGGAGGAGGGGAAGAACCAAACATCTCAGAAGAAGAAGCTTGATAATATCTACACTTTGATTTCATCTGTCTCAGAACTTCAAGAATTCTTAATGGGCCTAATGTGTTTATATTAATTGTAGATTCAGCATTATCAAAGCTAATACCTACATGGCTCTGAGCTCCTAGATTATATATCTCATCAGGATTAAACTTTTCAATAATTGCTCTTATAGATTGGGCATCAGTAAGATCAGCATACTTCACAACAAAAGGAGAGCTATTATCATCTGAAGCTTCAAAATGCTGATATTTTTTAACTAAATGTTCAAACCTTTTAGTATTAGGCAAGCTAGATCTTCTTATTATTCCTCTAACTTTATACCCTTTCTCTAATAGGAATTCAGCAAGATAAGAACCGTCCTGACCGCCTATTCCAGTAATCAAAGCTACTTTTTGCCACATATAATAGCTTAAAATATGGCGTTTATAAACATTTTTATACAGAAAGATTCACCTCAATATATGCCTACAAAAAGGATATTTTACTCAAACACAAGCATTCATACTTACCTTAAATCTATGTTCTCTCATCCTCCCAAAGGCTATGAATTTATAGTATCAAGCAAGAAAGATACAGAAAAAACCATATCTAAATTAAGAGCTTCAAAAACTGCAAGCTATATTTACAAAAATGTTATAAGGAAATACTTTAATGTTCTACCAATATTAAATAAAGTATACACCTCTAAATCACCTGAAAATATAGATCTCATTCTTTCAACAACTACAGTAATAAAAGAAAATAAACCATGGATTTTGCTCATACTAGATACAGTTTATTGCCTAACAGGGATGGATTATCCTCTATTTATTAAAAGCAAATCAAGTCTGCAAAGTTCGCTTGAAGATGATAATTGCAGAGGGATTATAGTGCACACCCGTGAATCTAAAGAATTAGTTGAAAAGCATTTTTCAAATAAAGTAGCTAAGAAAGTTGTTTTAGTAACGCCCGGTATTCCTATAAGAAAAGGCCATATTAAAAAAAGAGCAAATAAAGATTTCACTCTCCTCTTTATGGGGTCGATTAATAATCCTCACGAATTCCTAATAAAGGGAGGCTTGGAAGCTCTAGAAGTATTCACTCTTTTGAATAAAAAATATAATAATATAAAATTAATAATGAAATGCATAGTGCCTGAAGAATATAAATTAAAATATAGAAATAACAATATTACTTTTATAGATTCTTTGGTTTCAGAGGAGGAAGTAGAAAAAATATATGAAAGATCAGACATTCTCATATCTGCAGGATGCGGTTATTTCATAATGGCTTATTTTGAGGCTTTTTCCCATGGCCTTCCAATTCTAGCATACAATACTATGGGTGTATCTGATTTTGTTTTTCCAGGTAAAAACGGTTTTATTGTACAGCCGTCAAAAAATCTTCTTATTGATACGGAGGATTACCCTGCAAATGTGAGGTCTGATGAATTCAAGAATTCAATTAAGAATATAGATCCTCAAGCCATAAGTAATCTAGCAGAAAAAGCCGAAATATTGATTAATGATGATAATATAAGAAATAGTATGAGAAAACAAACTTTTAAAATCTTCAAGGATAAGTTTTCAATAGAAAATCAGAATAAACAGTTAAAGATAATATTTGATAAGGTAATAAAAAATGGAAATTAAAGATAAAAAATTTATAATAACTGGAGGAGCTGGTTTTCTCGGCAAGCACGTAGTTTCATTATTAATTAATAAGTACAAAGTTAAAGAAGCAAATATATTTATTCCAAGAAGTGCAGAATACGATTTAAGAAAAGAAAAAGATATCGATAGATTATTCAAAAAATTCAAACCAGAGATAGTAATTCATCTTGCCACTGTTTCAGGAGGCGTAGGATACTACAAAGAGCATCCTGCAAAAGTCTTCCATGACATTCTTTCAATGGGAACAAACATGCTGGAAGCTTCTAGAATTTCAGGGGTAAAGACATTCATAATGACTGGGAGTGCAACAGTTTATCCTGCAAAAGCTGAACCTCCATATAAGGAAGAAGATATCTGGAATGGTTTGCCAGATGAGTCTGAAATTTCATTTGGATTATCAAATAGAGCTTTATCCTCTGAAATTTTACTTTATAGGAAAGAATATGGATTTGATGGCAGATTTTTTATTTTAAGCAGTTTATATGGTCCAGGTTATAATTTTAACCTCACACATCCACACGTCATTCCTTCTTTAATAAAAAGGTTTGATAATATAATTTCAAAAAAAGAAGATAAAATAGAAATATGGGGGACTGGAAAAGCACTCAGAGATTTTATTTATGTAGAAGATGCTGCAGAAGCCATAATTCTCGCTTTGAGAGAATACAATTCCTCAGAACCTTTAAACATCTCATCAGGAGAAGGAACTAGCATAAAAGATATTACTGAGAGAATAGCCAAAATAATGAAATTTAAAGGAAAAATAGTACCTGATTTAACAAAACCAGAAGGAAGATTAAACCGAGTAGTTAGTTCAGAAAAATTAGAAAAAAATCTTGGCTTCAAAGCAAAAACCAACTTAGAGAATGGATTGAAGAAAACTATTAAGGATTATTTGAATTCAAAGAAATAACTAACTCCCCATCATTTTAATCTTAATTGAATCGAAAACTCTCTTATCATTTCTATCCAATCCCTTAAAGAGTAAGATCAATACGATATAGACTAATAAAAATGAAATACCTGCTAAAGCCAACCCTATCAAATTTAATGGAATAATATCTTCAATAATGAATATTACACCAGTTGAAACAAATCCAATAAGAATTATTGTAAGCATTTTTCTTCTAATTGGCACGATATTAAGATAGAACTTTACTTGACACAACAATATAAATCCAAATAAGAACCAAGAAATCATTGTAGCAAATGCAGCGCCATTTAAGCCATATTTAGGAACTAAAAATATGTTTAATATAAAGTTAAAAACAGCTATAAATAATGTATTAATTAATAATAATTTAGATTTACCTTTCATAGAAAGAAGATTATTTGACAAACTGATAAATATAGCTGCAAACATACTCCCAAAAGAGAGTATTCGTAAAGGCATCTCAGCAGAAAGGTAATCTGCGCCAAATAAAATATTAATTATCACTCCAGGATAAATAATCATTATAACTAATATTGGTACATTGATTATAAGTATCCACTTTGCGACTTGTTTACTTATCTCTTGTATTAGGTTCAATCTTTTCTTAGCATACTCTTTAACTACTAATGGTAAGAATAATTGCATAAATAATTCTGGAGCTATCCCTAATAAACCTACTAAAGTAAATGCAACGTTATAGAATCCTATATCGGAAGCACTCATATAATAACCAATTACAAAAGAATCACTCCAATAAAGTAAGCTACCAATTATTCCTAGAAAAACGATAGGCCATGAATAATCAAAGAATTCTTTTCTTAAGCTCTTTTTAGCTTTATTATTTATATTATTGCTATCTTGAAGCATTTTCAAGCATTTTTTTGAAACAAAATAAGATATAATTGCAATTAAAATAACTCCTATGAGATATGAGAATAATATGGAAGCTACACCAAAGCCTGCAATTAAAAATATTATAATTATAATCAGCCTTATCAAATTCTGAAGAATATTTTGGACAATAGTATATGTGGTAATTTTTTCAAACGCTCTTAAGATAGAGAGTAATATCGATGTGATAGATAGAAAAGGTAGCGCTAAACTGAATACTTTAAGATATATTATCAATCCAGGCTTGTTAAATATATTTATAGATATAATTTCTGCAAAGAGATATAAAATTATTCCCAAAATAATACTGATAACAAATGTTAATTTACTAGATATACTAAAAAGATACTTGCTTCTTCCCATATTTTTATTTTTTCGATCATATGATACAAATCTTAATAGGCCATCAGGCATGCCAAAAGCAGCCAAAGCAGCTAGAATGCTAACAATCATCAAAGCAAAATTAAACAACCCATAAACTTCAGGGTCAAAAGACCTCGCTATAATAATCTTATAAACATAGGTAAATAACTTTGATAGCATGACTCCTATAAATACAATTACTGAGGTTTTAGCTAACAAATTTAGAGATTTATCCAATTCAAGATTACTTGATTCCACCATATTTACATATCTTAAAGATAATATTTAAACTATGCTTTTATAGTAACAGTAAAACTAAGATGATTGCTATAAAAACAAGAAGAATGGTTAAGTATATTTCAAAAAGAGCAAGTGAATTCACAAGACTACCAATTCCCGAAGTCTTATAATTATAGATATATTCATTCATATTCTTATATAAATAAGGTGTAAAGTAAAAGTTCTGAACCATCTTAGTTTGTTCAACTAATCCAGATGTTAGAGGAACATTCAAAGAATAAATTCTATAAATCTCATTTTCTTCATAAGTACCTGTAATTTCATTACCATAATATTTCTTCTCAGTTAATCTACTTGCAATTACCGTAGTACCACTTTCCCTCATTTCTTTAAAGAGTTTCTCACTACTCTGATTAACTTCTTGATTACTAGCAATCCAACCCCAGCCACAATCATCAATTATACATTCTATAAAATGAACTTTAGTCATCAACTTAGGAGAAGTTGAATTTTTACTAAATTCATAAAATTGAGGAAATTGAGCCATTGTAAGAAAAGGTTTATCAGTAGCTAACCAGAAATTTCTAGCATTATATATTCTATCATCAAATACAACTAATTCATTATCTTTAACATCTTGATTTATATAATCTTTAAGTTCAGATGTAGCGCTTTTAGAGGCATAATGGCTAGGAGTGCTATACGAATTTCCAAGATTTAATATCATCAAAGCAGATAAAATAACGATTATTAATATTTTAAAGCCTTTCTTATTTTGTAAGTATTTATCAAATAATGCATTTAAGGCATATCCTGCCGGAATTGAGAATAAAATAAACATAAATGCAAAGTGTTTAGCTAATGGGGCTCCAGCGCTTTGTAACAAGAAAGGTATAATCAAGAATAAAAAGAAGAAAGCAAGAGGAATTCTTTTATTACCTTTAAACCAAAGTCCAAGTCCGAGCAAACCAAGAATAAATATAATTAAATCTGCATGGTAAATCAAGTTATAATTACCATAATTACCTATATTAAGGAAATTACCGAAGAAGCTATTTCCTTGTCCAGCCAAACTTGCATAAAGTTGTTGAGCTTTTTCAACATGTACAACCCTACTAAAGTAAACGTCAACAATACCTTTCTCATGATAAATGAAATAATTGAAAGCAATTACAGGTATAAATGCAATTACCAATACTAATACAAATATCCCGAAAGGCTTAAGTGTTTTTTTATTCAGTTCAACTCCTTCTAGTTTAAGATAATATACAGAAAATATCAAGAAAGAGAGAATAAAAAATGGAGCATTATACTTTGTTAATAATGCTAATCCAAAAACAACTCCAGAAATAATTAACCAATTAATATTCTTTCCATCAAGATACATCATTCCAAGATAAACTCCAAGAAAAGAAAGAAAGAAAACAACTAAACTCTGCTCGCTAAAAGTCATTCTTACCAGGAAACTTGAGAAAGTCACAAAGAAAGCAGCAAATAGACCTATTCTAGCATTAAACAACTTTCTTGAAATCAAGAAAACTACTCCTATGAGCATAGTTCCGCAAATCAAAGGCCAAAATCTAGAAGCCAAGGTAGTATATCCAAGAACATTATAAGCCAAATCAGTCAAATAAAAGAATAAAGGAGGATTAGAGTGAGTTGAAAGAATTCCAGCATTAATTACTCCTGCACTTTGTGAAGCAAAAACCATATCATCAGCTAACACGCTCAAATTTAATGCTGCCTTTAACCTCAAAAAGAAGCCAACAATCATCAAAACCAGAACATATCTCTCAATTTTCTTGTCCTTTGAGTAAATCAGATTAAAGACATTATCAACAGCAGAATCGTACCACTTCTTACTTTCTTCCATATTTAACACATGAAGAAAGCATTTATAAATTTATATTGACAGAACATTTAAGATGAATAATAACTCTTCAAAAATAGAGAATGAGTTTGGTAAGTTTTTCTATACCGAACAGTATATGAAATTGAAAAATTATCTATTTAATTATAGATTTAGGAAGATAATGGTAAAATCTGCTCTTGATGAGTATTTAGCTAGAATCAATAAAAAAGAGAACCTGACCTTTGTAGATATAGGCTCAGGTATCTCTCCAATAACTCCCTATCCAAATAAAACTCTTTTCTTAGAACTAGAAAAAAAAGCAGTAGACTTTCTAGTTTCGAAAGGGCTTAATGCAAAAAAAGGAGACATAACAAAACTACCTCTAAAAGAGAACTCAGTAGATGTCATCTTCTGTTCAGAAGTTCTTGAACATGTTCCAAATTACAAAAAAGCATTGAGTGAATGTTCAAGGGTTCTAAAGAGAAAGGGAGCATTAATTTTAACAGTTCCAACACATATGCACTACTGGAAAGACGACGACGATTATGTAGGACACATAAGAAGATTCAATCCAGAAACCTTGGAAAACGATATAAAAAAAGCAGGACTAAATATTAGCTTGGTAAAACCAATAGGTAGTCCTATGGAGAGATTCCTCACAAATCTAACTGTAAAAATAGCAAGAAAAACTAGAGGGGGAATTTCTAATAACGCTCTAGGTAATTACTTCTTCTATCTAGGAAATACGCTAATGCTCTGTCTGATTTACATAGGTTACTTATTCAATAATAAAAATAATTCAAGCATAATTCTGATAACTGCAATAAAAAATTAATTTACTTAAAATTCTTCAAATCATACTTAGGATATTGTTTTATATTCCATTTACTAGCAAGATATCTGCAGAGTTCTTTTAATATATTCATTCCATAATTAATAACTTTAACATTACATTTTTCATCTCCATAGAAAGTAGGTATTGTTATTTCACCTATATTCTTCTTTGCAATAACTAATTGTATTATGATCTCAGAATCAAAATGGAATCCATCTGAATCCAAATCAAGTGGGATGTCTTTCAGTGCTTTCAAAGAATAAGCTCTAAAACCAGAATGGAACTCAGTTAAATCTGTCCTCAAAACAAAATTTTCAACTGTTGTCAAAAATATATTACCGCAGAATTTGTAAAGAGGCATTCTTCCTCCAAGCGGATCCCCAGACATTCTTGAACCAAACATAAAATCTGCTTTTCCTTCTTCAATAGGTTTAATCAATTCCATTATCTTCTCAGGTGGATATTGTGCATCTCCATGAACCATTACAGCTATATCATATCCTTTTTGCATTCCATATTTATATCCCCATTTCTGATTTCCACCATAACCTTTATTTTTCTCATGCTTAATAACAGTTAGATTCTCTTTTCCATAAATCTTTTTATAATCTCTAGCCATTTCAGCAGTTCTATCTCTAGAAGCATCATCAGCAATGACTATCTCCTCAGCTTTATCCCAAACTTCCTGTGGAATTCTATGCAAAAGTTTAGTAATTGTTTGTTCAGCATTGTAAGAAACAATTAACACCATCAGCTTCTTCTTTCCACTAGTCTTTTTCTTACTCTCCTTAACCATGCCTCCTTCAGTAAATTAAGCATTTTAAACTTTGTGAATCTATCTTGCAAGTTGTCTACGTCTAATGATGAGCATACTCACAAAGGCAGTATTAGATATAATTAGATAAGCATCAAATAATACTGTTGTCAAAGAATAATTACCCAAAGCTAAAACTGCTAAGATTGGTTTAAGAATACTTAACTGAAAAGTAATCATGGTTTCTTCATAAGGCTTATAGAAAGCCTTTCTGAATGTAGGAGCATAAGCAAAAGCATCTGCAAAGACAATAAGAATAACGGCATATAATGGTTCTTTTGTAAAGTACCATAATCCTATGGCTATGAGAGATAGTAAAAGGCAGATTTTATCAGTTTTAGTAATCTTTTTTTCTCCATATCTAACAGCCAGCAAAACAACTCCTAAACAGATTAATGCTGTAAATAAGTGATTCCAAGAGCCAGCTAAACCACCATCAGAGATTATTGCTAGGAAAGCAACAAACTCCATTATCATCCACCCAAACCAAGAAAATACATGAGGCTTAGTTTTTCCAGCCAATATGTCTCTAAAATAAGGTAAGTATGCGAAAATATTTATTATAACTGCGATAGCGCCCAGATAAAACTTAACATCCATTTGTAAAACAATATTTCTTTCTTTAAATATTACTCGTTCTATATTCTATCATAATAAAGCTTATAACACTTCATTCTTGAAATAAAATATGTCAATTGCAGTAAAGATTCTAGGAGGAATGGATTTAGCAGCATCATTCGCATTCTTAATGCTTATATTCGGAATGAATGTTCCACTGCAATATACTTTATTTTGTGCAGGTCTGTTATTAATGAAAGGCATGTTTATTCTTACAGGAGATGTTTTAAGCGGATTTGATATAATTGCTGCAATTTGTTTACTTCTTTCAATTATCTTTGCGCTTCCAACAGTAATTCTCTGGACAGGAGCATTCCTACTTCTAGCAAAAGGATTAGTCAGTTTTATTTAGAACTATTTAACCAAATTATTCAAATACTGTTTATATTCACAATTAGGAAGTTTATCTACCAACTCTTTCAATTGTTTCATAGTTATGAAACCTCGGTTGTAAGAAGCTTCTTCTGGACATCCAACTTTAATTCCCTGTCTTTTTTCAATTGTCTGTATATATGCAGAAGCATCATGCAAACTAGTACTAGTTCCAGCATCAAGCCAAGCAAAACCTCTCTGCAGTTTATAGACTTTCAATTTTCCAAGATTTAAATAAGCCACATTAACATCAGTTATCTCATACTCTCCTCTTGCACTAGGCTTCATATTTCTAGCTATTTCTATTACGCTTGAATCAAATATATACAATCCAGGAACAGCATAATTACTTTTAGGCTGTTTTGGCTTCTCTTCAATAGATAATGCTTTTCCATTTGGATCAAATTCAACTACTCCATATCTTTCAGGATCATGAACTTGATATCCAAATATAGCTCCTCCTGAATTAAATTCGCTGAATGCCTTGCTTATTACATCACTACCTCCATAAAAGACGTTATCTCCTAATATCAAAGCAACAGAATCTTTCCCAATAAAAGATTCTGCAATAACAAAAGACTGTGCAATTCCATTAGGTATGACTTGCTCTCTATACTCTATTTTGACTCCAAATTGCGAGCCATCACCAAGTAATTTCTTAAAAGCAGGTAAATCTTCAGGCGTACTTATAATACAAAATTCACTTATACCATTTTCCATTAAAGTAGTAAGAGGATAATATATCATAGGCTTATCATAAACTGGTTGAAGTTGTTTTGTCAGGACCTTAGTTAAAGGATATAATCTACTTCCAGCACCACCAGCAAGAATAATCCCTTTTATTTTCTTACCATTATTAAGCAAGATACTTTTATTCTTTCTATACTCAACATACCTTATCAAACATTCTCTTATAGAGTCTTTTACATCTGGGACTTTTATTCCAATTGCTTCAAGTTTACCAGTTGATAATGTGCAATTTGATCTTCTCGCTTTAGTCATTAAATCTAGCTCTTGAGCACTTATCTTAGTATAATTCAATTTCTCCCCAGTTAATTCCTGATACATATCCAGAATCATATCATGAGTCATAGCACCCTTTGCAACAACATTATACAAACCAGCTTTATTCATATTCATCAACTCCTTAGAAGCATAAAATAGAAAAGGTAATGGAGTAATGGAGTTTTCAGCAATTAATATTTTACCTCCAGTTTTAGCATATTTGAGAATTTTATCTATCAAATTTCTATCACTTGGTCTGTCATCAAGAGGTATTCTAATTCTTATCTGAAGAACATTATTATAATTCATAAGCATCTTTTCAGAAATCAGTTTAGTCCTACTGTATAAACTTCCTTTAAAGTTAGGCTCATCCTCTTCCGTAAAATTATTACTTCCCTCATAAGTACATCCAGTTCCCAAGTGCACCATTTTTTTATTCTTTTTAGCACAAGCTTCAGCAATCATGCAAGGAACAGTAACATTTCCAAAGAAAGTCGCTTCAGGTTCATCTTCACAAGCATCAACATTAGGCTTTCCAGTTTTTCCAGCACAGTTTATGACAATTTCAGGGTCATGGATCTCAATAGCTTTAACAACATCATTAACTGAATTTATTTTATCTTTCCAAACAATAGATTCTTCTCCTAAATACTCGGAGAATCTATTTCCAATAAATCCATTACCTAATATCAAATATCTAATTTTCATTTTGCTTTCCCCCTATATTTCAAAGGCATCCACCAAATCTCATTTTCTTTGTACCATTTAATAGTTTTATGCAATGCTTCTTCAAAACTGTGTCTAGGAACCCATCCAAGAGCCATAATCTTGCTTGAGCCAAGAGAGTATCTTAAATCATGTCCAAGCCTATCTTGAACATACTCAATCATCTCACTTCCAACACCCATCATATTTAATATTTTATTAGTTAATTCAACATTTTGCACTTCATTTCCTCCACCAATATTGTAAACTTCTCCAATTTTTCCTTTATGCATAACAAAATCTATTGCTTCACAATTATCTTCCACATATATCCAATCCCTTACGTTCTTCCCAGAGCCATATAATGGAACTTTCTTACCTTCAATCAAATTTGTAACAAATAATGGCACCACCTTTTCAGGAAATTGATAAGGTCCAAAATTATTAGAAGATCTTGTAATAATTATCGGCATTTTGAAGGTATGCATATAAGAAAAGCAAAACATCTCAGCAGCCGCCTTACTCGCACTATAAGGAGAACTAGGTTTTAAGGTATCTTTCTCTGTTGAAGAAGGAGAGTCAAAGTTCAGAGAGCCATAAACCTCATCAGTAGAAATTTGAATAAACAATTTAGCCTTTTTATGTCTAGCAATTTCAAGCAAAGCATGCGTTCCAAGAACATTTGTATGAGTAAATATCATAGGTCCAGTTATAGAATTATCTACATGAGATTCAGCTGCAAAATTAATTATAATTGTATTTTCATCAACAAGTTGATTTATCTTTTCTTGATCACTGATATCAACCCATTCAAATCTAAAGTTTTTTCTATTCATAATAGGAGTAAGATTTTTTATATTTCCAGCATAAGTCAATTTATCTAGGACTATAAAATCATAATTTTGATATTTATCAATCATATGATGCATAAAATTACTCCCTATGAAACCGGCTCCACCAGTAACAATAACTTTTGTTCTTATTTCGTTTTCCATTTTGAAAGAATAAATAACTCTACCAATTTCTTTTTAAATACGTTGTTGTTACATAAGTAATAATCAATTATTACTTTAGTAAGGTTTAAATATTCCTTTAAAGTAATCAAGATATGGGAAAGACAAGAGTTTCTATATATATCGACGAGGAAGTTATTTCGAGGGTAGACAAAGAGATAGACAATAGTATAATAAAATCTCGTTCAGAGGCAATAGAATTCATAATAAAAAGGCACCTCTCTGAAAAGAAAACTTGCGTGATATTAGCAGGCGGTCCATCAGAAAATCTTCTCATAAAAGGAAAAAATATCTATAGGCCCTTGGTAGAAATAAAAGGAAAAACGCTCATTAAGCATTCAATAGAGCAAGCAAAAGCAGGAGGATATAATTATATTTTAATTATAGGCTCAAAGAAAGTTCTTTCAGCAATTTATAGCAGTTTAGGAGATGGAAAAGACATGCAAGTAGAAATAGAGTATTTAGAGGAGAAAGAACATTTAGGAAGCGGAAAAACTCTCGCACTCGCAAAAGATAAAATAAAAAGCACATTTCTTTTCTTACCTTCAGACCATTATTTTGAAAAACTAGACATAAAGAAGATTGAAGAATATCACAAATTAAACAAAGGAGTTGCTACTCTTGTGGTTTATTCAGGCACAACAAATGAATGGTCTAAGAGTTCTATAGTAGACCTAGAAGGAAATAAAATAAAGATATACGAAGAAAAGCCAAAGAATGTTAAAACACACCTCACTGCATTAATGACTGGTATTGCCGAACCAGAAATATTTGATTACATTCCATCAGGAAAAATTAATTGGTCCCTCCAAGAAAATATCTTCGAAGAATTAGCAAAGAAAGAACTTTTGGTAGGTTATATGTTTTCAGGTAAGTGGAAGAATATCCATGACAAACACGACTTAGATAATCTAAAGTAACGGCGCCATTTTATTGTAACCCCTATATAGTAACATTTAAATACTCTTTTTATAAATTATGAACATGGTAGTAAGAAGTATAGATGATGTTCTAAGAACTCACCCTCAATTTGAGAAAGATTTAGGGTGGAAAAGAAGAGAAGACGGAGGATTAGAAAATCCAAAGTATGGTGTAGTTAAAACTGGAGTAGTTTGCAAACCTGATGGAGCTCCAATATATGCTCAATGGTTCTACGATGAAGCAAATATGATGTCTACTGAGAGAGGACCTGCAGTAACTGGTGCCGTAACAGTTCCTTATTTTATTAAACCAAAAGATGGATTAGTTTATTTAGCGATGGTTAAGCAAGGTAGACCAGCAGTAATTGATGGAAAAACTGGAGAGAGAGGAGAGATGGTTTCTACAGAATTACCTAGAGGATTTGCTAATAAGGGTGAAAATGGAGTAGAAACTGCTTTGAGAGAAGGTGGAGAAGAGACTAGAAAGAACTTACAAGATGTAAAATATATAGGAGTATCTGTAGCTAATACGACATTCTTCGGAGCAGGAGTACAAATTTATTCTGCTAGATTTGATCCAGCAATAGAAGGTTCTTTGAAACCTGATGCAAAAGAACAGATATTAAAAATGGATTACGTAGCGCTTCCAGATTTATTAATGGCTTTAAGAGAGACTCCTGAAAATATATATTGTGGTTTCACAAAAGGAGCACTTATGGACTTTATAGCTAGTTTACCTCCAGAAGTAATGTTAAAACAGATGATTGCTTTCTATGAACTAGAAATGAAGAAAGATGGGAAATAATTCTTCTAATAATCAAAGTTTAATCTTCCTAAACGAAATCAAATAATAAAATTACTCTTCCATCTTTCTAATTATCTCGGCAAATGCAGGTCTTGAAATAAATACTCCTGCAGTTATTCCGATAATTGTAGTAATTGCAAAACCCTTGAAAAGACCAGCTCCAGCCCAATACAAAGGAATAAGTGATGCCATAGAGGTAGCATAAGATGACATTATTATGAATAATGCTCTCTTTATCTTTTCTTTTATTCCACTAGTTAAATTTCTTCTTGCTTCATCTAAAATAACTATCTGACTATCTACGCCTGTTCCTATAGTAGCAAGTATTCCTGCTATGCTTGGTAAATCTAAATTCCATCCAATAAGAGAAGCTACTCCAAGAATTATAATTATTTCAGAGAAAGAAGTTAAAAGCAAAGCAAGTGAAGCCTTGAACTTTCTATATCTAATAAATATTATAATTGAAACAGCTATTAAAGCAGCTACACCTGCAAGAAGTAAATTCTTAACGAACTTATCTCCAAGAACTGGAGAGATAGTATCTAACTTTACAATATTCAGCTTATATGGTAAGCTTCCAGTTATAAGCACTGTTTGCAATTTATGCATACTTTCTTTTGCATCTCTCAGAGCATCTTCTTGAGTGTTTCCAGTTCCGCTTCCCTGTATAGAAATTTGAGTTGTAACTTGTCCTTTCAAACTAGCTCCAATAAGTAAAGAATCTACTTCTTGATTATCTACATAAAGATAAAGTTTTTCAGAAAGATACTGTCCAGTTTCATCTAATGGCACATTTGATGTTACATCAGCATGTTTCTTTGCAGCATTTTCAGTTAAATATAAAGTAAATCTAAATTCACAACCATATCCTCCAGTTTGAACAGCAGAGCATTGCACTATTCCAGCGCAAGTAGCATCATTTCTACAAACATCAGCAATATCTTCTTTTCCTCCCAAGAAAACACTTTCATTACCAACTTTAGCTTCAAACTTACCCTGTTTAGCTATCAAATCCTGCAATTCAGCAGGAGAAGAACCAGCAACTTCTACAAGCATAAATCTATTTCCAGATAAATCAGAAACTTTCTTTAATTGTACATCGCTTAATCCAAATACATTTAATCTATTACTACTAACTGCAAGAAGATCATCCATCTCTGCATCAGTTAAAGGAGTCTCAGGCTGAACCAATGCTCTTGATCCTCCTCTTAAATCCAACCCTGTCTTTATTCTAGTTCTAGGAACATCATCAACATGTATATTAGGAGTTAAATTTATCAAGACAGTATATTCATTATCTTCAGTCTGAATATCTAATCTCTTTTCCAAACCATCATTAAATATTTCTTCAACAATTCTTCCATAGTCTTCTTTACTAGCAACTTTTTCTCCATTTAGACCTATAATTATATTTCCACTTCTTAATCCCTCTTCAAATAATGAAGAATTTTTATCAACAGATTTAATCAATGCACCTTCTTTGAAACTAGGTTTTATAGCTATCAAAGAAAACAAAAGTACAATAATAAGTATCCAAACTCTCCAGCCTATTTTCGCCATTATTTTTTACCCTCCATATACCACTTCAATATCGAAGCATTTGATATCCAACAATTAATAATATCAAATCCTAATCCAATTAAGATAATAGTAAACATCTGAGATAGAACTGGAGAGAAAGAGTGAGTAAATATTAAAGCAACTCCCACTGCTGCAATAGCCGTAATAGTCATAGTCATTCCAGTCTTAAAGGCATCATATATTCTTTCATTCAAAGTACCTTCATGACCCTTAAAGACTCTCGTTGTAAGTAAAATATCTACATCAACAGAATAACCAATAAGCATAAGCAAAGCAACAATTCCTGCCGCAGATAATTGCATACCCATCAAATCAATAACGCAAATAGTCATTATTATATCGCTCAATCCAGCAATGACAATAGATAAACTTCTTACAGGCGTTCTAAATATGGCAAAAACAACTAAAGTCATCAATGCAAAGGCAATTAACAATGCAAGTCTCAACTGCTTGTAAAATCCAGAAGATAAAGTTGAACCAGAGAATTCAATAGAAGAGTTATCATTATTCAATTCATATCCTAGAACTTTCTCAAGTTCAACCTTTATGATTTCAGGTTCGGCTTTAGTTTCAACAAAAAATCCCTCTTGCTTTCCAGTTCTTATATCTGAAATTCCTCTAGCATGAACATCTGGAAAACTTGTTTTCAAAGAAACTTCAATTTCGTCAATATTTACATTTTCATCAAAAACAGTTATGGTTGTTCCTCCTGTCAAAGAAACATCTTTATAGAAAATATCTCCATTTTTAGAGTTAAAATTAATAAGATAAACTATAGAAAAAATAAGCATCAAAGCAGGAATTATAAGAAGCCATTTGTAACTTTTATCATACCAATTCTTATTTGAATGACTCTGCTGTTTTTCTTGGTATGTATCCATTTTGTTTGTTTGAATGCGCGATACGGGAATCGAACCCGTGCATATTGGTCATCTCAATATCCTTTCTTTACCGGTCTATTATGGAAACCAATCATTCTGCCATTAAATTAATCGCGCGATTATAATTTTACTATTTTAACGGTAGTTTTAAAGCTTTTGATACAAAGCGATTTAGAGATATCTTTCATAAGCTGGAAGAGGAGCATTGTCAGATAAATCTATTTTAACTCTTTTATTACGAGTTGGAAGAGGAGCCTTATCAGGTTGATTTCTCTCTCTACTTTCTTCACTTTCACCGTTCCGTATTCTATCAAGCTCACGGTATGTTTTATTAAATTTTACCATGCCTTTGTCAAAAAGATAACTGGCACCAAAAGCACCCATAGCAAGTCCAGTATATCTTATCGAAGGATGAAATTGAGAAAGAACATTATAAGCTGCAAGCCCAGAATAGAAACTAGCATTTAGAGATAGTACAGGAGAGAATAATATCGCTGCCTGCTCTTTAACACCTCTTTCATCTATAACTGCTTTTATTTTTTCTCCTTCTCTTATTTCTTTCACTTGCTTCTTCTTATCTTTAGCCATTCTCCCAAGTATTCCACCATAGAATAATAAATAAGTTCCAAAAGCAGGTACGAGATATCTATTAAATTGCCATTGGTCAGATTCACTTAACATTTCGGTTGCATTTTTGCTTGCAATCCACTCTTGATAAAGACATACAGGAGGTAAGAGCCTAGATAAAGCATATACTCCATCAGAATCAAACCTAGCAAAATCTTTATGATGTCCTATTTCATGGGCGGTTATTGATTCTATATTACTATAACAAACAGCAGTTCTAGATAGAGGATTATAGTAACTTCCTCTAAAAAGCTCTGCCCAAACTTCATCTTTAATTAGATTTAGAGAACCTAAAATAACTCTCGCAGGCAAATTATTTCTTTCACTTAATTCTTTTTCAGTAAATAACCTCTTAAAATCCTCTATAGCTTCATTATGATTTAAACGAACAGTAATATCTTTTATATCTTTATTTTTTTCAAGCATAGAAAAAACAGCCCTAATTCTTTTTTCATCTTGGCCTTCAGCATATTTTTTATCCATAAAAAACAATTTTAGAGGAGTAGAAAGAATAGAACCGACTACTCGTGACGTAATCCAGTCATTATTATTAATTATTTTATAACGATCTGTTTGTATATGAAATGGTTTTGATAAATCCAGAGATGAGGTATTCAGAACTTTTACATGATGTTCATTCCCGTCAACTTTGACGACTCTATTTTCAAGCGGAAAGGATGAATCTTTTACCTCAATTTCTCTAGGAAGAGGATAGGATTTATCATGATCTATATTTGTAGGCTTAAAACTATCTGCAAAACCAAAATAGGCAGCCATACCTGCAAGCGTTGCCGCTGTTTTTATCCATTTTTTTGTGCCTTTCTCCATAAAAATTATCTACAAGAACAGTATATAAATATTGTTAATTTAACTACTATAAAGTTACTTAAAAGCGCCAAAGACAGGATTTGAACCTGCGACCTATGCCTTAGGAGGGCATCGCTCTAATCCAAGCTGAGCTACTCTGGCCTAATTAATCAATACATTATCGAGTTTTAAAACTAACTAGACAAAATCAATAATAGCAAAAGCTTTTAAACGCACAATTTTCTTTATTTATAATGGAAGCAAGTACTGAATTAAAAGAACCAAATTACAAATTGAACGACCTTTTTCCACCGGCATACGGTGTTAATAGATCTGGGAGAGCTAGGCATGAATATGAAGTATTTGATCAGGCAGGTAAATCCTTAGGTATTTTTAGAACAGATGATCACCGTTCTTTAGACTTACTTGAAAATTTAGCTAAAGAAAAACTTAGAAGTGATGCTTTAGCAAAACTGCCTCAAAAGCCTACTGTTGAAAGTGTTGGTGCCGAAGGATATACTACGGCTTTAGCTAGATGGGAAAAAGATAGAACTGAAATTATTACCTTAGACCCAGTAGGAGCTTATTTTGGTACAATTCAATATACAAATAACACTGAAAGAGTAGACACAAGAAATAGAAGAGCATTCCCTAAGGGCTTACCTCAGGATAAATATTAAGTGCAGGAGAGAGGATTCGAACCTCTGAAGGCACTAAGCCACGAGATTTTGAGTCTCGCGCATTTGACCGCTTTGCTACTCCTGCTTACATTTCAAAAAGAGAAATATGTTTTAAATGTATTGCTTATCAAGAAAAGGCTTTTCTGCTTCACCAACTAAATGATGTATAATAAAAAGCTGAACTTCTTGAATTCTAGCAGTTTTATCGGACTGGCATTTTATTGTTAAGTCAGATTCTTTTTCCAAAAGACTTTCATTTATTCCCGTAAGAGATAAAACTTTACATTTTAATTCTCTGGCAGATTTAGCTGCTTCAATTAAGTTAGGAGATTTACCACTAGTAGTCAAACACACAAGCACATCTTTTTCACAAGCCAATGCGTCAACTTGTCTTGAAAATATTTTCTCAAATCCATAATCATTTCCACACGCAGTTAATATTGAACTATCAGTAGTAAGTGCAATAGATGCTAATGCTCTTCTATCATCTTTCAATCTAGAGATAAATTCAGCAGACATATGCTGTGCTTCTGCAGCCGAGCCACCATTCCCGCAGACAAGAATCTTTCCTCCAGAAATTAAACATTCTTTTAACAGATTACAAGCTTCCTCAATCTTTTCTTTTTCACAAGATAAAGTTTCATCTAAAGCTTTCTTTAATTCATTTACTTTATCATTTATCATCATTTATTCTCTTTTTTATTTCTTCAACTGTTGCATAGGCAGTTCCAGATTTTTCAACAACTATGCCTCCAGCATAATTACCTATATGGGCTGCTTTTTCAAGATCTGCACCAGAAACCATTGCTAATGCTATTACAGCCATAACCGTATCTCCAGCACCAGTTACATCTTCGACTTCTTTAGCTTTGGTAGTTATATGATGGAAATTACTATTATACCCAGTCATACCTTTCTCACCTCTAGTTATTATAACACATTCACATTCAAGCATTTCTTTTATTTTCTTAATTATTTCTTCTATATCTTTATGAGCGTTTTCTAAACCCACCATACTTCTAGCTTCTCTTTCATTGTGCTTTAAAACATTACACCTTTTGAAAGCAAGCATATTGTTAGGTTTAGGATCAACGAAGATAGCCAAGCCTTTCTTTCTAGATTCTTCAATTATTCTTTGCGCTAAATTTCCTTTAAAGATTCTTTTATTATAATCGCTCAATATAATCGCATTAAAATCAGACTCAAATATTCTCTTTAATATAGTATCTTCCATTTCTTTATTTATAGCAGTTAAATCAAACTCTCCAAAATCAGCCCTAGCAACATAACCCTTATGATGTTTTTCTTTTATTCTTTGTTTTAATATCGTGCTTCCATCAAAGAATGGAATAAAATCAACATTATTTTTTAGACATTCATCAACAAATTTCCTTCCAAAGTTATCATTACCTATAACTCCAAAAAGTTTCGTCTTAGCTCCAAGCTTTGATAAGTTCAAGGCAACATTAGCTGCACATCCAAGAGCAAATTCTTCTTTATCAATTTTCAAAAGAGGGGCACTAGGCATTTCAGGGTTTATCCTATCTATTACTCCATAAAGAAAACTATCAAGAGCAACATCACCAACAACTGCTATTCTCTTACCAGCAAATTTATCTAAAATAGAAAGCATTTCTTGTTTATCCATGAATCACAAACAAAATTCAAGGTTTTAAAGATTCTGATAGTCAAATTTTTATTAAAAAGGCAATTATAAGTGAATATTACGAAGACAGCATCGGAGTTTCGCCTCTGGTGTGAGACTAACACAGCCGACGTAACTTGCTTAGCTTCCGAGATCGGAACGGGATCGGGCGTTTCCAAATTACTGTGACCGTCTTCAAAAATATTCATCAAAAAGGGTATTTAAGCTTTCTGTTTCTATAGGCAATAAGAAAATTATCTCATCTCACCAGTCTTAAAGTAATGTCTCAAATCTTCTATGCTTTTCTGTCCAAGCGCAGATTTTCTCTTTTCACATAATGCTCCAAAAGTCCAAAGAGAACCAAGCTCAGGGCCCTTATATCTAGTAACTGCACCAAGTTCTCCCATACCTATGGCAACAATAGGCTTAGATCCGCCACCAGCATGAGCATGTTGAACTAATCTAAATATATTTTCATTATCTTTTTCCTCATTAACCATAGTAGCAATCTTAACAATATCGCAATCCGCTCTTCCAGCAATTTCATCATATATCCTTCTTAATCCATCATAATCCGGAGTCTTTTGAAAATCATGATAAGAAACAATTATTTTAGTTTTACCAATCTTTTGAAAAGGTCTAAAACCTCTTTTAGTATGTTTATGTTCTATATCTATATAATCGGGATGATGAGTTACAGCAATACCTCTTAGAATACCTAATCTTTCATTTTCATCATATTGATAACCAAATTCAGGATTACCTGCTTCATCTTTATGTCTATTAGTATATATTTTCTTCACTTTTCTAAAATTATTAGCAAGCTCCCAAAGCTGATGAACATTCAAGTCTTTTATTCTATCTAGTCTAAACTCTAAAATATCTGCACCTTTATCTACTGCTTCAGCACTCTGTCTAGAAACTTGACTAAACTTATCTGCAAATACGGGTATAGCAATCTCATAATTTTTCTTCATAACAATTCCCTTTTTTGATGGTTTAAAAAGCTTCGTATCAGAAAATAAGAAATCTTATGCCTTTTTGAATAGAAAAATTGCAAAATTTTTATAGCACAAGAAAGCTTAAGCTTTCTTGAACTTAGTAATTTCAGGTAACATATCAGCATGTCCTAGTAAAGCGGCTCTGCAACAATATCTCTCTAATCCAAGATCATCAAGAACTTTAGCAGTATCTTCTCCAGCCTTTACTCTCTTATGATATTCTTCCCACATCTGTCCAACAGGCTTTCCACATCCAAAACATCTAACTGGTATTAACATATTTATTCAATTGAAAAGTGGTTTTTAAAACTTCCTATATATACACTTTCCATCAACCCAACATATTAAAACTATATTTTACTACAACCTATATGCGTTCTATCAAGATATATCCTTTCCTATCCATATTGATAGAATTCGGACCACTTGTTCTTTTTATTATAATGTCTTGGTACTTCCCATTTATGCTGGCAGTAGAAGGATTAGTGATTACAACTCTACTAGCTCTTATCACTTCAAGCATTATCCAAAAAAGATTAGCTCTTTTTCCTTTAATAGCAGGTTTAACAATAATACTTATGGGTGCAATTACGCTATATACAGAAGACCCATTTTTTATTATAGTAAGAGATACAATATTCAACGCATCTCTAGGACTAATAATTTTATATATGTTAAACAAGAATAATTTAATTCTTAAAAATTTATTTCAAAATACTTTCGCAATTACCGATAAGGGCTGGAGAAAGGTTTCTTTTAATTGGGCTATCTGGCTTCTCTTATTAGCGACATCTAATCAAGTTATTGGAACTTTATATCCTCTAAACTTTTGGATATTTTTCAAAACGTGTTCTTTTGGTTTTTCCATTTTATTCTGTATTTATCAATTTTTAATAGCCTATAAAGAAAAACTTCCAAACGCAAATATATTTGGCTTAAGAAAGAAAGCTATAAATTAAAGAAAGCAGAAACTCTTTTATACCTGCTTTTGTTTTATAAAATATGAATAAAGAGATTTATGCTTTGCCTGTTGTCTGGAGCAACATATTCTTCATATTACCCCTATACCTCGCTTTCGCTTTGAGAGTATATTGGTATATTCCTCTTCTAGCTCTAGTAATATTCTTTTCAATGAGTTATCATTTTTCAAAACAGAAGAGATATTATCCGCACGATCACATATTCGCTATAATTCTTATAGTCTGTAATTTCTATCTGTTCTTTTCAGGAGGATTAAATGAGATATTTGCATATCTCATACCTTTTTTCATAATAATGACTCTATCATTCCATTATTATAGAAAGAAAACAATGTATCAAGGTCTGCATGCACTCTGGCATTTATCCTCAGCCCTTCTAACAGCATTATGTCTTTTAACTTACGTTTATTAATACCATTCATTAAAATTTAATCTTTGATATTTTCCACGAAATTAATCTTTTCTTCTTTTTCTTCTTTTTAACCTAACATCTAAAGTAGAGAGTTCGGCAGTTCTCTTTAAATACGCGTTAGCCAGAGCACGATAGCCCTCAGCTAGAGTTGTCTGATATCCAATATTTTCAAAATGAGTTCGAGGCATGACAAATCTCTCAAGTTCAGAAAGGGCGACATCGAGCCTCCCAGCTTCTAAAGCCTTTTCAAATCTAACCTGTCCAGCATAATAATAGTCCTCACTAAATATCTTAGCCATAGAATTTTCCAAAGGGCTAGGTTTATAAATTATCTCAATTCAAGAATTTTATGAAAGAAGTAATAACACTAAAGAATGTAAGCAAACATTATGAAATGGGGGAAAACATAGTCAAAGCCCTTGATGGAATAGATATCTCTGTAGAAAAAGGAGATTTCGTTGCTATCATGGGTCCATCAGGTTCTGGAAAAAGCACAGGCATGAATCTTATAGGAAGTTTAGACTTACCTTCAACAGGAAGTATTTATCTCGAAGGAAGAGATATTTCTCACTTAGAAGAATCTGAACTTGCCCAGATTCGTGGTAAAAAAATAGGATTTATTTTCCAAAGTTTTAATCTAATTCCAAATCTAACTGCAAAAGAAAATGTTGCTTTACCAATGCTCTTTCAAGATATGTCTGAAGAAGACAGAGAAGAAAGAGCTCTTAAATTACTTAAAATGGTAGAATTAGATGATAGAGCAGACCACTATCCTAATCAATTGTCAGGAGGACAACAGCAAAGAGTAGCCATAGCCCGCTCACTAGCAAACGATCCTGAAGTTATCCTCGCAGACGAACCAACAGGAAACTTAGACACAAAGACAGGGGAAAAAGTTATGAACTTCTTGGAAGAATTCAACAAACAAGGCAAGACAATAATCATAATCACCCACGACCCAGAAAAAGCCTTAGCACACGCAAAGACAATTTACTGGATTAAAGACGGGAAAGTAGAAAAAGTCACAAAGAGAATAGGTAAGATTTGGAAAGAAGTTAAAAGATAAAAATTAATTAAGTTCTTCTTTCTGTAACCATTATATCTCCATTATATGGTCGCTTAATTATTGATTCAACAAATTTTATTCTATCGTCCCCTATCAATTTTTCTTGATTTGCTCTACCTAAAGCATACATCATTTTTTGTCCCAAAGCTTCCAAAGTCATATCTCCAGCAGGTCTAGCCCCAACTTTCAAAGGAGCTGCACCTACAGAATAAATACCCATATCGGCAGCACCAGTTTGACAATTAGTGTAAACATAAACTGGCTTACCATTATCTCCTGAAGCCTTTATGAAATCTAAAAGTTTACTTGGAAGATTACCTGCTCCAAAGCTTCCTAGAATAATTGCCTTATTATTGCTACTTCGTGCTATGTTCATCAAATCTTTTCCAACATCTGCTCCAGATACATGAACATAATGGAAAATTTTATTTTCAAAATCAGTAAATAAATGAGGGTCTCCATCCATCCTTGTTATTCTATTACTCTCTAATCTTATTCCTTCTTTAAGAGCAGTCATTTTACCTATAGGTGATATTCCGGGAGTAGAGAAAGCATCAAATCCTTCTTCATCGGTTTTTACTACTCTAGTACCTCTAAGCAAATAGTTTCCAAAACAAACAGCAACCTCTCCAACATTTTTCGTTGCTGCTTGAACTGCACCATAAATATTATTTGGAGCATCACTTCTCGGTGTCCAGATAGAACGCTGAGCTCCAGTCATTATAATTGGTTTACCCAAGCCCTGAATCATATAAGTAAGTGCGGCTGCAGTTTCAGCCATAGTATCCGTACCATGTACGACTACAAATCCATCATAACCACTAGAATTTTTATATATAATTTTAGCTATATCTTCTCTTGCTTTTTTCTTCGAATCTGCAGGCCTTACAGTTTCCATATCTGTGCTATCTAGGTTTCCAGCATTTATCACATCTAAATCAGCTAATTGTTCAAGTCCACCAACAAGATGCATATAATCTCTTTTGTAAGGGACCATTTCACCCTTTCTATTAGGCTTCTGACTAACAGTACCTCCAGTTTTTATCAATAATACTTTAGGTTTACTCATAATAATCTTCAATATTACCTATTTAAAAACCTTTTCTTTTGTAACCCCTACATAGTTACATATAGAAACCTTTTTATACTCATTTTAGTGAAGAAATATATGAAAACATACACAAAAATATTAAGTCTATTAATAGCATTCATGCTTTGTCTTAATTTAGCTTCTGCACTTACAGTTCGTTCAACATCAGATAATACATTCAAACCTGGTCAGGAAAGTCAGATAAATGTAGAGGTTGAAAATAACTTCGCAGATGATGTCAAGAACGTAGTTATTTCTCTAAACTTCAAAGAATTACCATTAATACCTACTCGTTCTTCAGAGAAATCTATTGATCAAATTGATAATGATGATTCAGAACCTTTTTCATTTTTGATAAAAGTATCTCAAGATGCAAAGCCAGGAGATTATGAAATACCTTACACTTTGAAATATAATTTTAATAATTCAGATAAAACAAGCTCTGGAACAATTGGAGTTAGAATTTTCTCACAACCTGATTTAACTTTTTCCCTTTCCACTGAAACACCTGTAATTGGAAGCAAAGGAAAAATAGAACTTAAGATAGTAAACAAAGGATTCTCAGATGCAAGATTCTTATCAGTTAATGCAATTTCTAACGGCTTCACACTACTTTCAGAATCAAATTCATATATAGGTACAGTAAGCTCTGATGACTTTGAAACAGTTTCATTTGATGTTATATTCAATAACCAATTCCCAACATTTGATGCAATAGTAGAATATACAGATTTCAACAATCAGAAAGTATCAAAATCACTTTCAATACCTATTGAAGTTTATTCAGTTGAAAAAGCTCAACAGCTTGGAATTATACAAAAGAGTAATGTTCCTTTTTATGTAGGAATAGTTGTTTTATTGATTGTTATCTGGATTGTCTGGAAAGCAATTGCAAAGAGAATGAGACTTAGAAAAAGTATGCAAAAAATGCAGGAGATGAAATAATGTGTCATCTTGATGGAATAAATCATTCAGCAGAGGAACTATCTGGAAACATGAGCCAACAATATAATATAGGCTCAGCTCAAACTAGCTCAAGATATGATCCATCACCATCCCAAGATAATTATTCAAGTTCTAGACAATACGGAGGTTAATTCTCTTGAATTCTATTTTACCATTTACAACTCTATGCGCAATTGTTCGTGATGAAATGATGAATCCTGCAGGAGGCATAAGAAGATTCGTTGCATCTCATGTTCCTTTTGTAGAGCAAGCAGTAATTATAGATACAGGTTCAAAAGACGGCACTAGAGAAGAGTTAGATAAACTAACAAGAGAGTATGGTAACTTAAGAGTTTATGATGAGGAATTTGAAACTTTTTCAGATGCTAGAAATAAATCTCTAGAAAAAGTAGAAACTCTTTGGACATTAGTTCTTGATGCAGATGAATTATTAACACAAAAAAATTTTAAGACGGTAAGAGAAACTCTGAAAGGCAATCCAAAGCATTTAGGTTATAGCTTTGAATTTAGAAACATTACTCCCGATGGAGGAAATTGCGAAGGGGTAGCACATAATCCTAGGCTTTTCTCAATGGCTCTAGCTCCTTTTTATGCAAAGCCAGATGGTAAAAGAGGTGAGGAATTATTTTCACTTATGCTTTCTACTAGTGGTAGCCGGTCTTTTGATGACGCTGTAGTAAATATCGAAGGAGCAGTAAAGAAATTACCTGCAAGCGTAATTCATTTTATACCTGATTTTAATGATAAGCTCCATAAGCATAATGAATTTTATAATGTTAGAGAAGGAGTTCCTCTTAGATACAGGCAACCCTCTTCACTTCCAAATTTCAATAAATGGAAAGCACTTAATCCACACAGGGAGGATTACAGATGATTAAAGATTATTTTATTCTTGCATTAAGAAACATAAAGAGCAGAGGCATAAGATCAGTTCTAACTATGCTTGGAGTTTTCATAGGCATAGCAGCAGTAGTGTCATTAATTTCTCTTGGCCAAGGCCTCCAGGAAGCTATTACTGGGCAATTCTCAACTCTTTCTGCAGATAGATTGTTAATTCAAAACTCTGGAACTGGATTCGGACCACCAGGTTCAACTTCAGTAAGTAAATTAACAGACCACGACTTTAAGATAATTGAAGGAGTTTCAGGAGTAGACAGAGCAATTAAGCGTACTCTAAGAATAGGAAAAATAGAATACAATAAAGTAGCAAGATTTGAATTCATAGGCAGTTTGCCGGAAGAACAAGAAGACATAGATTATATGTATGATACTTTTGAAATGAAATTAGATTCTGGAAAATTAATATCTGCCTCAGATTCTGGTTCAGTTATTTTAGGAAATGACTTTCTAACAGACAATAGATATGATAAAGACATTAGAGTAGGAACAGTTTTAGACATTCAAGGCAAGAAATTCAGAGTTCAAGGAATTTTAAAGAAGATGAGTTCTTTCCAATTTAACAGCGCAATTTTCATGTCTGAAAAAGACATGAAGGATTTATTTAATATTAAAGACGAAATTGATTTTATAGTTGTTCAAGTTGATGATAAAGACAATTTAGATAGAATAGCAAAAGATATAGCAGAAAAATTAAGAAGAGATAGACATTTAGATAAAGGCGAAGAAGATTTCTCTGTTGAAACTCCAGTTCAAGCATTAGGCGCAGTAAACACAATTCTTAATATCATAAATATAATCGTAGTAGGAATAGCCGCAATTTCTTTGTTAGTCGGTGGAATAGGGATAACAAACACTTTTTTCACTTCAGTTTTAGAAAGAACAAAAGAAATAGGAACAATGAAAGCAGTTGGAGCGAAGAACAAAGATATTCTAATAATTTTCTTAATTGAATCAGCATTACTCGGCTTCGTAGGTGGAATTATTGGAGTTATATTAGGTTTAGGTTTAGCTTTCACAGTAGCAGGAATAGCTAACAGCGCTTTTGGATATACAATTCTTGCAGTTCAAGTTTCCTATCCATTAATATTCTCAGCATTAATATTCTCATCAGTTATAGGAATAATCGCAGGATTAATTCCAGCCTTCCAAGCTTCAAAGTTAAAACCCGTGGAGGCACTGAGACGATGAAATTAAGTATTTTTATTCAAGATTGGGATGATATCGCTAACAATGTTAAAGAGAAGTTGGAAAAGAGATTTGAAAAAATACACGAATTACATTTTCATAAAGGTATATTAGATGGAGTTAAACATCCTGATTTGCCTAACGGACATCAAGTTTATTTATTTCATACAGGTTGGGTACATCAGCCATTAAGAGCGATACCTCTTTTAAGAGAAAATAATCCTGAAAGTTTAATCATTCTCAGAGAGCATTACCACCCACAAGGTTATGACAATTTTGTAGACGGAATTTTGATTGGTAGGGGCTATAGAGGCATAAAAAAGATGATGATTGCTAAGTTCGGAGGTAAAAAATGATATTAAGACATTTAATAACAAGTGATGCAAGTCAAGTCTATGACACTTTCCGTTCTGCTGCAGTAATTGAAGCCCAAGGAGGAAAAAGAAAATATGGTTTTTATGAATATCCTCTCGACGAACAAGATATAAAATCAAGATTAGAACTATCTAGAAATAGAAATTTAGGAGTTGGTTTATTTAGTGATGAAAGAGAATTACTAGCCTATACTTTAGCTTACCCTTCTTCTATCGGGGCAGGTCTTGAAGATGATGTTTTAAGAAATGTATCTCTTTCAAGTAAGCATGTCTATTTAGATCAATTATTTATGAGACCTAATCTACCTGCTTTTTTTGTTGGAAGACTTGGAGATTACTGGACAAAATTAGCACAGGATCAAAATTTTTCTGGAGTTTTCTGTGCTATACCTCAAAACCCTTGGAAAAATGTTTCATCTACAAGGCTAGCTATCCACAGAGGATTTAAACGAAGAGGATTTGTTTCATCAAATAATGTAAATTTAGGAATATTTACTAAACCTTTATGGGAACTTGGAGAAGTCGCCAAAGATATTGATATTGAAATTGCTACACCGGGAGTTCAAAAATGAATATTTTTTTATTTGACTATGAACAATATAAAGAAGTTTTTGATGAAGAACTAGTAAAGAGAGGAGCAAGAGAAAAAGTAAAAATTGATTTTAGAGATTTACGGAAGAACGATCTTATAAGAGAATTATCTCACCTTGAAAAATCAGTTCCTGAAAAAATTTTTGACGCATATTTTATCCACGCACTTGGAAGAGATGAATTAGACTCAGTAGTTGATTTTAAGACTAGGCATATCGGTAGAAGATTTTTCATAAGGGTAAATCTAGGTCCAACTTTCGATTATAGAAATATGCCTGGTGGTTTAGTGAGATATGGCGGTCAAAGAGATGTTTCTAGATATCTGGATGAAATGTTAGCAGGAGGAGCTAAAGCATGATATCCGATTATTTTAAACTCGCATTTAGAAACTTAACAAAAAGAAAATTACGTTCATGGTTAACTATAGTTGGAATTGTTATTTCAATTGCAACAATATTTATGTTAATATCAATTTCTCTCGGTTTGCAGGCAGCAGTTGAAGAGCAGTTTAAGATACTAGGAACAGATAAATTTTTCATCCAGCCAAAAGGCCAGATTGCTGGCCCTGGAACAACAGGTGCAGTAAAATTAACAATAAAAGATGTAGATGCAATTGAAAAGATTTCAGGAGTAAAAGATTTAACTTATTTTGCAGTCGCTCCAGTAAAAGTTGAGATTAATGGAGATACTAGATATACAAATGCAATCGGATTTCCTCTAGAAAATGCAGAGCTATTCTTGGAGAATGGAGCATATGATCCTGAAGAGGGAAGAGCATTAAAAGAAGGAGATTTAGGAGTCGTTGCAGTTGGTTATCAATTCAAGCACGGAGAATGGCTAAAAAGACCTGCAAAGATAAATGATAAAATTATATTAAATGAAAAAGAATTCAAAGTAAGGGCAATTACTAAACAGATAGGAAATGCAGGAGACGATAGAATAATTCTTATGTCTATTGAAGATTTCAAATTACTTTTCAATGTGCAAGAGCAGGTAGATCAGATTATGGTTCAAGTAGATGATGTAGATAACTTAAAAGAAGTAGCAGAAAGAGTTGAAAAGAAACTTAAGACATTGCATGGAGTTACAGATAAAACGAAAGACTTCACAATTCTTACACCTGAAGAACTATTAGAAAGTTTTGGAAATGTTTTGAATATAATCACTGCCTTCTTAGCAGGAGTAGCAGGAATTTCTCTTCTGGTAGGAGGAATTGGAATTGCTAACACTATGTTCACTTCAGTTTTAGAAAGAACAAAAGAAATAGGAACAATGAAAGCAGTAGGAGCAAAGAATTCAGATATATTGACTTTGTTCTTAATAGAATCAGGCTTACTGGGCTTAACAGGAGGCATTTTAGGAGTCTTACTAGGTTTATCTATTGCAAAATTAATTGAATATATAGCAGTTAATCAATTGCAAACAAATCTTCTACAAGTTGCAACGCCATTCTATCTTATCTTCGGATGCCTAGCATTCGCATTCTTAGCAGGAGCAATTTCAGGAATCTGGCCAGCACATCGAGCATCAAAACTCAGAGCAGTTGATACCCTCCGTTATGAATGAAATGAATAACCTTACGCAACAAAGATATGAATAACCATACTTTAAAGAGATAAGGAAGAAAAGAAACTTAATAATTCCATAAATATTCATTATCTTATAAAACAACATTGATATCGTATTACAGATAACGGTATTATTTCATAACTATTATATTTTAAAATTAAATCAAATGAACTTTATAATTAAAGTTCAGCATCAATAGCTGCTTTGAAAGCTGAAAATGGCTGAGCACCTGAAAGAAGTTTTCCATTAACAAAGAATGCAGGTGTTCCCTGAACTCCATAAGAACTTCCAGCCTGAGTATCTTTTCTTACTTCATCTTGATATTTCTTTGAATCAAGGCAGGATGTTATGTCATACCCAAGTGCTTTTGCCCAAGACTTCAAATTAGCATCTGTTAAGCTTTGCGCATTCTCAAATAATTTATCATGATATTTGTAATAAGCTACATCTCCACCTTTTTCTTTTACACATTCAGCAGCCATTGCAGCAGGTAATGCGTTAGGATGTATACTTTCAAGAGGGAAATCTCTGAAAACTAATTTAACTTTTCCAGTATCAATATATTCCTTTTGAATCTGAGGTAATGTATCGCTCCAGAATTTTGCACAATATGGACATTGATAATCACTGAATTCAACAATAGTAACTTTAGCATTCTTATCTCCCTTTACCGCATCATCATCTAAACTAACTTGAACTTTTGCTCCAGCAGCAGGAACAGCACCATTACCAGCAACAACAACATTATTGCTTGGAGTTTTATCCCCAGTAAAATAAACAATTCCTCCAATTATTAAAATAGCTAAAAGAACAAAAGTAGAATACTTCCACATATCTTCTTTCCTGATAGTTATGCTATCATTTTTATTATTATGTTCTTCACTCATTTTTAACTCTCTTATTTTCTTAAATTTTTAACTATTTAAATATATCGCAGAAATATTATATGAAATATAGTTACCTTATCTTTATATTTCTAGAAATAAGAAATATAACTAATGCTATGTAAAATAAGAGAACAAATATGTTATGGAATATCAATACACCAAGTAAAGAATCCTGCGTTGCATAATTACTCCCAGAATCAATATCGAATTTTATGAAATACGAAGAAAAAAGAAATAAAAGGAGAACAATTCCAATCCAGAAATAAATTTTCTTATTCATACTTTTTAACAATTAAAAGCATTATATAATGCTTTTGCATCATAGGAATCTTTATATACTTCTCGTCAATCAAAATAAAATAAAAAGAGTTAACATGGCAAAAAATTGTATATATTGTAAAGGCGCTATAGACCAGAATTCTGTCGTAGATGTTTGTAGAAGATGTGGTGTAGGTGTTTGGGGTGAAAAGATGTTTCAAGCAATAATTGACAATATGGAAGGCCATAGAGAATCTGGAGATTTATATCAAGGTTCAGTTACAGAATCATCAGGTAGCATGTCCAAAACAACTAAATTTTAAGTTTTTCTTTTAGGTAAAATGATATATAAACCAATTTCAAAAAAGCTAAGCTTTTTAAACTGTTTTCTTTAGTATTTACAATGGTCAAACATAAAACTCCAAGGCAAAGAGGAAAGATTTCATTTACTAGATACTTCCAGGAATTCAAAGCAGGAGACACAGTAGCAGTAGTACGTGAATTATCTGAAGTATTCGGTTATTCAAAAAGAATTCAAGGAAGAACAGGAAAAGTAATTGAAAAGAGAGGTTCAGCATATCATGTAGAAATAAAAGACTTAAACAAGCCAAAAAGATACATGCTTAAACCAATTCATCTTAAGAAGATAGAGGTTCAAAATGATTAATAACAGTCAGCCAATGTCTTTAGCAGAAGTTAAGCATTATATGAAAGATTCTGAAAATGAAGTAATGAATGTTTATCTAAAAGAATTCTGTCATATAGAACATGCTGAAGCGAAGAAACTAGCAGACGAAATAAGAGCATTAAATAGTCCTAAAGTAAGAGAGTCACACATAGTTAAGATACTCGATTTCTTGCCTAGAGATGCAGAAGAAGTAAATAAAATTTTTGCAGATGTAAGCTTAACTGAAGAAGAAGCAAATGCATTCGTTGAGATTGTTAAAAAATATTAAAAATGACAGAGAAAGAAGACAATGCAATAATCCTAGACTATCTGCCTTATGGCTATCCTCTAGGCGGTAGGGGCCAACCAGTAGCTCAGGCTATCGGAGAAAAAACACTCGCTTTATTAGAATTAGTTCCTAGAAGAGGAATAAATTTAGAGACAAAAGAAAAGGTTTATATAGGTCCAGAAAAGAGAGATAAGATATACTTCATCGCTGGTAGATTACCAGTTGATAAGTTAACAGAGACTGCAAAGATCCAACTACAGGAGTTCATAGCTAATGTTGTTGCGGAGCAGGAGAAGAAATTCGTTGATTTCTTTAACCAAGCTCAAGCAATAAATACGCGACTTCACCAACTTGAACTTATACCTGGCTTTGGAAAAAAGCACACAAAGGAAATATTAGAAGAAAGGAAAGAAAAACCTTTTGAATCCTTTGAGGACATAAAAACAAGATTGAAGAGCATTCCAGATCCAAAAAAAGCCATTGAAAAAAGGCTTATCGAGGAGCTTTCTGGAAGCCAGCGATTTAATCTATTCATAAAGTAAAATGGCTAAAGAACAAAACAAACAGGAAAATCAGAAAGCTAATGCAAACACAGAAGCTAAAGCAGAAGCTGCAAAGCTTGCTAAACAGAAATATATGCAGGAAGAAAATCAAGAAATTCTTGTAAGAATTTACGGCTACGACATTCCAAGCTCGAAGAAAATATTTGTAGGCTTAACAAGAATAAAAGGAATTTCTTGGTCAATTTCTAAAGCACTATGTACAGTTCTAAAAATACCTTTAACAAAAAGAATAAGTGAATTATCAAAACCAGAAATTCAACATATTGAAGAAACATTAGACAGTTTACCTATTCCAGATTATTTAAAAAATAGAAGATTTGACACAGAAACTGGAAAGACAGAACATCTCTACAGCTCAGACCTAGATATGAAGAGAGACTTTGATATAAAGCGTCTAAGAGAGATAAAGAGTTACAAAGGCGTAAGACACGCATTGAAACTTCCAGTAAGAGGACAAAGAACTCGTTCTCACTTTAGAAAGAAATCTCAAGCCTCTTTAATGGCTAAAAGGAGCAAAGCATGATAAGAAAGGGTAAATCATATGTAAGACCAAAGAAGGCTTATGAAAAATCAAGAATGGAAGAGGAAAATAAGCTTGCTGAAAAATATGGTTTGAAAAATAAGAGAGAAATATGGAAGACAATTGCAAAAGTAAGCTATTTCAGAAGAAGAGCAAAAGCACTTGCAAAATCTTCTAATGAAGAACAAGAAGTTCTATTCAATAAACTTCAAAATATAGGATTAAATGTAAATACTATATCGGAGGTTCTTGCTCTTAACGTAGAGAATCTTCTTTCTAGAAGAATTCAAACAGTTCTCGCACATAAGAAACTAGCACTTACAGTTCGTCATGCAAGACAGCTTATAGTCCATAAAAAAGTTATGATAAATGGAAATATAATAAGTATCCCAAGTTATATCGTTTCAGTAGAAGATGAAAAAACATTATCTTTAAGAAAAGAAAATAAAGCTCCAAAAGCAGTTAAGAAAGAAGAAACTTCAGAGGTTATTCAATAATGGCAAAAGAAACAAAAGCAGAAATGAAAGCAGAAGTAATACTTGAAAATGCAATTGAAGGAAAAGATGTTGCTGTAGAAAATAAAATAGAAACTTCTGATAAAATCGGGGAAAAACCTCAAGAGACAAAAGAAGAAAGATTAGGAATAGCATATATATTCAGCTCACAAAATAATACTATCGTACATATAACTGACCTTGCAGGAAATACTCTCTCTAGAATCTCTGGTGGAATGGTTACTAAACATTCAAGATTGAAATCAGATCCAACAATAGCTATGTTCGTAGCTAAGAGAGCTTCTGAAAGACCTAAAGACCTAGGAATAACTGGATTATATGTAAGAATGCGTGCAAAGACAGGAGCAGAAGGAATGGGTCCTGGTTCTCATGCAGTTGTAAAAGCATTAGACAAACAAGGCTTCAAAATAATGGGCGTATTAGATTCAACTCGTATTCCAAGAGGCGGACCAAAGAAGAAAGGAGGTAAGAGAGGAAGAAGAGTTTAAACATTAACTTTAAAACCCTATTTTCACAAATACCAATATGCAAGTCATACAAAAATCACAAGAAAAACTTATCTTAAGAATAGAAGCTAGCGAATCATTAGCGAATGCAATTCGTAGATCTGTAGCAGAAGTTCCTACTCTTGCAATAGATGAAGTTGAAATTTTCAAGAACGATTCAGCTTTATATGATGAAATGTTAGCACATCGTCTTGGCCTAGTCCCTTTAAAGAATGAAAAATCTATGTCTGGAAAAACAAAGATAGATTTGAAATTATCCAAGACAGGCCCATGCACAGTTTATTCATCTGATTTAACAGGCTCAGCAGAAGTAGTTTTTGGAAAAATACCTCTTACAATTCTTGGAGAAGGACATAAATTAGAATTAGTAGCAACAGCAGTTCTAGGAAAAGGAATTGAACACGCTAAATACGTTCCAGGCCTTGCATATTACAAACATTTAGTGAATGTGAAATCATCTTCAGAAAATGATAAAATTGTTGAAAAATCAAAATCTCTTTTCAAAGCAGAAAAGAAAGGTTCAACCTGGCTTGCAGACTTGTCTGATGCAGATAAGAACATTATAGAAAAAGAAGATAAATCATCTATCTCAGATTCAGAAGAATTACTTTTCGTAGTAGAATCATATGGAAACATGCCTGCAGAAGATATATTCAAGAAAGCTGTTGAAGCTTTAGAAGATAATCTTGATGAATTTGTAAAAGAATTGAAGTAAATTCAGATAATTATTTTATTTCCTATATAAGTAATCTTTATAACTACCTATTTATTCGCTTACTTAAGAGTCTTAGGAGTTCAGAAGAACCTAGGTTCTTGGTGCGGGAATGCTAGAGCGGTCAAATAGGCGACGTTAAGGCCGTCGTGGCTTAGTGCCTGCGAAGGTTCGATTCCTTCTTCCCGCATTAAAAATTCTAACCCTTATCCTTCTCAACTTTCTTTAACCTATCTTCCAACTCTTTTATTTTATCATGCATTTGTTTATTATTTTCATTATAATTTTTATCCATACTAGAAACAAAATCAGAGAGGTAAGCATTAAACAAAGTACTTACTTTACCACCAAACATATCTAATTTATGTTTAGCTTTATCTAATAGCGCTTTATCTACAGTTATGTTAACTCTTATCTTCTTCTTATCTTTCTTAATCTTAATGATATCCATATTACACACTCATACACACTTAGGTATATAAATCTTTTTAGCACATAAGGTTTAAATAGCATCAAAATGACAATCAATTATGAAGAAAACAGTAAGTGCAACACATGTAAAGAATAAAGCTAGAAGAAAGACAAATCCTACTTTGATAGAAACAATCCTTACAGCAAGAAAGCATAAGGGCTGGTTTCAATTAGCACATATTCTATCAGGTTCAACAAATACACATTTAGCTTTGAATTTGTCTGAGATAGATTCTCAAACAAAAGCAGGAGATACAGTAATAATAACAGGAAAAGTTCTTGGCTCAGGAAATCTAACAAAGAAAGTAAGAATCTGCGCTCTTTCAGCTTCAGAAGAAGCTCTTGAAAAGATTAAAAAAGACAAATCTGAATTCGTAACAATCTTAGATGAAATTAAAAAGAATCCAAAAGCAGAAGGAGTTAGAATAATCAAATAAAATGGAAAACAAGATAGTAATAGATGGAGCGGAAACTGTTTTAGGTAGACTTGCAAGTTATGCAGTAAAACAAGCATTACTAGGTAAGACAGTTACAATAGTCAATTGTGAGGAAGTAATAATCAAAGGGGAAAGAAGAATGATAATCAATGAATATAAGACTTTAGTATACAGAGGAGGACACAGCTTGAAGGGTCCATTCCATATAAAGAGAAGTCCTGAAAGACTTGTAAAGAGAACAATAAGAGGAATGTTAGATTACAAATATCAGAGAGGAGAAGACGCATTCAAAAGAATAATGTGCTATGATGGAGTTCCAAAAGAATTTGAAGCAGATAAAAAGATTTCAATAAAAACACCTTCATTAAGAAAGAATTACAAATTAAAAGAACTAGCAAAGGAGTTTTAAATGGCTGAAAAACATACAATAATATCTGGAAAAAGAAAAACAGCAGTATCTAAGCTTAAATATAAATCAGGTTCTGGAAAAGTATTCTACAACGGCTTACCTCACACTTTACTTAATTTATTCCACAAGTTAGCTTTATCTGAACCAATAAGAATCTATGAAAAAGAGCTTGGGGAAGACTTGAAGCATGACTTTTTCATAACAACCTCTGGAGGAGGAAAAGAATCTCAAATTCAAGCATCAAGATTAGCAATTGCAAAAGCATTAGTTCACATTACAGGTTCAGAAGTTCTAAAGAAAGCTTTTGTAGCATACGATAGAAATATTATAGTTCCAGATGCCAGAAGAAAAGAGGCAAATAAACCTGGAGACTCGGCACCTCGTTCTAAGAGACAGAAGTCATACAGATAAATGCCAAAAGCTAGAATAAGAGACGATAAATTTTATTTTGAAACTAATCCCTCTAATAAAGGACCAATTGTAGAATTTTTTTTAGCAGGACAGAATGTTGATTATCAGACCTTAAAAGGAAAGACTTTGCAAGAAGTAGTAGATGCAGGATATGAATTACATATCTTAGGCAAACCCTTAACATTAAGACCAGCAGATGGTCTTGCTAAAAGTAGCCATTTAGAATATGAAACTTTCTGGGGTAGAATGGGTGTTAGTAGATGTATAGATGCTCGAACTGAATTAATTGCAGCATCAAAAGAATTGGCTGATTTACCTTTAGTAGGTATAACTGGAGAGATATAATTATATATCCGTATATCTTAATTAAATTAAACATTTAAAATGGCCTACATACCAGTAGCAGAAAATTTGTTTGTACCTGAATACATTAAAAGAGCTGAAAATGGATTACTTCTCGCATTAAACTTTGGCAAGGTTGGAAGCATATTAAAAGTTTCTATTGGCACTATTGAAGGTCAACCAACATCTGGTAATGATTCAGCTCATTACAAACCATTTACGGCGTGTTTAGCTCCAGAAGGATATCAGAGTCTTGATGGTATTAATGAAGAAATATTAAGATTTGAGATACAATCTTTAGAGAGGGCTTGTGAAAAATTAAACAAAGTATGGGCGAGTAAAGGTCTTCCAGACAGAATTTATGGAGATGATTTTTATATCTTAATTAATGGGAGAGCTAAAGTAATGCCAACAACACCTGCTTGTTTCAAATAATTTAAACTTAATCACAAACTATCAAAGGGATTCTTAACTTTCTTAATCATATCAGATGAAACGTGAGCATAAACTTGCGTTGTGTTTAAATTACTGTGTCCAAGAAGAGATTGTATAACTCTTATATCAGTTCCCTCTTCAAGCAAATGTGTCGCAAAGCTATGTCTTAATGTGTGTGGAGTCAATTTCTTATTTATCCCTGCTTTTCCTCTAAGATTAAATATAATTTTTTGAATATTTCTAGTTGTCAAAGGTTCCTCTTTTGAGAAAATATATTTATTTTCTCTTCCAGCCAGATACTTTTGAATATCATCATTCAAATTTTTAGATAGATTAAACATTCTATCTTTGCTTCCTTTTCCTTTTCTAACCCACCCAAGATTATTCTGAAAATCAACATCTGAAACTTTTAAATTAACTACTTCAGATACTCTTAAACCAGAAGAATAAAGCATAGAAATAATTAATTTAGATTTCAAGTTATCAGCAGAATCAATCAACTTTACAACTTCTTGTTTAGTCAATACTTCAGGCAACCTCTTATCTTTTTTAGGAACCCTTACATTTTCAAAGCTTTTCTTAAGAATTTCCTTAAAGAAAAACTTAAGCGCAGCAGCAGCTAACATAATCGTATTTTTAGATTTGCTTTCAAACAAACTACCAAGATATGCTTTAACATCGTCTTCATTTACCTCTTCAGCATTTTTACCAGAATGCAAAATAAATTTATCTACAAAGAAACTATAATTTCTCACAGTCAATGGAGAAAATCCTCTTATTTTTAATTCATTTTTTAATTTTTCAATGCTTTCCATGTCTCACCTGTTAAAAATTTAACCCGAACTTTTATTTAAACCTTTGCGTAACAAACCTTACTTTTTAACACAACAATCCTTTTAAATACATTTTACTGAAATAAAATTATGGTTTCAGATAAAAGAACAAAGATGGCTATTATCTCAGGAGCATCTCATGCTCTTGCATACAAAGCAAGAAACATAAGAGCAACAGATGATGAAGTCATTCAGCATATAAATAGAGAGATGGAAAAGATAGCTAAAAAGATAGATTCTGGAGAACTTGATTCCGATTTTGAAGAAATTTAAATACTCTTTATTCAATTATCTTATATGAATAAAAAAGCATTTTTAGGTAAGATTCTAATTCTTGTTTTTCTATTAGGTGTAACTTTTGCATTCTATCTCCTATACAAACTTAACCCTAATACTGAACTTATAAGAAGCTTTCCTCAAGAAGACAGCTATGAAAGCAAGATAAGCTCAGGTTCAACTTCAGAAGATACAAATACAAACAGTAAAACAAACTCATCAAACACTAACCAAACAAATTCTACAACAAATTCTAAAATTATTGAAGACACACCATAGTCTAGGATATCTTTAAAAATGCTCTTGATTGTAAAATAATGGGAAGTTGACCACACGGGAAACCTTGATGTTTAGAAGGAAGGTTGAACGTCAAGGAAACCTAGGTTTCCTTAAGATGCGAGGGTAGCAAAGTGGTCAAATGCGCAGGACTTAAGAAGTCGGTTGCTCGTTAGAGCAATTCCAGTCAGGATTTCACTTGAGAAATCCTGTGGCTTAGTGCCTTCGGAGGTTCAAATCCTCCCTCTCGCATTATTTTTATTTTTTCTTTTACTAAGCTTTAAATAGCATAAATTTGAAGAAAAAATACGATGTTGACTGGATTATTAAAAAAAGCGAGAGTATATGACTTTAGAGGAGTCTTAGTTGACGCTCAAGGAGAAATGCTTCCAGATGCAGATTTAAGATTATCCTATGATAAGTCTGACCGTCATGCTAGACCCATTATTATTTGTACAGAACCGATAGAAGATGCTTTTAGTTTGGCTAAAAGAGTTAATTTATCTCCTGACCTAATACTAAGTTCTTTTTTCTCATTATTTAGTGCGGTTGAGAGAAGAGATCAACTAAAACTGAGGCCAAAAGATTTTTTAGATTTGTCTACTTATATTTCTTGTTTAGGATTATCTCAAGTAGAATCTTATATAACTTCTTCTTTCATTAACGTGGTTTCTGCAAATAAAGCGAACACCGAATTAAGAACAACAGGTGTAAAGAGAGAAGGCCACATATACTTTCCCAGAATAGGATTGATAAATCCAACTTTTAGTGAAAATGAAAGACCGATAACTGATAGACCTAAAGGCTCCATGATATATATGCCTATTAGAAGGCTAATGAAACATTTTTAAGTATCTTCTAGTTTCAAATTCAGGTGCAAAAACATCATGACGATCTAATTCTTTCTGCCAAGCCATTCTAGCTTTTTGATAATTCCTAGTGATCTGCGCATAGGATCTTCCAGTCTCCATTTCATAAGCTCTTACTCTATTAACATTTCTTCTACGCGTATCCCAATGGTCGTAAGCAACGGCAGCCATATCCATTTTAGCATTTTCCCAATTATCTCTATTTACTACATAAGATTTTATTTTATTCATATTTCACCTCCTTATATTTTTCATTTATTGAATCTAAAACTATGTAAGAAGGTGTTCGTGCATGCGTGTTATATTTTATAGAATTATTAGTAGTCATAAAAAATGTTCAAAAGCCAGTTGATTAAACTAGCTTCCTAAATCAGGAGTAAAAGCACAGCTAAAGAATCAGCGCATACAATTGCATTTCTTTCAGCTTTTGCCATAATTAATTAATAAAAATTCAATTTATAAATATTTGTATTGTTGAAATAATTTCAGATTTTTAGTAATTGGAAACTTTTAAAAAGCACTACAATGCCTCTTGAATGAGGAAATTCAAATGGATAAGAGAATTAGAATGGGAGCAGGAGGAGAAATAGTACTGATGTCTTTAGGTGGAACTAGAGATTTTGTAATGCCTGACTGTCTTCTACAAGCACTCGGCAATATTTTTAAATGCGGAACCTCACCTTATAGAAAAGTTGAATTTGGAGGAGGTAGTTTTTCAAATCCCAATTTATATGAACATATTCCTGAAGATGAGAGAGTAAGGCTAGCAAAAATAACTGATAATCTTAGCAAGAGGCCACCTTTCTTTAGAGATAGTCGAAAAAGACTAGAGTCAAATCTAGCAGAAGCGATGAAAGATACGCTCTCTGAAGAAACAACTTTAGATTTAAGAAAATTCAATATTCATCCAACAAATGGTTCAACACGTTCAGCAATAGGACATATACTCAATAACTTCGAGAGCTCTGGAAAAGCAATAGCCTTGCCAATTCCAAATTGGTATTTTTGGGATAACAAACATGGGATAGAAGGAGATCATAATTTCAAGTATTTTGAGGCTTTAAATGAAGATCAATTAGTCTCTGGTTTCTCTAAATTAGCAAAGGGTGGAAAATTAGATTCTGTAATTATAAGTAACCCTATGACTCCCTTAGGTTATGAAATATCTAGAGATGCTGCAAAAGAAATAGATAAAGTTGCATTACATCACGGAATAAAAGTCCTAGTTGATGATGTCTTAAGAGGTACAAGAGAAGTAGGCGAAAGAGACACTCTTGCAAGTGTCTTTACAAATCCATATGTTGCAGAAGGTCTTGGTCATCGATTAGGTTATGACAATCGCCTAGGAAAGATTTCATTAGTGTTAACCCCTGTTAATGATAGAAAAATTAATATTCCTGACTTTACCAATCCCCAAGATATAGATTTGTTAGAACCTCTTTTTAGACTTGCAATGAAACATGCTTCTACACCAACCCTAACAGAATTAAGGAAAAGAAACTCTGAGTTTGATATAGGGTTTAGGGAGACTGCTCCAGATGGTGTGAATGTGCATAGACCATACCCTACATCAATAACAAGTTTAGTCACTATTCCTAATAGTTCATCAATAGACGCTATTAACTTAGCTAGTATGATGTATCTTAGCAGAGACATATTAACAGGACCTATAAGTGCGTTCTATCCAAAAAACTATGATATTCCTAAAGCGCAAAGATATAATTTAAGAGTTTCAGTAGGAGGGAATCATTCCAGTGAGACAAGAGAAAATGCAAGAATACTTGGTGAAGCAATGACAGATTTTATAAGATAGTTATTTATTCTTCCCAATTCTTTTCTTCAAACTACTTATTATTTTATCTTCATGTTTCTTATAGATAAAAAATATTATTCCACCAACAAGCAAAATAGCTAAAACAATATACGCAACTCTTGAAGTCTTTACACCTTGGAATATCTGAACTATCTTCTCCCCAGTTCCAGTTTTATTAATTTCATTTGTCTTAATTTCAGTTAAGATAGGATCTCTTATGGATTGGATTGTTAGCTTTGCTTTCCCAGCAATTATACTATCCAATTTTATGAATAAATCATAAAATTCACTGCTAGTCAAATTAAGCTTAGCACTCTGTCCAATTCCCAAAACCAAGGTGATAGGATCACTCCTAACAGTTATTTTAACAGAGTCATTCAGGACTTCATCAACAGAAACAGTATGTCTTTCAGAATTCGCATCAAATAAAGAAAATTCTATTTTATCATTCTTCTTAACTTCTTGACTATATCCAGAACTTGTCTGTTCCACATCGGCAGAATATATCTTACCAGCTAAACTACTTACCCCAACTCCACCGCCTCCTCCTCCACCGCCCCCTCCACCCCCTGAGCTAGAACTGCTCCCTCCACCACTCCCAGAGCTAGGTGCCGTAATTGTTATAGTTCTATTTGTACTATTACCTATATTACCTGAATCATCTTGGCAGTTTACATTCCAAGTATAGCTTCCAGCATTTATTGTCTTGCTAAATAGATGATTCGTAGTTTGATTTCTTACAGTGGTGTTAGTTTGATCAACAGCATTATTTAATATTAGACTGCAACTACTAATATTAAGGTTGTCAGTGAAATTATAAGAAAAGCTTATAGTTGTAGAACTTGCAGTTTCTGAATAGCTATCGGCAGGACTCACAGAAGTAATGTTAGGTGCTGTCAAATCAACACTGAAATTAATGTAAACAGAGTTATTTATATTTCCAGAAGAATCATTGCAATAATAGGTAACATTATACATACTATTTTGAGTTAAACTAGAATTTGTAGCATTGAATGTTTGGTTATTACTGCTCGTCATGCTGTAATTAAATACTCCCTGATTCAAGGAATAACTGCAAGTTCCATTTTCATTCAAAGTTATATTAAATCTTCCAGCATTGTAATAGCTATTATTTACAGGAGATAAAATGCTCAAATTAGGTTTAGTAACATCATAGACTATAGAATAGTTTGCAGAAGCAGAGCCTTGAACATTCTGACTATTAGCAAATAAGCAATTCCATTTATAGCTATCTTCATGTGTAAAATTAAAATAAAAATTAGATGAATTACTTGTTCCAGTAATAGTCAAATTACTCGAATTTTCCAAAGAGCTACTATTCCAAATATTAAATGTAACATTGCTTAGAGCATTATTCGAAGTCGCATTACACTGGAACGTTCTATTAGTATTCGAGAAAGTATTATCACTAGGAGATGAAAGAGTAACTGTAAGTTGAGTTATGTTTAATGTAAAATTATTTGAAGATGCAAAGCCAATATTATTATTCAAATCTCTATAATAACAATTCCATTGATAAGAATCAAATCCAAGATTAGTTACATTAGCCTCAAAATTACTTAATGCACCAGAAGCAGATTGAAAAGTTGTATTAAACAAGCTAGTGCTATTCCATAAATTAAATGTAACATTGCTCAAAGCAAGGTCAGTAGCATTACATCTAAAAGTCTGATTTTGATTATTACTTCCAGAATTATTACTAGGACTTTTAAGAGCAACAACTGGATTTACACTATCAAGAGAAATAACTGAATCGTAAACATTTATTCTAGGATAATTATTTCCAGAAGCAGAAATATTCACACCCTTATTTCTCAATGAATTTTGAATTTGCAATGGAGTATAAACCAACCCAGTCTGTAATTTATAGAATGCCCTTATGACTGCAAAAGCCCCAGCAACATGCGGTGTCGCCATACTTGTTCCTGATTGAGCAAAGTAAGTTCCATCATTCTTTGTTGAATTGATACTTGTTCCAGGTGCAAAGAAGTCAGTTAAACTATTATAATGTCCATAACTAGCCACACTATCATCCTTATCCGTAGCAGAAACAGCACTACTATTTTGAATACAAGCAGGCGCAGCAATATGAGTAGTATTTCTAGGAACACCAGAACCAGAGTTTCCCGTAGCAGAAATGACGCTTATATTATATGCAGTTGCATTATTTATTGCTCTTGTCCAAGTAGTTGAGAAATCAGAATCACAATAGTCAGAGTATAATGTGCTCGTTCCTAAACTCATAGTTATCACAGATATATTATACACATTTCTGTTCTGAACACACCAATCAATTGCTCTTGTAAGGTCAAGTGAATTTCCATTACCTGCAGAATCAAGGATTTTAACTCCAACTAAATTAGCACCTTGAGAAATACCATTAATTGTTGAAGATGCGGCAACAATTCCAGCGACATGTGTTCCATGCCCATTATCATCATATCTTGTACAATCTTCTGCACACGCTTGATTTATGCAATATATATTACAAGTAAAATTTTTACCAACCAATGCAGTATGATTAAAATTAACTCCCGTATCTAATACACAAATAGTTTCATTTATTCCAGTCAAATTAGTATTATTTTGAATAAGAGGCCAAGTATAAGTCGCATTTACAACTGGAGCAGAACCCTGTAAGAAAGCATGAATATCATGTAAATATTCTATTCTTTCAATTGAACCATCAGACTCAAGTTTTATTAATTCTTCTTTAGATATTTCAAGAGTTTTAACATTACCATAATCTCCAATTATTTTACTTTCTAAACCACTAAGAGCAGATATTTTACCAAGAGAAACTATTTTCTTTCCACCAGAATTAACTTCTTTAATCTTTAAAATAACTTTAACACTATCATTTTTATCTAATTCTTTATAAACTTCACCAGATACTTTATCCTTGCCTTCTTGAGCATGAACGTTAAGTGAAATTAATGCTAAAAATAAAAAAGTTGTTAATGTAAAAATAATAAGTTTATTCTTATTCATTAAACACCGCATTACATTTATTATTAACACATAAACAGCTACCCTGTCCACAATCTAAGCTATCTGGTTCACAAACAGCAGTGCAAATACCTCCAGAAGTATCTTGAGGATAAGCTTTATTTATACAAGTTTTTGGATGACAAGCTCCAAGAGGAACACAATCAGAATCACTTTGACAATAGACTTCAGTATTATTGTCATTAACATCTTCATCAACAGAAACAAAACTCTTCAATGCGAATCCTCCCACAACTAACACGATTATCAAAATGATTGCAATCACCAATTTCTTCATAATAAACCTAAATTTAGTCTATATTTAAGGTTTATTCATATCAATAATATCCTTCTTATTTTTATTCTTCTCAAGTACTCAAAATTAAGGATTAGCTTTTAATACTCAAAATTACTATTTTACCTACAATGAGAACCTCAAAGTTTTCAAGAGCATTAGCCGTATCTTTATCTTTACTTTTTCCTCCAAGTCATACTCTAGGGCAGTCAATTTCTCCAGAATCACAAAAAGAACCAGTGCCTGTAAGAAGAACATACACTCCTAGAAATTTTGATAATAATTATTCAATAAATTTTATTGAACCAAACTCACCTGCTAGAGAGAATCCATTCACTTCTAGACCCGATTTAAGGCCAATAGAACCTATGAAAGTTTTTCAGAATAGACTAGGAGAGAGCATAGGATTAACATATTCAGCTTATAACAGAATCTCTCCAGTTACCTCTCAAAATTTTTTAACAAGAGATTTTTATGAAAATACATTCAATAGAGATATGCAGAGAGCAACAGAAAGAGGTTTTGAAAGAACAGCAAGAGTATTATTTACAGACCCTCTCGAAAGAACAATAACTGGCTCTTCAACTTTTGCATACATAGAAGATAAATTATTAAACGGCTTATCTGGTTGGGAAAATAACACTTTACCAGACCCTTCCAATCCAGTATCTGAAGGTCTTCAAGGTCAGAGAGAACGCTATCTTAATAATGGATTTGATTGGGGAATGCGTCTAGCAAGAAGAAATCCTTTCCTCTTTGCAAATTATCAAGGCCATGGCTTTGCAACTTCTCTTAGATTATCTGGAGGAAGTATAGTCAATCCAGATACATTTACTTCTCCAAGTCCGAGAGTGACTTGGATAGGGGAACTACCTCTAACACGAACAATTTCCCTTCAATCTTCAGTCACAACCCAATACGACTCTAAAGGATCTGATAAATTTCCAGTATCTTCTTATCTGGGAACAAATATAAGATTATCAAAAGATAGCAATCTTCTCTTAGGTACAAATCCTCAAATAGGTTCTGGTTTCGTATCTTATAGTTTAGGCTTCTAAAAATAATTTCTTATAATTCTCAAATATCTTGTCCTTAACTTCACCAAGGTTCATACCTTTAATTTCAGCAATCTTCTCATAGCTAACAACCACATTTCCAGGTTCATTATTTTCTTTTTTATCTGGATGTAAAAATGGAGAATCAGTTTCACAGAATAATTGCTCAATAGGAACAATCTTAGCATTATCTTGAAATTGCTGGCCATTTTTAACAGAAGTAGGAATAGTTAGATACCAACCATTTTTAACTATTCTTTCAACAAGTTTTCTTTTACCACAAAAACAGTGCATGATGACCTTCTTTACATTCATTTTTTCAAGAATCTCTATGCATTCTTCTTCAGCTTTTCTTGAATGTATAATAATTGGTTTGTCAATATCCATACTTAGTTCAACAAAATTTCGGAATATCTCCTTCTGTCTTTCATGATTTTCGCTATCTTCTTTAAAATCGATTCCAACTTCACCAATAGCAACAATTTTATTCTTATTATCTCTAATAAAATCAATTTCTTTCTTAATTTCCTTATCACTCATCTTCAAAGCATCAATAGGATAAATTCCAAGGCACGCTTTAACCTCGGCATATTTTTCAGCTAATTTCAAAGCTTCTCTATTAGTCTTAACATCAGTTCCCTGAGTCAATATAATCTCAACACCTTTCTCACGAGCATTCTTAACACACTTATCAATGTCCTTACACATCTCAAGGTGGCAATGTATATCTATATAACTGGATTTCATAAATAAAAATACAAATCAGAGTTTTTAGAACTTATCCTTAACCCTTGATCTTACTAATCGGTGTAAAATCATTCCACGCCAATTCAAACATTTCTTCCAAAGACTTAGCAAAGAATTCAGTTGAAAGCCAGACAGCAACATCATAGTTTGGATGTACTGTTTTATCATCTAAAAGCATGAACATTACTTGGTTTGAATCAACAATTCCAAATCTTCCCATAGGTTTTTTCATTCCCTTTACTTCAGCAACTTTAGCTAGTTCTTTAGCAACTTTAATATTATCAGCATTTAAAGGAGCAGCAATTCTAATAACGACTCCTCTTCTTCTTGCTTTGTCAATAGCAGGCATTAACATTTCAAATTTTCTATTTAATCCTTCAGCGCTTGTTACAATAGTAATTGTTTTTTCAGCAGATCTTATCATCATATCTAAATGATTGTACATATTCTGTCTCCCTTTCAAGCTTCCAGACAAATCACTAGGTTCAACAAACTTTATTCCATTTGTAAACAATCCATTAAGCTCTTCAAGAACTTCATCATTTCTTAATTTTTCAAGTCTCTTACTTTTTTCCTGTGCATCAACAACAAGATTTTTCTTAACCCTTTCAATAACTTCTTCAGGCTTCAAAGCAACAAATTTTATAGGTTTTCCAATCTTCATAACAATAAATCCTTTCTTTTCTAAACTTTCTAATATGTCATAAGTTCTTGATCTTGGAACATCAGAGATATTACTTAACTCACCAGCAGTACTTACACCACGAGAAAGAAGAGCAGTCCAAACTTTTGCTTCATAAAGATTTAAGTCAAATATCTTTCGAAGCCTGCTTAAAAATTCTTCCTTTATTATCATAGTTATAATTCAACCTCTTATGTTAACTACTCATTTGAGTATTTAAATCTTTTCCGATAGCATTCCTTTATAATTACGAAAAATAAAAGATATTTTTAGCTCTTTAATGGTAGAGACAATTGCAGTGTTTGGCGCATCAGCGTCGGAGAATACTATCTTGCTTGAATTTGTTCTTTCCATTAAAAATACCTTATTTCTTTTAAAATACTCTAAAATATTTTTGTCTGCAAAAATTTCTAACTCAATTAATTCTCCTTTCTTCAATCCAACATTTTTTCTCTCGGCTTGTATCTTTCTTGCTAGCTCTCTTGAGTATCCTTCTGCTTCTAACTCAGGAGTCATTTTAAGATCAAGAGTAACTTTTATCTCTTTTCCTTTAACTTTCTTAATACTTACTTTCTTTACATTCAACTGTCTAGCAATTATTTCTTTTAACTCATCTCCAAGATTCTCATCTAGCTCTAAAGTCACATCGGCTAATGGCCATTTCAATCCAATTTTAGCTTTATCTCTTTCAGAAAGTCCAACTTCAATAGCTTTTAGAACAGTTTTCATTTCACCCTCCAATTCCTCATCAACTTTCTTCTTTTCAAATTTAGGCCAGCCGGATAAATGCACGCTCTCTTCTTTCACAATTTTATTTTCATTCATCTCTCTCCAAATACTCTCAGTGAGATAAGGAATAATTGGAGCTAACATCTGCAATAAGCCCTTCATTATTTCATTTAATGTAGAATAAGTCTCTTCACTTCTTTCTCTAGTCATTTGTATATATGTTCTACTCAAATCAAAAACTAAAAATTCTTCAATACACTGCAAAGCATCAGGGAATCTATACAAGTTATAATATTCTGTAGATTTTTTCAATACAGAATAGAATCTAGACAATATCCACTTATCTTCAATAGCAGTTTTACCTTTTTTCTTTTCTAATTGACTTAGATAATTATTAATATTTTTTAAGATAGTAACTACTTTATTTATTTCTCTGAATTCATCTTCTTTATATGAAAAGTCCTCACCTTTTGAGAATTTTGCAAAGTAATATCTTAAATAATCTCGTCCATATTTTTCAATAACAGTTTCAGGAGAAATAAAGTTTCCAAGAGATTTAGACATTTTCTTCTTCCCAATATCTAAAACCATTCCATGTACCTGTACAGCATCAAAAGGCTTCTTTCCAAAGGCAATATAAGATAATATTAGCTGTGAATTCCACCATCCTCTAAACTGATCTTTTCCTTCTATATTCAAATCTGCGGGCCAGTATTTCTTAAAATTTTCTTTATTTTGAGGATAACCTAATGCAGCCCAGCTTGAAACTCCTGAATCAAACCACACATCTAAAACTTCAGGAACTCTCTTCAAAACTTTTCCATTCTTTCCTTTAATAGTTATTTCATCAATATCTGGCTTATGCATTCCTATTTTTTTCTTCCCAGATAATTTTCTCAACTCATCAATACTACCAACAACAATTCTTTCCCCATTTTCCAAATCACTTTCATCAACCCAGATAGGTAGAGGAGTACCCCAATATCTCTGTCTAGAGATTGGCCAGTCTCCAATTCCTTCAAGCCAGGCTTTCATTCTTAGTTTCATATAATCAGGAACCCAGTAAGTCTTATCATTCTCCTTCATCAATTCTTTCTGTATTTGGCTTATCTTCAAAAACCATTGTGGTTGTGCAACCATAAGAAGAGGAGATTTATCTCTCCAGCACAAAGGATATTCATGTTCGTAATTTTTTATATAAACTAATTTTCCACTTTCTTCTAAATCTTTTATTATCTGTTCATTAGCTTCTTTAGCTTTCATGCCCTGATATTTTCCAGCTTCAGAGGTCATTTTACCTTCTATATTTACAGGACAGATAATATCTAATCCATTTTCCTTTCCAACTTCATAGTCTTCTTTTCCATGTCCAGGAGCACAATGTACAAGCCCAGTTCCATCCTCAGTTGTTACATATCTACTAGATAAAACAACTTTGTAAGCATTCTTTGTTTTAACAGCAAGATGAGCAGATAAAGGATTTTCATACTTCCAATCTTTCATCTTCTTTCCAAGCATTTCACTTTTAACTGTAAATCCAAAACCTATTTCACCCATAAGCTTTGAAACTAAATCCTTAGCAATAATCCACTTCTCTCCATTACTTGTCTCAATCTCCTGATAATTTACATCAGGGTTAACCATAACTCCAGTATTCCCTGGCAAAGTCCAAGGAGTAGTAGTCCAAATTATCAAATGAGTATTTTTTTTATCTTTCAAAGGGAATTTAACATAAACTGACTTATCAGTTTTCTTTCCATATTCTATTTCATTATAAGCAACAGCAGTGGCGCATCTAGTGCATATATGCACAGGATATTTTCCTAAGTAAAGCAACTTCTTTTCATGTGCCTGCTTGAAAGCATACCATATAGCTTCGATATATTCATCATTCAAAGTTATATATGGATTTTTGAAATCCATCCAGACTCCGAGATTTTCAAACTGCTTATTCATAATATCAATATGTTTCGTAGCGTAGTTCTTACACTTTTCAATAAATTCTTTTACACCATGCTTTTCAATGTCTTGCTTTCCAGTTGATCCTATTTCTTTCTCAACTTGGAACTCGATAGGAATTCCATGAGTATCATATCCAGGCCTATCAAAAACATCATATCCTTGCTGTCTTTTGCTTCTCATAGCAATATCTTTTAGAATCTTATTAAGAGCAGTACCCATATGTATGCTTCCAGTAGCATATGGCGGTCCATCCATGAAATAGAACTTCTTACCCTTAGCATTCATTTTCTTACATTTTTCATATACTCTATTCTTTTCCCAAAAAGCCCTTATTAGTGCTTCATTATCATTGACATTTTTTTCTTCCATTTTATTATATATTATATTATCTCTTCCTCAATTTACCTTTTATAGTTTACCCTTTCTCCAAATCCAAGAGCAGATTTACCTCCTTCAAAATGTTCCCTCATAGATCCATAACTACTCCTAAAAGTTTTTCCAGTTAATGTGAATCCAAATACCTTTCTTCCATCTTTAATCTTTCTTTTTTCATCATAACCAGCGATATATTCACCATTCAAATAATCACAAGGAACAAATTTAACTTCTAAAAGTCTATCTGGTTCAAAAGTATCATAAACTTCTATTACCCTTATCATTTGAGCCATCCTTGCCAATACCAAAAGTCATCAGAGAAAGCATCAGCAAGTTCTTTCTTCTTCCTAGGATGTTCCCCATTATTCATATAATGTGACGCAGAAACATTAACAGCAATCTTTACACCCATTCGTTCATCACTTATCATGTATCTATTTGAAGGATTTTTCGCTCTCGTACGAGAAACAAGAACATCAGCATATCTTCTTAATTCCTCAGGCCTTACACCTGCTCTACCTCTAAAATATTCTCTCAATAAGCTATCAAATCCTTCAAAAGAGTACCCATTACGAGAATCATGTACAGGTTGTTTTAGTTTTAAATTTGTATTTGTCATAGAATGAATGATGTTCAGCAAGCCAAAGACTGGTCTGCCGATTTATATAATAATAGCTATAATAGAATCAATGCAGATGCTTGCTTGTATTTTCATAGCCATAATAAAATCACAATCTAGTAGTTTTTAAATTCTTCTATGATTAAAGTTTATAGAAAATACTTTAAACATCACAATCTAACTCATATTATGAAATTCTATTTATCATCATTCAAGATAGGAAAAGAATCTGAGAAACTTAAAACTATGATTCCAAAAGGAAAGAAGATAGGTTTTATCCCAAATTCAATAGATTTTGCTGATTCAAAAAGTAGAAAAGAAAGCAATGAAAGAAACATGAAAGACTTAACTGATTTAGGTATAAAAGTAGAAATGCTAGACCTTAAAGATTATTTTAATAAGAAAGATAAATTAAAGAAGAAAATAGATGAACTTGGAGGAGTTTGGGTAAGGGGTGGAAATACATTTGTTTTACGTCAAGCAATGAAATTAAGTGGATTTGATGAAATAATAAAAAATCTTGATAGAGATGATTTCCTTTATGGAGGATACAGTGCAGGAATATGTATTTTAGCTCCAAGTCTAAAAGGACTTAATCGTGTAGATAATTCAAATCTCCATCCATATAAAGAGTTAAAAGAAACAATCTGGGAAGGTTTAGGTTTACTAGACTATCTAATTTTACCTCATTACAAATCGGACCATCCAGAATCTCCAGATATTGATAAAGAAGTAGAATTTTGTAAGAAGAATAAAATTCCTTTCAAAACATTAACAGATGGAGAAGTCATAATAATTGAATAATTTCACCACTCAATTTTTCTTCCAGCCAATAACTTTCTTACAGGAGCAATATCGCTCTTTCCCGTTAAATCTAGTACGCTTTTCTTTGAAGGAATAACAAGAAATTCATTCAAATCTTTGTCAATTATATACTGTACCGCACTAGGAAGTTCATACTCCTTTCTTTCAGGATGTGGCTTTATCTTTGAACAAGCTTCAAATATTCTACTCGTAAATCTAAAACAATTCATACTTACCAAAAGATTAGGATTAGTTGCAAGCATATCTGCACTAGGTTTCTCAACAATTTTTTTTAAATTCATTCTCTCATCAACATCCATAACTGCAAATCTTTCAATTCTTTCTCTGGGAATATTTCCATTCCTAGCCAAAGAATTTTTATCATATCCAACTGTGTAGCATCTTCCACTTTCAGCATTTCTCAGATTTCTTAAATCTTCAACATCATATACATTATCGCAATTTACAAGACAAAATTCATCATTTCCAGCAAAACTTCTAGCACTATAAACTGCATTTGCAGTTCCTTTAGGCTCTGCCTGATATGCAAAAGCTACAGTCACACCTTTTTCAGCTAGAGTTTTTTTCTTACTTTCATAATATTCTCTTATTTCTTCACAATGAGTACCAACAACTAAACATATCTCTCTAAATCCTGCCTCTATTAAATTGTCAATTCCATAATCCAAAAATGGTCGATCTCCAAGAGGAATCAGCGCTTTCAATCCTTTTCCAGCAAGCTGTGCAGTCTTAGCATCAATTCCAACAGCTTCTCCTTGTTGCATTCTTTTTCCCAGTCCAGCAGCTAGAATCACAGCCTTAGTTATTCCACTATTTTTCATTTTCTTGTCCATTTTTTATCAAAACTTTTAATATAAGAAACGATCGAGATTATCGCAATAAAAAGCGAGGAATATCCTTCAACATTTTTTCCAGTGAGAAAGAACCAAACACCAGCCAACACACCAACAATAAAAAGCACATTAAACCATATTCGCCCATCAATAAGTTCATCTCTAGCCATGTATGCAACAAGCAATCCAACAGGAATTGCAAGTAAAAGCACAATCAGTTCAATCATCATAAATATCCTACCTTTTACACCTTAATAAATATTATTTATTCAAGTTCTATATCTTTATTCCATCAATCTCTTCAGCGACATCAAAATCTTCTTCAGTTAGATTCTTCTCAGAATGTGTTGTAAGAGACAATTTGACAATATTATATTTAATTAATATATCGGGATGATGGTCGTTCTTTTCAGCAATATCTGCAACTTTATCAACATAATCAATAGCTTCTCTGAAATCTTCAAATTCAATTTCTTTTGTGATAATATCTCCTTCCAAAGACCAATCTTTAATACATTTCATCCTTGCTTGAATTCTAGCCAGATTCATCATGCATTTTACTGTAAAAGAAGATAATTAAGCTTTTCTAAACCAAGTTTTAAATACACATTCATCTTTTATCATTCATGATAAAAGCAGTGATTGATGGTGGTCCTGGTACTGGAAAAACCAGCATCATAAAAGAATTAAAAAAGAGAGGATATAATGTAGCTCCCGAAGCTGCGAGGATTGTCTTCCATAGAAAAAAATATAGAGACAATCCAAGCATGTCAAAAGCCAGATTAAAAGAAATACAAAAAGCTATCTGGAATCTATCTATTCAAGAATATCGTTCAGCATTAAAGACGAGAAAAAATCACATTCTATTTTTCGATAGAGGAGTTTTCTCAGGGTTAAGTTATATAATTCTAGGAAAGATGCAAATACCAAAGACAATGTTAGAACAAGCCAATTTAGTTCTTTACGATTATGTTTTCATACCAAGCCCACTTCCAAAAAGACTTTATGTTAATGATAAGATAAGAAGAGAATCATACGATAAATCTACACAAATCCATAAGAAGATAATTCAGTCATATAAGAAATTTGGATACAAACCAATAGTTGTTCCATTTGGAACAGTAAAGCAAAGAACAGATTTTATTATGAAAAGAATAAGAAGAGATCTTAAGATTTAAACCAAGCTTCAACTTCATCAGCTAATTTTTCTTCAGTAGAATAATCATATATTAATCTACCATTGAATTCAACTTGTGGAACTGGCTTCTTACCATTTCTAGTAACTGCATTATCCGCTTCTTCACTTTCTGAGTAAACATCAATTTCTCTGAATTTTATCTTCCTATCTTTCAATATACTTATCAATCTATAACAATAAGGACACCCTTCTTTAACATAAACAAGAACTTCTTTCTCCATAAATTAAAGAGATAAAAGTCATATTAAAATCTTTGCAGTATTGGAAGCTACTTTTCAAGTTTATACAAAAAGCCATTTCTGCTCCAAAACCAAAGAGGAGGATGCATGTCTATCGGATTTATACTTGAACCTTTCAAGGCATTCCTCCATTTCTCAGATATTTTATCCTTAGAAAGAGCTTCAGCTTCATCTTTATTTATTATTCCGAGAATGACTGAGCATTGAGTTATGTGTGTATCTGGTGCTATCTCAATATAATCGCAGTTTTTTAGTTTGACTTCACCATATTCTTTGATAATGAAGGACCAATAATTAAATATTTTAGGGCCTGATAAATACGGAAAGCCTTTTTTATTATCAACTTGTATTATTTTTCTTAGATTAAGAAAATCACTATCCGCACTTTCAATAAGTTTAGTAAAAGAACCAAACTTAGAATATACTGTTTTGCATATTGTCTGCCAGGTTTTGATGTGTTTCATAGGTTGCAAAGCAAGTTTATATCTTGTAAGGTATTCCCTTAATTTATTTTCATTCATTGATGCAACAATTTTAACATCAAAAACTTTCTTGGTTTCAGAATCATTATAAGTTTTTAGAGCAGCTTCCCATAACTTATAACTATCTCTTTGGTAATTCAAAGCCATAGGTAGGGAAAAATAGCTAAGTCTTATTTCATTATCCTTTTCAGAGAAGCCAGGATTTGAATCTTCAGGCATCCTAGTCTGGCCCATTTGTCCATTTCTATAAGCTTCAAGCAGAGCCTTGCATTTTTTAACAATTATATCTTCCACAAAAAATCTATCACTAGTATCTATAAAAGGTTATCTTCCAGATTTTACAGACTAATCAATTTAACTTTCTCGCTTCCAGTTACAGAACCAAAGCTTGTAGCAGCACAATAAGAAATATTCAATTCATCACATGCTCTTATTGTTGGACCAGTTGCTGGACCATCAATAACCACTGCAAAAATCTGATTTCTTGAACCTAATATTGTTCTTGTAACTTCTTTATTAGAAACTTTCCTTATAGCATCACCATTAGAATCTAATATCACTGCATCTTTACTTGATTTGATTGATGCATAAACTTTCTTTATCAATTCTTTAGCATCTCCAGTAAATATTTGTTCTACAGATTTAGATTCCATTTCTTTACTTTTATTATTTTTTAAATCATATGGATCATTTCCATTTGTAACGCTTCTAGCCAAAATATTGACAAACTGATCTGCTGGTACTTTCTTTCTTAAACAAAGAAGTATTTCTTTACCAGTCAATTCTTCAACTTCTTTTCCATCAGGAGCAACAGCAACATAAAATATTTTAGCATGATTCATTACATTTCCAGCAATCAACTTTCCACCTCTATCTCCATCAATGAACAAAGTTAATTCTTTTTTCTCACCAAGTATAGCAATTTCTTTTGGAAGTTTAGTTCCATTCATTCCAATTACATTATTTACTCTATTCTTTAACATATTTACAACATCTGCTCTTCCTTCAACAACAATAATTTCATTACCGGTTAAGTCTCCAGCAGGTAATTTCTCTTCTCCATATTCCTGCATTCTAGCAGCTCTAGCTTCTTCAGTTACTGTCTTAGACATCTCACCAAATCCAGCAGAACCAGAATCCATCCCCTCCAATAATTTTTTAGCTCTATCAACAATAAAATCTCTCTTACTTGCTCTTACATCATCAATTTTAGTAACTTCTATCTTAGCTTCAGTAGGACCAATTCTTTCAATTGTTTCTAAAGCAGCAGCAATTATAGTAGTTTCAGATTTATCAAGAGCACTAGGTAAGAATATTTCTCCAACACTCTTCCCACCATCAACAATATCAAGATTAACTTCAATTCTACCTATTTTACCTTCTTTCTGTAATTCCCTCATTTCTAAGTCGCTTCCTAAAAGTCCTTCAGTCTGACCAAATATAGCTCCAATAACGTCAGGCTTTTCTAATGGACCTTCGGCTCTAAATGAAGCAGTTATCATATACTTTATCGATACTGGACTTACTTTTGCCATTTTATATTCCTAAGCTGTTTTTCAGCTTTATTTTATAGAAAGAAATTCCTTATCGCGTACCTACAGTGCCCATCACGAGCGTGAGTATGAAATCGAAATAATCTTGTGAATATTCCCTTCTACAAGAAATAAACTAATTTTAGCTATTTAAACTTATCTTTTCTCAATTCGATATGACTACGAGGGATTTGCATATTTCTTAATTCAGGGATAAGCGAGTGTTCCTGACGAAGCTTATTAATTGCCTTACGTTCTAGATCAGAGCCGGTCTTATTTACTTGATTAAGGGTATATCCTCCAATCATATAGAGAAATCTTGTTTCATTTGACTGGAAAGTACTCATTTGAAACTCTCCCGAAACCATTCTTCTTATGCCTTGTCCAAGAGCATCAACATCATCAAGACCATAAAGGACATGAGCACTTAAGGTCCCATTAGTCATTCCTCTAGTAATTTCCTCATTAGAAAGATAACTAGATCCCTTCGTATATCTTTCAGCGTGTCTTCCACCATCAGCAACAATAAGATATCTTATATCTTCAGAGGTTAAAGGTTGTTTTCCTTCAAAGGCATCTCTCCCCACAAAAATCTTAGTTCTATAACCTTTACCTCTCAGTTGTGCAGCTTCAGGAGTCTTCACAAAAAACTTTCCCCCTCTTAGACTTTCAGAGTTGTCTCCAATCATCTCTGTTTTTTCTTTAGTGCCGCCTGCAAGTTTTATAATCTCATCATACTGCGCAATAATATTTGAACCATCATGATCATAAACTACTCCCTCAGAATAAGGAATGTTGTTTGTAGCCAAAAGATTGTCAAGAAATTTCTGCCTAACACTTGCATTTGTCTTAGCTTCTTCAAAACTAGGAGCAACGGAAAAAACACCATTAGTACCAAGAGCAGGGACAGTATTATTTGTAACAGAGATTAATGTAGGAATATTAACCTGAGCACTTATAGCATGTCTGCTTTTAGGATCGCATTCACGCAAGACTAATCCTCCACCAATTATAGCAGCAACACCTAATCCTAATATACCTGCAAGCAATTTTTTATTTTCCATATAAAGAGAGAAAATTCACCATTCTTAAGTCTTTCTATTTAAAATACAATAAAAGTGATTCGATTAGGATAACTGATTAGCTATATAAATCTTACCCCTTATTTTTTATCGACGGAAATATTTATATATGTCATAAACCCTCCAGAAAAAAGATAGCATGGCAAGAAAAGAGGTGAAGTTAAAAGAGGAAGCCGTCAAGGACAACTTGAACGAAGCAACTGAAGAAGAAGACTTCAGTGAAGATATCTTTGATGGTTTAGAAGCACTGGCTTAATTAATCAAGCCAAATTATTCTTTTTTGCCTCTTAGAGGCATTTATTTTTTCATCAGTATAATTTATATATGGTCATTTCAAACCTTTTTTATGGAAAGCTTTAGTAGAGAAGAAATAGATAGCTGGAGAGATGAATTTCAGAGAAGAAATTATGGGTGTAGAAGAATTTGTTTAGATAGAACACAGGAAGTCATCTATTTTGAATTACCTCAAGAGCTATTTCAAGTGGGTGGAATTCATATTCCTAATGGCTTATTTAGAATGACTGGAAGAAAAGAAGATGGTTATGTTGTAGGAGTTAGTAAAGAAGTGCCCTTAAGTATACAATCAAAATTTGCTGCCAGCGAGCATGCCGAGTTTATGCTTTTCGGATTGGAAGACCAGGATAGAACTTTAAAATCAGAAGAAAGAATGATTCGCATTATGGCGGATGAAGGCGTTCTAAAAACATTTTATAGAGATAATAAATTAAAGCTTTACAATCATATGTTAGAACACGCAAGAGATAATCTGGAGAAATGGCACTTTACACCAAAAGATTACAAAGGTTTTGAAAGAGCAAGAGATTTTCTTCAAAGAGTAAAATAAAAAACTAAATAGTTTTTTTGATAGCGTAATAATCCTGAATCTTTCCAAGCTTTTCATACAATTTCATTAAGATATTTTTAACTTCGCTTTTTTCTTCTGCAGTTAAATCAAGTTCAAGCAATTTTTCATAAGCTTCCATTGCATGTTTTCTCTTATCTTTAGCCATTAATTCTTTAGCAACTAATTTATAAATTTCTTTTCTTTTCTCTTTTATTCTTGTTTTTTGCAGTCCATCACCACAAGCCAGAGCTTTGTTGTAAGAAGCATCAGCCTCATCGTAATTTCCACCTAAAGCATAAAGCTCCATTGATTTTACAAAATCAGCCATCTTTCCAGAGAAAGTGGTATTTATCTCCGCAGCATTTCTCATCATCTTTCCAGCTTCAAGATGCATCTTCCTTGCTTCATATATAGTCGATAAAGTAAGAAGAACAAACTTTCGCGTATCAAAATCAAGTTGTTGTTTCAAATATCTCTGAAGAACATCCATTCTAACATAATCACCAGCACCAGCAATTTTATCTTCGATCTCTTTTCTAGTAGTTCCCTCTTTTTTAAAATCCATAGCCATGTTATAGCATTAAGATTTGAGTTTATAAGTATTATTGTGTCAAGGGAATATATTTCCAGATTTACTTAAAAAATACCACAAGAAAAGAATTAATCATCTCCAGAGTAGAAATAGATAGTTCTCTTAAGTTATATAAAAAAGTTATTGAATTCATTTTGAATTGAGTTTTATTTTTTAGAAAATATCACTTCTTACTTAAAGTACTTTTGCCTTAACTTCAATACATACGCCTGCAGCTACAGTAGCTCCAGCGTCTCTTATTGCGAATCTAGCCATGTGAGGATTAGCAGCTTGTGTTTCTAATACGAGGTTTCCAATCGGTTTGATTCTAACTCTAGCAACATCTCCATTTTTCAAAAAGTCTGGATTCTTAGCAGTTGTTCCATCAGGGCTTGTCTTTTCAATCAATTCAATGAATTGGCAAGGAACCTGAGCTGTGTGAACGTGGAATACTGGTGTATATCCTTTAGCAATAACTGTAGGGTGTGAAATAACTGCAACTTGTGCAACGAATTCTTCAGCAATAGTAGCAGGTTTAGAAGCGTCACAAACAACATCTCCTCTAGCTACGTCTTTCTTTCCAACGCCTCTAATATTGATTCCAACGTTATCTCCAGCTTCGCCCATTTGCATTTGTTCATGGTGCATTTCAATAGTTCTAACTTCTCCAGGAACTCCTTTTCCAGATCTTCCAGGAAGGATTATAACTTTTTGACCAATCTTCATAACTCCAGTTTCAATCTTTCCTACTGGAACTGTTCCAATACCAGTTATTTCATAAACGTCTTGTAACGGCATTCTTAATGGAAGTTGAGTCGGCTTTTCAGGATCCTTGAATAAGTCTAATTGTTCCATAATAGTTGGACCCTTGTACCATGGCATGTTAGTAGATTTCTTTACAACGTTATCTCCCTTGAATCCAGAAATAGCAAGGAAAGTCATAGTATCTGGTTTGTATCCAGCTTGCTTCAAAACAGCAGATACATCTGCCTTAGCCTTATTGAAAGCATCTTCTTTGTATTCAACAGCATCCATTTTGTTGATAGCTACTGCAATGTCGCCTACTCCCATTGTTCTCAATAACCATACATGTTCTTTAGTCTGAGGTTGTACTCCATCTTTAGCAGAAATAGTCAAGAAAGCAGCGTCAGCTTGTGAAGCTCCAGTAATCATGTTCTTAACGAAGTCTTTGTGACCAGGTGCGTCAATTATTGTAACTTCTCTTTTAGGAGTCATTAACTTCTGATAAGCAAGATCAATTGTAACTCCTCTTTCTCTTTCCTCTTTGAATCTATCCATAACGAAAGCGAATTCAAAACCAGCTTTACCGTGCTTCTGAGCTTCAGCTTTAAGTTTTTCAAGTTCAGTTTCAGGTAAGTTTCCAGAATCGTAAACTAATCTTCCGATAGTTGTAGATTTTCCATGGTCAACGTGACCTACGAAAACAACGTTAATGATTGGTTTTTGCTTTGCCATTGTATTATTTTTAGTAAACATCTCTAATTTTTTGGGTATTTAAATCTTTTTGTTTAATAAAAAATAAATGAAAAATATATTTCTGCAAACCCTTAAAAACACAATTTATCTTATAATCAAATGAATACAATAGAGGTGAAGAATTTAGTAAAGACTTTTGGAAAAGTCCACGCAGTAAATAATATATCTTTTTCAATTCAGGAAGGAAAAATAACTGGTTTTCTTGGACCAAATGGAGCTGGAAAAACAACAACAATTCAAATGCTTCTTGATCTTGTCACACCAACATCTGGAAGCATAAAGATATTCGGGAAGGAAATGCATGAGAACAGAGAGGAAATTTTAGGAAAGATAAATTTCTGCTCTCCTTATGTTTCTCTTCCGGGAAATTTAAAAGTTTGGGAGAATCTTTACACATTCGCTAGATTATATGGTGTAAAAAATGTTAAGAAGAAAGTTGAAGAGCTAGCAACTTTCTTCGGAATAAAAAAGATGATGAATAAAATGACTTCCTCTCTTTCAACTGGACAATTAACAAGACTAAATTTAGCAAAAGCACTATTAAACGATCCCAAACTTCTTCTTTTAGACGAACCAACTTCTTCTTTAGATCCTGACATTGCAGACAGAACTAGAAAATTATTAAAAAGAATTCAAAAAGAAAGAAAAGTAACAATCCTCTATACTTCTCATAACATGGATGAAGTAGAAGAATTATGTGATAGAGTTATTTTCCTTCAAAAAGGAAAAATTGTAGATGATGATTCTCCTCATAAATTAAAAAAGAAATATGGATTCAATGATTTAAATGAAGTTTTTCTTAAGATAGCAAGAAAAGATGGAGGCAATTCATGGGAATAAAATTTCATAGAGTAAATGCCTTATTGATAAGACATCTATATCTCTACAAAAGAAGTGTTCCAAGAATAATGGATATTATCTTCTGGCCAGTTATGACTTTAATTTTATGGGGATTCATAAGCAGATATATCGAACAAGCTAATCTTTCAGGAGTAAACATAATAACTGTTCTTTTAGGTGCAGTAATTCTCTGGGAAGTATTATCAGAAAGTCAACACTCTCTTTCCGTAGCATTCTTAGAGGAAGTCTGGGAGAAAAATCTTATAAACATTTTCGTAACTCCATTAAAACTTTCTGAATTTGTTCTTTCCACAGCATTGTTAGGTTTTGTAAGAGTATTTTTAGTTACAATCATGCTTTCAACAATAGCCTTCTTTTCATACACATTCAACATATTTGATTTAGGATTTTACATAATTCCTTTTGCAATTAATCTTCTTCTTTTCGGATGGATTCTAGGTTTATTCATTGTCGCAATAATTCTAAGATTTGGAACTTCAGCACAAATTCTTGCATTTGGAATAATGTTTCTTATACAGCCGTTCACAGCAGTATTTTACCCAGTTTCTATCCTTCCAACATTCGCAAGATACATTTCTTTAGCATTACCATCAACTCACGTCTTTGAAGGTATGAGAGAAGTAATTGCAACTGGAGCATTTTCAATGAACTCATTTCTGATAGGCCTTGGCCTCAACATAGTTTATCTTATCTTAGCTTTATGGTTCTTCTATAGAATGTTCGCTTACATAAAGAATCAAGGTAAATTGATGAAATTGGATTAATCCAATTTTAACTAAATAACATAAAAGCTTTTAAGGGATTAAAAATTGAGACTATGCATGATTAATCCGGTAGAACCAATATGGATGAGTGATCTTTTTAAACTAATTAAGAAAGATTTAGGACCAGATGCAAAAATAGGAGCAACAGAATTCTATATATCTCGTAAGGAAGATGGTTTAGCAACCTTTGACGATTTGCGATTAAAAGTAAAATTATCTAAGAGCGATTTAAAAAGATTAAAACCGAGTGCGCTTTTTTTTGCAGAGGGTTTATCTGCAGGAGAATTTGACAGGTATCTATCTCAAAGTGCATACGCTACATTACATCCTGCAAATAGTACTAAAGTCGTTGCAGAAGATACTCCAAGTCTTCCATCTCCAGTTTATTCTCCTCCTGCTTCACCACCTCAAGAACAGCCAAGACCTACAGCTCCACCCTCACCTTTAGAAACAGGACTAACAACACCAGCAATTCCAGAAGCAAAAGCAGAGCCAGATTATTCTCCACCAGATAAAACTCTTAGAAACTTTAGCTTATTAGGTCTGGCAGAAAACCTAAGAAGTTCAGAATCTTCAAAAGAAAAACGTACAGCAGATTTATTAGGAAAATTAAGTGCAAAACTTTTCGTATCTAATCTTTCAGATATAACTGCTAAGAAAATAGGAGTAGATGATTTAGAGGATGCTGATTTTGATACTGTTGAAAGACATTTATTAGCAGATTATCTAGATGACAAAGAAGCAACTATAAGGCCAACTCTAAGAGTGCATCCTAATAATTTAACTCATAGAATAACTGATGCAACTATAAAAAGCGATGTAGAAGGTTTTGTACGAAGACACCGAGTTGATACTATTGAAGAACTAGCATCAAAATCTTATGCTGATTTATTACAACAAGGTCTATCTACAGAAGGAGCCATGGCTTTAAGTGGAGTATTAGAAAAACATTATAGGACTGAACTTGGAAGTGTTAAATTTAATGAATTAAACAGACCAGCAAAAGCTCCAACTTCCCCAGCTAATATTCCCCCATCAGCACAATCAGCTCCACTAGTTCCACTGGCTAAACCCCTAGCAATTACTGGACTAACTTCAGCTAGACCCTTATTCTCATTACCAGCACCCTCACCAAGCCCTCAACCAGTATCTGAGCCAGAAGAAGATACTCCTCTTGTTGCAAATACAGACTATTCTAATTTAACTGCTCCTGTTTCAAAAACAACACAGAAACCAGTTGATAAATCAGGGCTACCCCATTATATTCTTTCTATGTCTGGTGCAGATGTAATTAACTTAATGGGAGATAGAGATAATCAAGTTAATATGAATTCAGCCTTAAGAGTATTAGGTTTTCCAAATTTAGAAGCCATTCTAAAAATGCCTAGAGAAAGATTATCTAACGCAGGAGCAACTAGTTCAGCAATTTCTTCATATTTTACAGCACTGCACACCCAGATCTTAACACCTAATAGGGCATTAACACAAAGAGCAAGATTACAAGACGAGCTTCCTAAATCACAACCTTATGATAAATTTGTAGATACAAGAGGATATACTGTGGTTGGTTCTGATGATAGAAGTAAGATTATAGTAAATGGATTAGAATTAGAAATAGTAAGAAAGGACAATTATGAAACTGTAATTTCTTTATTTACAAAACACGCATCAGGAAAGAAACCAGCAGAAATTACTAGAGAATTAGATTTCAGTCAACCTAATGTTACGAGATGGTTAGAGAAAGCAGGAGTAAGAACAAGACAAAGTCAGGAACCAGCCAAACAAATACAATCACCACAAACAGAAAATAATTCTCCTGCTGTAAGCTCAGAAAATCCAAATGAAAGAAAAGGATATGATATAATACATGTTGGAGATGGAAAGTTTATAGTAGATGGTAGAGAATATTATACTCCAAGAGATGATGCGGGAGTACCTTTACCAGAATATGTTACTATGGCTAAAGAAACTTTAGAATTACATTCATCAGGAGTTTCAGACTTAGATATAAGTGTAAAAACCGGTTTCAATCTTGGAAGAGTTAGAGAGATATTAGATGGAGCAGGAGTAGTTAAAAAGAGAGAATTTGGAGAATATTTAGATAGGGGTGAAAAGCAGTTAGTGACTTACCAAGATATTATGGAGCATCAACGTAGGAGAACTCGTTCAGGAGCACATCCTGCACCTCCTCCAAATCCATTATCGAGTATGCCTCCACTAGGAAATTTATCTTATAAACCTAGAAGGAAAAAATAAAATGTCAGGTTCAAGTCTTTTATCTAAAATTTCTAGAAGCGAAAGAGAATTTATAGCACATACTGCAGAAAAAGCTGTTGCAGATGCTTCTGCAAGAACCTTAGATGAAAAATTAATAGCTATTGCCAGAGTTTTCTCAGAAAAATCTTGCGGTTGTGGAGAATCAGTTTTAGCAGGAGGCTTAGCAAGACCCCCAAGCCAAGTTAAAAATCAGAGATATTGTGGAGAAGAGGCGATAAAAAATGAATTATTATTAGCACATCTAGGAATACACTCAATTCCAATATTCACTACTAATTTTCAAAGCTCAGGCCAAGAACATGATACCATTCTAGTTCAAACACCAAGAAGAGATTATATTCTTGACTGGGGAGAGTTAATAGAAGTAAGGAGGAATGGCTCTAATTTACTAAAGGCACAAGATAGAAAATTATTAGCTTCAAGTTTTACACCTCTAAGTCCTGAATTACTATTAGCAGAGATTAATAAATTTACAGGGGTTAAATTAATTGATGCTTTTGCAAATAGACATCTAATAAAAAGAACAGATTACTCTTCTGGAAATATAGAGTCTTCCGTCCATTTCAATAGAGCAGATAAAAAAATAACTATCGGGCAATTAGTAACTGATGTAACTACTAATATTCCCTTCTATTCAGATACGACAATAATTGCCCAAACAAGAGGATTCGTGGTAATAAAATCAGCAGGATTAGCTCCAACAAGAGAAGGAATATTATGTACTAAAATACCTCTTTTCCATTCAATGGATGGAATATCTGTTGATGAAGATTTCAAGAACAGATTGTCTGAAGCAGAAAGAGAAGCATTTGTATTAGGTATGGCTTATACAATTTATTCTCAAAATGGTAAGAAAAGAGTTTGTTCCAAAGGAGAAGTTCAAGAGTTTTTAGGCTTTCTTGAAGAAACTTCAAAAAAACATCCTAATACGGTGGCTAGAAATGAAGCCCAAGGACATTTAGATTATTATAGAACTTTAAATGAAGCTTACGGATTTAAAAAATCAGAGAGATTTCTAGAATCCCTTAATTTTAAGATTGCTTTTAGAACAGAACATCCGAGTCCAGAAAGGGCTCTGTTCTCATCTTCACCTTACAAATCTTTTAGAGATTTAGGAAAAGCATTTATTGATAGAGGGACAGCAATACTAAAGGAACACTATTTTACAGGAACCAGAAATACTCCTGAACAAATATTAGTAGATCATTTCGGTTATCAATTTAAACAAAGACCCAATTTATCAAGATTAGCTCTAAACTAATATTTTCCAACCAGATCAGGGTCTGGAGTTCTGGCACGATCTCCAGATCTATCCTCATCAATATAAAATGGAAAGCTTCCAGTTGTATCAAAATTACCGTGATAAATTACCTCATCACCTAAACTTATTTCTCCTTCTATTTTTAATTTATCTCTTACAACATCGTTATAAATCCAAGTACCCAATACTGCTCTTTGTAATTCATTAGATGTAGCATCTCCAAATCTAAGAAAGACTTTTCCAGGATTGCCATAAAAGAATCCGACAGATCTATTTCCATAAAATTCAGCCCTTTGATTTGGACTGTCTGTGAATGTTTGTCCATCACAACTTAATTCTCCTCCCAGACTAATTTCAGTTGAGAAAGAATAATCTATAGTTATTCTTGATAATTCTCCTAGTGATTCTCTACTACGAGGATAATCATAAAGTTTAATTTCACCTTCTTTATTACCCATATCCACAAAGAGAACAGTAGATTTTTCTCTTCTATCTGGAGAGATATCATATTTAGGTCTTTTACGCAATGATAACCTCTCTATTCCTGAACCAGTCAATATAAGTTTATGAGTATTATTATGAAATATCTTATGTTCTATATCTACTCGTCCTTGAGACAACATATCATCAAAAGCTTTTTTAGAAAGCCTATAATGTTGATCATCTTCTCGCTGCTGATTTTTTAGAGGATTTAATTTTCTTTCAGCGTATCTGTCAGCAAGCCAAGTCGATAACTCAGATCTAAATTTTCTCTTTCTCTCCCTTATTGCAATTTCAGGATGAACAAATCTAATAATATGGTCTTCAAAAACAAAAGGCTTCTTCATTAAAAAAATACAAAATAATATTATATAAAATTATTGGTTCTCAGCTAATCCTTTTCTCTCTCTTATCTTTCTTATAACTTCAGGTTGTAATGAACCAGGCATTTTCTGGAATTCTTGATCCATCAAACTGCTTATACCTCTTCCTTCTGTAGAAGAACGCAAATCATTACTCCATCCAATCATTTCAGCTACAGGTATTTTTGATTTTATGAAAGTGTCATTTCCTTCTTGATTAACATCCAACAAAACACCTCTCTTGCTTCCAACGAGTGCAGTGACAGTTCCCATGAAATCAACTGGAACTTCAATCAAGTGAGTCTGTATAGGTTCTAGTAAGACAGGTCCACCTTTCTTCATACAATCATGCATTCCCAATCTTATAGCAGGATAAACCTGTGCAGGACCTCTATGCATGTGGTCAACGTGAATCTTAATATCGTGCAGTACCATTTTAGTCTTCATTAAAGGTTCTTTAGCTAAAGGACCTCCATCTACAACTAATTTCCATCCATCCATTATAGAGTCTATAATTTCAGGTAAGAGAACAATACCTCTTGTTCTATCTTCAAACATATTCCCCTTGTAAATTTCTCTTACTTGTCTAGCCTCTTCATTATCATATCCTAATTCATTCAATTTCTTCCAAACGTCTTCAGCTTTCTTCTTTAATCTTATTTCAGGTAATTCTCCTTTCTCAACAGCATTATAAACAGAATCTTCAAGTGGCTCCATACTGAAGAAAAATACGTTGTGTCCGTTAGGAGTTCTTGATTCTACCTCTCCAGAATCTCTTGCAATGCTTTCTCTATAAACAACAATTGGACTTCCCATTTTAACTTCAAGACCTTTTTCATTCTTTATTCTTCCTTCAATTATTTCAAGGTGCAGTTCACCCATACCAGACATTAAGTTTTCTCCAGTCTCTTCATTGATTTCAATCTTTATGCTAGGGTCTTCCTTTCCAACTTTTCTTAATACATCGATAAGTTTAGGCAGATCAGCAGATCTAGTTACTTCAATAGATTTAGTAATAACTGGCTGGAAAATATGCCTAATTTCTTCAAAAGGAGTCTGAGGAGTTGTAGTTATTGTGTCTCCAACATCAGTGTTTAAACCAACAATAGCTAATACATTTCCAGCCGGAACACTATCAAGCTGTTCAGGTTTTATTCCATTGTAAACTAAAACCTGTTGTATTCTATATGCTTTTTTTACATTATTCGCATATAATTCCATACCATTAGTTATAGTTCCAGAATATAATCTTCCAGCACAAACTTCCTTTCCACTTCTTTTATCTATAGCAATATTAGTAATAACAAAAGCAACTTCTCCATTTCTATTACATGCCAATAAATCTTTTCCAAATTTACTTTCAATGTCTCCCTTCCAGATTTTAGGGATTCTATATTTTTGAGCATCAACAGGATTAGGCAAATGCTTAACAGCCATGTCTAATATAACTTCATTCAGAGGGGCATTTTCCCAAACCCATTTCTTTCTTACTTCTTCTTCACCTTCATATATTTTATAAATATCCTTAAAGCTAATATTTTTCTTCTTCATGAAAGGCAATGATAAAGCCCAATTCTCTCTAGCAGAACCAAAAGCTACGCTTCCATCCATAACATTAACTTTCCACTTTTCTTTATATTCAGGTTCAGCAATCTGCATTATTAAGTCGTTGAAATTCTGAATAAGCTTCATGAATCTTTCCTGCATTTGTTCAGGAGTCAATTTCAATTCTTTAATCAATCTGTCAACTTTATTAATAAATAAAACAGGTTTTACTCTTTCTCTTAGTGCTTGCTTCAATACTGTTTCTGTCTGAGGCATTATACCTTCAACAGCACAGATTAATACGAAAGTTCCATCAATAGCTCTCATCGCTCTTGTAACGTTTCCACCAAAGTCAACGTGACCAGGAGTATCAATCAAATTAATCAAATATTCTTGGCCTTGGAATTCATGAGCCATACTTACATTAGCTGCATCAACAGTCATTAATCTTTCCTGTTCATCTGAATGCTGCCAAGTAGTCATTCCTTCTTCCAAATCTCCAGCATTTTTGCTAGCCATCATTCCAGCAGCAGCAAGTAAGTTATCAGTAAAAGCAGTCTTTCCATGGTGGATGTGCGCGCTTGTAGCTACGTTTCTTATATTCATTTGGTTATTTGTAAACCTTTCAATCTTCCTTAAGCTTGATTCTTTTTCTGCCATATTATTTTAAGTAAATTTACGAACAAACTCTCTTAATAAAAGAGCTTTTTAAATCTTAGTATATAAAAACCTGAGTAAGTTTCATAAAGTTTATATATCAATTTTTTCTCTATGTGCAATGAACAAGATTTTAATTGGAGTGTTGATTGTAATAATACTAGTAGTTGGAGGATTTTTCCTGCTTAAAGATAATTCAACAACAACTGGAAAAGCAACTGATGAAGGTGTAAAAACTTTTGTTATAAGTGCATCACACTTAAGATATTTTATGGATGGAGTGGAAAGCCCGGAACTTAGGGTAAAAGAAGGAGACAGAGTAAGAATTGAATTTATCAATGAGGAAGGATTCCATGACTGGAAAATAGATAAATTTAATGCTTCAACACAGAAGATAAATGCAGGAGCAAAAGAAACTATAGAGTTTGTAGCCGACAAAAAAGGCACTTTTGAATATTACTGCAGTGTTGGTAAGCACAGAGCCAATGGAATGAAAGGCGCATTTATTGTAGAATAAATATATTCAGAAAATTATATCGCCATAATACTTTTAAAGCCATTAGTTTCTAAATTTTATATGGCTAGCCATTATTTATTTTTTGAGCCTAAAGACACAGTAAGATTAATAGATGTTCTAAGACCAAGACAAAGACCAGGTGAGACAAAAGTTAGACCTTTTAGTTTAGATGTTCAACATGAAAAAAATATGGAGATTTAGCTTTTATAGTAATGCATGATGGACAGGTACAAAGAATAAGAAGTAAACCACGGAATGCCCTAAGTTCAGATAAGCCTGGAGAGATTAGACCTCCAATACATACAATTAGGGACATGGTTACTGCAGAGCTTGTTGATTTTACAAGTATGAAATTAGAAAAAGGAATAAGAACTTACAGAGCGGACTTTTTCAGTCCGGAAACTAAAGAGCAATTTGCTTATGCATCAACTTATGGAACTGGAAGATTTGCACAAAGAATGTTAAAAGATAGAGGTTTAGAATTAGAGATGTTAAGATTTGTAGATTATCAGCAAGGTCAGCCCATAAGTGAAGCAATTAAAGGCACATTTTCAACTTATCATTTAGCACTAGTAACTAATCCTGTTTTTCATAAATATCAAGGCAGAGGTTTAGCTCTCGTTGTTCCAGGAAAATTAATAGAAAGATAATTCAAAATATCACATTTTTAGGTAAGTTATCTGTTGTCCTAAAGTCCTTAGGATTAATTCTTCCAAGATTAATATCATAACCAAAACCTTCTCTGCTAAATGCTACTCTAATTGCTTCTTTATAAGGATTACTAGCCAGAAATCTTTCAAAAGCACTTTTTACAGATGCATGAATACTCAAACGATCATAAGAATCGCTAACTTTTGCAAATACATCTAGGGTAATTCTAGGATATTTCCCCATTCTAGAAAAAGAAAAATCAATAACTTCTCTATCTACAAAGAATCTATAATTCTCACCAGAACCCAATTTTCTAGTTTTATCACTATTTTCTTTCATCATTTTAAGAGAATCCTGCCAAACCTCTCTAAGTCCATCACGATATTTTCTAGATTTAAGATAGCTCTTAAGAGCACCAAACTTATCAAGTCTAGATCTAATTCCAAGATAATGATAGTCTACTGGATTTAACAGATTTGTAGGAACAATACCTCTATCTTTATGATGTCTATATTTACTATCACCAAAGTCTTCTTTAAATTGTTGAGATACAGCGCTAACTATTCCTTCAGGAAATATAGCTTCAATAGCTTCTTCTCCCACCCAATCACTCCCTCTATTCGATACAGATGATCCATTCGGAGTAAGAGGGTTCAAAGAAGGATTGCTTAGAAATGATCCAACCATTTTAGTTCTAGTATCAACACCTTGCATTTCAGGCAAAGCCTCATGTTTATTCATTCTAAGAAAGTATAGTAGTTCTTCATCATTAAGATCTTTTATTTTACCCATATTATATTTTCAGAATCAGGCATCTGTTAGCCACCACCTCAAAAAAGTATAAAATTATCTTGCTGAATCAGCTTGCTTCTCAGTTTCATTCTTCTTTCCCATTGCATAGCTTTCCATATTGCCTTCAGAAGCTAATACTATTTCATTTGATAATGTTTCAAACATTTTCTTTTTCTTTCCAAAAGCTTTTGAATAAGACCCTTGAATCATCCATCTTATAGCTAAGTTTATTCTTCTTATTGGGCTAGTATCAACAGCTTGAGGATACCTTGCTCCACCCTGTTCAATAACTGTAATTTCATCTCTCGGACTTCCATTTTCAATAGCAGTAACGAAAACTTGTACTGGATTCTTACCAGTTTTCTTTTCAATAGCATCAAAAACTTGTAGTATTGTTTTCATATTTCTATTATATTTTCCAGAACTCCAGCTTGTGATTATTTTATGTTTCTTACCAACATGTCCAGGAACCTGTAATCTATTAGCTAATCTTTCAACAACATTAACTTTTGTATTTCCAAGATTTTCAAAGTTTCTTCTTCCTTGTGATTTCAAAAGAAGTCTAGGTGTTAAACACATATAAGGTCTCAAAGAATTATCCTTAATTTCAATTTGAGATAAATCATATTTATCAAATAATTTGAAAGCGTGAATTTGTTTTTGTTCTACCATTTTATCTTCTTCCCTTCTCTATCTTACCTTTAACTAGTAAGTGTAAAGGCTGTTCATTTACTTTAATTACTTGCCATCTAATTCCAGGAATATCTCCCTTAGATCTTCCCATTCTTCCACCAATTCTTTCAATAATAACTTCATCGTGTTCATCTACAAATCTCTGTGCAAGATTTCTCGGGATGAATGCTCCAACTTGAATTCCATTTTTAATAAGCTGAACTTTGCAACACTTTCTCATAGCAGAGTTCGGCTGTCTTGCTTCTTTTTGAAACTTATTTACAACTATTCCTTTAGCTTGACTGCTTCCTTCTAACGGGTCTACTTTTCTTCTTAATCCAAGAATTCTAGCCTTGTGAGCCTTCTGACTCCATCTGAATTTTCTGCTGTCTTTCATTACTTTTCTAGCATTCATTAATCCCATGTATCTATCCTTGTAAAATTTGGTTTTTAAACCTTATGTAGAAGTAAAATATTAAGAATTGTTTAAACAATTCTCAAATCCAAATTATAAGTATCCTTCACGATTTGCTGTAATTCATCTAATCGTCTTCTATTTCTTCCAATTAAAGCAGCTTTACTCTGACTACCAGCAGTTAAGATAATAGTTCTATCTTTGACTTCAACTCCTTTAAATGAAATAGGAGCAACAACATCTTCAATAAATTTCTTCATATCAGTTACACCATTAGCTTCTTCAATAACTCTTATTTTTTTACCAATTTGTTCTTGAATATTTCTAATATTATATGCCTGCTGTCCAATTGCTCTTGCAAGCAATGCTTTAGGAACTGCAAATATTATAGAATTATTATAAACAAAACATTTAGTAGTCTTAACTCCACTTGTTCTATCTAACAAGTTAATATATCTCATAGTTTGCATATCTATTGTTGCCATAAAATTCCTTTTTATTGAATATTCTTTCCTCTTTTAGTTAGTATATAAATTTATCTTTTGGTTTTAATTATCGACAAAATAGATATATTAGATAAACATTATAAATACTAATCATCTCTTAAAATTAATGAATAATCTTATTGTTAATAATTCAACAATACACGGAAAAGGTGTTTTCGCAAATAAAGATTTTAAAAAAGGAGAGGTTGTAATAAAATATAATCTAAAAAAGCTAACAAAAGAACAGTTTGATAATTTATCAGAAGAAGAAAAGCATTTTACCTCTATAAAAGGAGATAAAATTTATTTATTTCCTTCTCCTGAAAGATATGTAAATCATTCTTGCGAACCTAATACTAATCCTTCAAGTGATGGAGATATAGCTATAAAAAATATTAAAAGCGGAGAGGAAATAACTACAGATTATAGAAAAGATGATGTTCCAGGATTAAATATGAAATGCAATTGTAAGAGCAAAAATTGTAAGATGATTATAAAAAATTAATTAAAAAGAAAAGAAATTATTTCTTCGCTTTCTTTTCTTTTTCTAATTCTCTATTCACAAGAGGACCAGTAACTTCAACAAGTAATCCAGGTAATCCAGTTCCGACAGGTATTGCCTGATTCAAAAGAATATTTTCAATTACAGATTTAAGTTCATCTTTTCCACCCTGTATTGTAGCATTTATGAATTGTTTATCTGGTGTTTCGAATGTTGCTCTTGCAAGGATACTTGCTTTCTCAGAGATTATTCCCATTCTAGTTACTCCCTTTACAATTCCACTTGAAGTCATCGCATCAGCAATAAGTTTCAAGTGTCTTTCATTGATATCAAGACCCTGAGATTCTAGAACTTTATTAATTTCTCTAACTATTGTTTCTCTTGCAGCTTCTACTCCAAGAACTTTAGCAGTGTCATGTATATCGTTTGAAGTTGTCTTCTCAGCATCTACTCCTTTAACTGCAAATACTTCTGCAAGGTTTGAACCAGAAGTCAAAACAACATAATCTTTTGCTCTCTTAGCGACGATAACCTGAGCAATATTCTTAACTCCAGAGATAATTGTTTCTTTAATCTTCTCTTTCAACTTATAGATTTCTCTGAATTCTAAATCATTAACATTAATACTTATCTTTAGATCATTTGCCTTTACTTTGAATCCTTTCTCATTTAATCTATCAGAAACCTTCTGTGCTCCAGAATGTATTCCTTTAAGAGCTTTAGAATCAAGTTCAATTTCAATTTTCTTTCCTGCAAAGTCAATCTTTATTTCAGAAACAATCTCTTTCAACTTAACTTCTTTTATCTTTTCAGCAATTATTTTTGAGTCTTTTTCATTATTATGGTCATTATCAAGATAAATTTCCATAAGAGGTGTTGAAGGTAATTTTCTTGCATCGAAAATTTCAATTAATCTAGGCAACCCTAAGGTAACCTGCATTTGAGCAACTCCTGCATGGTGGAATGTTCTCAAAACCATCTGAGTTGAAGCTTCTCCAAAGCTTTGTGCAGTAATTACTCCAATAGCTTCTCCAGGAGCAACTTTATTTTTCTTTAAGTGCATAGCAGAGACATCTACTCCATCGTCACCATATACGAACTGAACAACATTTTCAGAAGCATCCCTTACAGTACCGTCATATTCTACTTTCAAATCTTGTAAAGCAGAGACTAATCTTCTATACAAATATCCAGATTTAGGAGTTCTAAGAGCAGTATCCATCAGCGAGTCTCTTCCAGTAATAGCTCCAAAGAAGAATTCACTAGGTTTCAATCCACCAAAGAATGAAGATTTTATAAATCCGTGAGCCGCAGCACTTAAATCTCCTCCCTTAAAGAACGATAATGTTCTATCATTGTATCCAAAGCTTATTCTCTTATTCCACATAGACTGCTGTCCTACACAGCAACCAATCTGAGTTATATTCAACATACTTCCAGCAGCTCCAGGAGTAATCATCTTGTTGACGTTTCCATCCTTAGGGAAGTTTTCTTTAACTACATTACCTGCATGAGTTCTAACTTCGTTCAATGTCTGTAATATATAAGTCTCTCTAGATTCTTCAAGAGTTCTTCCAGGTAATGGTGTAAGAGTTCCATCATCATGTTGTGCAATAAGATCAGCAGTCTTACTTTCAGCATCAGCAACAATTTTATCAGTCATGCTCTTAACTTTTTCAGATACGTTCAAATCATGTAAAGAAAGAGTATATCCTTTTCTAGAAAGATACAAAGCTCCAAGTGTAAATGCTTTATTTATAGATGCAACAGCTTCTTCTCTTCCATAATCTCTATCAATTTCTTTAACCATTGCTCCGTCTTCAACTCCAAACGAATTGCTTCCAGTAATTATTTCAGGTATTTTTATGTCTGAACCTTTCGGAAGAATCTGTGCAAATACTTCTCTTCCACTCATTCTCTTGCCTTTAGCAGTGTTTTCAACATGAGAAGCAAAAAGAAGCTGGTCTGCTTCTGATCTAGGCATTTCAGCATCGCTTAATATATATGCACCAGTAATTGAGTCAGCAATTGTTCCAATAAGATTTGTATTGTTCTTTGAAGAGATTATATTATTATTTACATTCAAAAGAACCTGTGCTTCTGCTCTTGCTTCTTCAGTCTGAGGACTGTGAATGTTCATTTCATCTCCGTCATAGTCTGCGTTGTATGGGAAAGCAGCAGCAGGATGCAATCTAAATGTTCTATTAGGTAATACTCTCACATAATGAGCCATAAGGCTTTGCTTGTGAAGACTAGGGTGTCTGTTGAAAAGAACTATATCTCCATCGATTAAATGTCTTTCAACTCTATATCCTGGAACTATTTCATTACATAATTCTTCCATTAATTCTTTGGTTATTCTTTTTCTCTTTCCATCCGTTCTTATTACATAACTTGCTCCAGGATATTCATCACCTGTTCTTATCAATTCTTTCATAACTTCAATATTAGCAGTTGTAACTTTCTCAGGAACAGTTATAACTCTAGCAACTTCATACGGAATTCCAACTTCATTTATTCTTATGAATGGATCAGGGCTTACAACAGTTCTTCCAGAATAGTTGACTCTCTTTCCAGCTAAGTTGTGTCTTATTCTTCCTTCTTTTCCTTTTATTCTTTCAGTAATTGTCTTTAATGGTTGGCCAGATCTATGTCTTGCAGGAGGAATTCTTGAAACATTATTATCAAAGAAAGTTGTTACGTGATATTGTAATAAATCCCATAAGTCTTCTATAATGACTTCTGGAGCTCCAGCGTTTAAGTTTTCCCATAATCTCTGATTAGCTCTTATAATATCAGATAATTTATGTGTTAAGTCATCTTCACTTCTTTCACCGCTATCTAATGTAATGCTAGGTCTTACAGTTACGCTTGGAACTAATAACAAAGAAAGTATTGCCCATTCAGGTCTGCATGTTTTAGGATTTATTCCTATTCTCTTCAATTCTTCATCTTTAACAGCAACTAATCTTTCTCTTATTTCAATTGGAGATAATCTTTTCTTTCCAATCATAAATGTACTTGGCTTTTCAAGTTTAACTCTATCAATAGCTTCACTACAATGAGGACATTTCTTAGCATCTCTTGCTTTTTTAGCTCTCAATCCAGGAGCCAAAGCCGCTTGCTTCTCTTCACTTAAAGTTAACTTACCACATTTTGGACAGAAGCTTCTCAAAACTAATTCAATCAAATGAATATACTTTATATGTAATACTGGTCTTGCAAGTTCAATACTTCCAGGGTGTCCTAAACATTCTTTGAATCTCTGACCGCATGTTCTACACTTAACTCCTGGGTCAATAGCTCCAAGTCTTAAATCCATTAATCCTCCATCAACTGGGAAACCGTCGATATCATACAATTCAGGAGTTACAATTTTTGCAGAACTTAATTTTTTAACTTGGTCAGGACTAAGTAAACTGAACCTAAGCGATCTTACTTGTTTTCTGAAATACATGTCTCTCATTTTATTGCTCGAATTTGTTTTTTAATTCAAATGTAGTGTGAACTCCTAAACCTAAAAGTTCATCATACAAAAGTTTGAAGGCATATGAAATTTCTATAGGCTCTGCTTCGTTTCCACCGCATATAGCACACACTTGTTTGTTCCTTATATTATCTTCATAAGCCATGCTTCCACATGCTTTGCATATATAAATTACTGTTTTATCAGAATCATATCTTTCTTTAAGAAGCAAAGCCGCTCCATGTCCTGCCAAAGCCTGTTGCTCCATCTCTCCAAGTCTAAGTGCTCCTCCTCTTGCTCTTCCTTCAATAGGCTGTCTTGTAAGCAATGCTACTTTACCAGATGCACGAGCATGTATTCTATTTCCAACCATATACTTCAATTTCAAATAATACATATTTCCAATATAGATTTTAGCATCCATTTTCTTTCCAGTTATTCCATGATACATTTCTTCTTTTCCGTCATAACCAAATCCAAGACCCTTAAGTTGATTTTCAAATTCTTCAACACTCTGTCCAGTAAAGCTTGTTCCATCTACAATTCTTCCACTTATTGCTCCAGTCTTTCCAGCAAGTAATTCTATCAAATAACCAACAGTCATTCTGCTCGGTATACCATGAGGATTAAACATCAAATCAGGTCTTACTCCTTTAGAAGTAAATGGTATATCTTCAGAATCTGCAATCATTCCAACTACTCCTTTCTGTCCGTGAGGTGTAGAGAATTTATCTCCAGGTTCAGGTAATCTTAAATCTCTTGTTCTTATCTGAGCTATTTTATTTCCTTCTTGGTCTGCAGTTATGAAAACAGCATCCACAGTACCTTTTTCTTCTGATCTTACTGCTGAACTAGCTTCTTTCTTTGATTGTATACTCAAATCTTTTGCTTCACTTAAGAATTTTGGTGGTGTAACTTTTCCTATTAATACTTCTCCTTCTTTCATACTTGCTTCAGGATAAGCAACTCCATCATCTTCAAGGAATCTGTATGAATTTTCAGTTCTATATCCAGCAACATCTTTACTTGGAACACAAATTTCATCTTTCAAACCACCAGCATATTGAATTTCAGTTACGCTGTAAGGTCTAAAGTAAGTGCTTCTTCCCATACCTCTATCGACACTCGCTTTATTCAAAACAACTGCGTCTTCCATATTATATCCTTCAAAAGGCATTATAGCGACAACAATGTTCTGTCCAGAAGGATAAACATCTAATGTATCATAAATGAAACTTCTCACAATTGGTTTTTGTGGATAGTGAAGAATAGAAACATCAGTATCTAATCTTACAAGATAGTTAGCTGCATAAATACCTAAGCTTTGTTTAAGAGTCTTACTTCCTCTATTAAGACGAGAAGACTGGTCATGATTTCCGAAAGGAACTAAACTTGTTATTAATCCAAATAAATCAATTAAGTGAACTTCAAGATGAGTATGTTCATGAGTTATTTCTTCTGGTTTTAATGCAACTAATGCATTTTCTTCTTCAGCAGCATCGATATATTCAATAATTCCATCTTTAACTAAATCAACCCACTTTATTTTATTATTTTCAAGTAAAACTAAATGTTCATCTCTTAATTTGCTAGCACCATTTTCAACAACAATAATTGGTCTTAAGACTCTTCCAACTTCTGAAGACATCATAATGAAATTAAGGTGCTTGTCATATCTTACACTCAACTCTTTTGGAAATTGGCCTGCTCTTCTTTCCACTCTTACTTTTTTTACAAAGTCAATAGGACTTTCAGAAAATCCTATACTTCTTCCATTGAAGAATACGTCACTTCCTTTCGCATCTTTATTAAGTCCAAATGAATTAAATCTCTTCATAGCTGCTTGTTCATCAAATTCCACGAATGTAGAAATCTTACTTAACAAAGCAAGGTTCTTTCTCAATCCAATTTCTGTTCCTTCAGGTGTTTCAGTAGGGCAGAATCTTCCATAGTGAGTAGGATGTAATGTTCTCGCCATAAAGTTTTCTTGTTCTCCAGGAAGCATACTTGAAACTCTCTGTAAAGCAGACAACATAGCAAGATAATTTGTTTTATCCATATTTTGAGTAACTCCAGATCTTTCTCCAATCCAGCTACCAGTTGCAATAGCACTTTCAATTCTATGTGTGAATAAAGTAGATTTAGCAATTGACTTCAAGGAATAAAACTTCTTTCTCTTAGCAATCTTCTGCAATGAATATTGTATATCTCTTACAAGGATGCTCATATTGACTCTAAACAAATCAGACATTAAATCTCCAGAAAGCTTCACCCTCTTATTTGCATAATGGTCTTTATCAGTTCTAATTGCTTTATCTTCTTTAGCTCTTAAAAATAATCTAACTAATCTGCATATTGTTAAAGCTTTTTCAACTCTTGAAGCTTTATCCATTCCAATATGTGGAAGTAAGAATGAATCCATTCTATCCTTCATTCTATCCAAAATTTCTTTCTTAGTTCCTTGAATTCCAGCTTTTTCTGCAATATGCATAAGCGCATCATCAGAAGTTTGTAATTGGGCATATTCATACAAATTAACTATCAATGAATCAGTCTCATAATCTACATTCTTAGCAATATCTGCTTCCTTGCTCATTCCTAATGCCTTTAAGACCACAATTAGAGGTATGTTCTTCAATCTGCTGAAAGTTAATTCAAGAATTCCTTCGTTAGTTTCAGAAACAGTTGTAGGAATTCTATAAGCTCCTCTTTGTGAGAACAATCTTACAGTCAATCCAAGTCTTCCTTCTTCTATAAATGGCTGATTAGCAGCCAAGTCCTCAGACATAATCATTATTCTTTCATTTCCATTTACTATAAAGTATCCTCCAGGTTCCAATCTATCAATGTGATTCTTCTCTAAATCTTCTTTTGAATAACCATAAGTAGTACATCCAGAACTTCTAACCATGATAGGTATTCTTCCAATCTCAACTTCAGCACTGTCGCTTTGCCCTTCATACTTAACAGTCAATTCAACATAAACAGGAGCTGAATAAGTAAGATTTCTAAGTCTTGCAACAGTAGGAGTTATAACACTGCTACTTCCATCAGATTCAATAATGTTCGGTCTTTCAATTCTAACCTTTCCAAGTTTTATCTCAACTTCTTCATTAGAGATATTATCATTAAGTTCCGTCACAATTTGCTGCATTTTATTAGTTATAAAATCATTAAAAGAAAGAATGTTAGATTCTACCAAAGAATGCTGTTCCAAATATTTCTTTATCAAAATATCTCTCTGACTACTCATACTACTACACGATAATATATGTTTATTTTATCGTCCTCCTTTCTTTCAATCTTAACAACTTCACCAGAAACAAATCCTTCTCCAAGAATAGGATCAGTAGCTTTTATTTTAGGTAATTGTGCAATAGAAATGTTATACTTAAAAAGTAATTCTTTCACCTCATTCGGTTTCAATTTCGTGTGTTTTGGCTGTAATATATGCATGGAAGAGTGTTTTAATATGAATTTAAAACTGGGGATTATAATTTGTGTAAAAGTGGCTTTTTAAATGTTTTCCTTTTAAAGGAAAAACAGAAATATCTACAATAAATCAATTTTCCTCCGAATTTCTCAGGATAAATTAACAATTAACAAAAGCATAAGAACTATATAAATATTTCCAGCATTTCTCACACGAAACAAATGACCCCGATGGGATTTGAACCCACGACACCTGGATTTCTCCTACTCTAGAAGGTATTGTAGTTTCTCTACCTACCTAGAGTTTCTCTTTTCTAAAGAGAAACTGTAGTAAAAGTCCAGTGCTCTAACCAGGCTGAGCTACGGAGCCGTATCAAGTGGAAGAAAATGACTATTTTAAAACTTTAGCTTTGTGGAAAACTCACGTTTTTTAGATTTAATTTAATCAAGTTGAGAAGTTAATTCAAGAGCAACACTTCTTTTATCTTTGGCAGTGTAAATTGCAGTACCGACAATTCCGTGGAATTTATCTCCAGCAACTCTAGCAGCATCTGCTATCTTACCACCTTGAGCAACAAAACCAGGAGCATAAAATATTGGAGAAACTCCTTCAGATTCAATAATGCTTCTAACATCTCTAATAACTTCAGGTTTATTTCCAGGAACAACAAAATTATTTACTCCTGCCCTTGCAGCAATTCTATAAATTTCTCTTGCTCCTTCATCAGTAATAAATCCTCCTTCACTAACAGCATAAGCTGGATGAGTCATTCTTCCACCAACAATAACATTTAATCC
>JBBSXN010000001.1:0-31051 GCA_038045765.1 Nanobdellota archaeon | reverse complement strand
CACTAACAGCATAAGCTGGATGAGTCATTCTTCCACCAACAATAACATTTAATCCCTGATCAAAAGCATGATATATCCAAGCTCTCTCTGTTTCTGGTCCAGCCTGAGGGAAAAATATAACTGTATCAACACCAGATCTCTTCATGGTTTGAGCAAAGTTTTTTCCAGTAGCCGGTATATCTGTTCCAGCTTTTTGATGATCATAAATTATCGGTTTATTCGTAAATTCTCTAGCAGCATCAACAACAGCAGGTAATCCAAATCCAAGACCTAATTCAAAACCAATTTTATAACCACCAATACCCTCAACATCAGCAGTCTGTTTGACTATCTCTCTAAATTCTTGTAAAGTTTGAACATCACAAGCAGGAATGACGCTTCTATCTCTTCCAATAATTTTTTGTTCAAGCCTTTTGCCAACATGGCTTCTAGCTTCTTCAGTTCCATAAACTCTTAAGTAATTAGATAACCTTTCAATACGTCGATCTAAAATAGAACTAGAAGATTTAGCAGCCATATCTTTTAAGTAATCTATGACCTCGGTAGCTTTTACTGTAGAAACAACTTTAGTTCCAGTCTTTCTTTCATATTCTGCAATAGCATCTATTCCCTGGACATTCACTTCTTGTCTATTCAAAGCTATAGCAAGTAGAGGAAGTTGAAATTCACCAAAACTATCTAGTCTTTTCCTTGCATCATATTTAGCTTGACCATCAGTAAATACATCATCTAATTGTGCAATTATTTCTCCAGCTTGTGGAATTCTCCCAACAATAATTTTTGCTAAATCACTTTTTCCACTACCCTCACCATGTGTCTTTTCTGTTTTTCTATCAAAAAACCACCCAGTCTCAATTCCTCTTCTTGCTAGTGCTGTTGAGACTGGCCCAACCAAACCAACACCTTTCTCAGGGATACCATATACTGAATCAACTTTTATTCCCGAAGCGACAATAGTATCTGCATAGGCTTCACTTAAAGTCAATAATTTTGTTCCATTATTAAAATCCCCAACATTCAAGAACCATGGAGAAATTCTACCACTTTTTAATGTTCTATCTTCATCAGATCTTGAAAAAATTCCCAAACCATTTTCAGCTAGAAATTGAATAAATTTTCTCTTACCTTCATCCATGAAAAATATAATAAAATTCAACTTTATATATTCATCTCCTATTTTTTCACCAACTCACAGTAATTATATAATAAATAACTAAAAAGCGCTCTTAATCTTTGAAAGTAAAGTATCTTTAGAAATCAAACCAACGCTTCTATCAACAATTTCTCCATTTTTTATAAAAAGAATATGCGGTATGCTCATAATATCATACATCTGTGCAAGGTCGGTCTCACTATCAATATCAACTTTAGCAAAATTAACTTTTCCCTTCAATTCTTCAGAAGCAGCCGAGAAAGCAGGATTCAACATTTTGCACGGCCCACACCATTCAGCCCAGAAATCTATAACCCATTCACCTTTACTAGTTTTAGAATCAAAATTTCCCTGATTTAATTCAACAATATTTCCAGCCATCAGAACATTCTGGAAATATTGCTTATAAATCTTATCTGTTATTATATAGTTATGAAAATTCTTATCTTAATCTCAAAGATTCAGGTCTCAATTCTCTTCTTTGTTCTGGAATTAAATGGTGTGCTTCAAAAGCCATTACTAACTTTTCCCTTCCAAGCTTACGAAAAAGCAAATCTTTTGCATCATGTACTCCTGGATTGCCCTGATGAGCAGGAGCTTTAATACCTTCTAACCTTCCATCTTGCAGGACTCCATAATGTTCATCACCCCTACAAACATTCCACATAACTCTTATTACACTATAATCGGGGACGAGAAAACCTTCATTCCATAATAATTTATATTGTTCTAAACCTTTAAACAATGGAAAAGAGCCATGATCGAATCTACTTAAAAAATTCAGCAATGCTTTTATCTCTCTCAGGAGTATACCAAGGGTGATGTAAATTCATCATTAAAATTATCCAGAACCATCATTAATAAATACTTCCTCGTCCTTATATATTCGTGGAAAAAACTGACCTGTTAAAGTATCTTGAGAAGAAAGGTTACCCTGAAAAGATTGTTGCAGCTTTTGCTTCAATTGATAGAGAGAAGTTTGTTCCAGAGCATCTCAAAAGTTATGCCTATGAAGATATAGCTTTGCCTTTAGCAGAAGGCTCTTCAATATCGCAGCCAAATACAATCGCTTTTATGCTTCAACTTCTAGAATTAGAAAAGTCTCAAAACATATTAGAAATTGGAACAGGTTCAGGTTTTACACTTGCACTTACCGCTTCCATAGTAACTTCAGGCACAATTTATGGTTTAGAAATAGATCCACACCTTTCTATAAAAGCAAAAGAAAGATTATCTGGTTTTAGCAATATTCATTTAATAAATAAATCTGGATTCTACGGTTACCCAGATAAAAAACCATTTGATAGAATTTTAATTTCAGCTTCATGCCAGGAAAAACCATATTATCTTCTTGATCAGTTAACAGAATCAGGAATAATAGTTGCTGCAGTCCAAGATGCCGTAGTTCAACTAAAAAAGATAGATGGTACTGTTAAAGAACAAGTATTCTATGGATTTTCTTTCGTTCCTTTAGTAAAAAGGGAATAAATTTATTCTTTCATAAGAGAACTCTTATAAATTTCAGGTTTGAAAGCAGAAAGTCTAACAATTTGAATAATCAAATTCCTATTTTCAATTTCCAGCTTTAATTTACTTTCATCAATCGGTTGATCATAACCTAAACAGATAACATCAGGTTTAATTTCTTCAATTATATTGAATATATTTCCTTTATTCCCAAGCACAACTCTGTCAGCCAATCCACTTTCCAATACTTTATTCAATCTTTTATCTTCGCTGTTCTTTGTTTTCTTGCCTTTTATTCTAAGAACATTTTCATCACGTGCAATAACTACTATCAATTCATCACCAAACTTTCTAGCTTCTTTTAAGAAATATTCATGCCCAAGATGAAATATATCAAATGTCCCAGCTACCATCACTCTTTTCATTCTATAAAACCTTTATTTCTTCCAAATTAGTAGGACATGGTCTTTCTTTCTTCACATGAGTCAAGCATTTACTGCAATAATAAATATCCCATATAATTCCAGAAACATTGACATTAGCCTGCCAGGAAAAACTATGTTCGCAATTATTATTAAAGTCTAAAGTTTCATTGTCGTAAAGATTAATTTCATTCATTTCTTTTTATTCGCCGCATCCAGACCTCGTTGTCTGATTGCATGAATTGCATTTTATTGCACAGTTTCCAATTCTCTTTGCAGATGCACCGCATAATGGACATACAACTCCTTCATTCTTGAATTCATTCAATGCTTTTTGTTCTTCTTTCTCAACTTTAATCTCTAGTTCAGGAACTTCAAATTCAGTCTTTCCAGCTCCAGTTCCAAATGTATTAAGCATATACTGTGCGACATAATCTACAATAGATGAAGCAGTTCTTATAGGGATTCTCTTTTTATCCAATTCGCCTTCTTCATCTCTCTTTACAAATCCACTAGGCTCAAACTTCTGATGTCTAAATTTACTAAATAGTACATCAACAGGAGCACCATACTGTAAATTAATTGAACAACTTGTAGCCCAAGAATCTACTAATCCATTTACTGTGCTTCCTACTTTATGCATTGTTAAGAATATTTCTCCAGGTTTTCCATCATCATACAATCCAACAGTTAAGTATCCTTCATGTCCATTCATATCAAACTTATGAGTAATAGCCTTTCTAGTTTGAGGAAGTTTCTTTCTTACAACAGTGGCAATTTGAATAACTTTTTCCTTAACAACAACTTCGCCCTCAGTCTTTTTAGTATTAAGAGGCTGGCTTCTCTTACTGTTTTCTCTATAAATAGCAACAGCTTTCAATTTTCTTTCCCAAGCATACATGTAAGCACTAGCTATGTCGTCAATTGTAGAATCTTCAGGCATGTTAACTGTCTTACTTATTGCTCCAGAAATAAATGGCTGACTTACAGCCATCATATCAATATGCGCTTTCCATTGAATCGCTCTTTTACCATTAGCTGGTTTAAATGCACAATCAAAAACAGCTAAATGCTTTTCAGAAATATGTGGAGCGCCCTCAATCATATCATTCTTGCTTATATAATCTATAATCTCTCTATTCTGCTCATCAGCATATCCAAGATTTCTCAAAGCCAAAGGTACAGACTGATTAACAATCTTCAACATTCCACCACCACTTAATACTTTATATTTAACTAAAGCAATATCAGGTTCAATTCCAGTTGTATCGCAATCCATCATAAATGCAATTGTACCAGTAGGTGCAAGAACAGTAGCCTGCGCATTTCTGTATCCAAATTTCTCGCCTAATTCAAGAGCATCAGTCCATGAATCCCATGCGACATTAACTAACTCTCTAAATTGATTAGGGAGAGATTCAACGCTTATCTCTTTAACATGTTCTCTATGCATTTTCATAACCTCTAACATGCTTTCCTTATTTTCAGCATATCCTGGGAAAGGTCCAACTAATGCTGCTAATTCAGCACTGGTCTTATAAGCTTCTCCACACATTATAGCAGTTATAGCCGCAGCAACTGCTCTACCTTCATCAGAATCATAAGGCAATCCATAACTCATAAGTAAAGCTCCTAAGTTAGCATAACCTAATCCTAACGTTCTAAATATATGTGATCTCAAAGCCACTTTTTCAGTAGGATAACTAGCCCCATCAACAATAATATCCATTGCAATTATGAATTTTCTAACAACTTCCTTAAACTTTTCAAATTCAAATTTACCATCCCCAGTTCTAAACTTCATCAAATTTATACTAGCCAAATTGCAAGCAGTATCATCTAAGAACATATACTCGCTGCATGGATTACTTGCATTTATCTTTCCAGAAGCCTTACATGTATGATACTTATTGATTACCGAATCATTTTGTATTCCAGGGTCTCCACAAATCCAAGTACCTTCAGCAATCTTCCTCATTATATCTTTAGCTTTGAATGTCCCAATTTTTTCTCCATTAGATACTGCTTGAGTGTGCCAATCTCCATCTTCCTTAACTGCTTTCATAAATTCATCATTTATTCTAACCGACATATTACAATTTTGGAAAGCAACAGTAGCATAAGCCTCTCCATTCATCCCACCATCATATCCCTGTTCAATCAACGCCCAAGCCTTCTTCTCTTCTCTCTGTTTAGACTCTACAAACTCAACTATATCTGGGTGATTAACATTAAGTATCTCCATCTTAGCTGCTCTTCTTGTTTTTCCACCAGATTTTATTATGTTAGCATAAGCATCATAACCTTTCATGAAAGAAACAGGTCCGCTAGCTCTTCCACCGCCAGTAATTCTTTCTTTACTGCTTCTCAAAGAAGATCTATTACTTCCAGTTCCACTTCCTGCTTTGAATAAAGTAGATTCTGCAACTTGCACTTCCATTATAGATTCCATATTATCTTGTATACCTAATATGAAGCAAGCAGAACACTGAGGTCTATCCATACCCTTACTTGCATGAACAATTTTCTGAGCATTTTTATCCCATATATACGTAGAAACTCCTCCAGCAAGAGGATTGTAACCATTTATTCCAGCATTAAACCAAACAGGACTATTAAATACACAAAGCTGATTAAGAGTTATCGCAGCAATCTCATCTCTAAGTGTTTCAGCATTTTTTTCGTTAAAATAACCTTGAAGCAAGGCCTGTCTTCCAATATAATTAGCAACTCTTTTAATAATCATTTCAATACTATTTTCTCTTTCTCCTTTAGCCTGATCTCCCCAGAAATACTTACTAGCAACAACCTTCAAAGCTAACGGACTCCAAAATTCAGGTCTCCTAACATTAGGTTGAACGAAAATAACTTTCCCCCTATCATCACTTACTTTAACTTCTTCAGAAACCCAATTCATTTGATTACCTTTTATGTCAAATTCATATGGGCTTTTATTTTCAGAAGTGAACTTTCTATCCATACCAAAATTACCGGATTCTAGTTGTTGTATTCTTTCTGTTGTCATTTTGTTAGTTGTTTTATCTCCTTTTTGAAATCAGATAACTCCTTGAAGTTTCTGTAAACGGAAGCAAACCGTATGTATGCTACCTCATCCGCTTTTTTTAATTCTTTCGATACCACTTCACCTACGTAATTCGCAGGCACTTCCTTACCTTTCTTTCTTAACTTATCTTCTATCACTAGCACCATTTTTTCTATTTGTTCGTCACTTATCGGCCTCTTCTCACACGCTCTTTCAATACCTTTTTTTACCTTATCTCTATCAAATTCTTCCCTTCTTCCATCTTTTTTAATTATTCTTAGCCTAGCACTCTCAACATTTTCTAAGGTGTTGAATCTTCTCTCACATGAAAGGCACTCGCGCCTTCTCTTAGTAATATCGCCGAAATCCCTTTTATCAACGACCTTCGTATCTTCTTTTTGACAATAGGGGCATCTCATCAGCTTTTTTAGCAACACAACCTGTTGTGTTTTTTATTACATTCTAACACAATCTATTGTATTACTTCATCCACTAATTATTCTGCTATTTAAACATTTCCATACTTTTTATTTTATCGTCGGTAAGAATATTTTATTTTTTTGTATTGATTTTTAAGTGATACTATATTTTTTACACAAAAAAATTAAAATAAATCTATAAAAATGAATTGCATAAAATTATATACAACAAAATCAGAATAATCTTATGAATACAAAATTCAAAAGACATCAATCTGTAAAAATATTAAGGTCTCCAGATAAAGAATACGTTGAATATCATAATGAAGATGATCCAAAATTCAAAGAAACACCCATAACTCCTGGAATGCAGGGAAAAATAAACATCCTACTACCAAATGGAAAGTATCACGTTGAAATCTTTGACAAAAAAGGTAATCTCCTTGCATACGCCCCTTTCGATGAAGATGACTTAGAAGCTATTTAGTCTTAGGCAACTCTCTAAGTCTAGGTTTTTTCAAAACCCATTCAGGTAAACTGTGAACATAATTCACATCAAAAGTTAATCTAACTCTATCTCTTATCTTTAATCCCTCTTCTCTAAATAATTCGCTTTCACGCAATAAAAGTTCTGGTAGATCCTTTAAATCTAAATCTATTCTCAGAATATCCAAGTCATAATTTCTGGCACTCAAATTGCTTCTAAAGACTCTTCCAGTTCTAGATAAATCAGAGAATATGCAATTATATGTCTCAACAAGCCCAGCTTCTCTACTTTCTCCAGAATTAACTAAAGGAACGGTTATTATTCTATTATATTGTAAGCATTCTTCATTTAATTGACCATAATTTGCAGGACTAACTTCAAGAGAGCCTATTCCATTAGTTAGAAAAGAATTATTTGGAATTCTAGATTTAAGAAAATCCCTGAAAAATACACCAGTCTCACATAATTTACCCATGATTTTATAATCTCCTTGACCTTTTAGAATTTATTATCTCTCTAGGTAAGCCATCAACTTCTTCATAGCCTAAGCATATTCTAACTAAAGTCCTTTTTTCATTTTTATCTTTAAAATCATATATTGCCCCATCTCTTCTTAAGTGAGATCTAAGAATAGTATTTCCATTATGCATAACTCCATAAATTCGAGAATATGCTTCAGTTACCTGATCAAGGTTAGTATTCTTACAAAAACCATTTCTACCACCATCAATATCCTGACTTGTTAATACAATTACTTCTGGTTTCAAAACAACATAAACTATAGAATCATATGCTTTCAAATTCTTTCTAATCTTACTTCTAACTTCTCCAACATCAATGAGCCTAGACTTGCTATAATCAACCTTACCTCTAGGTTCATTAACTTTCCTTAATAACCGATTATAATCTTTGCTTGAAATCATTTTAATTTCTTCCAGAATAATAAACGGGCTCACATCTAGAATTCATTACACCTTTAAGTCTAACTCCTGTCAAACCCTCTTTGCTTTTTTCCAGTAGTCCAACAACTCTTCCCTCAAAACCACTTTCTTCTAGCATACACAAAGAATCATCAATATAGTTAGTAGTAATAAATCCAGGATTACCCATAGGCCATTTAGCATATGACGATTCATTTCCAGTGTTTCTATATTTAGCAATTTCTAGAGCAACATTATGAGGAGAGAAGAGTCCTTGAACCTCAACAAACAAACCATGCTTAGCCAATGGCTTTGATAGTTTACCATCAAATCCACCTCCACTCATATGATAAACACTTGTAGCAAGTCCTCTATCAATCATTGATCTAAAAGTAGGATAGAAAACATCAGAAGGATTTCCAAGATATTCAGAAATAAATCTTCTACCAATTTCAGTTTCATGCCAATCATCTTCTAACATTTGAGTCATAACTTTTCTCATATCGGTAAATCCATTAGACCTTCCATTAGGCAATCTACCTCTAACAGCAATTAGATACTCTCCAGCACTTGGCTTTAGCGGATTGTTTAATCTATTTTCATCAACAGTACTAATAGAAGAACCACTCACATTATAAGTAAATCTTCCATCTTTAGTAGGTCTCAATCTATTTCCAGTAAATTCATGTTGTATTGTGTAAATAAGATCAGAAGCACCTCTAATTCCCGCAAATCCTAGACCCATAAAGCTTCTACCAAGTACCTCAACGTCTTTTCTTGAATTTGTCTCTACAACATCAGAGACAACTCTCGCTTCAGCACCAATCTTTACCAAATCATCGAGCTTCATAGCCAATGAATCTATGAAAGCAAGGTCGTGTGTTCCAGCTCTTTCATATATATCTGTTTTCGTTCCAACACCATCTGAATTCATATAAATTGGCTTTCCTGCAGGATCAAAGACAGCAAATCTTACACCATTTTGAATAAAATAACTTGGAATCTCAGTAACAGGTAAATTAGCATTTTTAGGGATAAAGCTAACCATCGTAACAGAAACATTAGCATCGGCATTCATTCTATCTCCTAAAACTGCCAACTCTCCATTTAATACAGGAAGTCTAAAGTGATTAGCCCTCTCAACAAGTCCATCAGCAAAAGGCAATATTAAATCTGCCTTACCTTCTCTCGCATCAATAACATTTGCCATGCCTGCAGGAGTAGCTCCGATACTTTCAGCAGCTCTAACAAGTCTATCCACAGCAGAACTAGCATATTTTATAGAATCAGTTAATTCATGATTTCCGCCAAGAGAATGCACAACAGCTAACATACCAGCAGGAGGAGTCAATGTTTTAACTCCATTCACACCACCAGATAGAATTTCAACAAGAGGGGAATTATTCAAGGTTCCAGCAAATCTTTGCTCTAAAAGTGCAGACATCTCTCCACCCGCACCTACAACTTTCAATAAATAATCATCAACACCCTTACCCATACCCTAACTTCAAAAACAACCCTTTTATACTATATGGTGAATCAAAATATATTTTATTTTAATCTAGAGAACGTTTTTAAACAACCTGATTTATAATGAAACATGGCTACGACATTAGACTTTTCATCAATGATAACAAGTGAATGGCCTATATTAAAAATAATTATAGGAGTAGCAATAATAATTACTCTTTTTAATTTCTTTTTCAGTTTTCTAAAGAAAAAGTTATTACAAAATGCGAAGTCAAAGAAACAACTCTCCAACATAAAAATACTCTCTAAAATAATAAATGTTACATTCTTCCTAATAGTAATTTTTTTAGCTTTCTTTTATGCAGTGGGTTCTTGGACGGGACTCGGATTAATGGCAGGTCTTGTAACTGCCGGACTGGGGTTTGCTTTGCAAAAACCAATAACCAGCGTAGCAGCTTGGGTCATGGTTGTTCTAAAGAGACCATTCAGCATAGGTGATAGAATAATGATTGGAAATGTAAAAGGAGAAGTATATGATATAAGTTTAACACATGTTTACATAGATGAAGTAGGAGGAGATGTTAACAGCGAAGAACTTTCAGGAAGAAACGTAATGGTTCCTAATCATCTTCTATTTGAACATAACATAATCAACTACACTTTAGTAAATGATTTTGTTTTAGCAGAAGTCACTACAAATATTACTTTTGAAGGAGACTTAGATAAAGCTATTGAATTAGTAAAAAAAGCAGCAACAAAACATCTTCAAGAATACATAAAAGAAACAAAAAAAGAACCAAAGATAAGAGTAGAGATGAAAGATTCAGGAATTGATCTCAAGGTAAGATTCTATGCACCTATAAAAGATCTTCCAAGAGTAAAGAGTGATATTAGCAAAGAGATATATGATACTATAAAGAAACAGAAAGAAGTAAGTTTCGCTTATCCTCATACTGAAATGATAATAAGCGACGAAAAAGCTTCATCTAATTTCAAGAAGAAATAATGGTAACTCAAGAAGAAATCTGGGATATAGAATATAAAAATGATGATAACAAATGGAAGAAAGAAAGCACTTATCTTCCAGAGATGTTAAGAGATAGAAATGTTTTAGAGCTGGGAGTGGGAAATGGAAAAACTCTTTTATCTATTTTAAAGCAAAAGCCAAAATCAGTTACAGCGATAGACTTTTCCCAAGAAGCAATAAATATTTGTAAATCAAACATTAAAAATAAGGAAGTTCTTTTAATAAAATCAGATGTTAACTGTCTCCCATTCAGAAGAGAGACATTTGATGTAATTATCTGTTATTACATATTGAACAATCTAAAAGAAAAAGAAAGACTAGAAGCAATAAAAGAAATATTTAGGGTTTTAAGAAATAAAGGAGTAGTTGTATTTGAAGATTTTATGGTTGGAGATTTTAGGCAGAAAGTTGGAAAAATAATAGAATTTAACACTATAGAAAAGAAATCTGGTTTAATACAACACTTCTTCACAAAATTAGAATTAACTACTTTATTCAATAGATTTTCATCATTTCAATTTAAAGAGAAATCTTTCTTACCTTTTAAAAATAAGAAAGATATTCAAAGAAAGATAATATGTGGGATTATTAGGAAATAATACTTATGTTATTTACTCCAACACAGAGCTAGTTCTTCATCATGCAATATAATATATCTAATTCCAGGTTTCCTATCATCTTGACCAATATTGAAGACACTAGTTCTACCAATATCTGCTCGTGCTTCGCTATGTGTATGTCCACAAAAATGATATACACCACCATTTCTTTCCAGAGCATCTCCAATTAATCTTGAACCAGCATAAGCACCCATAAAAGATTGTTTAGGAGAATCAGGCCAAGAATTTAAACTACTATCAGGAATAGTATGGCTTAAACTTATCTTCTTTCCTTTAGCAGATTTTAATCTATCTTCAAACTTGCTTACTAAATCTGCACAAACTTTTTCATGAGCCCTACCAGGCCAATCCATACTTTCAATGTCTTCCCAGCCAATTATTCTTTCACCAGTATTAAATTTTCCAAGTCTTACATCATCCATTGTAACTCCATTTCCTGGTTTAAATAAAGAATAATCGAAATGTCCATATGTTCCTACAAAAGTTGTGTCTCCAACAGAAAGATTCTCATGTTCTAGACTAGTTATTTTATAATCTCTAAATATAGCTGGAAAAACCTTATCTATTAATAATGAACTACTAACACCCTTCTTTCTTCCCCATAGTTCATGATTGCCTACAACAGCACCCATAGGACAATCAAATTTCTTTCTTAAATTTCCAAATAACGTAGCATGATTCTGAAAATCATCTGAAGATAATTCAGCATTATCACCACACAATAAAACTGCATCAAACTTACCAGATATACTATCTATCACACTTAGTCTTCTAGCACTAGCTGGATCACCCAATACATAATGCAAGTCAGATAAGACTAATGCTCTCATGGAAATGGCTCAGAATCTTAGCTTAAAAATATATCTTTTAATAATAAAAAAACGCCAACGCCCGGATTTGAACCGGGGGATCCCTTGCGAGAAAACGGATTAGCAATCCGTCGCGGTAACCACTGCGCCACGTTGGCTTATAATTTGTTAGAATTGAGGACTTTTAAGCCTTGTCATGCTTCTCACTACCTTTAATCAAAGTAGAGCTAGATTGTATTTTTTCTCCTAACCCATCTATAATTTTTATTCCTAATCTTCTACAGACCTCTCCTTCAGGTATTTCACCAGCCATTCTATCTCCTCCTTTAGCAAAGATATCTGGTCTTATTGCTTCAAGGGATTTACAAACAGTTCTATCTTCATCAATGCTTGGAAAGACTTCATCAACCCATTTTATAGATTTAATAATCTCAACTCTCTCTTTAAATGGCATAAACTCCTTTCCCTTCTTTAAAGCAGCCTGTTTATCATTATTAACTATAACAATTAGCTTATCTCCTAGTTTCTTAGCTAACTCAAGACATTGAATATGACCAATATGTAATGGATCAAAGTATCCAGATGTAGCCACAATTATTTGTTTTTTCATATTTTTATTCATTTACTATTCTTTTTAATCTTTGCTTCAGCTCTCTTAATCATCTCTTTCTTTAAACCAATAAAGACTCCCCCTTCTTTAGCACCAACGTATGTGCTTTCACCAGGCTTCAATATATCATTCAATTCAGGCAATTCTATATCTATATGTGTAACAGATGCATTGCTCTTACCTTTAACATGAAGGTACACATCAGCTTTTCCAAGTTTTATCTTACCATCTCCAGGTCCACTCATTTATCCACCATTTACCACAAAAGAAGTTTTCCAGCTGAAAACTCCATATATATTTATGCATAAGAATATAACATTCATAACTAATAGGCCCCAGTGTTTATGTTTTATCGCAAAGCTTATCCAGAGAATATTTGCAACACTCCATATATAGAAACTAGATATTCCTTTACTTGCATTTATTATAGCTCCAACTACGCTCAGTAAAGTAGCACTCCATTCTACAATATGATGTCTTAATTCTTTTTCAATTGTATATTTAACCATTTATTTCACACCTCCTTTTTGTAGATCATAAACATAATACCCGGCTGAAACTAAACCGCAAATACAAGTTAACCAGGCTAAATAAATTGAAAAATCAAATATGGAGTATACACTACTAAGCAGTATCATAGGTAAAGTCACTCCTTGTAATAAAGTAACTAGTTTTCCTATATTTCTGGCATGAGGCATTTCCTTGTTAGCCACAAAAGCAACTATTGCAAAAGGGAAACTAACAATTTCTCTTGAAAGTAAAAGAAGTATTTCAGTCATATTATTTCTACTTAAATCTCCTCCGGCCTGATAATCAAAGACTAAAGCAAAAAAGAATCCTATAAGTAAGAATCTATCTGCAATCATATCAAATTTTCTTCCAAATTCCGTCTGCATATTAAATCTTCTTGCAATCTGACCATCCATAAAATCAGTCAGTGCCCCAATAACAAATACGACTACAATTGAAACAACATTCGCTTTAGCAAAAACTAAATAAATAAGTATGAATGTTGCAATTACTCTTACAAAAGTCAATGCATTAGGTATATTCCAGATATTCTCTTTTTTCATACTCTACTAAGAACGACAAGGTTTAAAAGCTCTTTCCCGTCAATAATCTTATAGCAGCGTGGAGCAGCCTGGAGTGCTCGCGAGGCCCATAACCTCGAGGTCAGTGGTTCAAATCCACTCGCTGCTATTATATTTTTCAGTGGATTTGAATGGTTCAAATACTGCAATCACTATTCAAAAAGTGTTGCAGGATCCGAGAACTTTGTTCTCGTGAGCCACTCGCTGCTATTATATTTTAAATTAGGCAAGATTTTCAAATACTTTTTATTATAGGATAATTAAATCAAGCTTCAAGTAATGCCCTATATGCTTGTTTAGCACAATACAAGTCTCCAATGTGAAGAAGCTCTGCAGGACTATGTAAACTTCCAACAGGGATTCCTATATTTATTGTAGGTACGCCTCTTCTAACAAAGAATTCATTTGCTGATGGAGTCTCATGACTTTGATCAGCAGGCATAGCAGAACCAACAGGTTGAAAGATAACTTTTTTATTTTGTAAGACGCCCATGACATAATCTACCAAATGTGGAGAGACTTGATCTCCAGAAAAAGTACCATCGCTCGCATTCAATATAACTCCAAATCCAAGACGAGGAGTATTATGTTGATCAATGATGTCTACTTCTTTATGAGTAGATCCAACATCAGTATCTGCATCAATTGCGACAGAATTTTCAAATATCTTTCTTTCAAGTCCAGATGTAATGTCTTCAACTCTTTTTACAGTTCTACTTCCAACCAACATCGTGTCCAAAACTTTTTCAAAGAATTTTCCATTTGCTCCTCCAGGACCCTCACTTCCAACTTCTTCACGATCAAAACCTATTACTATACTTGGTCTTTTTGTTCGACTTTCCAAAGCCGCATTAACACTAGCATATACGCAAGAACGATTGTCATGTCCATAACCACTAATAAAGTAAGGACCAATATTATTAACTTTATTTTGAGGAACAAAGAAGACAACTGAGCGCGCAAAATCTGTTTCGTTATTTAATTTTAATGCTTTTAAAAAATCAGGTATTTTTCTATAACCAGTAACTAAATCTAGGCCTTCTTGCCTGTGGGCATCATCAAATTCAGTTTTAGAACTAGATCTCTGGTCAGTATGAGCACACACTTCAGGACTATAAACTAAAATTCTAGGAAGAGGTCTTCTTTCTCTATTTTTAATAGTCCATCCTCTCAATTCTAAAGTATGGCCTGCCCATTGATGTGGAGAAATTCCACCATAACCCATAGTATCAATTTCCACACCAGTATGCAATTCTTTTAATGAAGGATCCCATTGCAAAGTAATCGGCTTTACTTTTGCTCTTAGACAAGGAGAATCAGTATGGCTATAAATTATATTTATTCCATCACTGATAGGTTGAGAACCATAATTAACTATTGCAAATGCAGTTTCATCCTGATTAGTCATAAAGAAAGAATTTTTAGGTTTATATTCTTCAAACATACCTCTAACTTTCTCAACTACATCAGGAGCAATACGAGCACTATCCAAAAAATTAGAATAATTATTTGCAAATTTAAGAGCTTTATCTTGACCAGTTCTAGGCAAACCATCATAAGAAGGATGTTCACGAGTCATTTGATCTCTAGACATACCCCTCAAAATATCTGGAACACGTAAAGACCCTTTACGAGCACTTAAAAGACTACTTTTCATTGTTAGAAATAAGAAATTAGCTTGTTTTAAAACATTTCCATACTATACTAACTACATCAGCATAACTTTTTATACATTATATTCATAACACAATCATGTTAATACTTGGAATTGATGATGCTGGCAGAGGTCCTGTTTTAGGAAGTATGTTCTTAGCAGGAGTCTTAGTTGAAAAGTCAGTTGAAAAAGAATTGAAGGCAGAAGGTGTTGCAGATTCAAAGACCCTTACTCATTTAAAGAGAATGAGTTTAGCAGGAATAATAAAAGACGCTTCAAAAAACTTTAAAATTGTTGAAGCAACACCTGAACAGATAGATCATGCCGTAAATTCAGGATTAAACTTAAACACTTTAGAAGCAATAAAAACTGCAGAGATAATAAATTTCCTTTTAACAGGAATAAAAGAACCTGTCAAAGTAATTGTGGACTGTCCTTCTGTAAACACAAACGCTTGGAAAGCTACCCTTTTAGGTTATCTCAAAGAAAAAGATATTGAACTACATTGCGAACATAAAGCAGATGCAAATCATATAAGCGTTTCTGCAGCTTCAATCTTAGCTAAATGTGCAAGAGAAGAATCCTTGCTAGATTTAAAAAAACAATTTGGAGATTTTGGTTCAGGTTATCCAAGCGACCCATACACAAAAGAATTTTTAAGGAAATCAGGTAAGAAGCATAAAGATTCAGGAATATTTAGAAAATCCTGGGCAACATGGAAAGCACTTTATCCAGAAAATAATCAAGGTACTTTAGAAGGACTTTAAATTTCTCCAGCAAAACTTCTTGCTAGAGTCAATCCATGCACAATAGATTCAGTAAATGCGTATCCTGGCAATCTTCCCCCATTTCTTGAGCCATCTGCTCTACACTCTCCAATTGCATAAAGATTTTCACATCCTTTTACTTGAGCATACTTATCAGTTTCTATACCTCCAGCAGTATAATGTGCGGATGGGGAAATAACAATTTCTCTTCCATCTGACCTGAATAATACCTTGCCTCCTTTCCCGATTTCTGCTTCCACAACTTTCTCTAAATCTTCGAATCTTTCATGATAATTATCTGCTCTGACTAATTTGCTCATTTCTTCAGTAAACAAAAGACTTCCATCTTCCTTGAAAAATTCTCCAGCACTTGATTCTTTCCCAGTGAGTATAGATTTACCATTATTATATCCAAAAGGATGAAAAAATACATTTTCAAGATTCTTCAAATTCGCTCCAACATTCTTAGCAACTTCAAGAGAATTATAATCCTTATATCTAAAGCAGTCACTATCTTTAAATCGTCCCCCAAAACCACCAGTTGCAAAAATAACTTTATCTGCTTTTATCTCTTTTCTTTCAAGTCCTTGTTGAACAACTGCTCTGTAAGATGTTCCTTCTTTGTACAAACCAACTAATTTAGTATTTTCATTTATACTTTCTATATTTTCTTGCAACTTTTTCAAAACAGAATAACCTTGTCTTACATTTTTTCTTATAGGAATAATTCCGAAACTTCTTCTCTCATAATCAATCCCAAGCTCATCATACAATTCTCTAGCTAAATCTGCCCTTTCGTAAACATATCTCACACAATCCTCAGAATCTCCACATTTTTCTACACTTAGTCTAACACATTCTTCTACTTGATTTTTATCAGGAATTCTACAATGAGCATTACTCATAGAACTAGTATTAGCTAAAGAATTTCTTTCAGAGGTCAATATCAAATAATCTAAACCAAGTTTTTGACTTTCATAAGCTAAAACACTTCCAGAAATTCCAGTCCCAACTATAAGCAAATCATAGTTTTCTTTACATCCAGAGGCATTTAAAGTGTGGGGACATCATTAATACATAGATCATAAGAATTTAAACCTTTCCATTTCAAACAATTTAAATACTTCCAGCTATCAAAATTAATATGGATCTAAGTAAAGTAAGAGAAGAAATAGACAAGATAGACAGTGCTATTCTAGAGCTTCTTGTTAAAAGATTCAAACTTGGAAATCACGTTGCTCTTGCTAAGCATAAGCAAGGAAGGCCTCTAAAAGACGTTGAAAGAGAAGAAAGCCTAATAGCAGATAGAACAAAAAAACTGGAAAGTATGGGATATAAAGATCCATTATTTGTAAGAAGTTTTTATAGATTAATAATTGATAAATTACTTCAACTAGAGGAAGACTATCTAAAAAATTACATTAAGGAAAATGAAGCAAAAAAAACCTAAAACAATTTCAATCATTGGAGGACGGGGTAAAATGGGTTCTTTATTTGCCAAAGCTTTTAGAAAACAAGGCTATAAAGTTTTAATTTCAGGAAGAAACACAGCCTTAACAAATATAGAAGCTGCTAAACAAGGAGATGTAGTAATTATATGTGTCCCAATAAGGGCCACAATAAACATGATCAAAGAGATAGGGCCTTTTGTAAGACCTGATGCTTTAATCTCTGATTTTACTTCAGTAAAAGTTTATCCATGTAAGGCAATGGAGCATTATTCAAAAGCAGAAGTAATTGGTAGCCATCCCCTATTTGGACCTTCAGCAGGCTTGAAAAATCAGAATATGATTCTCTGCCCAATTAGAGGAAATAACTATTTAGATTGGTATAAAAAGACTCTCAAGAAGATGGATCTAAAAGTAGATATCTTAACACCAGAAGAACATGATAAACAAATGGCTCTCGTTCAAGCATTAAATCATCTCTCAAATCTTATTTTTGGACAGACCTTGAAAAGATTAAATATAAAAGACATATCAAGTAAACATACTACTCCTGCTTATCTTCTTCGTCTTTTTACATTAGGAAGACTTTTCGCACAAGATAAAGAATTATATTCAGATATAATGGCTCATAATCCTTACACAAAAACAGTTATGTCTGCTTTAACAAAGAGCACATTTGATTTAAATAAAATTATTCAGAAGAGCGATAAAGATTCTTTTGAAGATTTCTTTCAAAATACAAAGATGATTTTTGAACCGATAATAGAAAGCTCTTCAAACATAACAGGTGAATTTATAAAGCTTTTAAATAAAAAAAAGGTATACTAACATGGCAGAACAGAAAAAAATCGCAGTTTTAGGACAGTACAGTTATTCTCACATAACTGGACAGAAAGTTTTCCCTAATGGAGATTTTTTATTTTGCCACAAAATAGAAAACATTTATGACGCAGTTTCAAAAGGTGAGGCAGAGTTAGGAGTAGCACCAATAGAAAATATGCTTCAGGGCAGCGTAAGAGAATCAATATATGCCTTAAATTCAAGCAAACTTAAAATACTATCTTCATATGATCTCCCAATTCATCACTGCTTAGCTTCTCTTTCAAGTAATTTCAAAAAAGTTATCTCTCACCCTCAGGCGCTAGGACAATGCTCAAAGTTCTTTTCAGCAAATAAAAAAATACAAACAGAAGAAGTAGCCAGTACATCAAAAGCAATGGAAATTGCTTCAAAGAATCATGAATATGCTGCAATTGGTTCTAAAGAGGCTTCTAAATTTTTTAATCTTAATATCATAAAAGAAAACCTAGAAGATAATCATAACAATGTAACAAGATTTATTTTAATATCAAAAAAAGCTATAACTCAAAAAGAAAACAATCTAAGAACAAGTTTAATGATCATCCCTCATCAGGACAAGCCAGGGTTATTATTCAACATTCTTAAAGCATTTAAAGACAATAATATAAATCTTACAAAAATAGAATCTCTACCATTAGGAAAGAAACTAGGTGAATATGAGTTTTTCATGGAAATTGATGGTTCAGAAAAAGATGTTAATGTATCAAACGCACTTAAAGAAATATCAAAGAGCAATGAAGTGCATTCTTTCGGAAGCTATCCTTTGAGTCTCTTGAGCTAATTATTCTTCCCTACTACCTTCTTCCAAAGTCTGTTCAGATAAAGGCGCTGAATCAATAGTTATCTCTGGTTTTACAGCACCTTCACTCTCCTGTATCTGCTTAACTTCTTTCAATGATTCCTGTAAATTCAAACTAAGAACTTTAGAAACCTGCTCATGCATACTAACTCCATAAAGAGTATTTGCATTCATAATAATTGCATCATTATGTGTAATAACTATATACTGTCCAGATTTCATATATCTATTAAGTAACACGGCAAGTCTTTCAGAATTTCTTTTATCTAAAGCAGCATCTATCTCATCAAAGATATAGAAGTGATATGGCTTATACTCTTGGATAGCGAATAATAAAGACAAAGCAACTAGAGTCTGTTCACCACCAGATAAAGAAGTAACGTCAAAATACTTTCCTTTAGCCAATCTAACAACAATATTAACTCCGCCTGCAAATATGTCTTCTTTATTTTCAAGCTCAAGGAATGCAACTCCCTTTGTATAAAGTTTAGCGAAATTCTCAGAGAATAAATCAGACATTGCTTTAAACGTCTTCATAAAAGTTCTTTTCTTCTTATTATCAATCTCAGCAATAATTTCCATAATCTGCAACTTCTCTCTTTCAAGAGTTTGAGTTTTCTCAAAGACAATATCATACTCTTTCTTTACTTCTTCATAAACATCTAAAGCCCTCATATTTATGCTTCCAATCTGCATCAATGATTCCTGTGCTTTCTTCATTTTCTCTTCAAGCGCATCAATACTTCCCTGTACAAGTTCAACATTAGCATAATCACTTAGTTCCATCTCTAAAGACTCTTTCTCAGCATCTAATTTTGCTCTTCCAATTTTTAGATAATTAACCTGGTCTTCAATAGCTCTAATGTTCTGATTTATTTCACTCAACTCTAAATTGCTTTCTTGAATTTGATGTTGAGTGCTTTCCCTCTCCTCAAATAATGTCTTAAATCTTTTCTGCAATTCCTGTTCCTGTCCTTCCTTCTCACTCAAACCATCCATTTTATTTTTCAAACTGTTAGTTATTTCACTAATTGTCTGACCAAGCTCTTCTATATCTTTACTACTTCTTTTTATTATAGAATGCATATTTTCAAGTTCTCTTTGTTTATACAATATTGTCGTGTCAATATCTTCCTCAGTTCTTGCAGAGATTTCTTCAATCTCCATGATTTTATTTTGATATCTTTCTTCAACACTATAAGCATCATTTGATTTTTCTTCAAAACTCTTTCTCTTAGATTCTAAACTGTTTAGCTCATTTCTTATGATTTTATCTTCTTCTACAGCCCTCTTTAACTGTTCATGTTTATCTTTCATAGCTCTATGCCTTATACTTTCTCTCTCAGCTTCGGATATGCTAACCTCAAATTCTCTTATCTCATCTTTAAGCATTCTACTTTTCCCTTCCCCATTCTTAAGATTTCTGACGCAATCAGAAATAAGTTCCTTAGATTTTGAGATAACACTAACCTGTTCAGAATTTACATGAGAAATATGCTCTTCAGTTATCTTACTCTGACACAAAGGACAAGTATCAATCTTAGATACATCATGAGCTATTTTTTCAGCTCTTGATAAATCAGACTCAGCAATAGATATAGATTTTTCATATCCAACCATATCCTTATTTATTATCTCTAATTCCTTCAGATTTTTATCAAGATTTTTTCTATATTCCTTTAAAGCATTTAAGCATTCTTCTTCACTCTTAAATTTAATAAGCTTTTCATACTCTCCAAGCTGCTTAACTATATTATCGCTATCAGCTCCATTTCTAGCGAGCATTCTCTCTCTATCTTTTATCCTCTCTCTGATATTATTAAGCTCAGACTTTATAGTGTGCATCTTTTTCTTTTCTTCTTCAATAATTGCAAGCTCTTCTTTCTTTTTCTTCAACTCTTCTCCTTTCTTAGCCATCATAGGAGACTCTTTTTTCAATTCACCTATCTCTGCTTCAAGACCAGGAGTGGAGTTTTTCATCTCATTTATTCTTCTTTGAATTTCATTAACTCTATTCTCATAATTCTCTTTTCTTACTTTCAAACCTTCTATCTCTGCTCTTAAATTAGCAATACTTTCATGTAATGTTTCTTGCTCCAAACCAGTAGACTTCTGTATGTGTTTAGTTATCTCCTCTATCTTTCTATTGAGAGCACTTAAAACTTCCTGAGTCTTCTCAACCTTTTTCTTATAAGAATCCTGTTGTTCAAGTTTATCTTCAATAGATCTCTTCAAAGAATCAAGTTCTTTTTCCTTATCTTTTATCTTCTTAGAAAGTATAGATGCTTTACTTCTTTTAACAGTCATTTCAAGTTCTTTAAATCTTAAAGCCTGAGTTCTTTCTTTATCAAGATTTTTCAAATAAGCAGTTCTTTCTCTTAAAATAGCACCAATTTCTTTTAATCTTTCTTCAGTTTTACCAAGTTCATTCAGGCTTTTTTCTTTTCTAGATTCATAAATAGCTATTCCTGCAACTTCTTCTATAATCTTTCTTCTATCTTCAGGATGCATTTTTACAATAGCCTGAATCTGCCCCTGTAAAACCAGATTAAATCCATAAGGATCTATACCTGCCTGAGCAAGCATTTCAATAACTTCAATTCTAGTTTTAGTTTCATCATTTATTTTATACGTACTTTGCCCATTATACTTTACAGTTCTCTTAAGACTTATCTCATTTTTATCTATAGCAAAAGCTTTGTCAGAATTATCAAAAACAATCTCCACAACAGCCTCTCTTGCAGGCTTGATATATTTGCTACCCATAAACAGAAGGTTCCTAGCCTTCGCAGCCCTCATACTTTTAATGCTTAACCTTCCAAGAACAAAACATAAAGCATCAGATACATTACTTTTTCCAGAACCATTAGGACCTAAGATAACGTTTATTCCCTGCCCAAACTCAATCTCAGTCTTCCTTGCAAAACTCTTAAAACCATGCATCACCAATCTTTTAACATACACCATCTCTTAATTTAGTAAACAAAGCGATATTTAAAAGTTCCCTGAACTTTTAGTCCCTATATTTAGCAATTAATTCAGGAACTTCTTCCCATTCTCTAGCCCTTAAAACACCACCAGGTAATTCATCTCGCCTATTCCAAGGCTGATCAAGAACAATAGATCTAATTCCTACATTATGAGCTGCAATAGCATTGACACTAGAATCTTCAATTATACCATAAGCTCTTTCTTTTAAACAAATCTCAACTTTACTAGCATGTGTTCCTCCATTTCCACCATAAGCTTCAGAAAGAATTATCTTCTCAAATCTATTAGGAAAATGTCTTTGGAACCATTGATTTGTCTTAATTCTAAGGTTTTCAGGCCTAGCAGTAAGAGTCATAACCCTATAATACTCTCCTAAAAGTCTAATAGAGTCAACACCTCTAAGAGCACCAGATATAGGAAGTATATTATCAAAATGATCAGTTTGATAAAATTCATCAAGTCTTCTAAGCTCTTCTCCCTGATCGCATCCCCATAATTTCCCAAGAGAAAATTGAGTTATATCCTCTCTTCTATGTTTAGTGCCATAAGACATATTATGCCATTTAATAGCGGCATCTTGAAAATCTGAAGTTACTCCATCACAATCTAACATCCATAATCTATTTTGCATAGAATGCACTTATAAAATTAGTTTTTAATTATTTGTATGATAAAAATAATGGGTTATTATTTAGGAATATATGCAATAGCTTTCAATTCAACTAAACATCCCTCTCCCCTAAGAGGTATATCAGAAACTTCAACTAGTGATCTAGCAGGATATCGTTGGCCATGAAAGAATTGTGAATAAGCTATTTCAAAATCTGGTTTTGCTTTAAGATCTTTGAGGAAAACAGTCATATCGACTATATTTTTTCTATCTCCCTCAGACTCTATAATAATTGCTTCAATATTTTTTAATGCTTGGCGAGTTTGTTCAATAATACTATCAGATATAACTCCCTGTTGACCAGTAACTACATTACCTGTCTGACCTGAAACATAAACCATCCAACCAGGACCAATATCTACTTTAATACCCTGACTATAATTTCCAGGTTTTGGAGCATTCTCAGTTATTATACGTTGTATTTCATCCATTTTTTTTGTTTGTTAATTTAATATGATTATATCAAGATAATATGAGATACAATTCGGAGCCACTATAAGTTAAATAAAAAAGAAAATAAAAGAATAAACTTTAGTAGTAGCTTTCTCCGAACTCTTCAGCTTTTTGTGGTTTCTTTGTTAAAAGTACAATAAGAACAACTAGCAATACGACGAAAATTATCGCCAATACAACTGTTAATACAACAGTTGCGTTTGCAGTTGAATTCTTCTTTCCTTCTACATTTGTTACAAAGTTTTGCTTTGTTACAAGTGATCCGTCTGAGTTCACGCTAACTACGAAGGCATATTTTCCTGCTTTATCAGCAGAAGACATTACCTTTACAGTCTTGCTTGTTCCGGCTGGAACAACAACGATAGTTTCTTCAGCATTAACTGATAAATCAGCTGGTGCATCAAAACTTAAATCGTATACTTGAACTTTGTTACCTGTGTTAACGACTGTTACAGAATAAACTGCATCTTCGCCAACTGCAACTGTTTTAGTTGTAGAGGCAGATACAATTCTGCTTGAGTCACTAGCACCAACAACTGCAACTTTTTTAGTTACAGTTGTCTTAGAATCGGCATTAAATGCATCAACTTGAATAGTGTATATTCCAGCTGGTACATTAGAAGGGATGTTTAAGAACAACCTTCTTGTAGATGCGTCTTCTTTTTCAGGCAATGGATCGGTTTGGTCTACTGGTGACATATCACCAAAATAAGCTCTTCTTTCAATACCCAAAGCAGGGATACTTACTGTGACAAAAGTGTCTTCAGCAAGTTCTCTTCCTCTGTTCTTTAGAACAATGTCTAATGCAAGATTGTCTCCTGCACTAACCTTTGAGTCAGCTGCTACATCAAGAATCTGTACTGTGTACGATTCTCTTTGTGCAGAAAGAGATATTTCAGCTCTATCAACTTCACCATCAGCTCTGCTTTCGACAGAAACTTCAAGTCTCATGTCTTCTTGTGGGTCAACGTCGTGTGGTACTTGTACAGCAATTAACTTGCTATAGGTACTTCCAGCGTCAACTACAAATCTATCAGAGGCGATAGTATAGTCACTGCTACCAGAAAGCCAAACTTTCACTCTAACATCATTTGCATCAGCAGTAGCTGTGAAGATTACTCTTACTGGGACAGTTGTTCCAGCAAAAACAGAGATGTTTGAACCTGCGGACAGGCCTTCAACACCACTTACTTCAACGCTAGTTATCTGTGCAAAAGCGCTTACACTGCTTACCATTAAGGCAAACATTGCAACGAATGCAACAAGTGAAACCAATTGTTTTTTGAATTCCATGGTTTTTGTTTAAAATTTAGTTAATTATACACATTATTTAGCCTATATAAACCTTGTTGTCACTACATAATGTCTCTTTATCTGTTGTCATCGTAAAGTTTATATAGGTATACCAAAGTATACCGAAAATGGAAAATAGCACTCAAGAACAAAACACTCAGCAAATAGCATCCAATAAAATAACTACTATCAAACTTTCCAATCAAACAAAGTCTCGTATAGATCATCTTAAGCGCTATCCAAGAGAAAGTTACGAGGAGATACTTATCAGGCTTCTTGAAATACTAAGCGTCACAAGGGCAAACCCAGAAAGAGCACGTATCTCATTAATCAAATTGGAAAGAGAACATAAAAAGAATGTAAGGAATAAGAATCAAAACAAAAAAGATAATAAGGAGATTTTATAAAAATGAGCAAAACATATAATGATCCTGCAAAGCAACTTTCAAGAGAAAAATTTAGAGAATTTATTAAAATTCATACAAAATTCAAAAAACCTAAAGATATCAAAGTAGTTTGTTTTCCAGGTGCAGAAGTAGAAGGCGAGGAGGCATTAGAAGTTAAAGAGATATATGACCCATTAGGAATTCCAAGAGCAAATATTATTGGCTTGGAAAGAGGTAAAGAAGAAGCCGAAAGACTTAGAAGAGCAAACTTGGGAATAAGGGTAGAACAAGTAAATGCACATGATTATTTTTTAAGTACACCTGAGAAATTTGATATAATTAGTTTAGACTATAAAGGACAACAGACAATTACAGAAGTATTAACACTATCAACAATTGCCTCTCGTCAGTTACTTAGAGAACAAGGAGTTCTTTCAACAGTATATTTTGGTAATCGTGAATCAAAAAGAATGAAATACGATTTAGCAAGACGTCTTCTTCAAGCTGAATGGATAAAATCATTTAGCCGTGGAGAATTTGATCATCTTACACCATCAGAAGAACTCAGACAACAAATAGGAAGAATAGAGTCTTTGTTGGCTCAAAATGGAGAAGATCTTACTTCTTTACGTGAAGGAATTACCGTTGAAACAATAAATACGCTAACATCAGGTACTTTAAATTATCCAGTTTCAAGAAGTCTATTTTCAGATCACCCTCGTAAATCGGAAGTGCAACAAGTAGTAAGAAGCGAGAGCATGGACAGAGAAGTTAAGGAACTTTTAAGTCAACTAACTGTTGGAAGGGATCGAAGCGAAGATGACTATCGTCGTGGCCTTGAACAAGCTTTTTTCATAACCATGGAGTCAGAAGTTAAACAAGCACTTATGAAAGTTATGACTGAGAGACGCGCTACTGCATTAATAGGCAGTTTAGTATTTGAGGCTCATAAAGGATATATACCAAGAGATATTGAAAGATATAGCTATACAAGTAATTCTGGTAGTAATATGCTAATGGACTTATTTCAGTTTGGCAGATTCCCTACAAATATACCCCTATTAACCAGAGATGTTTTTAAAATTGGTTATGAAGAGGGTTCACTAAGTACTCAGCTTAATCATAAAAGATATCATGATAAAAGACTAGTAAAAGCAATAGATGATATTGCAGACCTTTATCACAGAGCAGTATCTATATGCATACCTCAAAGAATTAAACTTACTCCAGATCAAAGAACCATTGAAGAAGCAAGAAGAACAGAGAGAACAAGATCTCCTTCAGATGAAGAAAAGTTAGAAATTTATTCTTGGTTAAGAGATAAATCTGCATCAGATGCAGATATTTGCACAGCTTACAATATTAATTCTCATCAACTAGCAGCCTATAAGGCATGGAATACTATGAATGACCGAGTAAAACAGGAGGAGATAAAATGAGTTGGGGCGAGGAAGTATTAGAAGAACTAATGGAATCTTCTATTGATGATGGAAGAAAACTATCTATTGATGAAAAAGTAGAAGAAGCTTACGCACTTTTAAATGCAGAATTACAACAGCATAAAAAAAGAGATCCAGTAAGAATAAAAAAATTGTATCATGCATATTTCACAGCAGATGAGGCAGGAGAGGAAATTCCTATTAATGAATTAGCAAAGAGAGCTGGTTTCAATAATGGGGGGGAAATCCAAGGGCATCTTAAGAGAATAGGTTTAAGACCACTATGTTGGGAAAAACATCCACTAACTCAAGAACAAGAACAGATGGTAAATAGAGCATCTTACACTGACTTCTCAGCAGAGGACATTTGCTATTTTGGAGAAATTAGAACATCATTTACTTCAGTAGCTCAAAAACTTGGTGGGAGAAAACGTCAAGACCCAATATTTACAAGCCTAAAAAAAGCAGGTTTAACTTACAGATTGGCAAGTCAAATATATTATGCTCTTGATAATAATTATTCTCAAAGAAAAATATGCGAGATACTACCAACACTAACTGGAGAAAGAATAGAAAGAGCACTAGATATGAGGTCAGAAGTAGAGCCAAGAATTATAATGAATTTAAGAAAGATGACTGGAGATAAAAGCATAAACAAATCTTACTTACTACCTGTTTTAGGAGGTCATAATTAAAATGAATCCTCAGCATATAAACGATCTTAAAGAACCTCCAGTAATCCATCAATTTTACATAGTTCCAACAGTTTTAGATCCAGATTTTGGAGAAGTTCCAGTAAGAGGAGAATCACACTCAGACAAATACATAATCGGAGAAGAAAGAGAACACTTTCATTTTAACATTCCATTTTTACCATATACAGTTTTAGAAAGATTAGCTCAAGATATTCATACAGGAAGCGCCAGAATCAAATATGAAGATATGCCTTCTTTAGCTTCTGTAGCAATAGTCTCTTCTTCTTTACCTAGAGGAGAAAAAGATTTTATGTGTTTGAGGGAAGATCCGACTTATCCACACACAAATTTCACAGAAGCTTTAACTGAAGCATATTTAGGTCAGAAAGCCCAAAACAATAGATGCGTTCATCAAGGTTTAGATTTATCACAAGTAAAATTAAAAAATGGTTGCAGAGAATGTCCTTTACATGGATTATGTTATAATGAAAGAGATGAAGTAGTGAGAAAACTAAAATGACGACAAAACCAATTCACATAAGAGATTTCGTAACTGCTTTTCCTCTTGCAAAGATTATGCCTCCAGAAATGAGAGTTCTTTTCAGAGAATGGATAAATGAAGATGAAAGTAGAAGAGATTTAGGAAGAAAGGAGTATTTATCTGCCTTCCAAAATTGGTATGCCCAAAGAGAAGCAATTTCAAAAGCTTGGGCAGATTATTCAGAGTCTTCAGAAGACAGTTTAAGACATTTAAGTCTAAATCCAAGAATTTCAAGAAAAGTCCAATCCATTCCAGAAAGATCATCAGTCCTAGATATAGGATGCGGTTTAGGAGATGCAGTTATTCCGCATCTAAAATCGGAACAGACATATGTAGGAGTAGACACTTCAAGATATTGTCTTTCAAGACTAAAGGAAAAATATGGCTTACCAAATATATCTTTAGGAGAAACAAAACCAAACGATATAAAATTTACATTATTTGGTGCGTTGCCTGCAACATTACCTTTTCCTCAATCTCATGGTTTTGATGAAGTTTTATGCAATATGGCTTTGCATAACGTAAAGGATTTAGAAACATCTTTAGCTTCAATATTTAGCTTACTAAAACCACAAGGAAGATATTTCATAAGTACATTTGACGCAGATAAAATAAATAATGCTAATTATCCAGAATTAGCAGGAAATCCAAGAATAACATATCATAAGACGAATGATATTTTTAATATTTTAAGAGATTATTCCGAAGGAGTTAGAACAGAACAAAACGGAGGTATCTTCAAGATCTTTGAAGGAAAAGCACGATGAAAACTATTTATCAATCAGTAACTAAACTACCAGAAGCTGAAAAAGAAAGGCTCAGGGCCGAGTTATTAGCAGATATTAATGCAGGAGTATCTTTGACAGATATAGCTTCAAAGATGGGAAAGACTAATGAAAGTACCTCTGCTACTATTAAATCATTATTAGGTAAGAGATTTATAGCGCTTAGAGATGAAGCAATTAAAAGAGAGTTACAATCCGTAAGAACTGGAGAACAATACATCTTCAGAGTAAGAGAAAAATTTAGATTCACTCCCTTTTCTTTTTATCATGTTTTACGTAAATTTGAGGGTGGAGATATATATTTACTAGAGAGACCAGTTAAAGGTCTTGCAGCGTTAGATTTATTTAATAGTTTAGAGAATGACGGAGATCCAACACTAGATAGATTATGTAGACAAGGAGCAAGCACAGTTGAAATGGGTGAAGCCAAAGGGATGAGTCGTCAACAAGTTGAACAATATTTACAAGGTAGTGGGCAACATAAATTATGGTGTGAAAGAAGAAACAGAGCTAAAAAAGGAAAAAGTCAGCCAATTTTAGCAGAAAGAAGAGAAGATTTAATCAACACATTAAAGGCCGATATATTTAGTCTTTCAGCAAATAAACCTGACTTAACTCCAGAACAAAGAGCAGAAATAACTGCTGCACAAGTTCATTTAAAGGTTGAATATGGGGATAAAAAACGTTTGAATAAGTTATATGATCTGTTTTTAAGATTTTATCAATCAAGAGAAAAAGGAGAGGGAAAATCATTACATGCTTTAATAGAAGAAGCAGGCCAGGATATGAGCGGTACAAGTCGTTATTTTGAACTTGCAGGTTTGCATGATATCCGTTCTCTTTCTAGAAGGTCTAAAGAAGAAAAAGGAGCTTTCAAAAGAGCTAGTTCAACAACTTTCTCAGCAGAAGACATTAGATTTTTCTTAAATTCAGAAAAATGTGTAGAAACAATAATTAGAAATACTAAGAGAGATAGAAATGTAAAACTTGCTTGCACTTTTAGAAAAGAAGGAGAATCTAAAAGCAACTATAAAATTCCTAGTAGAGTTGCAAGTCAGATATATGAAAGTAAAGATTATGGTTATGATGTTTCAGACACTGCCCAGATTACAGGTACGACTCCATACGCTGTAGAAAGAGTTCTTGAAAGAAGAATAACTGTGCAACCAGAGATAATGAGAAACTTACAAATTCTTTATCCAGATAAGAGAATAACTAAACCATATCTTACGACAAAACAGAGGTCAAGAAGATGAATCACCAAAGAAGACTTCCAACAAGACATGAAATAGATTTATCTCAAAAATTATTAGAAATAAGAAAAAGAAGAAAATCTATTAATTTAGAATCTCATTTACATTTATTATCTGCCAAATGGGAGACAAAACAAAATTCTGCTTCAGGATTCATAAGCAATTATCTCGAAGATCCTCAAGAATGGATAAATGAAGATCCAAATGAAAATGTCAAGAAAAAAGGAATAACTCGTGGTGATATGATGTGCACTAGAATGCAAGAATACCTGGAAGTTATAGGTTATCAGCCAGCAGAAATATCTGAATTTTTCACATTAGCAGGAAGAGTTAATAAAAACTATAAAATGCCCCAAAGAAAAGAAGGATACTCGCCAAGCTCTCTAGACTGTTATGAAGGAAGATCTGAAAGAAAATGGTTATTAGATAAATTTCAAGGAGAACTAGGAAATGATATTTGATAATTTATCAGAAGCAAGAGAGCTTAAAGCAGTGCGTGATTTATATGATGGTTTATACTTTAGATATAGATTCTCAGGATTAAACGATTATTTCTTTAATTTACAATATATAAAAGAAGATTGTCCCTTATCGCGATTTATAAAAGATTTTACAAGAATAGTAAAATCAAGAAAAATAGAAGATTTAGATGAATCCTCTACTTCTACAGCATTAGATGAATTAGTTGATATGGAAAAAGAATTAATAAGTTTAGAGTTTGAGCAAAGAAGATTCAGGCAAGAGGTTTAATTTTCAAATTATTCACTAGTTACATATTTCAATCCAAAAGATTCAGCCCTATCTCTAGCATATTCGTCAATGTTATTTATTCCATTTTTCCTTACATAAAGTTTAACGGCTTCAGGATTAGATAATCTAAATATACCTTCACTGATACCATTTATAGCTTGCTTGCCAATTATTCTATCGCTTTGCAAATCAAAAGCTATTCCATTTAGATTAAAAGGCACATTATTAAAATAACTACCAATTCTCTGAGCGCTCTGTCCATCTCTTATAAAATGAAAGCTATTAAATGTAGTAATAGTCACTACTCCCCTATCAGCTGTGCACAATTGAGGCACACCCCAGTCATTACCTTTAATTTTCCATCTATCTGGAATAACCATACCATGTTTTTGAACATGTCTATCCACTACATAATTAATTTCCTTAGGTCTTTCTAAGGTTGGCTTGTACAAATTTCTTATTAAAGTTTTATAAATAAAGCTACCAACAAGATATCTCGGCCCAGCAGTATTTCTACTATCTCTTACAGTTTTCTGTGCTAACTTAAATGATTCATCTTCAGAAACTAATTGAAGGAACATATCAGTAAGATTTTTTCTTCTAGCTTCAATTTCAAATGCTCTGCGATCCATAAATTAAATCAAAAAGAGCGCTTTAAAAACTCTTCCAAATTTTCATTCCTTCCACAGCATCTTCAACCATTTCAGGGCTTTCATTAACTATTCTTA